>NZ_JBITHZ010000054.1:0-64158 GCF_044458585.1 Nonomuraea sp. NPDC050451
GGGGGAGTTCGGCTCCGTTGGCCGGGTTGACCGGGATCAGCCGGGCACGCACCGCCGCGTTCAGCGCGGTCCGCAAGGTGGCGTGGATCCGCACCGCGGTAGCGGGCGACAGTCGGCGACCGGTCGGCGAGGGGCGGGACGTGAGCGTCGCGAGCAGTCCGTTGACGTCGCGGGAGGTGAGTTGGTGGAGCAGGATCCGTCCCAACTGCGGGATGAGGTAGAGGCGGATGTGTGTGGCGTAGCCTTGCCGGGTCGACGGACGCAGGGCGTCCTTGGTGGCCAGCCAGCGTGCCAGCCACTGCCCGATGGTGCATCCGGCCCCTGCTCCGTCGTGGTCGGCAGCGGCCAGGGCACGGCCTGCCGCCTGTGCTTCCTCAGGGTCAGCGTAACCGCCCTGGCGGACGCGCTGCCGCTGCCCGTCCAGGCCGCGTACCTGGACCGCGAAATACCAGCTGCCGTGATCGTCATCTACCGGCAGACGCGGACACGTCACCTCTCGTTGGCGTCCCGTTTCCGCATCCACACAGCCGCATCGCCTGCTGACCTGCACACGAGTCTTCGGCATCTGTCCCACCTCCACCCCTCACGGTGGGCGACGACAGACGCGCCAGCCAGGGCTCGCACTCGATCAGGGGATGACCTCAGGGCAAGTGTCTAGGGTGCGGGGAACTCAGGTTGAGCCAGGTCAGCTCTCCGTACCGGTTGGCTGCCTGCTGGGAGGCTTTAGGGCGTTCTGGTGCTGGCGGACGTTGGGCCTCTGTCCGGCCTTCTGGCGCTGGTTCGCCTCCGGCAGCGTGAACGCGTACGCCCTCAGCTCATTACGGGGCGTCACATCGTACGAGGTGGGCCCACCACACGCTGACCCTCACCCCTGGTCGTCCCGAGCCATCAGGTGGAACCCTGACCTCCGCTCTAGCGACAAGACTGGCGATCAAGTGCCGCCTCCGCCACCATGGGAGGCCGCCCTCAACGCGTCCTCTTCCCAGTCCGAGCAGAAGGAAGATCGCGATGCAGCCACCGATTCCCACTCCTGATCAGATCGGCACTGTCGACCTGGCGTCCTGGGCCGTCGTTCCCGGCCCATCAAACCAGGACAAGGACGAACACGGCGCCTGGGACGTCACGGCCGGCGACGAGGAGCAGTACGCCCTGTACTTCGAAGTCGCTGACGCCGCCCACCCCCGGCAGGTCGCCGAGTTCATCGTCGAGGCGGTGCGAGCACACGCCACCCGGTTGCGGCTCAGCGCCGCCTTCGACGACATCCTGCGCGAACGGGAGCGCCTGCGCACCCGCCCAGCCGGTGCGGACCTGTACGAGCTCGACCGCAGCCGGGTCGTGGCGATGATGGCGCAACTCGGCAAGCTCGCCGCCGAAGCCTACGAACCCGCGTCCGCGTCCGAGCAGGACGCGCAGACGCAGCGCATCTATGACGAGGTCACGCATCTAGCGGCACTGGCCGTGAGCTGGCTTGAGGCCATCCACGCCCGCTACGGTGCCGACGGCGCTTAGCGCGCTCGGCAAGCCTCCTCGCGCAGCATGCCGACGACGGCAGCCAGGTGGTGAGACAGGGAGTACGCCTTCCACTCGGTGCTCCCGCCAGGGCCGCCGTCCTCACAGGCCGCCCTCGCGATCTGCTCGTCACCCCAGGAGAAGCCCGTACCATAGGTCGGCCAATCCGAGGAGCCGACCAGCCTCTTGCAGAGCTCGAAGAAGCCCTTGTTGCCGCGACTTGTTCCCTTCGGCCAGTAGTACAGAGACCATTGCCGTCCGACCGTGTAACGCAGGTTCGGGGGCGGCCACTTGTCGTCTGCCGGGGGAGGGCCCGGATGGTCGACTCCGTAATCCCCGTAGCTGACGTCGTTCCACAGCCGGCTGATGCGGCACCGGAGGTCTGCCTCCCGCCGTGGGATGCGCCTGACCTCCGGTACGGCAGGCTTCACCAGATCCTCGGTGGAGGGAAACGACCCTCCTACGACCGTCACCGATTGCCAGGCGATGTCGAGGAGGTGGCGCAGAGGGCCTCCAACGCCTGTGCAAGTTTCGGAGGCAGAGGTGAAGTAACCGCAGTCGAGCATTAGGTCCGTTCGCTCCGCCGTTTCCCCCACGGCTTCCAGCTGATCCAGGAGTACGCGCGAATCAGACAGGTTGAAGGCGAAGGGGCGCCGTACGCGGAGGCACACGCCAGTGTGCAGTTTCTCCGTGGCGCGTCGCACTTCCTCCAGGTTCTCCGGCGCCTCATCCGTATGGATGACGGGACGGAAAGAGCCGACGCCGAGGTCTGCGACAAGGAGCCTGAGTGCCTCATATGCTCCTGAGGGCCCAAACCGGTCGGCAAGGGGCCTGGTATCCAGTGCGAAGTCGATGCTCTTGTCCAGCAGGCGGTTCCGGTGGATCTCCGACAGTACTCGCTGGACCGCGACCTTCGGCGACTCATCTTCAGCGCGCGCCACGATCTCGGTAAGAGGCCGGACGCTGTCCGATATCCGGTCACTCATATGCCTGAGCGCCAGCAGATTGGGCCGGCGACTGTTGATGATGACCACGTACACCGTCATGGTTGGTTCTCCGTGCGGTTGGTGAACCTCATGGCGGGTGAAGCGGCCATCCCTCGCCTGTGGGCAGGCCGCCACGGCCCGGTGCCACCGACGGTGAACTCTGCCTGTCAGCACGTCAATATCCGGAGAGCCAGATCCTCACATCGAAGAGTTGACGGCAGGTGTACATGGGGCAGATCCAGTTACGAGCTGTATTAGAGCAAATAATGCCTATGTGTTGGTTGGCGGCAAGAGGAGAAGAAGTTGCGACTCTTGCCGAGGTCTGCGGCATTTGGCGCATTGTCTATCCGTCGCGTCGAAGAGCGCGCGCTGGATCTCGTTGGGGACTCGTAACGCCAGTGACTTGTCACCGCCGAGCCGTCATGATCGGAAGCAGGTCACCCATTTACCGCTTGTGTCCTCCCGACGTCAGAGGCCATGGCGTCGCCGGCCTTGAACGCCGCGGCGTCCCCCATGGCTGCCGGCAGAAGGGGAGACGGATCACCCGGCCGACGTCAACGCCCTTCGGGTGGCTTCAAGCGCGAACCGGGCGGGGTCGAATTCCTGCGCGCTGTCCAGACCGGCCCAATGGACATATTCATCGTGCTCGTCGTGTCCGGGATCGGCCAGCGCCCGTCGGAAGTGTTCGTAGCCTCCGATGCCGCCGACGTCCTCTGGCGGGCAGGCGCCCGCCCCGTCCACCAGCACCGGGTAACGGACTCCTTCCTCCGCGGTGAGGATCTCCTCCAGCACGATGTCATGTCGCCAGCTGTCGCCCAGGTCGTACTCATACTCCATGGCCGCCCCGGCCTGTGTGAGCACCTCCTGCAACCGGGTCTTCTTCTCGTCCCGGACGTCCAGCTCCCATTCGGGTGACGCCTGGCCGTACAGGACGCCGCCCACCGTGAACAGGTGGAGGTGGCTGTTCTCCCAGCCCATCGCCGTGACCAGGATGTCGTGCAGTCTGGCGAGGGTGATCCCGGGGGAGACGAGCAGCCGCCGCCAGATCACCGGGTCCGCGCTCTCCTGGAGCGTCACCCGGATCTGGTAGATCGGCTCTCCCGGTGCGGCTTCACCCAGGGTGCGCTGTACGGCGTGCACGGCTGCCGGGGTCAGAGCCGCCGTCTCCTCAGTGAGCTCGACCACGCCCAGCCGAGCCAGGACGGTCAGCAGCCGATCGATGTCCTGATCGGTCATTCGCCGTTGCGCTTGCGGGTCGCGCATCTCGTAGTACGGCGATGCGATCTGCCAGGCCAGCTCCCGCAGATTCGCGACGGGCACCGGTCCGCCGTACAATCTACGCTGCAGCGCCGGCCAGATGAGCGCGAACTCCTCGCCGACCAGGGACGAGTACCAGTAGTTCTTGGGGAAGAGCGCCTGGCTCATCTTCCCCAACGCCGTGAACGACGCCTCCCGCAACCGCTTCGGGTCGTTCAGCAGTGGCGCCGCCTTCTTCACTGGCAGCAGCCGTCCCTTGACCACCCTGACCAGCCCGGTCGCTTTGGCCCATTCCACGATCAGGTTCAGTTCGGGCAGTTCGGTGCTGCTCTTCGTCCGGAACACCCGGTCGCCGATCTTCGGGTCGATCTCGTCGCCGGTCTTCAACAGCGCCACCAGCGTTCGCGCGTCCGACAGCGTCAGCTTCCCCGTCTGGGTCAGCTTTCGGCCTTCGCCCACCCACTCGGTGAACGCTCGCAACTCCTCTTCCATAGCGTTCAGAGTATGGCGCGGCGTTCGGCCTCAGCCGCCCGCGCCGCGCGAACGAGCCCTCCTGGCTCATGAACACCCGTAGGATCGGGTGTCGTGGCGAAGAAGCGCAAAGCGAAGGCAAGCCCCACGCGGGGGGTCAGCGGTCATCCTGCTCGGCGCGCGCTGCAAATGGCCGCCCGCCAGCCCGCACCCGATCCTCGTTCCGGGCTGGTTGAGTTGCTGCTGGGGACCGCTGGGGATGAATGGTGGCCGGACTCTCAGAATGCGATCATCGAGCGCCTCGCCGACCTGCCCGCCCACTCGCCTCTGCGGCTGGAGAACGCCGTCGTCGACCTGGTCGGCGAGGAGTTGTGGACACGTACTCAGACCGAGACCATGGGTTTCCACTGGGACCAGTACTTGGCCGCTCTGGCCGATCTCGTCCGCGACAAGATCCAAATCGGCGCGCGTACCGGCGGGCAGGTGGATGACCTGTGGCAGTTGCTGCACGGGCTGGCCGCGATGACCCCGTCGTCCAGCGGGCAGATGCTGCGCCGCGACCCCGACCTCGCCGTTCGAGAAGCCATCGAGGACACCACGGCGGCCTTGACCGAGGCTGGCATCGCTCCCGGGTGGCCGAGCGAGGTTCTCCGGGCCGCTCCTGCCGGGGAGCCACTGCTGCTGGCTGACGCGTACGGCTCGCGGTACGCGCTCCTGGCTCCCTTCACCTGGGGCGAGCAAGACCCGCACTGGTACTGCTGGGACATCGACCGTTGCACCGGAGACCGGGCCGTGCATGCCGGCGTCTTCGCCTCACCGCAGGAAGCGTTGACTGAGTGGCGAGCCGCAGTCGGGACGCACGCGGCACCCGCCTTCGCCCAACCGGCTCCGTGCGACCAGGCCACAGCCCGCGACCTGCTGGATCCGCTGTGCCGTTCCGACCTCGTGGGTGCCCTGCTGCTCGGCAGTGAGTCGCGACAACTCATCGCCGAGCATTTCCGCCTGCGCCAGCGCGCCCGCGCGCTCTGCGAGTCGTTCACCGTCGCTCCCGAGCCCAAGCCTCAGCAGGACCTGAACCCGATCATCGACGACTTCACCGCCCGGCTACGCGATCGAGATGACCGCAGCCCCGAACGGGAAGATGTCGCCACGCTCGCCGACAATTGGTCCCAGTTGTCCGGGCCCGGCTATTACGCCTGCTCCCCGCACCGGATCGAGCACGCCGTGATCCTCATCGCGGACGGTTACATCGAGAAGTACGCCGAGGCCGCACTCGATCTGCTGCCGCAGTGGGTCGAATGGTGCATCGAGCGCACCGGCCTGACCGGCGAACTGGCAGAGCGATCCCGCCGGGCAGCCACGAACAACCGGTGGGACGGATCCAACAGCATGGACCTGCGCCGCATCGAATAGGGCGGGCCCTTGCGCTTTCCGCGTGATGTGGTTCAAGGACTGAGCGAGTATCCATTATGGTCGTTCGGGTCCCTGGGGGTGAGGAATGCCGCCGTGCTCGGTGCGTGCTCGTACGCTCCGTCACGCGTTGTCAGGATCCGGCACTGCCTGACAGGCAAAACGCGCTGAGGCGGCACGAACCAGCACCCAAAGGCACAGGGCGGCATTAAAAGATCTTGCTTCTAATCCGATGGCCGCAGTGCTCGCAACTCCGATGTCTGCGCTTTCGAGACGAGTCGAGGCGAAGCTTGATCTAGTCTTTACGTTCGATCGCGTTGGCGGCCAATACTTGATTGATCGAAAGCAGCGCGTTGCCAATGATTTGCTGAACATGTACAGAATGCCTTGTCTCAAACTTCGGTAGGGCTCGCGCACGAGTTCTGGGACTTCGACTGCCTAATCCGACGGTCGCAGGTTCGAATCCTGCAGGGGTGCGCTTTGATCATGTTCTGACCTGCGGTTTTGTGGAATCGGATGCGTTCTAGAATTTTCGTCTAGTGCTTGCGTGCTCCGTGCGTGCTCGCGCGCGCCAACCCCCGCACACGCCATGATCGACATCGGCCTTCTGGGGACTACTTTGGCAAAGGAAACGGCCCCGTCTCGCCGTGCAAGCGCGGCGATCACTGGGCCGGTCTCCTGATGTAGCGGGTCAGGCCCGCAGCGGGATCACCTCTCCCGGTTCCTCCGGTTCCTCCGGTTTCTCCTCCTCGGCGAGCAGCGAGGTTGCGGTCTTCTCCGCGGCTGCCATCGCCACCTCGGGGAAGACCGAGGTGTAGGTGTCGGCGGTGAAGGAACTGGAGGTGTGCCCCAGCGTCTCCTGCACGACCTTCATCTCTACCCCGGCGGCCGGCATCAGCGAGGCGGCGCCGTGGCGGAGACCGTGGAGGCGGATGGGTGGCAAGATCCGCCGTGGCGGCCTCGCTGGGAGCAGAATCCCGACACCGGAAATATCGGCAGGTCGTCGACCGGTGGCAGGTCGGCTTCACCGACCTGACCGGCGGCCGGGGGCTGCTGGGCCAGGTTGAGGGCCGCGTCTCGACCGTGGTGGCCGCCTGGCTGACGGCCCAGCCCGCCACCTGGTGTGGCGCCATCACTCATGTGGCCATCGACATGTGTGCCATATTCCGCTCGGCGATCCGCGCTGCGCTGCCACACGCGAGGATCGTCGTCGATTATTTCCACGTGGTGCAGCTGGCCGATGCCAAGCTCGCCGAGCTGCGCAGGCGGCTGACCTGGAGATGCGCGGGCGCCGGGGCCGCAAGGGCGATCCCGAATACGATCGTCGCAGGCTGCTGCGCTCGGCCGCCGAAGAGCTCACCGATCAGCAGCGCACCGTCCTGGAACGGGATCTGACCAGGCCGGCTGGCACGCCAAGGTGAAACTGCGCGATCTGCTCGCCTTGGCCCGCACCCACCCTGCCTGCTCGCAGATCAGCCACCGCCTTCTACGCCTGGTGCGCCGACCACGCCTACCTGCCCGAGTTCGTGACGCTCGCCGCGACCGTCGAGGCCTGGCAGAGCGAGATCGTGTTCCGCTCGAATATTGAGTTACGCGCCCTGAGCTGTGGTTAAGCGACGTGGTGGTATTCGCTGATTGTGCTTGCGACGACGGGTTTTCGGCGGATGGAGCGCAGGTCGAGGAGATCGGTCATGTCCCGGGCGGGCTGCGTTCCCGTGTTCGGGGGACGTTGGTGCCGGGACTGGTGCGGCCAGTGCCCGTTGTAGTGGATCAGATACTCCTGAAGCAGGCGGGCCAGGTGACGTTCGTTGAGGATCAGGACCCGGTCGAGGCGTTCGCGGCGCAGGGTGCCGATGGCGCGCTCGCAGATGGCGTTCATCCTGGGTGTCCGCGGCAGCGTGGTGATGTCCCGCAGCCCTTCGGCTGTGAAGACATCCCGGAATGCTGCGGTGAAGAGCGGGTCTCGATCGTGGATCAAGAATCGCAGGCTGGCGATGCGGTCACCCAGGTCCATGGCCAGGTTGCGGGCTTGCTGCACGATCCATGCTCCGCTCGGGTGTGCGGTTACTCCGGCCAGGTGCAGTCGACGGGTGCCGTGCTCGATGAAGATCAGCGTATACAGCCGTTTGAGCAGTATGGTTTCGACCATGAGGAAGTCGCAGGCGGTGATCGCGTGGGCTTGGGCGGTCAGGAACTGCGGCCAGGTCGGTCCGGCTCGGCGGGGCGCCGGATCGATACCGGCAGCATGGAGGATCTCCCACACCGTGTAGGCCGTGATCGCCTGGCCCAGGCGAGCCAACTCGCCTTGGATTCTTCGGTGCCCCCATGTTGGGTTCTCCCGGGTCATCCGAACAATCAGTGCCTTGGCCGGTTGGCGGGTGCGGGGCCGTCCTTGGCGCCGTTTGTCGGTGAAGGTCCATTTACGCGGTACGAGGTTGCGGTGCCGGCGCAGGATCGTCGCTGGGGTGACCGGGAGTACTTCCGCCCACTGGCGGCGGAGTACCAGCCGAGACAATGCCGTGAGCCAGAGCCGGTCGGTGTGATCCTGCTGCGGCCGATCACCCACCTGACGGCGGAGTACCTGGTTTTCGTGACGAAGCACCAGCAGCTCAATGTCCTTGGACAGATCAGAGCGCACGAGCACCGCCAGCAGGCCGAACAAGCCCCTCATCAACCGGTAGACAAGCGACAACAACACTTCATGATGGTCGCAGCGGACGCTCTGATCCTGCAGCAAAACTCCAGCTCACAACACTAGGACGCCGGAGGGGTGGGGAGGAGCTGGTCGAACGCCAGCCCGCTGGACGCCTCGCCGGAACCGGTCGTCCGGGTCGCGGCGAGCCAAAGCAGCACCCGGCCGTCCCGCCACCGGGTGCGCTGGTAAGCCAGCGACACCTGAGTGCCGGCCCGCGGTACCTCCTCCTCGAACACGTGGTACGGCTCCGCCGGCGTCTGGTCGAGCCCGGTCCGCAGCAGCGTGGTCCGGGGCCGGATCCGGGCGCCGGGCGGCACGCCCTCCATCGTGCGCACCATCGCGCCCCGCTGAAGCTGCGTCTCCCGCACGTCGCCCGGCACGTGCATGACGACGAAGGGGATCCAGTTCTCCGGCACCGTGGTCATCGCCCGGTAGGAGATCGGCGCGGCGGCGTCGCCGGTGACCGGGGCGTCCGGCGGCAGGCCCGCGAGCAGCCGCCGGTGGGCCAGGGTCTCCTCGGCCGCCTCTGACCCCCGCTTGCCCGTCCCTGAGGCGAGCGGCACTACCCGCTCGACCGCCCAGACGAGGTTGGCCACCTCGTCGCGCATGAAGACGACGTCCTCCAGCGGCGGCCCGCCGATCGACTGCGGCAGGACTGGCGGCAGGAACAGCGACAGGTCGGCCGGTTCGCGGCCGGTTCCGGCGACGTCCAGCGTGAACATCGACCAGCGCTGCCAGTCCTCGTCCTCGCCCCGGCCCGCCGGTTCGATCCAGAGCCGCTCCCCGAACACGTTGGTCACGGCCAGCCCGGCCACCGTGGCCAGGGTGCCGACCGGCAGCTCGTACGGGATCGTGAACCAGTCGTTGCCGTAGGCGAGCGCGAACTCCATGAAGAGCAGGCGGGTCAGGTCGGTGGTGTCCACACCGACGTCGCCGAGGTTGGTGCGCCCGTCTTCGAACGCCCACCAGCGTTTGTCCGGCATCCCGTTGAACCTGGTCGCCGTCGGGATCGTGGTCGACGGTTCGGCGAGCGGGCCGGAGCCGCGTGCGCCCGCCGAGTCGACGGAGAACGCCGTCCAGTCCAGCCGTCCGCCCGGGTACTCCTCGGCGACCAGGCGCTTGGCGCCGTCCGAGACGTTCGCGGTGACGGCGAAACGGTGCTCCAAGTGGGCCGGGTCCCACGCCGGCCGCCAGTCCGGCCGCTCGAACATCGCCTCGAACCAGCCGACCAGCTCCACTCCGGCCTCAACGATGGCCGGCTTGTCGGCCTCCGCCACCGGGATGCCGGTCAGCGGGGTGTTCGACGGGCTCGCGGTCAGATGCCGGTAGAGAAGGTAGCCGTCCATCGCCCGGCCGGCCAGCGACTGGAGCAGCGCGTACACCTCCAGGTGGGCGACGCGTTCGGTGTCGGCCTCGTCGGCGGGGTCGGGGGCGGCGAAGGCGTACCGTGCGATGAAGGCCTGCCGGTAGACCGGCGGGACGCGCTTGAGGAAGCGGCGGCCGAGCATCATCCGCAGGTCGAGGGCGCCCGTGGTGAGGTGGTCCAGCGCCCGGCGTTCGACCAGCGCCTCCAGCGGACGGCTGCCGTCGTAGGCGGCCGGGGCCCCGTCACGGGCCTGGAAGGTCGCCGGTGGGGCCTGCGCCACCTGGACCTTGGCCAGCACTGGCGACCCGGCGTCGTCACCGTGGAACTCGCCCATCTGCCACTGGCGGGTCAGCATCCAGAGCGCGTCGCGGATCTCGGCGCGAAGCGCCCGGTCGAAGTCGGGCGAGCGCGGGCGGCCCTCGACCCGGTTCCAGATCGTCACCGAGGACCGCTGACGCTCGGCGAGCTCGGCCCGGAGGTTACGGATCAACATCGGATTAGGCATGGTCGTCTCGCATGATCCGGTACAGGTCGTTGTTGACCGCAAGGTTGGCGGAGATGCCGAGGCCGCGCACCGTGGCCTCGGTGAGGGTGGCCGGCAGGAAGGAGGCGTACGCGGTCTCTGCGATGGCGGCCGGTTCCAGGGCCCGCTGCCGCGCCAGGTCGAGGGTGTCGTCCAGGGCGGCGACGAGGTCGTCCCAGCGCCAGCCTCCGGCCGCGTCGGGCGGCACCACGAGCAGCATCGCCTGCGGCGGCTCGGAGTCCGGGCTGTCGTGGTGGAACACGATGCCGGTGGTCGCCGTGTCACCGGGCACGACCTCCACCCACTCGTCCAGGAGCAGTCCAGCCTGTGGTGCCTTCCGGTCGAACGCGGCCGGGTAGTGGGCGGTGTAGAGCAGCCGGTCGCCGGTGACCGCGGTGCCGGGGGGCCATTCGAGCGCTAGCCAGGGCTCGGTGGCGTGCGGGAACTGGGCCGGCGTCAGCTCCGGCTCCGGCCGGGCGAACGCGCCCGTCAGCAGGGTGGCCTCCTCCCAGGAGCGCATCGGCCCGCGTACCCGGGCGAGGCTGTGCAGCCAGTCGTCGACCGGGAACGGCCGGGACACCAGCCCGGCCAGCAGTCCGCCCGAGCGGCTCCACTGGAGTGCCGCGTCCCACTCGGCGCCCAGCGCCTCAGGAACGTCGAACTCCGGCACGAACACCGCGTCAGGGCCGAGCAGCGCGGTTACCGCCGACGTCAGCGCCTCCACGTCCGGCCGGCCTAGGTGGCCCGCCGCGACCTCGCTTCTGTCCTCCACTTCCGTGATCATGGAGCTGAGCGCCTGGAACGCCTCCCGGCAGAGGGCGGCTGCCCGTTCCTCGTACTCGCCGAACGTGAGCGGCTCGGTGTCGAACTCGTCCACCGGCAGCAGCGCGGCGACCTTGGTCATCGCGTCGGTGAGACCGGTCGCGGAGCCGGCCACCGCCTCGAACTCGGCGAGCCGGGCGGCGAAGGCGGACCGCTGTGTCTCGATCGCCGTGCGGAACGGCCCAGCCTCGGTGGGCACCGGCCTGGTCGGCGTGGCGCGGAGCTCGCGGTCGGCGCGGAGCAGCACGGCGACGCGCTCGGCGTCGGTGGCCGGCGGCGGCAGCGCGTTGTCGTGGGCCAGCGCGGTGTCGGCGCGGGCCAGCCGGGCCCGCCAGCGTGCGGTCAATGCCGCCACGGCCGCCAGGAGGTCGCCGAAGAGGATGGCCCGGGTCGCGGCGAGCCGTGCTGCCCCTCCGCTCGGCAGACCGAACCGGCCGGATTCGATCAGTGCCGCACTTGCCTGGTCCACCAGCTCGTCGAGCGAACCCTCCGCCGCCGCGGCGATCCTGGCGCGGAGGTCCCGCAGATCGGTGAGATGGGCGTCGAGTAACGTCGCCACGTCCGCGACGCGGGCCTGGTCCGCGTGCACGTGCGCGTCCGCGGTGGCCCGTGCTTCGCCGGCGCGGAGCACGTCGGTGGCCCGCAGGGGGCGGCTTGTGGTCACCACCGTGCGCAGGTGGCCGACCAGCGGGGCGATCTCGAAGAATGTCGCCTTCCCCGGCACCCGCTCGGTGAAGTGCACGACCGGCGCCACGTCGGGCCGCAGCCCCGCCTTAGCGGCCACGTGCCGCAGGATCCGTTCGTCCAGTTCGCCGAGCGCGGCCTCCGACTCCAGACGGACCAGGTAGAGCAGGTCGATCGGCTGGAGTCCCAGCTCCGCCTGGCTGACCAGCAGCTCCTGGCCGGTGCCGTCAGGGCCGGTCCAGCGGACCAGGACCACGACATCGGCGGGCGGCGGCAGCATCGCCGCGGCCAGCTCGTTGACTCCCGGCTCCGCCATCGCCCGCGGCGTCATCGCGATCCCCGCCACCGGGGACGCGTGATGGTCCAGCCCGGCGCGCAGGTGCACCGCCACCCGGTGGGTCAGCGTGAAGCCCTGCCCCGGGGTCTCCAGCACGGCCGGCTCGGGCGGGAACCCACCACGGCCGATGGCGTCCAGCGTGGACGCCGTCCGCTCGGTGTTGCCGAGCACCGCCTGGTGCACGCCTTCGGCCAGCACCAGGTCGCCGAGCGCGTCGTGCACGTCCAGCAGCCGCTCCACCTCCAGGTCGATGGCCTGCCGCTCCGCCGCAGATGGGTCAGGTAGGTCGGTACGCCCGAACGGGTAGGAGGACTCGCCCGACTCGCGTACGTGCCGGACCAGCTCCAGGCCGTCGACGCAGATCCGGCCGTCCCGGTCACCGGCCAGCGGGAAGGCCAGCCGGAGCGGGTGGATGAACGCGTCCACCTCCGCCAGCCCGTGCCGGTCGTGGAGTCCGCGCTCGAACCGGTAGCCGAGCAGGCCGCCCAGCGGCTGCCCGTTGCGCAGGCCCTGGAGCACCGACGTGGCCAGCCGCATGCGCCCGGAACTGAGGTTGACCGCCATCGTGCCAGGGTGGTCGGGGGTGGCGTTGGCCACGTAGCCGCTCCGCAGGATCGCCGCCGTCGCGGCGTGGTTCAGCGACGGCGCGTGGACGAACCCGCCGTTGGCGCCGTCCCGCACCGGCGTCGGCCCGTTGTCGAACGCGGGCTTGAGCTCGTCGGGCAGCTCCACCGGTTCGAGATCCCGGTGTTCCGGGCGTACGTCGTGCAGCCACCCGTAGGCGCCGACGTGAATGCCGCGCCGCGGCTCCGGACGCGTGCCGTCGATGCCGTCCTCGGGGGAGAGTCCGCGCATGTCGAGCAACCGGCGGGTCACCAGTCCGAGCCGCCAGGCGTCCACCCGGTGACTGGCACAGTCGAGGTGCTCGGCCAGGAGCCGTTCGAGCCGGGCCGTCGGCAGGCCGCACATGGCCTTGATCGCGTCGGTGACCGCGCGGAGGTGGCCGGCGGCCGGTTTGTCGAGCAGCGCGGGGATGATCTCGTGCAGCGGGCGGAACGGGTCGCCGGTGATGTCCGGCGCCCGGTCGTACAAGGCGTTCCACCGGCTCTCGGTGCTCCGGGCGTCGGCCACGTGCACGAACGGCGGTTCCCGCCGGGCCGCAAGCAGCCCGGCGGGGGAGATCAGCCCGGCCTCCAGCCGGAGCCGGACGGCCGCGTCCCACCAGGAGAGCAGGACGGCGTGCCGGAGCAGGATGTAGAGCAGGGCGGTCGGTTCGCGGTCGCCGCTGAACCCGATTTCCTGACGCACGTCCTCAAGCGAGGAGCAGCCCGCGTCCGCCAGCCACAGCAGGTAGTCCCGCCCGTCGTCGCAGTACGCGCGGACCGTCGCCTCCTCCGACAGCGGACGGTCGTCGACGATCGGCCCCTTCAGCCGGTGCTGCGCGGTGTGGAAGAGCTTGCCCAGGAGGTCCGGGGTGTCGTTGCCGGCGTACCCCAGCCGGGCCAGCAACTGGCGGCCGGTGACGAGGTGGCCGAGCGCGGTCCAGGCGTCGAAGAACTCCCGGCCGAGGTTGTCGAAGCGGAACCGGTTGAACAGGTCGGCGATCGACTCCGCGTAGCGCTGGTGGAACTCCACCGAGGCCGGGTGGAGCGCCACGATGTCCAGCAGCGTCTGGTGCGGGTCGCCGGGAGCGTACGCGTGCGGCACCGTCTCGGTGAGCTTGGCCAGGTCGTCGGTGACCACGCCGAGCAGCTTCCCGAGCGCGGTCAGCATTGGCAGGTCCTGCGGCTTCGCCGGGTCGCCGGTGCCGAACCGCAGCCGCCCGTACGCGGTGGCGGGCAGGATGCCGTACGGCTGGCGGCCCAGGCGTAGCGCTGGCACCCGGCCACGGCCGCTGACGTAGCCGAGGAAGAAGTCCCGGGTGCGCGCCACGTCGTCGTCGCCGAGCAGCGGATGCATCATCGACTCAAGGAAGTAGCCCCAGGTGGCAGGCCAGAGCGCGGTGTTCATCGCGTACGCCTCGGCCTGGTCGGTGTGGGCGGCCCCGGCGACCGCGGCGAACACGGCGGGGTCGACGCCGAGGCACTCGGCCAGCCACTGGCCGTCCTGTTTGGCCGCCCAGCGCGGCTCGTCCACCAGCGGCGTACCGGTGCCGAGATGGCCGTCATAGCTGAGGTCGGGGTCGTCGAGACGGCTGAACCCGGAAGGCACGCCCTCGGTGTTGTTGGTCGGCGTGCCCTGGGCCGGGATCGACATCCCCAACCGGCTGCGATGGTGATGGGTGAGCAGTCGCTCCAGGTTCGCCTGATCCTCGCCGGGGGTCGCGCCCGCCCGGATGCCGACCGCGAAGAGCCGGTCGAACCCGTTCTCCAGGCCAGGACCCAGCGGCACCCGCATCGCCATGCCGACGTCGACCGCCGCGTCGAAGTCGACCATCCAGCGCAGGTCGTCGGGCACCACCAGCTCGCCGTTCTCGATCCGGAACTGGTCACCGGGCCCGGCCGCCGGATCGGGGCCGACCGCCAGCGACGGCGGGATCGGGTTGCCGGCGAACTCCAGCACCGTCCGCCCGGAGTTCCGGCCGACCATGACGATCCGGTCCGGCAGCAGCCCGGCTCGTGCCGCCTGGGTCCAGGCCGACGGCTTGGTGTCGGCGGGCGACGGCAGTTCGCAGAACGCGACGGTGACCTGCGCCTGCTCCGGGTCCATGCCCTCAGGCCGCTCGCCGAACGCGTGCGGCGGCTCACCGAGCACGGCCCCGGCCCTGGCCTTGCCCACCGAGGCGCTCAGCTCGGCCGCGAACGCGCCGTCCGGGTCGCCGTCCGCGCGCCACACCTGCTCCCAGTACCGCGCGGCGGCGGCGCGCTCCGACGCGGTCAGCGCCAGGTCGCCGGCGACCACCAGGATCACCTCGTCGGCCGAAGCCCGGACCGGCTCGGCGGACGGGTCCAGCGGGGCGAACCGTTCGATGATCCAGCCCGCGCGGCCGCTGCCGCTGGAGGCGACCAGGGTCCGCCACGCAGCGCGGCGCAGGCCCTCATCGCCCCCGGCCCGGAAGATCGAGGCCCAGAACCGGGTGGCGTTGAGCACTTCGCTGTCGCTGAGCCGCTCCTCGAACCCGTCGACCGCCCACTGGTCCGGATATATCCGTACCCACAGTTCCGCATGGATGAAGCGGGTCTCGATCCGGAGCGGCATCATCAGGAGCGGTGTCCCGGCGTCGAGGCTGGCGATGGCCTCGCGCGGATCCTCGGCGAGGCCGCGGAGCTCCTCGGTCAGCCGGTGCTCCGTCTGGCGGAGCCTCTCGCGCAGCCCGGCCAGCGTGGTTTCGGCGGCCGCGAGATCGCCGTCGAGGTCGGTCAGTGGCTGCGGCGGTCGGGCGAGCCGGGGGTCGGCCCGCCGTGCGTCGGCCTTACGGGCGCGCCGCAGACGGGTCAGCCGGGCGTCGGCCGCGGCGATCTCGGCGCGCAGGCCGGCGGCCTCCGCGGCGTGTTCGCGCAGGCGGCGGTGGGCATCAGTCACGGCCGAGCAGCTCCCCCGCGTGTACGGCCACCAGAACCGGCGCCTGGTAGAGGATGTAGGCCACCTCGGACGCGTTGAGGTCCGCGCCCCAGTGCAGAAGCCGGTCCTCGGCCCACTGGTCATGCTTCTCGGCGTTGGGGCCGGTCGGTTCGGTCAGGTGGTGGCCGGGTGCGGCGGGACCGACCGGGATGAACGGCAGGCCGGCTGCGACGTCGTCCCAGGCGAGGTCGTTCCAGACGTTGAGGTCGCCCGTACGCGCGATGTCGAGGCCGAAGCGGGGTTCCCCGGGCCGTTCGCGGAGCACGAAGAACCAGCCGGGGTCGGCGTCCGGCACTTCGGGGTCCTGGCCGCGGGCCTCCTCGACGGTGAGATCGAAGCCGAGGAAGGTGATGTCCGGATCGATCTTGGCGCCGAACAGCGGCATGCGCAGCTTGCCCGGCGGCGGGTTCTGCTCCTCGGCCGGGGTGAGGTCGTCGAGCTCCCGTTCGGCGCCGGGGTCGATGTCACCGTCCGGGGTCAGCCGCCACTTCGCCCGCTGCGCGTAGATCACCGCCGTGGGGTAGCGCTTGAGCAGCTCGCCCCTGATCACCAGGACGACCTCCTCCTGACCGGGGCCGCCTTGGTCGTGCCGGTCGTGCCCGCCCAGGGGCGAGGGGAGCGCCCAGTGGTGGAGCGGCGGGATGTCGCGGAGCCGCTCCCGGCGCTGTGCGTCGGTCTCGCCCGCGACCGGGAGCTGGTGCGCGGGGTCCCAGAACTGCCGGAAGTAGCTGCCCTGCTGGTCGGTGGGGTACTCGCGCCAGAGCAGCTCGCGGGCCATCTCGTGATTGAGCCCGACCAGGTACGCCTCGATGAAGCGCTGGTCGGTCTCCAGCATGGCGATGCTGTCCGGCGGGATGAGGGTGAGGTTGGGCAGGAACAGCTCCGACGACCTGTCCGCGAGCGGCCGGTACATCGGCAGGTCGATCTCCGGGTAGGCCATGACCTCGCGGAACGCGGCCACGGCCGGCTGGAGCCTGTCCGGGATCGTCATCCCGGACAGCACCCGGCGGGGCACGGTCACCTCCGGGTCGAGCAGGTCCAGCGCCGCCTCGGCCAGGTCGTCCACCTGCACGCCGGGCCGTACCGGCTCGGCACCGGCCTCCGTCGAGGCGCCGATCACTTCGGCGTTGTCCTGGATGCCGGACTTGTACCGGATGCTGACCCGGCTGTCGTCCGCTGTCGGCTCCAGACGGGGAACGTCCCTGCCGGGGTTCAGCAGCGTGAAGCCGCCGTACCGGGGGAGCTCGGCGACCAGCTCCGGCTTGCGGTCATCGCGGGCGAGCAGGAAGGAGAGCCGGTCGCGGTGGCGGTCGAGGGACCCCAGAAGGACCCGGGAGGTGGGCGCGCCCGGCGGCGCCGTCTTCGGCCGGCACGCGGTGGCCCGCTCCTCGGCGATGGCGGCCAGCAGGCGGCGGGACGGGTCGCCGCGGCGGGTCAGCGCCCGCACCACCGTCGAACCCGGACGGCTGATCCGGCGCATCGCCGCGGTCAGCGGGCCCTTGGCGACCCGGCTCACCACCAGGCCGTGGGCCAGGGTGACCCCGCCGTGGAGGATGCGCGGATGCGCCGGCGCGGTGACCGCCAGCAGCCGGCCGGGGTCGGCGGCCACCTGCGCGGCGAGATGGCGGCGGTGCAGGCCGCCCGCCACCTCCCGGGTGAGCTGCCCGAGGCGGATCCGCCGGTTGGCCGCCAGCACCGCGCCGACCTGCTCCCAGGCGGCCGTCATGTACGTCTCCTGGTTCTCCTGCACGACCGCCGTGCCAAACCCGGCCGCGACCCGGAAGCGGGGGTCGAGGTTGAGCTCGTGCACCCAGTTGCCGTGCAGCTGCGGCTCCGACGCCTCCAGCAGGCGGCTGGTCCGCGCGTGCCAGCGGCCGTACAGCGGCGGGGTGACCACCGGGTCCGGGTCCGCCGCGTCGCCGGACGCGTAGTCGTCGCTCAGCTCGATCAGGTCGGCCAGGGCCGCCTGGAACGGGTGCGGGAACGGGACATCCCAGTTCTCGTAGCGCTCCGCCTCCTCCCGCGCCTGGTCGTCAAGGTTGATCGCGGGGATCCGCAGCGCCCCGCCGAGGCGCAGCACGCCGCCGAGCCCGGGAACGTCGACGCCGGGAAGGCCGGGCAGCGGTGTACGGACGTCCATGTCGCGACGGCCCACCCGCGGGTCCATCCGGCGGGGCTTGAGCAGGCGGACCAGGGACTCGAAGTCGCCGACCGTGCCCGTACGGAACCGCCAGCGGTGGTAGTAGCAGTAGTGCGCGGGCGCGCCCCGGTCGGCGTAATCGGCCCAGGCCGGATGCGTGGCGGCGGGCGTCGCGCCCGGGTCGAGGCCGAGCCCGGCCAGCCGTCCGCTCTCGAAGGAGGGCATGACGAAGGCGTGATAGACGGTGTCTGGGCGGAGCCGCCGGGGGCAGAGCAGTCGCGACAGCCCGAGGTCCGGGTTGGCCCCGACCATCGTGTCCAATCGTGGCAGCACCTCGGCCATGTCGTCGGACAGCACATCCCCGGACGCGTCGAGCCCCCCGTTGACGTGGACGTGCGCCCAGGCCCACAACTCGCCGGCGGCGGGAAACACGCCGGGATCTTCGACGATCACGTACGGCGCCGGCTTCCCGCCCGCCGTGCCGTCGGTGAACTCGCCGTCGGCCAGCACGACCAGGGCCAGCCACGGCATCAGGCGCTTGGACCCGTCCGGCGGGGCCGGGGTGTAGCGCCACGGCAGGTCCTCGTCGTAGAACTCTACGAACGGCAGGTAGTTGGGCTCGAAATCGGTGATCCCGGCGCGCGGCTCGGTCCGGACGATCGAGCGGGCGTCCAGGCCGACCACGTCGCCGGGCCCGTACAGTTCGACGTCGCGGCGCACGGGCACCGACGTCGTGCCGCCGCCCACCGCATCGCCGCTGAGCGTCAGGTCGACGCGGATGCCCGCCCGGGTCGCGCCGCCGGGCGCGGAGCCCATCAGCGTGGCGACTCCCCGCCGCAGCCACGGCAGGAACGAGTAGGTGCCGATCTCGGTCATGCGGTGGCCGCCTCGTATGCGGGGATCACGTGGATCAGGCCGGCTTGGCCGGGGTCGCCGGCGACCATCGCGCCGAGCCGCTCCCTGGCGGCCGACTCGCTGCCGAAGACCTGCGTCGCGGCGCGGTTGTCGACCGTGGAGGCGACCACGAATCCGGCGTCCGCGACCACGACCCCGTCCTGGTACGGGTCGAGCAGCCGCGCGGCGGCAGCGGAGACCGGCGACCCGGCGATGCTCGCGCCGGCGACGAGATGGCCGAACAACCCGCCGGCGATGGGCCGGAAGCGGCGCTGCCTGCGGCGGAACCGGTCGTCGATGACGACCTCCTCGAAGCGGACGGCCCGCTGGGTCATCCGCGCGGACTGGGCGCCCGTACCGGTCGGTACCAGCTCCATCCCCGCGTGCTGGCGCTCGAACGACGGCCGGGACAGTTTGGCCGCGTCGTCCAGCTCCAGAAACTGCGCCATGGCGAACGGCTCGGTGACGTCGGCGCCCCGGCGCAGCGCGGTGCCCTGGACCGTGAGGGTGAAGCGGGTCGCGTCGCCGGCCCGGTTGCCGCCGACCTTGGCGATGCCGATGTCCAGTGGCACGGCGCGCTGCCGTACCTCCAGAACGCCGGTCGGGTGGAGCACCAGGGCCCCCGGCCCGGAGTCGGGCAGGCCGCGCAGCGACACGAACAGGTGGGTGCCCGGCCGGAGAAACGCCCGCCACGACTCCGGCTTCTCCAGCTCGGTACGGAGCAGCGGCAGCACGTTCACCGGGTCCAGTTCGGTGTGCTTCGGCTCGCCCCAGGTCTCGTCGAAGTCGGCGGACACGTCGAAAAAGAAGAACGAGATCGAGCCCTGGCCGCGAGCCCGCCACGGCGAGGTGCCCTCCAGCGCGAACTGCAGGTGGATGCCGAAGACGCCGAGGCCGAAGACCTTCAGCGACACCGACGCGGAGATCTCGACGATGAAATAGAACGGCGAGAACCGGAACAGCGCGTCGAAGCCGATGTGCCCCTCGATGCTGATCGCGCTGAATCTGAAGAACAGCTCCGCCGCCGCGCCGAACTGCGCCGTGTTGCTGGTGACGGCGAAGTAGTTGGTGATCCGGATCCGGCCCCAGTCCTCGTCCAGGATGCTGACCATGATCCGCTGCGGCACCGGGAACGGCAGCGGGGGCGGCTCGAAGGCGGGGTGGAAGCCGCCGACGCTGACCACGAACTCGGGCTCCTCGCCCCAGGCCACCAGCAGGCCCATCTCCCCGTTGATGGTCAGGAACAGGATCCGGGAGTCGAAGAGCGAGGCGAAGAAGTACAGCCGCTTGCGGTCGAACTCGATCGCGCCGGCGAAGGTGACCTGAAGTTTGATCAGCGGCTTGTCAGGGGTGGGCAGCGCGACCTTCAGCACGCCCACGATGGCGATGTTGCCCGGGACCTCGATGATCACCCCGACGGAGGCCGTGATCAGCGCCGGCGTGCCCCAGCCGATCTTGATCATCGGGCCGACCAGGAACGTGTTCCGCTTGGCCGGGAAAAAGGCGCGCAGGTCGCTGAGGATGCGCGGCGCGTTGGCCACGACGTCGCGGGGGAACATCACCCGCTCCACCGCGCCCGTGCGGACGCCCTCCATCAGCGCCCGCAGGTTCATCGTCCTGTCGATGCCGAGGAGGCCGCCGACGCCGAGTAGGACGAAGCCGAAGCCGAGCTGGACACCGCCGGGGAACTCCGCGGTGATGACGATCAGCATCGAGAACCCGGGGTCGCGGGTGGTGATCAGGCCGACCGCCGCCACCGCCAGGAAGTCACCGAAGACCAGCTCCAGGGCGCCCGCGTACTCGCCCCGCTCGCTGTCGATGAACAGGTAGCCGCCGCCTTTGACGACGCCGACGTCGAGCGAGAGGCCGACGCCGGTGGGCGGCTTGAACCGGAATTCGAGGTCGAACGGGCCCAGGTTGCCGTCGCCGCCGGGCGGCAGGCCGAGGAGGATCTCGGCCCCGAGGTCCTCCACGACGGCCCGCAGCGGCCCGAGCGCGGCCTTGATCGTGGCCATCAGCCCGATCGGGAACCCGGCGGGCTTGATGCCGGCCCGGACCTTGAGGTTGTCGATCTCGATCGGACCGAGTTGGATGTGCGTCGGGATCTGCACGTCGAGCCCGCCGCTGCCGGTGAAGAAGACCCCCGAGCCGGCCCGCCAGCCGAAGCCGAGGTCGAAGTGGGCCTCCAGGGTGAAGCCCGCCATGACACTGGAGATGAACCCGTCGGCGCCCGCCAGCGAGATGACCAGCTTGCCGCCCTCGACGGCGCCTTCGACGCCGACGTCGCCACCGGCCCGTCCCGCGTCGACGTCCCACGCGAAGGAGGTGGTCAGGCGGACCCTGATCCGCTTCGCGCTGAGCTCCGTGCCACCGGCCACGCCCAGCAGGACCACCGCGTCCTGGTCAGGGCCGGGCACCTTGTCGAGCCCGGCCGCGAGCGTGCCCTGCACCTTGCCCTGGGGCGGGATCACCGAGAGGACGGCCGGGGGCTGGACCCGGAGGCCGGTCGAGGCCTCGACCCCTCCGGTGGCGCTGAGGCCGGCCACGAAGCCGCCGCCGACGGGCATCGTGAGGTCGATCCCGTCGGCCAGGCCCAGTTTGGCGATCAGGTCGAGGCCGGCGGGCGTGACCGTGGGGTCTGTGGGGATCAGCGCCGCGAGGAAGAACTCGATGAACGGGCGCTCGGGCGGCCCGGGGTCGACGCCGGAGGCCACCGGCGTGCCGAGGAAGGTGAGCAGCTCGTAGAGCAGGTCGATGAGCAGGGGGCCGTCGAACTGCGGCGTGCCCCAGCCGAAGAGCGAGCGAAAGGCCGTCTCGGGTGAGGAGAAGAACTCGCCGATCCGGTTGAAGTCGACGAACCGCACCGTCGTCTCCGGCAGCGCCGGATCGGTGGACCCTTCGTTGACCACCGTCATGCCCAGGACGCCGAGCGCGGTCAGCACGCCGGAGAGGACCCGCTGGTTGTCGATCAGATAGGGGAAGACGACCCGGTCCAGCAGCCGCCTGGGCAGCTCGTTCACGAACTGCTCCAGGGCGCCGGGGAGCACGTCGAGGTCGATGGATCCGACCTCCTGGGCGATCGTGTCGAAGGAGCCGATCACGTCGACCAGTTCGGCGACCAGCGGCGCCGCCTTCGTGGCCAGTTCCAGCGCGCCCGCGTCGGCCTCGATCGCCTCGGCCAGGTCGCCGACCAGGCCGGGAAGCTCCTGTGCGGACGCCGCGCAGGAGTCGAGGGCGCTGACGAGGGCCGGTGACACCAGGTTGGGCGGGATCCGCAGGCCGAGGTCGGCGAGCACGGCGATGGGGTCCTCGGCGAACTCGTCGCCGAGGTCCGCGAGCGCCGAGCCGAACATCAGCGCCAGGCGTTCCAGCGTGCCGGGCTCAGCCACCGTGGCCTCCCTCGTCGTTCTCCGGCTGCAGGGGCGCCGGCGGAGTCACCTCGACCGGAACCGAAGGTGAGCGGAGTGGGGGCGCGCCGGTGATGTGGATGAAGCGGGCCTCCACGCACGGCAGCTGGTCGGCGAGGATCCACAGCATGTAGTAACCGGGCGGCACCAGCGAGCTGTCGGTGCCCGGCACCATCGTGACCTTGAGGGAGGTGGGGCCGTTGGGAGTGAAGGGCAGCTCGACGAAGCGCTGCTCGGTGTCGGTGTGGTGGGTCACCGCGGCCGGGCGCATGATCGCCACCCGGGTGATCCGGGCCGCGTCGGGCGTCCGGACCGTGAACGTTGACCCGTACTTGACCTGGAGCTCGCCAGGATTCAGCGGCGGGAGCACCGGGCGGGTGCCGGACTTGTGGAAGTACGGCGGCTGGTAGATCTCGTAGTCCTTGCGATTGAGCGGCTGTGAGAAGATGGCGCCCCGGTGCTGCGGCGTGTTGGTGAGGACGCTCGACAGCCACTCGTTGACCCGGGTGATCGGGGTGCCGACGGCCGGAGACTCGAAGTCGACACGCGTCCCGTCGGTGATGGCCCGGGGGAGCGGGGTGCCGATGTCGAGGATCAGGTAGACCGCGTTGACCGGCGGCTGCGGCGGTTCCCGCAGCCCGGCCAGGGTGGTCCTGATCTCGTGCGGGCCGCGGTCGATGACCACCTTCGTGCCGACCGGCAGTGTGGGGAACGGTTCCGCGTAGGCCGACGGGCTGAGGTCCACGAGAAGCGACATGGCGCCGGCGGACATCCCGCGCAGCAGCCGCGAGGTGCCGGTGTAGGTGCGCCCGTTGAAGGTGTTCGGATAGACGAGCGAGGGTTCGTGCTCGTTGGGGTCGGCGCCGCCCGCGATGATCACCGAGCCGTCGGGGAGCAGCATCGCGATCGAGTGGTACATCCGCGGGTGGCGCATCGGCGCCCCGATACGGAATCCCCCGCCGGGCGTGAAGATCTCCACCTCCAGCGTCGGGTCGGTGACCGGCACGGTCTGCTGCGCGGCCCGCGTGCTGTTGGCCTTGGCGTGCCACTTGTACATGCCGTGGCCGCCGAGAATGAGCACGGTGGCGTCGGGCAGCAGCACACAGTGGCCGTTGATCCGCTTTGGCCGCTGCATGGTGGGCCCGGCCGTCCACCGCGGCGCGCCGGGGATGCTGGTGTCGAGGATCTCCGCCGGCTGCGAGGCGGCGACCTTCTGGCGTCTGAAGCCCACAGTTCCGCGTCCCGGGTCCGTGATCCGGTTGAACGGGGGCGTCAGGGCCCTGATCTCGGCACGCACCAGCGGCACGTCCACGGCGTCGACGGCGAGCCCGCCGCCCACCACCAGGAACTTGCCCACCCATCTCGGGTCGCGCTTCTTGGTCGCCGGATCGAGCACCACCGGCAGCATCACGCTCATGCCCTCCTCCCGCTCGGGCTGCCTGGCCTTGGCCGTCGGGCGCACGTACGGGGTCCACCTGCCGCTGGCGGCGGTGCCCGGGGGCGCGCCCGGAGGCGGCGGCTGGATGGTCAGCGAGAGGGTCGGCGGCTCGTCGATCTCCTGGCCCCACGTGGTGTGGGTGGTGTAGAGCCGGTCGTCGGGGGCGAGGTGGATGCCCGGGTAGATGGGGATCGCGCGGTTGTCGGCGCCGGACACCGCCTGCGGCCGGTAGTCCGGCGACCGGAGATGTTCGACGACGTTGGCGATGCCGCGGTGGGTGGCGTGCACGGCCAGGTCCGGGTCCGGCCACTTGAGCGGTGAGGCGGTGTCGTAGACCGCGAACTCGCGCCGGCCGGAGACGACGATCACGCTGCCGTCGCCGAGCACGACCGCGGTCGGATACCAGCGGCCCTGAATCAGCTTGCGCTTCGGATCAGGTGTCTCCCACTCCCCGCCATTGTTTCCTTTGTGCGGGTTGAAGATGACGATCGTGGAAGATCCGTTGCTGCCCCGGTAGTCGGTGCGCGGGTTGTAGGGGGTCCCCTTGGCGTAGTGGTCGAGCTGCGAGCCGCCGACCACCAGGATGCGGCCGTCGTCGAGCTGCACGCAGAAGCAGCAGAACAGGTCCGCGCCTCTGGGGAACGGCTTGCGGACCGCTGCGCCCGGATTGCGGGGATCGAACACGTACGCGACGAGCGGGTAGTCGAGGGTCTCCGCGTGCCCGCAGAACCAGAGCACCTTCCCGGTGTGCATGAGCACCGCGTGGATGACGAACAGGCCACGCTCGTCGCGGACCGGGTTGCGGGAGTCCTTGTCGTACAAAACTTCGCCCGCTTTGAACGGCACCCGCTGTGGCGGCTGCCAGAAGCCGTGAGTGTCGGACGCCATCAGTGCCCCCCGTGTCCGACGCCGCCGGTGAGGTGCGCCGCTCCGGCTGCGACCGCCGCGGCGATCAGTACGACCCCCGTGACGCGTGCCAGCACCGCACCCCACGGCGCGTGCTTGTGCAGCGCGGCCACGCCGCCGAGCGCGATCATCAACAACGGATTCGCCATCCCGGCCGCGAACATCACCACCATCAGCCCCGCGCAGCAGCCCAGGCAGTAGAGCCCGTGATCCAGCCCGACCAGGGCCGCCTCCACTCCCGCCGGACGTCTGCCCGACCAGCGCCTGGCGATGATCCCGAACGGCGAACGGCAAGCGGTCAGGCACCGCGCGGCCGTGCCGGAGAGCTGGTAGGCCCCGGCGCCCAGCAGGGAGAGGGGCAGTACGGCCCAGGCGTAGGGAGTGCCGCCGACGAGCGCGTGCACGAAAGCGTTGACCCCGGCGAGCACGAGCCCGGCGACCGTCCAGGTGGCCAGGTAACCGGCCACCACGGTGGCGACCAGCCGGCCGGCGTCGCGGCGGTCGCCCAGCATCCGGGCGAACAGCCGGAGCAGCGGCAGCGACGCGGGCAGCATCGTCGCGACCGTCATCAGCAGCCAGCTGACGGTGAACCAGCCGACCCCCGCCCAGCCCGCGGCGAGGTCGTGTTCGAGCAGCGGCCCCGCCGCCAGCAGCCCGGCCACGGCAACCGCCGCGACGGCGACGACGGCGACGGTGGAGCGGGAGCCAACCGCCGGGCCGGTCACGGCTCGCCCCGGCTCTCGTACCGGAACGGGCCGCGCATCGCCGCCCGGCCGGCCACCTGCACCGAGGAGGCCTGCCCGCCCAGGTTGATGCGGAAGTTCGAGGTGGTGCCCACCTCGGCGCGCGGGCCGAGCACCTCGCTCAGCCGCCCGCTGCGCAGCTCGGTGACCGCGCCGTCGCCGCCGCGCATGACCGACCCGTCGCCGCTGACCATGCGCCCGACGGTGACCGACAGGTGGTCGTCCTGGGTGGTCAGGCTGATCGGCGCGCGGGCTGCCTCGCGGAGCACGCCCATCAGGCGGCCGAGCTCGCCGAGCGGCCCGCCGTACCCTCCGGTGAAGGCCGACGCGAGCGCGGTGAACTGCGCGTCGTCGGCGTCGTCGTCGACGAAGAGCGTGACCTCCTGCCCGCCGTCGTCGCGGTGTCCCCGGTGGAACGAGACGCTGACCACCGACCGCCTCGACACGTCGACGTCGCCGATCGTGCCGGCCTCGACCGACCAGCAGAACGCGCCCGTGCACCGGCCGTCGTCAGGTGGCCGGCCGACCCAGCACGGGCAGATCGTGTAGCAATCGCAGAGCTCGAAGAAGAAGCCGTCAAGCCGGTAGACGGGCAGGTTCATGGGCGGTCCCCCAAGCCGATGCCCCAGTACGGATGGGGCCGCCACGCACCATCGGCCGCGTTCAGCCATAAGCCGGCATCGGCGATTTCAGGTTGCCCGCGCGAGATTCTCGGCCGCGTTTCCCCGTAATGTGCCACATGAACCCCCTGCCCGCAGAGATGTCAATGTCCCTGCCCCCGCACCTGGGGTCAAGGCATCTGTCCGCTACTGGCCAGGGCGACGCGGACATCAAGATCAAAAAATTTGATTCAACGTTACTGAGAAAGGTTCCAAGACTCCGGTGTTCCGTAAAACGGCACTTACTTAGGCATTTAGGTGACGACCGGAAATATGTCATAGTAAGCGGCCAGGGCGGCACCATCGGGAAGCTTCGCTGGGGTGACGATTCGCGTTACGCGAGATGTCGACCTAATGTTGTCGGCTCGGAAGTAGGGCATAGCCTGTGGGGCTCAAGAACTCGAATCACTTCCAGCGCAGTGCCCTTGAGGGGCCGGTGGGCGGAAGGACGCCTCACCAACTGGTAGCGCGGTGGGAGGGCGTCCCGGCCGCTTCGGCCGGCAGGTACGGGCGTGAGGCCGTTTCATCAGGTCGCGGTGCCAGCGCAGGATGGTGATCTGGTGGCGTAGGGCGAGAATCTCGACGTCCTTGTCCCGGTCGCCGGTAGCAACCGCAGCGCGGCGAAGGTGTTTGTGATGGTGAGGTAGGCCAGGCCGTAGGAGCACAGCCAATCATCCTGGCGCACGCGTTTCCGTCTTTTGAGGGCCGGAGCTCGCGAACGCCATGCGGAGTCCCACATGGCTATGACCTGGGCGGATGTAATTCTCGGCAGGCGCAGGTCTGGCGCCCTTCGGGCCCGCCGCGTATGCGGGAAAATCGGCTCGGATCCCACCGGCAGTTCGGCGTCAGGCGTGCCCGAGCCGCGGAGCCAGGGCTCAGTCAGCGGTGGAACTCCGCGACGGCCCTGCCGAGGTCGCGTTCGGTCTCGCCGGGTGTTTGTAGACCCCGGGCGGCCAGGTAGTCCAGGCGTTCTCGGGTGTCGGGCAGGGCGATGAGTCCCTGGAACATGGCGGCGTCGGAGCGGACTTGGGCGGCGTCGGCGAGCGTGAGGTCGTTGACGGCGCGCTTGGCGGCCCGGACCCCTTCGGGTGGGTAGCCGGCGATGCGCTTGGCCAAGCGCTCCACGAAGGCGTCCAGTTCGGCGTCGGGCGATCCAGCCGTAGCGCTCGGCGAGGTCGGCGTCGAAGTCGTCGGCGCCCACGATGGCCTCTATGGCGCGGGTGCGGCCGAGCCGCCGGGGCAGGTCCTGGACGCCTCCCGCTCCCGACAGGGCTCCGGTGCCCATCTCGAACTGCGCGAAGATCGCGTTCTCGCGCGAGGCGAAGATCATGTCGCAGGCGAGGGCGAGTTCGTTACCGCCCCCGCGGGCCTGGCCTCTCACCTTGGCAATGGTGATCACCGGGACGCGTGCCAGCTTGTGCAGGAACATGCCAGCGAGGCGTCGCCGGGACCGCCGGCTTTCGCCGCCTCCGCCGTGTACTGCGGGACCGCCGCGAGGTCCACATGCGCCGAGAAATAGTCCGGCGAGGCGGTGACGCCGAGGAGACGGATACGGCGGGTGGTGTGCTCGATGACCGCCAGAACGTACGAGCGGGCGCCGGTGAGGGTACGAACTTCGAAGAAGTCGCACGCCGGCAAGGCGCCTGCTTGGCTGCGTAGGAACGCGGCCCAGGTCGTGGCGGTCCGTTCGGGAGACAGGTCGATGCCGTGTGCTTTGAGGATCTCCCACACCGTGGAAGCGGCGACTTTGATACCGAGCGTGGCCAGCTCACCGTGAATGCGCCGGTAGCCCCACGAGGCGTTCTCTCGTGCCAGCCGCAACACCAGCAACTGTGTAGACCGGACGGTACGCGGACGTCCACGCCCGCGAGGCGCACTGTCCGCGGCATGATGGCGCCGCAGCACATCGCGGTGCCAGCGCCCCTGAAGTAGGCCAAGCGCAATAGCACGATCGACTGTCATGCCGTCCGGGGTGCGCGACCGAGCGCAAGAGAACGCATTACCTCCATGACCTGCACGGATGAATATTCGGCACCCTCAGCCCCTTCGTCACCAGATAACTAACAGTGCTCGTTACGGCTGCGTCTGCAGCACTCCCGTCAACCGGTCGTAGCGGTAGACACGCATGCTGGATTCGGCCGGGTTCAGCAGCCGCCTGACCCGCACGACGAGCACACCGTGGCGAACGTGGTCCTCGGTGCTGACGCGGAGCCAGGGGTCACTGTCCCGCAGTGCGGTGACCTCCTCGACGAGATCGCCGTTGCGCCCTGCCGCGATGGCGTAGGTACGGCCTTGCGGCGAAACGATGCCGATGCCGCCGTCTGCTCGGAATGTGAAGGTGACGACAAGATTGCCGCGACCGCCGTTCGCCCCGCCCGCAAAGTCGTACAGCGGCGCTGGATCACCCACGTAGTACTTCAGCCGGCCCATGCCGGTGACGTCCATACCGTTGTAGAAGTCCTTGCGCGCCACCTCAACCGGATGATCAGGCCCGCAAGATTCCCACCAGCGTCAGGCACGAGGGATGATTGTGCCCGTCAGCTGAGGAATTGCTTCTGCTGAGTCTCGCCGAGCTGGATCTGCAGCCGATCGAGGGGACCGGTGATCGTGGTCGCCCTAGCCCCGGGTCCTCGTACGGCATCGAGCCGGAATCCTCCGTCGAGGTCCCCTTGGCCAAAGTACGCCGTGGTCCCCGTGATCCGTTGAACGGAGATGTTGAGCGTGTCCTTGGATTCCGGCCAGCAGAACACGAGCATCGCAGTGTGAAAGGACCCGTCGGATTCCGCACGGAGCGCGATCAGGCCGACGAGGGCGGGAACCGCAGGCTGGATCGGGATCACGGAGATGGCGAGCGTACGGCCGCCGCAGTTCACGACCGCTGCGGATTCCGGCAGGCCGAGGCCATAGACGTCGCCGGCAAGGCGCCGGGCGTCCAGCGGCACTGATCCCGAAGCGCCGAACGGCGGCCCGTCCGCGGGCATCAGCTCCGACTCGGAAATGACCGGGAACTCGTAACCGCTCAGCCCGTGCCGGTAGGCGATCACCGACTGGGCGAAGGAGGCGTCCTCCACTGAAACCAGTGCGTCGAGGGACTCCACGCCGCCCACCCTGGCGAGCCCACCGATGATCTTGTGTCGTACAGGGGGAGAGGACTCCCGCTGCAGAGCCTCCAGCAAGGCGCTCTCAGCAGAAGGCGCAGCGGACTTGGAGAGCAGGGTCGCCCCGGCTGCCCGTACGGTCAGATCCGCGCTGTCATCCCGCAGCGCCGTCAGAAGCAGGTCGGGTGAATCGACCAGGGCCAGTGCCTTGACCCGGTATTCGGGGTGGACATTGCCGAGGGCGACGTCCCGCAGTTCCTCAACATCAGAGGGCCGGAGTGCGATCGCGGGAGCGTGCTCGTTGCGCAGCAGCGCGGAGAGGTTTTCGGGGAGCATCGTGCCCTCCTCAGACGTGGAAGACGAAGCAGTGCTTCTTCATCGAGTCGCCCTGCCAAGCGTGGATGTGGGTGTTGCTGTTGGAAGCGCCGTTACCGCCGATGAAGTTGTCCGCGTCAGCGATATGGCTGAGTCCCAGGTAGTGACCCATTTCGTGCGCGAAGGTGTTACCGGCGTTGGCAAGGCTTCCGTTCAGCGACACGACGCTCCCCGTCATGCCCATAGAGTTCTTGTCGCAGGACCCGCCGACCGCCGACCATCCGTCGGCCCCGTTCATCGAACGTACGACGAAGACGTCCAGCGCGTTGTTGGGGACGGTCCACAGCCTGGTCAACTCTTCGGCCTCCGCCAGGCTGTCGATGATCTCGAGTGCGCCCGCGTGCACCCGGTCGATCCCATAGTGCCGGATCGTGCCGATGTTGAAGCCCACCTGCTCGAAGATCTGCCTGGCGATGGTCGCCGAGTCGATCATCTTGGTGTTGTTGGCCGCAGTGAAGAAATCGCGCCCCACGGTGATCAGGTTGACGTCGACCGTCGGCAGCCCCGGTATCCACCACTTGAGATAAACTCGGGCGTCGGTGCCTCGGCGAACTACCGTCTCATGGTCGCTTCCGCGGGAGATGACTCCTGGCGTCGATGTCAGGATCGCGCCGTCTTCGTGACGCCCCCAGCCGTGCCAGTACCCGTCGTAGTAGGCACGCTGCCAGAGCGAGTTGTCGCCACCCCTGACGTACACGTTGCAGACCGCGCCGTTCCTCGAGATCGTCACCGGGTCGTTGACGATGCCCGCCGAGGGCGCCCCGAGCGAGATCCACCCGCTCCAGCTGCCGTTCCACCACTTCTGCCACAGCTGCCCGTCGGTTCCGACCGCGAACACATGCTCGTGATCAGGCCCCATCGTGCCGAGACCCGGCGCGGAGGTGAGGACTGCTCCGTCATCGTGACGCTCCCAATCGTGCCAGAAGCCGTCGTAATAGGGGAGCTGCCAGAGCGAGTTGTCGCCGCCTCGCACGTACACGTTGCAGACGGTATTGTTGCGGGAGACCGTCACTGGATCGCCAACGATCCCCGCCGAGGGTGCCCCGAGCGAGATCCACCCGCTCCAGCTGCCGTTCCACCACTTCTGCCACAGCTGCCCGTCGGTTCCGACCGCGAACACATGCTCGTGATCAGGCCCCATCGACCCGAGAGCGGGCGCGGATCGCAGTTGCATGCCGTCGTTGTGGCGGCCCCACCCGTTCCACGACCCGGCCCAGTACGCCTGTTGCCAGAGCGCACCGTCGGCCCCGCGTACATAGATGTTGGTGACCTCGGGATTCCTTGAGACAGCTGCGGTTCTCCCGTCGAAGCCCCCAGCAGGTCCACCCACCGGAATCCAAGCACTCCAGCCCATGAGAAGCCCCCTTCGGCAGATGTTCTGACTATCCACCGAATGCGGCAAAACGCCATGAGTTTCCCAGGCCAAGTTATGAGCCGGCGGCTGGCACCCTTGGGCGAGTTGTTTCCAAGAGCCGTCGGCACCATCGACGCATGAACCTGAAGAGCGCATACCTGACCGCACCCGCCCGAACACTCGCCTACGGGGTCCTCTGGCTGATCGATGGACTGTATGGAAACCGTGGCCCAGGAGTAAGGTGCCCAGTGTTTCCGAACAGCTCCCCAATTAAGGTTGGGGGTGGCCGGAAGAGGGCTCGTACACCCACGAGCTTAAGGACCAAACCGTTCGGATGCACTGGACGCTGCGGCTCTCCAAGGTGCCAAGTCTGCGGGATAATCCTTCTTGCAAACCCTCGATTGCCGGAGCGTGATCAGGGCGCGGGCGAAACTCCTTCGGTTCTGGCGGTTGGGCTGAGGGCCGCGCGTTCGAGGATGTGGTAGACGATGGCACGGCCGACCGAGAAACACCTCCATGAGTTCGGCGATCGTGTAGTCGGCGAGTGCCGAAATTACGCCCGACGGCCTCACCTGAATGTCTTTGATGAGCGAAGATCATCTCTTAAGCGGACGCTCAAGCGATGTTGCGCAGTCGCTCAATCGAATTGAGCAACTGCGCAAGTCGTTTTGGGTGACCGCTCAGACGGTGGCAATCAAGGTCCGCGCGTCTGCCAAGAACCGCAGGTCATCACGTGAATCGAGTATTCGAGCCCCACACCGTCGGCGACGACCGGCTGCGGGGCGTCAACCGGCGACGCAAGGGCACCGCCAACACCCTGGCCGCACTGAAGTCGATCAGCGGTGCCCGACCAGACGGCGCACCGATCTACATCGTCCTGGACAACCTCTTCGCCCACACCGGCGCGGACATCCGCCGCTGGGCGAAGAAGAACAAGGTCGAGCTGTGCTTCACCCGACCTACGCCTCCTCGGCCAACCCGATCGATGCCCACTTCGGCCCACTGCGGCAGTTCACCCTGGCCAACTCCCACCACCGCAGCCACCCCGCGCAAACCTGGGCCCTGCGCCGCGACCTGCGCTGGTGCAACGCCAACGCCCGCCACCCCGACGTACTCGCTGCACAGCGCAAGGAACGCGCCCGCATCCGCAGCGGCGCTTCGAGGCCGAGCTCGGAAAGGGGAACTGGACTTGGCCCATGCTTCCCCCAGCGCGAGCTCACCTCCCAGAACACCGCACCCGTCGCGGCGGCCCACGACCGCCGCGCCACACCGCTGCTCGCCGGTGACCATCGCGCGGGCCGGATTTTCGCTGGGAAATGGTAGGCCGCAGAAGTCGGCCGGTCTTCGTCACAGGATTGTGGCTGGATCGTCGAGACGCCGCCGCTCATTCTTTGGAAAGCCGCGGACTCCAGGAGGCCGGTATGCCGAGTGAATTGCGGGTCAGCGTCACAGCGGAGGACCTGATCGGGCGGGACACCCCCATCACCGTCTCCGCGGAAGAACCGATCGATCCGAGATCGGCACAAGGGGAGATCGGCATCCGCGGCCGACGGGTCGTGGTCCGGCTGGCCGACTCGGGCAGGACGGCGGAAGTGCAACCGGCGGAGAAACTCCCTCCGGGCCGGCACCACCTGGTGATCGGAGAGCTCTTGAGCGCCGCGCGCCGCCGCCTCGCCGAGCCGTTCGACGTGCCGTTCCTGGCGGTCGACACGGCGGCGCGGATTCCGGCCGGCCTGGGTGTGGAGGGGTTCGCCAGGATCGGGATCGGCCAGTTCCAGACCACCAGGGTGCCGCTGTCGCAGCGCCCATCCGAGCCGTTCATCGATCTGTTCAAGACCACCGACAGGACCACCGGAGAGCCGTTCGAGCTGGCCTTCGATGAGTCGGGCACGCCAGTAGACCCCGCGCAGGTGCTGGGCGACGTCGCCCGGCGCAGGGCCGTGCGCTATGGGAAGATCCACGAGAGCCTGGAGCGGAGGATGGCCGCGGGCGGGGCCGTCCCGGTCGCGTTCTGGGCCGCCGTGCCCGCCCACTTCGGCGGCTACGACCGTCCTGCCGATCGGCCCTCCTCGGAGCCGGAGCCGGAGGAGCGCCGCCTCGACGTGCTCGTCGAGCAGGCTGCGGATCGGCTGGTAGAGATGGTCGGCGGCTACGGCGCCGCCACGCCCGACCGGGTAGCACCGGTGGTCTACGCGACTCTGCACGCCGACGCGATCATGCAGTTAGCCGGTAGGGACGAGGTCGCTGCCGTGTTCCTGAACGACACGGAGGCCGTGGTGGACCTGCGTGACTCCATGCGGGTGGCGCGCTCCGACGTCGTACACGACAGCGGCCTGGACGGCACCGGTGTACGCGTGGCGGTGTGGGAGTTCGGCCCGGATGACAGCAGCAATCTGCAGATCGTCGCCAGCTTCGATCCGAAGTTCGCCATCCGAACCAGCCATGCGAGACTGACCCACGCCATCATCAAGAACACCCAGGGCGGCCGAGCACGGGGCCACGCTCCCGGGTGTGAGCTCTATTCGGCCAACTCCTCCTCTCTCGACGCGCTCGTCTGGGCGGTCCGGGATCAGCACTGCACGGTCGTGAGCCAGAGCTTCCACCGCTCCGACGACGCCTCCACCGCTTCTCCGTCGTTCAACGACGTCTACAAGGACTATCTGGTGCTGCGATGGCCGCACCCGACGATTGTGCAGGCCGCGGGCAATTACTTCGCCGGGGACAGCGACGACATCCATCCGCCGTACGACGAGTACGTCAACCACAAGGGCTACAACGGCCTCACCGTCGGCAGCCACGACGACACGGCGACGGCGATGGCGAGCGACTCCGCGTTCCGCAACCCCGCGTCACCGCACGCGGACCGGGAGTTGCCCGAACTGGCCGCCAACGGCACTGGGGTGACCGCCGCGGCCCGGACCGACGGGGGCACCAGCTTCGCCGCGCCGGCGGTGGCCGGCTGCGTGGCGCTGATCCAGCAGGTGGACGCGGTGCTCCGGTCCTGGCCGCAGGGGTGCAGGGCGATCATGTTGGCGGGCGCCGGTCGCAACCCGGAGGGAGCGGGCTGGCAGGACGACCTGGCCGCCCATGTGGACGCCGCCGACGGCGCGGGTGCCCTGGACGCGCTGGAAAGCGTCCTCATCGCCCGGGCCCGTGGTGCCGGGAATGCTCCGGGAACCCGGCGGGGCTGGGACGTGGGAACCCTCAAGTCCCAACATTTCACTCAGAACCGCATATCGACCTTCGCCTATCGCGTGGAGGTGCCCAAGACGGTGCTCACGCCGTTCGTGAAGGTCGCGTTGGCCTGGGACAGCACGGTCGCCGAGGACCCGGCGATCGGCGCTCCGCTCAGCACCACCCTGGCAGTCGATCTCGACCTGCTGGTGCGGCGGGCCGACGGCACCCTGGCGGCCGCCAGCAACTCCAGGGACAACAGCTACGAGATCTGCGAGTTCCCGGCGGCCCCCGGGGAGACGTACGAAATCCGGATCAGGCGATGGTCCGGTACCGTCAACACCTGGTTCGGAATCGCCTGGACGGTGAGGGGCACCACGATCGACGACGACGTCTCCCCGCCATTACCTTCCTGACCCAAGGAGGCGATCAGGCCGGACCGCGTTTCCAGTCGCTGTAGCCGGCGCCGATGGCCTTGATCCGCCACCAGCGGCGAGGCGGCTTCAAAGACTGCGCCCGCACGCTGTACACGCCGTCATCTCTCTCCGTCTCCCCCGTCTCGGCCGTGGTGTTGTTCCTCGTGTAGATGAGGGCCCGAGTTCCCCTTGCGCTGTCGCGTGGCTTACTGTATCCGGGCGAGTAACGCACTTCGATTCTCGTCCTGAAGCCGACGCCGTCTCGGGTGATGGTGATGTGATGCCAGAACCCGCCCTCCTTCGCCTTGCCGATGCTGTGGCCTTTGAACTCGAACTTGCCAGCGTCCATCACCACGACCTTGATCGGCTCGTCGTGACTGCCGGGCACCAGATTCTCGGCGGTCCGCAACGTCACGTTCAGCGTGCCTGGGCCGTCCGGGAAGACCTCCTTCCTGAACTCCCCGTCTTTGTCGGACTCCGTCCAATCGAGCTCGAACCCCTCGCCGTTCGTCGGGAGGTAGTGCAGCGAGACGATTTGGAACGGGAACGGCCGCCAACCGTCGCCGACCTCCCTCAAAACCTGTCCGGAGACGGCGACCGGCGAGCCGAGCGGGATCTCGGTGGCCGGGTCGATGGTGAACTCGATCAGCACCCGCTGCCGGGGACGGTCCCACATGACTTCGAACGTCTGCTCGAAGTCGGCCCCGATGTGCAGACGCCACAGCCCGGTGTCCGCGTCCGGAGCGAAAGCGTACTCGGCGTACCAATGCGTGTCGGCGATGTAAGGCTTGGGAATCAGTGGCATGGTCGTCATGCCGTCGGGGTGGAGCAGGCGGCCGTCCAGTGCCGTCAGCTCCGTGCCCGTCACGCGGAAGAGGGCCAGTGTGGGGCCGGTGTCGCTCAGCATCACGGCGGGTTCGGGCAGGATCTCGATCTCCTCGATCGTGGGCTGCGCCGCGGCGATGGGTGACTCAGACATGCGTGACCTCCTTTGTCAGTCAGCAGACCTTCCGGTAGTCCGCCTCTCCGATCAGTTGCCGCCACTGGATTTCGTCCAGCGTGGTTCGGGCTCGCGCGCATACCTCGTCGGCCACGCGCTCGGGGTCGATGGCCAGGACACGCAGGGCGCCATCGGTGCCGACGCTGTGCAGCGCGCCGCCGTCGGCGGTGAAGGCGAGCGCCAGGATGCGGCCGGCGTGTTGCAGGAGCGGCGCCCCTAGCACGCGGCCGTCGGCGACGTTCCAGAGCCGGACGTGGCCGCTGGCGCCACCCGCGGCGAGCACGTGGCCGTCGGGGGAGAACGCGGCGGCGGTCAGATCCTCGAACTCGTCCTCCGGTACGCGCATGTGCCCCAGGTGCCGGAAGGCGGCCGCGTCCCACAGGTCTACGCCGTAACCGGGACCGCCCGCTGCGACGATCGTGCTGTCAGGGCTGATGGCGAGGGAACGACCCCCCTGTCCCCCCTTGCCGAACAACCAGCGCTGGTACACCCGCGGGGAGAGCCGCACCAGGCCGTTGTCGTCGGGGCCGTTGACGGCCAGCAGGCGGTCGTCGGGGCTGAACTCCATTCGCATGTGACCGCGCTGATCGAGCGTCTCGATCTTCGTGCCCCGGCGGACGTCCCACAACTGGACCTGCTGCCAGCGGGCGCCGTCGAACGGGGCGATGGCGGCCCGGGATCCGTCCCTGTTCAGTGCGATGCTGCCGACTCCGGTGGTTGGTCCGACGGACAACGTCCGACGAGGTGTGGCCGTCTCGACGTCCCAGACGACCGCTTCCGCGCCTTCCTCCGCCACCGTGGCGACCGAGCGGCCATCCCGGCTGAAGGCCGCCTGTTTCAGCGGTGGTACGTTCAGCGTCCTTGGTCCCGGACTTGGTGGCGGGCGGGCGTCGGTCAGCACGGTGGCAGGGCCGTGGAGGAGGGCGGTCCTGGCCAGCGGATCGAGGGCGCCGATCCGGGCGCCGGCCATGAGCGGCCGGTGGGCGGTGAGCGCGGCAATGTCGAGTTGGACGACCTCGCCGTTCCTCATCAGATAGGTCAGCGTCTCGTCCTTGGCGCCGAAGCGCGGCTCGCCGAGGACTTCACGAGCGGATCGGGTCAGGATCTTGAAGCCGTCGCTGCGCCACAGGGTCACGGCCTCGTCGTCGTAGGTGGCCACGTACGCGCCGTTCCCGCTGAAGGCGATGGCCCGTACCGCCGTGACCGCCAGGCTCTCGGCCTTCCACTGGTGTCTGCGCAGATCCCAGAACCGGACCTGGTCACCGGTGCTCACTGCCAGCGTCGTGCCGTCGGGGGCGAAGGCGGCGGCTCCGCCGCGTACCGGCTCGGCTCCGCCGGGTGGCGGCAGCGGCTTCCGGTGAGCGTCGAAGAGCTCGTACGGCGCGAGGTCGTGGGCCCTGACCATCCTGGTGCCGCCCGGCGAGACCTCCATCAGCGCCAGGTCCGCCCCGCTCGTCCAGAGCGGCCGTTTCCGGTCGGTCACCTTCCAGGATCGCCCTCCCTCCGTGGATTGCCCGGTCAATACGGTTCCGGAGGCGTTGAAGCCCAGCCGTTCGGCTCCGCCCTTGCCGAACGGTCTCCCCATCGCCTCGCCGGTACGCGGGTCCCAGAGCCGCACGGAGTGTTCGGAGCCGACCGCCAGCGTGGCACCGTCCGGGCTGAGCGCGATCGACGTGACCTCGGGGCCGAGATCGAGGTTCGCGCCTGGCAGCCGTCGGCCGCTGGCCACGTCCCAGCGGGACAATCTGCCGCCGTTCACCACGGCCAGGGTCGTGCCGTCGCGGCTCAGGTCGTAGTGATCCGCCCCGGCGGCCGCGGCCGGGCGCAACACGTGCGCCTCACGCTGCGCTAGGGAGCCGTACAACGCGCCGATGGTGTCCAGGTCGTGCGGCGCCAGCCGCCAGGCCGCCACGCTGAGCAGCATTGCCCTGACCGGGTCCACCGCGCGCGTCGCGTCGGCGCGGGCCGCCGTCTGCCGAGCGATCCGCAGGTCGTTCTGGCGGGCGGCGGACGAGCTTCGCTCCGCGGCGAACCCGCCTGCGGCCAGGACGACGGCCAGCAGGAGGGCCAGGGTGCCGCGGGAGAGACGAAGGTTGCGCCGGCGGCGGTCCTCGGTCGCACGAGACCTGTCCAGGAAGTCCAGGGGAGCGCCCGCCAGGGCGGGATACCGTCCGGAGCGCGTCCAGCGCGACGCGGCCTCCCGAACCGTGGTCAGCTGGGTGCCGCGGTAGAGGAACGACGCGTCCCGGTGCTCCAACTCCCATTGTTCGGCGTCGTCGAGGAGTTGGTGGTGCAGAACATGATCGGTTTCCTCCTCACGTAACCAGCCCCGTAGGCGCGGCCAGGCCCGCAGCAGGACGTCGTGAGCCAGCTCCACCGTCCCCCTCTGCAGGATGACCAGGCGTTTGGCGGTGAAAGCGGCGAGCACGGCAGAGGCCAGGTCCCCCTGGCGGAGGTCCGCACGCCGGGCGCGCCGGCGGGTGGTCCGCCCTGCAGCGGTCACCGAGACGAGCTGGGTGATCATGTCGCGGGCGACGGCCCGACCCTCCGGCGTGAGGGCGTGGTAGACGCCGTCGGCGCTGCTCTGCACCGCCTGCGCGATTCCGCCGGAGACGCCGTACGCCCGGTTCGTCAGGCAATCCCCCTCCCGGTTCTCCCAGGTGATCAGCATCGCCTGGGAAAGCAGCGGCAGCGCCCCCACCTCGTACGGATCCGTCCCGCCAGCGGAACGCAGATCGCTGAGAATGGCGTCGACGAGTCCCGCCTCGAGCTTGAGACCGGCGCTCTTGGCGGGGCCGGAGACAGCGCGCCGCAACTCCGACTCGGACATGGGACCGACCAGGAAGTGCCCCTCCCGCAGGACGCCTGCCAGCCGCGGGTGAGCGGCGCAGCGGGCCCAGTAGTCGCCGCGCACACCGAGCACCACCAACGCGGCCGGCTCGGCACCCCCAGCGGCCCGGCCACTCATCGCAGTCAGGGCGGTGATGAACGTCTCGGCGGAGGTCTCCCCCGCGAGCGCGAACACCTCCTCGAACTGGTCCACCACCAAGACCAGCCGCCGCGCCGCCCCGGCCGGAGCGAGTCCGTCGTGGCGGCCGGGGCGCATCGCCGACCCGTGGGCCAGCACGGCCTGCCTGCCCAGCAGATACGCCTGCTCCGGCCGTTCGGTCAACCCGTCATGAACGGCGATCGCGTCCATGCCGCCCAGGGCGGCCAGCCGCATGGCCAGCTCCTGCACGGGAGACCGGGTCGGCGTGATCAGCAGGCGGGGCCAATCTTCGGAGCCTGGTAGCAGCGCTCCTCTGGCCAGAGCCGGGATGAGCCCGGCGCGCAGCAGCGAGGACTTGCCCGCGCCAGAGGCCCCCGTGACCACCACCATGCCGAGCCCGTCCAGCGCCTCCGCCACCTTGCCGACGAGTTCCGCGGTCAGCCGTTCCCGGCCGTAGAAGACCTCGGCGTGTTCCGATTCGAACGGCCACAGCCCCCGGTACGGGCAGTCACCGGACCAGGAGCCCTCGTCGGGGCCCGCATCCCGGGCCGCGCGCGTACGCCGTTCGACGAGCGAGACCTTCTCGTGGATCAACTGCAGGCTGATCGCCTGGTCGCGCAGCCGCTCGCGGTCGGCCCGATGCTTGGCGTCCTGGAGACGCAGCATCTCCTGGATGGAGAACGCCGTGTCGCGCACCACCCGCAGGACGAAGCCGAACTCGGCGAAATCCACGCTGAGACCGGTCAGCATGTCGGCCAGATCGGCCTGGAACCCTTCGTCATCGGTTTCGACTGCCGCCTCAATGGCGGTGCGTATCCCGCCGACGGCTTCCAGAACAGCGGCGATCTCCGAACGCAACGTCCTGGCCTCGGCCTCGCCGCTCGTGAGGGCTGCTTGCAGTCGCTCGGACAGCTCCCGCTCGATCACGTCGACAGAGGCGGGGTTCCGGGCGTCGCCGCGGAGGCGGTCGATCGCTTTCGTGACCACCTCGGTTAGGACGTTCGCGCCCACCGACCCGAGGACCCCGATCCCGACCACGCCGACCGTGGAGGTTCCGACTGCCGCAACGACGGGGGCTAGCGCCGCCGCGCAGAGCAGCGCCACGAAGGCTGGCGGAGAGATGCGCCGCAGATTCTGCCCCGCCCGACGCGCGTCCCGGACGATCCGCAGGCGTATCCCCGCCCGCATCTGCCGGGCCTCGTCGTCCGCCGGCCGTGTCCGGCTGGTGTCTGCCACGTGGCTCACACCCCCGTCCGCATCTCCGGCATGGCGTAGACGGCCGATGCTGCTTCCGGGATGGTAGGTGTTCGCGAATCGCCCCGCCTCAGGGTCGGTCTCGGTGAATTCCCTAGTCCTCACTGGCCTGCCGCTGCGAATGGCAATGCGGGCATGTGATGGAAGCCGATGCCGTGTCGGCGTACCTTCAGGTCGATGATTCTGGCCGGGTCAGTGATCGGTTCTGGGGCGGCGCGTAATAGAGCCGCCTGGTCCAGAGCCTGATGGGCTCTGCGCCGGTTGTAGAACTCCTCATGCTCGCGCAGGGCATGCCGAAGATGGTGTTCGTTCCAAAGCAGGCATCGATCCAACAGTTCACGGCGGAAGGACTGCACCCACCGCTCCATGACCGGTGGGTGATTGTGTGCGGGCTCCTCCAAACAGGTCGGAAGATGACCTGCCTGCGGGGCACCTGAGGACCGTTCGGGTGCCGGAGCACGTGCCGAGCACAGCGACTGTCATCTATATGTGGTGCCGGCGTGGTCTGGGGTGCAGGATTCGTTATGTGGCGCACCTGCCGTGATCAAATCAGGGTGTCAGCCGTGCTCGGTGCGTGCTCGTACGCCCCGTCACACGCCGTCAGGACCCGGCACCGCCTGACACGCGAAGTACGCTGAGGCGGGACGAACCATCATCTAACGTCACTGCGCGACACTAAAAGATCTTGCTTCTAATCCGATGGCCGCAGTGCTCGCAACTCCGATGTCTGCGCTTTCGAGACGAGTCGAGACGAAGCTTGATCTAGTCTTTACGTTCGATCGCGTTGGCGGCCAACACTTGATTTATCGAAAGCAGCGCGTCGCCAATGATTTGCTGAACATGTACATAATGCCTTGTCTCAAACTTCGGTAGGGCTCGCGCACGAATTCTGGGGACTTCGACTGCCTAATCCGACGGTTGCTGGTTCGAATCCTGCAGGGCGCGCTTTGATCATGGTCTGACCTGCGGTTATCCGGGATCGGATGTGTTCTGGAATTTTCGTCTAGCGCTTGCGCGCTCCATGCGTGCTCGCGCGCACCAAACCCGCACACACCATGATCAACATCAGCGCTCTGGGACCACCTCGGCAATGGAAACGGCCCGTCCCACCTGCAAGCGCGGCGATCACGCGGCCGGTCTCCTGATGTAGCGGGTCAGGCCCACAGCGGGATCACCTCTCCGGGTTCCGCCTGGTCCTCCTCCTCGGTGAGCAGCAGGGCTGGGCAGAGAAGACCGCGGCCATCGCTCGGGGAAGACCGAGGTGTAGGTTTCGGTGGTGAAGGAACTGGAGGTGTGCCCAGCGTCTCCTGCACGACCTTCATCTCTCCCCCCTGCGGCCAGCATCAGCGAGGCGGCGCGGTGGCGGAGATCGCGGAGGCGGATGGGTGGCAAGATCCGCCGTGGCGGGCCTCGTTGGGAGCAGCATCCCGACACCGGAAATATCGGCAGGTCGTCGACCGGTGGCATGTCGGCTTCGCCGACCTGACCGGCGGCCAGGGGTTGCTGGGCCAGGTTGAGGGTCGCGACTCGACGGTGGTGGCCGCCTGGCTGACTGCCCAGCCCGCCGGCTGGCGTGGCACCATCACTCATGTGGCCATCGACATGTGTGCCACATTCCGCTCGGCGATCCGCGCTGCGCTGCCACACGCGAGGATCATCGTCGATTATTTCCACGTGGTGCAGTTGGCCAATGTCAAGCTCGCCGAGCTGCGCAGGCGGCTGACCTGGAAGATGTGCGGGCGTCGGGGCCGCAGGGGCGATCCCGAGTACGATCATCGCAGGCTGCTGCGCTCGGCCGCCGAAGAGCTCGCCGATCAGCAGCGCACCGTCCTGGAACGGGACCTGACCAGGATTGGCACCTACGGGCGGCATATCCTGGCCCGCTGGCACGCCTGTTCTACCTGCTGCATGCCCGCGGCATGGGCCTGAACGGCGGGATCGACGACGCCGTGTTCGGTGCACTACTGAACGAGGTGCTGCGCCGCTTCCAGAAGGAGGCCGGGCTGAAGGTGGGCGGCGAATGCGGCCCGAGGACCTGGCCCGCGCTGCTGCGCGTGGACTGACCCTGTGTGGCCACCTCCTGTACCAATCCCGATTCCCGTTGTATCCCGGGCCCGCGGAGGAGTAAGAGTCCAGTGAACGAATCACTGGACTGATCGAGAAGTGCGACTGACGGTCAGGCGGGTCCCTCGCAGTCTGGTTCGGAGTCAGGCTTGGCCGGCGGCCGGAGGATTGTGCGCGGGGATGTCTGCCAGGTGAAGCCATGCCGGAGAAGGAGTTCGGCGTGGCGGTTGTCGCTCCGATGCATGGCGATGACCATGAAGACGGCGATCCCTACCGGCATCCCGGCCAGGAGGAGATCCGGGTAGGCCTCAAGATCTAGGTCGAACAGGAAGCCGATTGCAGCGCACACGATCGCAGCGCTGACGGCCTGCCGCACGACAGCGATTAACAAGGCAAGCAGGTTCTTCCACTTGGCCTCGCGGATCACGGCTTCAAGCTGCTGTTCATAGGTCTTCTCTACGGTCACAGCGGCGGATTCTGTCGCAGTCAGCGAAGGCGGCACCAGATGCTGCCGCTAACTGATTCATAACTGGGCGGGCCGAGCGGCCGTCCGCCTCAGGCCCCGGGACGGACTGCCCGACGGGGCACGACCCATCGCCACATAACCGATCCCTTCGAGGAGCATCCTCATGCGCCCATCCCAATAGCGCCATCCGTTTCCCTCGCTGATCTTGATGGCTTGCCCGACTGGGCGGGCCTTCCGCGTTCCACCCCCTATTTGGAGGATCCATGTATGCAGAGCCCGTGACCTACGGCAAGCCGGTCGAGCGGAAGGTGACCGCCGCGACGGTGGGCAGCTACCTCAGCCTGCTGACGATCTTGCCCGTCCTGCAGAGGGTGAACGCAGACCTCGACCTCATCGCGTTCCTGCCCGACTGGCTGGAATCGCTGACGGTTTCGCTGCTGCCCGGCCTGATCCCGTACATGTCGGGTTGCAAGGCTGAGCACACCCACCCGGCCCGCCCTGCCGCTGGACCAGCGTTGATACAGCCAAGACATTCACTACGCCACCTGACTGGAAAATCCACCCGCAGCCAGGCAGGCGGCAGCGAACCCCGGCTGGAGCTAATCGGCCAGTGGAGCGCTCCGGCCGAGCCGGTCTCGTCGGCGTATCTATGCGTGCGTGTCGGCCAGAGGAAATCCATAGGCGCGACCGGGCGTGCGGAACCAGTCCTCGTCGAGGAAGCGGCCTGTCATCCGTCCTACGATGGTGAGAAAGGCGTGCGCCAGCCGTTCTTCGCCCTTGTTCGGATCCTCGTCCCGGGGGAGCCCTTGGGCATAGGGCTCGAATTGCTGCCCGGGCAGCAATTCGCCCGATGGCAACGCCGGGAGTTCTGCGACCAGGTTTCCGTCGCGGTAATAGTCTAGGTCGGACAGTCCGTCGATCTCCCGGTGCCAACTGACCACAAGCATTCCTCGATCTCCGGAGCTGAGCCACCACCCTCCCGTTTCCGGGCCGCTGGTGCTGATCACGACGGACCAGCCGGGACTGTGGGGTCCGATCCAGAGACTGTCCTTGTCGTCCAGTGGGACGGACCAGTCCGTCATCGTGGCCGCTTCCTGGATCAAGCGCACGTCACGCCTGGACTGCGGATTCAGGCGCAGCAGTCCGGCGAGCTCGTCGAGATCGTCGCGTTCCACCCAGAGCCCGAAGAAGGCTTCATCGAACCCGTGCGCCGCCAGCAGTTCATATTGATCACGTTCTGGCGATGCGGTTCGGATATCGGTCATCTCATCGTCTCCAGTTGCTCAGGTCACCCGTGTTCGGGGTGCCGCCCGGGCGGCACCCCGAACACGGGGTTCGCAGATCAGTGCGGTCCTGGGATCAGTTGACTATCCAGACCCAGAAATTGTCGTCGGGCAGGACCCGGTTGCGCGTGTAGAAGCTCCCGAGGGCCCGTCCATGACTTCCGGGAGCGGTGCTGTTATGGCTCTTTCCGACCGCGCGGAGAGAGTAGTGGTTCTTCATACCGTTGTCCGCCGCGTAGCCGGCTCCATTCTTGGTCGAGGCGAATGGATACTCGTCACACTCGGCCTTCTTGTACACCGGATCGAGCAACGACAGTAGCGGCTCCCGATAGTTCTCCGGGTAGTAGTACTGGCAGTAGCTCGTGTATTGGGTGCCACCCACTCTGAAGGACCTGGTGAAGACGTTCCGGTTCTTCGACTGGTTACCGGCCTTGTCCTTGGTAAGAGGATCGCCCGGCTCCACCTTGTTCGGGTCGGTGCCCATGGGGGCCGCCCAGTTGCCTGGGATGGACTTGGTCTTCTCGGTGCCGAGGACACCCTTGAGCGGGGGGTCCTGCGTTTCGTTGTCGCGGAGCGGCGGCACCGTGTACCTGTTGTCGCTGACGCCCGTGTTCTGCTTCAACGCGGCCTCGATGTGGTCGATGACCTGCCTGAAACTGGCGTCCTTGCTCTTGGACATGATGAAGATCCGCTTGGCGAGGGGGAAAATGCACGCGCCGGTGTGCACGGCGGCCGTCGTGGCAGCCGCGGCCGCGACCGTACCTTCTCCTTCGGGATCCGCGTTGGAGACGCGGTACCAATCGCAACGGACGTGTGGGGTGTAGGGCTTCTCGTTGGGGTCGTTGCCGGAGGGGTCGCCGCCACCGTTGTGCTTGCCGAGAATCTGTCCCTTCTGGTCGTAGGCGACCTGGCTCCACAGGTACATGGGCCTGAAGGTCCATTCGTCGTCTACGTCGACCATAGTGGGGCGGAGGGTGCACTTGTCGGCCTTGTCGCCGTCGGTGTCCTGCATGGTGAAGAGGAACTCGTCGTCCCCATCGGCCTTCCAGCCGCTGAGGCTCGTCTGGCGGCTGGAGCCCGACGCCATCGTGCAGGTAGAACCGCTGTCAGCGGTCGGCTTGACCTCCAGCTTGAGGAGCTCGTCGTCGTCTCCCGTGGTGACGTTGTCCAGCACGGTGTACGTCTTGACGTTGCTGATCTTCGTCCACAGCTTGATCTGTTGCGGCTTGAGACCGCTCGTGCCACCGTTGACAACGCCGTCGCCTGTGGCGTTGCCCAGGTAGGTGTGCATCACCCACGTTGCCTGGAATTGCAGGCGGACCGAGTCCTTCTTGCCGGCGCTCGCGATCCACTTGCCGACCTTCCGGGCGAAGACGTAGTCGATCACGTTGATGTAGCGGCTCCAGCACGTGCTGTACGGCCTGACCACGAGGTGGGCGACGTTGCCACGCCCCATGGTGGGGTCGATCCCGGCCTGCCGAGCCACTTCGAGGCAATCCTCCATCGAGATGTGCTCGTAGTTGAACGGTGTCGTGGCGGCCACCGCTGTCTTGCCCGGTTCGGCGGTCGCGGACGGCTCGACCCGCGTCGCAGCCTTGGGCTTGTGGCGGGTCTGCCCCTCCGGCAGGTACAGCGACGAGGGGCGACCGTGCTCCCTGGCCTTCTTCACCGCGCCGCTGCTGAGGGCCGCGGCCAGGGCGTTCGCCGGGACCAGCGTCACCTCGTCGAAGTAGATCGTGGCTGAGCCGTTCACGTAGACGACGGCGTATGCGGCTCCTGCCGGCGCGCTGACCTGGCCGGAGACCTGCTGCCATTGCCCGATGTTCTCGTCGATGGGGAAGTTGTCGACCGACAGGAGCTCGAAGCCCACGTCATACCACTCGATGCCGAAGTTGAACCCGTCCAGGGAGGTCGCGGCCTGGTAGAACCAGCCCGACAGACCGTAGGCAGTGCCCTCGGAGATCTCGAACGTCTCCGCGGCCGCTCCCCAGGTGCCCTCCAGCGGGACGAACTTGGCCGAGGCGGTCCCCTCATGCGCCCGCTCAGTCGACCTTGTCAGTTCGTCCTCTTCGAAGTACGTGTACCAGGGGTCGATCTCCGACTCGAAGTACGGGTTGGGATTCACCGGCTGGGCCGCCGCCGCGATCGTGGTGAACGACCACGAATGCGCGGTCTGCGTGTTCCCGGCGGCGTCCGTGGCGCCACCGGCGGTCGCGGTGTAGGTCGTTCCCGCCTTCAAGGGAGCGGATGGGGTGAAGACGGCCACGTCGTCCTCGGCCATCGAGACGGTCCCCGTGACGGTCGCGCCCCCGCTCTCGGCGAGGGTGACCTGAGCGCCGGTCACCGGCTCACTGTAGGAGACGCGCAGTTGCGTGCTGAGCGCCACGTCAACGGCCCCGTTCGGCGGAGTCGTCTGCGTTACGGAGGGCGGCGTCGTGTCTGGGGGGACGGTGGGAGCCGTGGTGAAGGACCATGAGTAGGCGGTCATGACATTGTCGGCGGCGTCGGAGGCGCCGCTGATTTCGGCGGTGTAGCGGGTGTCGGCGGTGAGCGGGGCGGTCGGGGTGAACGTGACCGTGGTGGCGGCCTGGTCGAGCGACATGCTGCCCTGGACGATCGTGCCCGTGGCGCCCTTCAGGGTCAGGACCGGGTCCTGGACGGGTTCGCAGAAGCTCACCGACACCTGGCTGCCTGTGCCCGCTCCCGTGGCATCCGCCGCAGGGTGGTGTGAGCGGATCGAGGGCGCGGTCGTGTCGGGGTCTTGGCGCGGCGGGCAGTCCGAGACCGTGGTGAACGTCCACGAGTAGTCGTCGGCCGTGTTGTCCCAGATGTCCTGAGCACCGGAGACAGTGGCGGTGTACTGCACACCGGAGGCCAGCGGCGCTGCGGGGGTGAAGATCACCTTCGTTCCGGTGCCGTCGGCACTGGTGGTTCCGGAAACCTCGGTCCCGTCGGCGGCCTTGAGGCTGACGGATGCGCCGACTATGTTTTCGGAGAAGGTGGCCGACAGCGTCGTGTCGACGGGCACCCCGGCAGCGCCTGGCGACGGTGTCACCGACGTGACGATGGGAGCCTCGTCGTCCCCGACCTTCTCCGGGTCTCCCTCCGCTCCGCTGGTGTCGAGTTTGTCGGTGCCCACGGGATATGCCTCGGCGGCATCCCCGGTGTTGCGGGACTCCTGCAGGAGGGCGGTGAACTGGTCGCTGACCGCGACGTTCTCGATCTCCTCGGGCTGGTAATCCTGAAGCGCGACCGCCTCCTCGTACGTGGGATTGGTCGTCTGCTCGGTGAGCGCGGAGTAGACGATCGAAGCGCGTGGCGCGGGCTCGTAGTCGATGAACAGGACCGGACCGCGGCCGTCGGATCCGGTGTACTGGTCGGAGCGGTATTGACGCCAGTTGGCTCCGGCGGCTCCCTCGGTGGCGGCGCGGATCATCAGCCCGTGGTCCGGCGTGCCGTTCGCCCACTCCTGCACGATGTTCTGGATCGAGTGGTACAGCTCGCCGCTACCTGAGCAGCCTGCCAGTGTGTTGCTGTAGCCGCCGGGGGCGACCACCGCGTCGGTGCCGGTGCTGGAAGGCTGGTTTCCCCACGTCAAGGTGGAGTAGTCATAGGGCAAGGTGAGCCGCCGCGCGACGATTCCCACGCCCACGGTGGTGCCGCACCCGCTGGCGTGGTAATTCCACAACCGCAGGTCGGCGTCGATGATGGTGGCGTAGTCCAGGTCCGTACCGTTGATCACGTATCGCAGGTAGGTGCGCCACAGCTCTCCGTCGGCCGACTTCCCTGCCCGGAGCCACGTGAACAGCGTCGCCGAGTTGGGGTACTGCACGCTGGTGACGAAGGTGTCGGAGGAATCTCCCGCGCCGATCCACTCACCACTCATCGGTACGACGACCGGGTAGGTCACTGCGGCATCCGCCAGGAAGGCGGCGTCGGGCGTCAACACCAGCGAGGACTTGCCGGAGGCATCGGTGGTAACCGTGGCGTCCACTTTGCCGATCTTGCCCTGGCCGGGCGCCTCGGCGGCCTTGGCGTCGATCGCCTGCGTCGCCAGAGGGGCGCTCTCCGCCGTGCCTTGCGCCGACATGAGCTGCGGCTTGCCGTCAGCGGCTTTGCCGAACGTCCGGCCCTTGGGCAAGGTGATGGGCAGGTTGACTTTGATGTGCTCCTGGGGAGGGGTGCGCAGCACCACTTCCTGGGCGAATCCGTTCGGGCGGGCGGTGAGCACCAGGTCGGCGCCCTCCGCCACAGCGTCCCGATATGTAATCTTGTTCCCGTTCACGGTCGGCTTGGGAAGCTCGCGGTCCCAGCCGATGGTTACGCTGCCGTCCTTGTCCTTGGCGGTGACCAGGGTGCGGTCACCCTCGCCGCCGAAGGTCAACGGGGTCTTGACCAGCTTGGCCGCCAGTGTGCCGTCTTCCTTGGTCGCGATCGTGGTGTCGACCGGCTGCCACGACTTCTTGCCGTCCTTGCCCGACACCTCCAACTGCACGGTTCGGTGCTCAGCTCGGCGTGCATGGTCTTGCCGTCGGTGTTCGCCCACACCTTCATGGTTTCGGTGTAGCGCGAGGGCAGGGGCACGCGTTTGCCGGTCTTGGCAGCTTTTGCCTTAGCGGCGTCAAGCGCCTTGTCCACGTGGGTAGGCGTGACTTTGCCTGCTGGGGAACTGGCGTGGGGTGGCTGGGTCGCACCAGTGAGGGATGGGGTGAAGCCTTGGGCATTTGAGGGTGCAGCCATCAAGGTGATGGGCAGCGCCAGGGCGCTCACTAAGGCGGCGCGGCGGCGCGTCCGGGCGGATAAGCCGGAGGTTGATCGGCGTGTGTTCACTCACGACCTTTCGAACAGATGTGGCAAAAACAAGTCGATGATCACATGAAGCAGGACTACTAGTAAAGATCGTTTTCAGTAACGGGAACGAAGTGCTCCGTGACGAGGTCGATTGGCAGGGGTCACCGACTCGCCCGAAGCTGTGTCCATGCAGTCCAGCGAAATCTGATCGGATCTTCTAATCCGACGGTCACAGGTTCGAATCCTGCAGGGCGCGCCACTCCACCTGCGCCAACCCGCACAGCGATCGCGGCCTGTGGCGGTGTGAGGCAGATGTGAGGCAAAGCTGAGTCACGCGCTTAGCTCCCGCCCCGGCGCGGACGAGGCGGACAGCACCAGCCGGACCGTCTCCCGCGCCGCGTGATGGGCCACCACCGGCAGCACCGAAACGTAGGTGTTGGCGGTTAGCACGATGCTGGCGTGCCCCAGCATCGTTTCCGACCCCTGCCACTCCCGTGGTCCTGCCCCAGCTCGTCGCGTCTGCGCTGACCAGCGCACCTCAACACCCAGTTCTCCGAGATGACCTGGCACATGTCCCCACTGTCGGGCAACCCCAGCGCCCGGAACAGATCGATTAACGGGCGCTGCTGCCCCGAGGCGTGCCTCGGCGAGCTGAAGCTGGCCGCCTGGACGATGATCAACGGTGAGTTGCGGCCCACGTTCGTCCGAGAACGCCAACGCATGCGCAGCCGGGTCAGCGCCGGCACCATCGTGACGCAGTGGATGAACCTCGTGAACTGGTTGAACGACCGTGGAATCCGCAGCCTCGCCGACTGCGACCAGACGGTTCTGCACGACTACGCCCAGCACCTTGTGACGCAGCACGCTGTCCGCTCCTCGGCCCAGGGAGTCTTGGCGGCGCTGACGAGGCTGTGGGCTTACGACCGGCTCACCGCGCGTCCGGCCGGCATCGGACGCCCGCCCTGGGACGAGTTCGGCATCGACGACTACCTTCCCGCAGTGCCGTCAGGCGGCGGAGAGAACCAGACCGAACCGGTTGCCGAGCAGGTGATGGGGCCGTTGCTGGTCTGGGCGATGCGGATGGTCGACGACTTGTCCGAGGACATACTGCGCGGCTGGGCGGAAGGACATCGGCTGATGGCGGCCGGCCGGGCCAACAGCGCCACGCCCGAGGGCAAGGCCGCGCTGCTCGCCTATCTGACGCCGTTGATCGAGGGCCGGGCCTCGCTGCCGACCACCATCCACCGAGGACGCCCCCGTTTCGCCCGTGAATACGTCCAGGGCCTCACCGGCGCGGCCAAGAGCCAGATCAACACTCTGCTGGTCCGCGAGGGGCTGGTCGCCGCTGCGGCTGAGCGGCCGGGAGGATGCCCCCTTGACGTCCCGGTGACCGGCACGATCGCCGGATCGCCCTGGCGTGACACGCTTGACCTCGGCGAGACCGACCGTCTGATGATCCATCTGGGCACGGCGTGTTTCATCGTCATCGCCTACCTCACCGGGATGCGTCCCGGCGAGGTGTTAGGGCTGCGCACTGGCTGCTGCTCGGACCCGGAGCAAGGCGGCGACGGCACGACCGGGCGGCACCTGATACGCGGCAAGACGTTCAAGACTGCCACCGACGAGCAGGGAAACCACGACTCCGCCGGAGCAGACCAGGACGTCCCATGGGTGGCGATCACGCCGGTCGTCAACGCCATCCGCGTCCTGGAACGCATGGTCCCGCCCGGCGGCCTGCTGTTCGACAAAGCCGCCCATGACGTCGCCGGGCGCCGCCCGGGCACGGGGATCGCTCAAGCTCGACACGATGCGGGACCGCATCGAGGCGTTCATCGCCTGGGCGAACGCCGAGGCCACCAAGCATGATGTTCCCGCCGAGACCATTCCGCCGGGCCCGCACGGCGTCATCGGCACCGCCCGGTCCAGGCGGTCCCTGGCCTGGCACATCGCCCGCCGTCCCGGCGGGCTCGTCGCCCTCGCGATCCAGTACGGCTACCTGCGCACGGCCTTCTCCACGGTCACCGACGGATACGGCTCCCGCTCCCGCAGCGGCATCCACGACCTCATCGACATCGAGACCGCCTGCGCCGTCGCCGACACGGTCATCGGCCTCAAGGACCACCTGGCCGACGGCGGCGGCGTGTCCGGACCCGCCGCCCGCCGCGCCATCAAGGCCGCAGCGAAGGCACCCCGCTTCGCAGGCACCGTCATCACCGCAGCCACGGCCAAACGCCTGATCGCCAACGAGGACGCCATGATCTACGACAACCCGCAGGCGTTCGTGCTGTGTCACTACAAGCGCGCTCAGGCACTCTGCCATCGCGACGGCGTCCGGGACACCCCAACCCTCGACCGCTGCGTCCCCGGCTGCGGCAACATCATCCGCACCGACGAGCACGCCGCCCAACTCCGCGAACGCGCCGAGTTCCTCGACAAGCGTGCTGCCTTCGCCGCACGACCGATCGGCGATCGGCTCCGCGCCAACGCCATCCGCCTCCGTGACCTGGCCGACACCCACGACCGCACCCACATCACTGTCAAGGACGCCACATGAGCCCGACCCCTGACGAACGCGAACGCATCCGCGCCGGCATCCACCGCCTCCTCAATGACCAGGCCGAACACTCCAACGGCGCCCTGACCATCGTCGCGCTCGCCCAAGAGTCGCAGGTCCCGCGCAACGCTCTCACCCAGCGCCACACCGACCTGAAGAACGAGTTCTACGAACTGGTCAAGGCACGCGGCGCGACCTCACACGTCGAGGTCCGGCTCCGCGCCGAGATCACGAGACTGAAGAAGACGATCGCGAACAAGAACAAGGAACTCGCCCAAATCAAGGAAGACGTCCCCGCCCAGGTCCGAGTCGTCCACCAGCTCACTCTGGAAAACCAGGAACTGCGCGAGCAGTTGAAGCTGCCCGAACCGAACGTCACACCGCTTCACCACCGGCGCTGAACAACCGTTCGCAGTGAACTCACTACATGATCTTTCTGCCACCGGACACCCTTGCAGACCTTGATCGCCCACTAGGGTGTCAGCGCATGAACACGGATAACTGGTTGGAGGACACCCGGGCCTCCTATGACACGGTCGCAGTCAGCTACGCCGACCAGATGCGCCAGGCGCTGGACGAGCACCCCTACCTCCGGGCGATCCTGGCGTTGTTCGCGGAGTTGGTTCGCACCGCAGGAGACGGACCGGTGGCTGACATCGGTTGCGGACCCGGGCACGTCACGGCTCACCTGCAGGAGTTGGGCCTCGACGCGTTCGGTATCGACCTTTCTCCCACCATGATCGACGTGGCCCGACGTGACCACCCCCATCTGCGGTTCGAGGTGGGGTCGATGACCGACCTCGACCTCCCCGACGCTTCGGTCGCCGGCCTGCTCGGTTTCTGGTCGCTGATTCATGTCCCCGACGACGCGGTTCCCAGGGCCTTCGACCACTTCAAGCGGGTGCTACGGCCCGGCGGGACCCTACTGCTCGGGTTTCACGTCGGTGACGAGTCACGGCTGAAGACCCGAGGTTACGGCGGGCATCCCATGAAAGTTCACATTCACCTGCGCCAACCCACGCAAGTGGCGGGATGGCTGCGCGATGCCGGGTTCACGGTAAAGGCCCAAATGCTGCTCGATATGGACGGGACTGCTCCAGGAGCAGTCCTCTTCACACGCGCTTAAGAGCCCTGAGAAGACGCCAAGATCTTCAACACGCTGACTTGACAGGGAACATCGTCGAGACCGGCACCGACTCCTACCGCCTCGCCCAGACCCGCGCAACCCAGCATGCCTGATCAGCCGGCCATACTCGCCATCAGCCTTGATGCCGCCGACGCGATTGAACTCGCCGAGCTCCTGCATTCATCGCCGACTGGCTCGCCGCGGACCCTGCCAGGCTGTCGCCATCGCTCCTGGCCCACGTCGGCCACCCCGCCTACGGCCTGGATCGCCCTCCGCGCCGATCTGGAGCGCTTCACCTTTCTTCTCGGAGGCAGCGATGGGGAGGACCTTTTCGGCCAGCCCTGACACCGGTCGCCAGCGTTGTCCTTGATGACTTCAAGTGGCGTTCGGCGGGCAAACTTCAAGATCGGTAAGAGGTCGGCCTCTCACTCCCAGTCGACCTCGCGCAGCGCGGCCACGCCCTCGTCCGGGCCGGCGATCACCTCGTCATCGCCGGCCTCGTTGGCCAGCGAGAGGATCCGGGGGGACAGCTCGATCAGCGAAGAGATGAAGGTCCTGAAGGGTGTCAAGGCCGTGGCCTGCCTCTTTATGGCTACACCTCGTTGGTCAGCTGGCTCGCTGGTACTCGTTGATCAGCCCGCCGAGAACTTCGCGGCGCTCGATCCGACCCAGCGGCAGCGGGATCACGTCGGACTCATCATTGGTGGGAGCTCGGAGGGCGAGGGAGCGGTGCGGCCGGTGGCGATTGTAATGATCGGCGTATTCGTCCAGCACGATGCGAAGGTGCCGTTCGCCGAAGATCAGCAGTCGGTCGGTGCATTCCATGCGGGCGGTGCGGACCCATCGCTCGGCCAACGCGTTCGCGCGAGGCGACCGCGGCGGGATCTTCAGCACGTGAATGTCATCGCCTGCGAAGACCTCATCAAAGCTGCTGGTGAACTTCGTGTCCCGATCCCGAATCAGGAACCGGAACGTGTTGGCCCGGTCCTCCAGATCGACGAGAAGATTACGGGCTTGCTGGGTAACCCAAGCGCCATCAGGGTGAGCGGTCACGCCGAGCACGTGCACGAACCGGGTGCCGACCTCCACCACGAAGAAGACGTACAACCGGCGCAGCGTGACGGTGTCCACCGCGAAGAAATCACACGCCAGCGTGCTCGCACTGTGGGCGCGGACGAAATCACGCCAACGGTCATCGGCGCGTCGCGGCGCCGGACCCAAGCGCCTCCGTTTCAGGACCCGGCGGATCGTCGCACCGCTCACCTTGTGGCTTAGATGCCGCAGTTCGCCTCGGATACGCTCGTAACCCCAGCGAGGATTCTCCCGCGCCAACTGCTGGATCAACGCCACGACCGCCGGATCGGTTGCAGGCCGTCCTATCCTCCGGTGCGGGTAGGTCCAGTGACGCGCGATCAGACGCCGGTGCCAGCGCAGCAGCGTCCCTGGCGTCACCAGTCGGTGGGCACGCAGCACCGCCGGCAGTCCTCGGGCCAGCGCGGACAGCACCGCTCGGTCCGCCCATGACAGCCGTGGACGGCGAACCTGAAGGCGCAGCACGGTGACCTCGTGCCGCAGGACGAGGATCTCCATGTTCTTGGACGCGTCGCTACGGGGCAGCAGCATCAGCCAACTCACGATGCGGCAGAAGATCATATAGAAGAGACGGAGCGTCACGAGCCTCGAGCATGCCTGACCCAGGCCACCGCTCCGACCAGGAAGCCGAGACAAACTCGCAGCTCACGACCGTGAAGGGAGTATTGACACCCTTCAGGTGCCCGGCCGGACGTACCCGCAGGAAGACGAACGCCGACGTCATCGCCCCTTTGGAGCCTTCGCGCCACGTGATCGGGACCGCAGCGGCGGGGCCGGCGGCCTGGATGTGCGCGGCCAGGCTGATGGCGGTGGCGGGATAGCGGGGCTCGGTCCGCCTCGGTGGCCGGCCCCGCCCGGACCAGGTCCGCGGCACCGGCCGCGCGTCCGGCAAGTGGGCCAGGGCATCACCTTTGACCTGCACGACATAGCCTATGCCGCGCTCGTCCAATGCGCCGCGTAACGGGCTGCTGTCGCCGTAGCCGGCATCGGCGACCAGCAGCGGCGGCCGTAACCCCTGCTCAGCGAGCGCATCGAGCATCTCCACGGCCATCTTCCACTTCGAGCGATGACGCTCCCCGTCCGGGATACCGCACCGATCGCGCCGCGCCGGCACCTGCGCGCGCAACTCGGCCTCGGCGGCCTGCTCGTCCCACGACGGCGGCACGAACAGGGGCCAATCCAGCGGGCAGGAGGCGGTGTCGGTGACGGCGTGCACGCTGACCCCGATCTGGCAGTTGGCCACCTTGCCGAGCGTGCCGGAGTACTGCCGCGCCACGCACGGCAAACCCTTCCCATCCTTGGGGAAGCCGGTATCGTCGATCACCCACGCCGCCGGCCGCACCACCTCCACCGCCCGCCGGGCCAGCCTGGCCCGCACCGCGCGCGTGTCCCAGGTCGAGGACGTCACGAACTGCTGCAGCCCTTCGTGGTCCACCCCCAGGCGGCCCGCCATCGGCTGCATCGATTTGCGCCGTCCGTCGAGCAGCAGACCACGCAGATACGTCATGCCCTTCGCCCGTTGATCCGAGCGTGGCATGGGCGCGAACATCTCCGCGGCGAACGTCTCGAACCGTTGCCGCGCCCTCGAAAGCTCGTCAGGGGTCACCCCAGCATGAAGCTACCCGCATCGCCTCGAGGTCTCTACGCCAAAGGGACCTAACAAAGTACTACTACTAACCTTCGTTGAAGGACGGTGCGCGTTTTTCCAGGAAGGCGCGCATGCCCTCTGTCTGGTCATCGCCGGCGAAGAGGGCGTGGAAGACGCGTCGCTCGAAGAGCATACCCTCGCGCAGGGAAGTCTCGTCTGCCCGGTTGACCGCTTCCCGGGCGGCCACGGCCGCCGGTTTGCTGAACGAGGCGATCGTGGCTGCGATCTGCGTTGCCTCCTCCAAGAGGCGGTCGGCTGGGACCACCCGGGAGACCAGGCCGGCACTTTCTGCCTCCGCGGAGTTGAGCGTGCGCCCGGTGAGGATCAGGTCCATCGCTTTGGCCCGTCCGATCAGGCGGGTGAGACGCTGGGTGCCGCCGATGCCGGGGATCACCCCGAGCCGGATCTCGGGCTGTCCGAAGACCGCGGTGTCGGCGGCGATGATGACGTCGCACATCATCGCGAGCTCGCAGCCGCCGCCGAGCGCGTATCCCGCGACCGCGGCGATCTTCGGAGTGCGCAGCGCCGCGAACTCCTCCCATCCCGCGAAGAAGTCCTCCTCGGCCAGGTCGGTCGCGGATTTGGAGGCCATCTCCCGGATGTCGGCCCCGGCGGCGAACGCCCGATCGGAGCCGGTGATCAGGAAGCAGCCGACGCCCGGGTCGCGGTCCAGCGGTCGCAGCGCGCCCACGAGGTCGTTCATCAGGTCGGTGTTCAGTGCGTTGAGTACTTCGGGGCGGTACAGGCGCACGGTGACGACGCGGCCGACACGATCAATCTTCGCGTGCATCGTTGCCTCCTCAGGAGTCCCAGATCGCGCCGTAGGCGGGGATGCCGCGGCGCTCCATGCCGTGTACGACCTGCCAGGTGAGCTTCTTGTTCGAGATGCAGATGACGGCCTCGGCACCGAACTCGGCGTACGCCGCGTACGCCAGCCGGACCATGTCGGGCTTGCCGTGTTCGGCGGTGTCCCAGAGGACCGCGTCGGGCTGGACGGCCAGGATCTCGTCGACGAGCGCGTCGCCGTAGGTTTTCCGGTGCCGGCGTGCCGACCACACCAGCCGGGACGGGACCTTCGCGGCCAGCAGGTGGGGTAGGCACGGCCCGATGCCGCTGCCGGTGGCCACGTACACCACCTTGGTGAACAGCGTCTCGATGTTGGCCACGCCGGCGGTGGTGATGCCCTTGACCCAAACATGCGAGGGCAGGTCGTCGATGAAGGCCCCGGTCCAGTCTCCCGACCGCGAGATCGTGAGCCGGAACCCCGGTCGTCCCGGGGTCGGGACGTTGGCGAACGAATGCCATTCCAGCAGCGGGCTTCGGCTGACCGCCGTCGAGGAGCCCGCGAACGGCGTGACACCGTGGTCGAAGTGCACCAGCGCCACATGTGACGACGGTCGCTCGATGACCACCGGTACCCGCCGCAGCCGCAGCCACGGCAGAGCGATGCTGAACGTGATCACGGCCAGGACCCAGATGCCAGGCGCCGCGGCGAGGCTCTGCTCCACGGCCCGCGTGAACAGCACGGTCTGGACCCAGAAGAGCACCAGCACGGTCCAGCCGCCGAACCGGTGCGTTCGTTCGAAGAGGTCATGGAACCTGGACCGCAGCGGAGGCATTGCCGTGACCACCATGCCGATAAGCAGCGTCACCAGCGCATAGGAGACCGCGAGGGTCCCGGCCGTCGCTCCGCCGCCCAGGCCCCGGACCGCGTGGTGGGTCAGGCCACCGACGAGCGCGAGGTACCAGAGCGTCCCCGCCAACGCGCCGCCGATGTGCAGACCGCCAAAGTGGTAGACCTTGGCCAGCGCCCACCGGACCCGCAGCGGCCACGTGGTGGGCGGCCGGATGGCGAGCCAGAAGAGCAGGTTGACGACGTACTGCTGCCGGATGATGACCGCCAGAGCGAAGTTCCCCAGCGCCGCATACGACAGAGCACGCAGGTCCACCCCGTCCCGAGACCACCACCCGCCCGAGCCCAGCCCGTACAAGAGAACGACCAAGTTCACCGCAAGGACGAAGGCCGCAAGCCGGTTGTAATGCATGAGATGCGGATGCTTGAGAACGCGCTGCGGCAGCGACGTCAGCTCAGGCAGTTCGACCTCCGACCGCCGTGTGACCCCTTCTCCTGCGTCGATCGTCGTCATGAAGCCACCTCCGCGACCGCCAGCCGGAGCAGGGCCTTCTTGTCGACCTTTCCTCTACTAGTGAGTGGGAGCGCTCCCATTACGTGCACTGCTGATGGCACGCAGTAATAAGGAAGCACGGCGGCGACTGCTCTTCGGGCTGCTTCCTGTTCCACATGCGCCCCGGTGACGAACGACACGAGGGTCCGGTCGTCGAGCTTGAGCGTCACCGCGCGATTGCATCCGGGCAGCGCCTCGAGGACGGCCGAGACCGAGTCCAGCTCGACCCGGAACCCTCGGACCTTGACCTGGTCATCGGTCCGCCCCAGGTGTTCCAGTTCGCCATCGGGCGTCCAGCGCCCCAGATCCCGCGTCCTGAACATCAGCCGTCCCCCGCCGAGGAATGGATCCGGCGCGTACCGTTCGCCGGTCAGCTCGGGATTCCCCGCATATCCCGCGGACACGCACTCGCCGCCGGCCCACATTTCGCCGATCTCACCGATGGCGCACGGGCGCCCATACTCGTCGAGCACGTACACGGTGTTGTTGGGCGTGGGCCGGCCGATGGTGAGCCGGATCGCCGCCGGATCATGGCGCTGCATCGTGTTGACGATGGTCGTCTCGGTCGGGCCGCACGCGTTGTAGAAGGTGCCGACAGCCGCCCACCGGTCGGCGAGCGCGCGGGGGCACGGCTCTCCAGCCACGGCCGCTACCCGTATCCGGCGGCAGCTCCCCGGATCGACCGTTGAGAGGATTGTCGGGGTGGCGATCACCACCTCGACGTCCGTCACGGTCTCGGCGATGTCCTTCCCCCGAATGACCAGCGTCGCGCCGTGCGAGAGGGTACCCAGAATCTCCCATGCCGCCATGTCGAACCCGATGTTGAGGATCTGCCCGACCCGCAAGCCCGGGCGCATGTCGAGGTCTCCGGGCTCGGTGAGCAGGACGTTGCAGACGTTCCGATGGGTGACGATGACACCGTTGGGCTTTCCTGTCGTGCCGGAGGTGAACAGTACGTAGCAGCCCCCGGCAGGATCGACGGGCTCGAACGCACCCTGGCCACCGTCCCGCATGACGGCGTCGATGGGGACGCACACTTGCCCGGCACCTGCCGGGATGCGCTCCTCCGCGTCCGACAGTGTGAGGATCACCCGCGTGGCCGCCGTGGCGATGACATAGCGGAGATACTCCTCCGGGGCGATGTCCACGTCCTGCGGCACGTAGGCCGCGCCCACCTTCAGCGCGGCCAGCAGTCCGACTATCATGGGGATCCCGCGCCGGACGAACAGGCCGACGTTGTCCCCTGGCCGAACGCCGTGCCGGACCAGCAGGCCCGCCAGCAGGTTCGCCTGGCGGTCGAGTTCACGGTAAGAGACGGTCTCGCCGAGATGCTCTACGGCGATCCCGTCTGGGGTGACCGCGGCCCACCGCTCGAATGCTCGATGGATGTACTGATGAGGAACCGTCCGATTCGGACCCTTCCCGAACAGCTGGAAGAGGCGGCGATCCTCAGGCGAAAGGTGGTCCAGCAGCGGTGCAGACCAAGGTCGTTCCATGACCTGCGGTCGAGTTGCGGGACGACGCTCTGGCTCGTGGCCCAGGTACCTCAAATCCGTTCCTTCGTAGGAGGGGACGAGGGCCCCATGAGAACAAATAATTGAGAATTGAACAACGCCCCATGTGTCGCTTGGAAATGTTCTGACCACTCCTGCGCCTAGGCGGTGATGGGATGAACCCGCGATGGAGCAGGGGGTGTGCGGTCCTTTCGGTTGGGCAGCGATCGAGGGGGCCGCCAGGTGGGCGCCGGCCAGTTGTGGCCACAGGCCGTGAAAGTTTCACGACACATGAGGTCACATCTTGACGTCATGAGGTGTCTGGCTGGAGTGCGGGATCCATTCCGGGGGAGCCATGACGCAATGACCCAACAGGACGGCGGCCGTGCTCGGTGCGTGCTCGTACGCCCCGTCACGCATCGTCAGGACCCGACACCGCGTGACACGCAGAACGCGTTAAAGTGGGAGGAACCGTCATCGGCTGGCACCGTGTGACACTTAATGATCTTGCTTCTAATCCGACGGCCGCAGTGCTCGCAACTCCGATGTCTGCGCTTTCAAGACGAGTCGAGACGAGGCTTGATCTAGTCTTTACGTTCGATGGCGTTGGCGGCCAACACTTGATTTATCGAAAGCAGCACGTTGCCAATGATTTGCTGAACGTGTACAGAATGCTTTGTCTCAAACTTCGGCTGGGCTCGTGTACGAGTTCTGTGGACTTCGACTGCCTAATCCGATGGCTGCCGCGTTCGAATTCCGCGCGACATGCCCTTAATCATGATGCTGACCTGCGGTAACGCGTTGATGGGCCATCTGTGTGGGACGGATTACCAGGTCGCCGTGCTCGGAGTGCGCTCGCGTGCACCAGCCCTGCACACAGCATGATCGACACCGCGCTGCTGAAGGTGGGGCTGTCCTGCTTGCTGCCGGAGGTCCGTCCGCCCCGGCGGTCCGGATCACGAGATGCGGTCGTCGGAGGTGAGGCAGTTTGGCTCCGTTGGCGGGGTTGGCCGGTTCAGCAGGCCAGCCCTCTGCGGGCGCTACCCGATCCGGTCGATGCCGAAATCGATGTCTCCCGAGGAGATCGGCTCGGCGGCCTCCGCCATGAGTGCGCGCAGGTCGCATGAGGAGACACGGTATTCGGCACCCGCAGGCTGCGGCCCGGACGGTCGGTTTAATGGACGCCCTAATCGGCGTCGGCTTTGCCTGCCGCCGCGTCAAGGTTAATTCAGCTGCGCATTCACGGGCGAGGCCTCATGCGAAACCCTCCCATGTCCTCGAGCCCGAGCACGGACGGCCTGTGGTTAGAGGACGGCCACGAATCGGTGGAGCGGAGGTATTCCGCCCCGCACCGTGCAGCCAAGCGGAAGAACCACCAGCGTGTACGCTCGTCGAGATTGCCGAATGTGCAGTGCAGGAGCGCGGCGGCCAGCAGCGACAAAGGCAGCTGATTGATCCAGTCCTCACGGAAGTCGTCGGTGATCAGTTTGGCGTCGGCGTCGCGGATCATACGCATCAGTGGCGCGAAAAGGTCGTGGCGTCCTTCACCCTGTACGATCTGGTCGAACAGCTCCTCCTGAGCGCGTGCGTCCAGCGGTATGCGTCCGGCGACGATGGAGAGCAAGAGCATGGCCGGATCTCTGGTCAGGGGCGCGCTTTTGTCGAAGGCGGTCAGGTCGACGAGCCTGAACCGCTGCGGCAGGAGTTCCCCTTGCCGCATGCGCTCCAGGAGGACGTTGCCTGTATGCATGTCGCCATGCGTCAGCCCGCGTAGGTGCTGGACGTTGTCCCGGGCGACGATATCCCCCGCGGCCATGGCCAGGGGGTTCGGCAGAAGCCGGGCGTTGCTCTCGTCCGCGAACATGATCCAGCGACGGTCCGGACGGAGGAGTTCGTTCTGCTGCGCCCAGGTGCGTAGCTTGCCCTGTGGCTCGAATTTCTCGCGCAACTCGCTCCGTAGGTATTCGCCGGAGTCGATGTGCAAATAGGGATCTGGTCGCTTCCTGTTCCACTTGCAGATCAACCCGTGTACCACCGCGTCAAAAGCGGCGATGATCTCCCGCGGGGACTCCAGTTCTGCCATCTGGCACACGGTGCCGAAACTGCCTCCGGCGACTTCCTGCAGGAGTACGTAGCCTCCTGTGTCGCCGATGGCCGGTGAGTGCGGCTTGAGCGCGACCAGGTGCTCCCTGCGGAATTCTCTTGGGCTGGCATCCCACGCCCGCTGATGCTGCGATGGTTCGCGTGACGAAGGGCCAGGGTGGCAGACTTTCGCGATGACTTTGCTCGTGCGCTGGTTGCTGTCCGAAGGAGCTTTGATGATCAAGGCGAGCAAAGGGCTCTTTGTGTGCCCGCTTTTCACCCAGAGTGGCAGATTAACCGATATCTCACGATTTCCCGTATCGGCCCAGGCGTTCAGGGCCTGCGCGGCCGGCTCCCCCAGGTGTTGCACGATGATCTCGCGATCATTTCTTTTGAATTGGCGGGGGGCGTCTGGTGTGCCGTCGGCCTCCAGTTGGTCGAGCTCGTGCAGCAGATCGGCCGGCTTGTTGAAGAGATAGCGATGGTTTTCCAGGTATGCCTGCTCGGCCGCGGACAGTCGCCTGGTGACGATTTCTCCGTTCATCTTGACGAGAAGCGTCTGCTCCACCAGCACCACCGCGCGGTTCACATCCTCAAGCGCTGTGATGAGGGCGTCCACGGCGCCGGTTTGAGCTGTTTCGCCGCGTGGTGTCTCGTCACGCAGCGCTCGATCCATCTCCTCGAGCTGCTCGTCAGCAGTTCCTTCCGAAGTGGCCTCTCGGAATTTCATGACATAGCGCTCGTTGCGAGATTGGTGCGCGGTGGGTACATCGAATCCGAAGGCGCCCGCGACCTGTACGACAGCGTCCGCTACTTTGGCGTAGGCGTCGTCGTCGCTGTCCGAGACTCTGATCTCCAGTGCGGTGGACTCGGGAATGTCCCACTCCCCTAGCACGAGAGCAGAGGCCTTGTCGAGATCAAGCCGCGCACCCGCTTCGAAGGCGTCCTTGTAGGCCGGATCGCCCATCTGCCGCCTGCAGTCCCGCACACATGCCTTGTGGTCATCGGTCATCCACGGCGCGCCCATCTGCGGCTCCCCGGCCGTGTCCCAGTTGTGCTCCAACGCCCCCACGAGCCGGGCGGCCAGCGGCAACTGCCCAAGTGCCACGAAGATCCGCACCGCAGTCTCCAACACCAGCAGGGCGCCGAGCGTGTCGTGGAAGTGCCGCTTGATACGCAGGCTCTTCCTGACGTTCAGCAGAGCGTCGTCGAGTCGGCCGGTCGCCAGCATGCTGCCCGCCAATGCCCAGTGCGCGTGGGAGCTGACCCACTGCTCGCCGCGCTCCCTGCACATCTGCAGGCAGTTCTGCAGCAACGACTCGGCCTCACCCGGCTCGCCCTGCGCCGTCAACAGCAGCGCCAGCTCGATGACGGCGGGCAGCAGGCCGGGGTTGAGCTCCGTGCTGTCGGCGTTGAACTCGAGCGCCATGCCCAGCAGAGCGCCGGCCTTCTTCAGATCTCCCTGAAGCAGCGCCGCCGTGCCCTGCAGCTTGGAGGCGAGCATGGCCGCTCGCGAGTCGCCGACCTTGGTCGCCTCGTCGAGGCAGGTCTCGGCCAACTCCTGCGCTCCCACGCTGTCGCCCAGGGCGCAGCGCACGTAGGACAGCACCCACAATGCCTTGCACCGTTCCTTGCTCGGCCTGGAGTTGGTCTCCAGCGCCCGTTCGAGATACCGCTGTCCGTCGCGGGCGAATCCGCAGCACACCCACATGAACCACAGCGACGACAGCAGCCGCAGTGCTAGCGCTCCCTTTTCGGCCGATTGAAGTGCGTATTCGAGGGCCTCGCGCACATTGTCGTGCTCCTGGCGCATGCGCACGAACCAGTAGATCTGGCGCGGACCTGACCAGGCGTCCTCGCTGCGCTGGGCCAAGTTCAGGTAGTAGTCCAAGTGGCGCTGGCGCAGCTGCTCGGACTGGCCGAGCTTGTCTAGCCGTTCCTCACCGTATTCGGCCAGGGTGTCGACCAGCTTGTAGCGCCCACTCTCCTGATCGTTCCCGAACAGCAAGATCGACTTCTCCGCCAGCCCGTTCAAGAGGCCGAGGATGGCCTCCGCCGGCAGCTGTTCGTCGGAGCAGACGAATGTGGCGGCGTCGAGCTCAAAGTCGCGGGCGAACACCGACAGGCGCGCCCAAAGTAGTTGTTCGGCGGGCTCGCACAGCTCGTAACTCCAGCTGATCGCCGCGCGCAGCGTCTGATGACGCGGCAATTCGACAGGGCCGACGTCGACCAGCAGGCTGAACCGGTCGGCCAGCAGTGCTGGCATCTGTTCTAGTGACAGCTCCGCCAGCCGCGCCGCCGCCAGCTCGATCGCCAGCGGGATGCCGTCGAGTAGCTGGCACAGCTTTGCCACGTCCTGGACGTTGTCCTCGTTGACCACGAAACCGGGTGCGCTGACGCTGGCCTGGGCCTCGAAGAGCTGTACGGATTCGTTGGCGAACGGGCTCTTTGCCGGGTCGTCGCCCGGTACCTCCAGCGGCGGCACCGGCACGACGTGCTCGTAAGGCAGGTGCAGCGGCTGTCGTGAGGTGGCCAGCACCTTCAGGTTGGGCGCCGCAGCCAACAGTTCGTGCACCACCTCGGCGCAGCCCCGCACCAGATGTTCGCATGTATCGATGATGAGCAGCATGTCGCGCTCACCCACCCACTCCTGCAGAGACTCCGGCTCCGAGCGCGGGAGCTGGTCGGCGAGGCCGAGTGTCGAGGCGATGGTGTGCTTGATCATGCTCGCGTCCTGCAACTGGGCAAGGTCGACGAACCACACTCCGTCGCGGTACTGGGAGCACACTAGGTGCGCCAGCCGCAACGCAATCTGCGACTTGCCCACGCCTCCGAGGCCAGTGACGGTCACCAGCCGGGACTCGTCGAGGCGCCGTTCGAGGTTGGCGAGCAACCGGTGCCGCCCGACGGAGGTGGTGGGCTCGGGAGGAAGGTTTCCGCGCCGCCGAGAATTTGGATTCGACATAGCCGTTCCGTGTGTACTAGATCAAGGTATGGCGCGACACTACTAGGAAAGGGCAACAGGGACTCGGAATCGCCAATATTGGCCGCTATTCGATGGGGAAATCGAGAACCCTCTGATCATCTCAGCCTGTGGATGGTCTGGGATTTTCAACGAAAAGCGCGATATGCCCGATATGACCACCATTACTGCTGGAGGTGGGATTTCTGCGATATCGTCGCTTGTTTCCAAAGGTGTCATATTGCGTGATATAGCTCGCCCCGCAGAGGCGATGGCCAAAGCCCAGGTAGAGCTAACCGCGAATGTCCTGTGCGGCGATCGGGGCCTCGTACCGCGGGTGACCAAGAAAGTCCTGGCTGTGGTCGGCGCGTACTACTCCCTGAACGCAGGCGAGGTCGAGATCCTGAATGGCACACATGCATGAACTGACCGTCGGAGCCTGGCCGTGCCAAATCGGGCTTGTAGTGAGGATCGCCAGTTGCACCCGGTCGCGGAGGTTCAGCCTCATCAGGACGGTGATCGAACGCGAGGTGAGTGGGAGGCGATGGGTTGTTGTGGCCGACAGGATGATCGCGTGCGGTCCCTGCCGTGCTCGGCGCGTGCTCGTACGCCCCGGCATGCGTCGAAAGAACCCGGCACTGCCGGACACGCAAAGCGCGCAGATGCGGTACGAATCGCCACCAGACGGCATCGCGCGACACTAAAAGATCTTGCTTCTAATCCGACGGCCGCAGGTTCGAATCCTGCAGGGCGCGCTTCTCTACCTGCGGAAACTCCAAGAAGCGGGGGGCCGCGCGCTGCGGCGGCATGGGGCGAATATGAGGTAAAGCTGAGTCAGCCGCTGAGCTGCCGCCCCAGCGCGGACGCGGCGTTCAGCACCAGCCGGGCCGTTTCCCGGGCGGCTTCGTGGGCCACCTCAGGCAGCACCGAGACATAGGTGTCG
>NZ_JBITHZ010000055.1:0-60984 GCF_044458585.1 Nonomuraea sp. NPDC050451
CTCATCCGCAAGATCGGGCCAGGCATCTACACCGCCCAGCCAAATCCCTCAGTGCCCTTGCCAGCGGCCCAAAAGCCTTAACTACCTGGCCTTGGGGCCTCCCCCCGATGTGTGGACACCTTGAAGTGCCAGATCATGGAGATCTGGGGACAAAGGAGTTCCTCGTGGCCATGAAGGCCTATTCGGCCGAGTTCAAAGCCGATGCCGTCAGAAGTTCCGGCGGATACAACGCCTCATCGCCGAGATCGTCGGCCCCGGCGGCCTGGTGGTGTTCCCCGTCACTCTAGATGGTGATCTAGGAAGCCTCTGAGTCATTCAAGATGGGGACGGACCACAGAGATGTCGGCGTGGTGGGGATGAGTGGTCGGTGTGCTGGGGTTTCGCCCCCGCGATGTGACGATGCGGAATCGATCGTGTCGTTTGTGCTGATCGTCCGGCTGGGCGCGAGTCAGCGTGACCATGTTCGTGAAAGGCCACGACCCTCCCGCTTTCGATTGGCGCCGAGACCGGGAGGGCCGTGGGTGGCAGTGCCGGAGGCACTACGTGGTCACGGTAGAGGTCGATGCGGCCTGCGTCGAGCGCAGGCTGAATTGCCCCCGATGCGGCGGTGATCTGGCCCGATGGGGATACGGGCGATCGCGCCGGTTGCGCGGGCCCGATGGCGAGGTGGAGATCCTGCCGCTGCGGTCACGGTGTTCACGCTGCGAGCGCACCCACATGCTGCTGCCGGTCGGCGTCCTGGCGCGGCGGGCCGACACCGCCGAGGAGATCGGCGCGGCGGTAGAGGCGGCCGCGGGCGGGCAGGGACATCGCCGGATCGCCCGGGAGCTGGGGCGACCACCGGAGACGGTGCGGGGCTGGTTGCGCCGGTTCGGCGCGCGGGCCGAGCGCGTGCGCGCGGCCTTCACCACGCTGCTGGTGGCGCTGGCCGACGACCCGGACGGGCTGCCTGCGCCGGCCGGGTCGCCGCTGGCGGATGCGTTGGCGGCACTGGTCGCGGTGGCGGCCGCGGTGACCGGGCGGTTCAGTCCGGCGTTGGTCACCGGGACGTGTTCGGGGCGGGCGTCGTTTGGTCACCACGTTGCCGGTCTGGCCGGTGGCCTGCGAAGTCTCCGGCGAGGAAGCCGGTCGGCGGGCCGCGCTGGGACATGCTGACAACGCCATCACCGAGAGCTTCTTCGCTTCGCTGGAGCGTGAACTGATCGACCGGCGAACCTTCCGCACCAGGCCGGAAGCCGAACGTGCCCTGTTCAGCTACATCGAGGGGTTCTACAACCCACGTCGCCGGCATTCCGCCCATGGCCGGCTCAGCCCTGCCGAATACGAGCGCCGACACACCCTCAAGAACATCCAAGATCTCGACTACGCTGCCGCTAAGTCGCAAGCCCTGATGTGTCTACTGAACTGGGGCAACTCCACACCTTCGCCCTTGATCGAGTTGTTCTGAACTCGTTCTGGCATGGCCAGCGGCAACAATAGGAACATGGAGGGTTTATCGACCAGAGCTGTCCTGGGGCGTGCAACCCTCATCGGGTTGATGACGGGCATCATCCCCACCGCGGCCATCATCTGGATGGACATGCAGGGGGAAGAGCTCGACGGGACTGTTCTCCCGCCGGCCATGTTCCTCCTGGCGATAATCCTGGGCACAGTGGGCGCGCGGCTGGCCGGGCTGCCGCTCTGGGGCATGGTCGGTCTTGTCGGGGGCTCTGCGACTTGGTTGCTCATTGGTGCCCTCGCGGTGCTGGTGCCGGTGCCGGAGTCGGAGCTGCTCGGCCCTCTACCGGCCCTTGTCGCCCCTGTCTACGTGGTCGGTGGTGTGGTCGGCTTCGCTCTGTCGGCGTGGTCGTTCATGTTGCCCGTGCGCTGGTGGGCGGTAGCCCTGGCTGTAGTCGTGCCCCTCGGATCTTGGGGCGCGGCGCAGTACAAGCCGCAGATCCTGGCCTGGTTGGCAGTCCGCAGCTTTGAGAGGTCCGGCGTGCCGTTGATCGCTCCAGCGATCCAGGGTTACCGGCTGGTCCACGTGGATCTCAATGCCGCCGGGCAGCGGGAGCCGGAACCGTCCACCTGGCTGGAGTACTGGCGGGACGCCACGCCGGATCGGGGATTCTCCGAGATCCAGGTCACGGTCTGGCCCGCCGCGGCTGGAAACCCGCGGGATTCCTGCTTGGCGGTCACCGAGAACTTTGACGTTCCGCTGCGGTGCAAATCGCTCCCGGGAGACCGATGGGTCCGGACCGGTGCCGGGTCCTCCTGGGTCACTGTCTTCGCCAGGTCGGGCGATGCGCTGGTCATGCTCAACGGTTCGGGTATCGCTGAGGCTGACCTGGTGGCAGCGCTGTCCACTTTCCGTCCCATCTCGGCTTACGAGCTTGCCATGGTCACGTGACCAGCAGGAGTACGGCGGCGCCTGGCCCGGCATTGCGCCTTCACCGCGGCAGCGATGTGCCGGGGCGCGCTGGGCGGAACACGATCAGGCTCATCCTCCCTTGCAGGAGGACTCGCAGCCGTCGGACAGAGTTGGCGATCCCCGCCAACTGAAGGGCTCAGTCACACAAGACGCGTTCGACGGGCGCCGAGGCCACGCTCATGCGGCGTCTGCGATTGTCCTCTTGGATGACCGTCGAGGAGAGCGCAAGGGGGGAGCGAGGTCCTCTGGCCGGCCGTGTTCCGCCGCTGACCGATATGAGTTGGCGGCGGGGATCGGGTTCGCTGTGACGCGGGAGCTGCTGGCCGAGATGGGTCTCGGGCAGGCCGATGTAGCGGCTGGTGCGGATTCCTGATCTGCACTGCCTGGGAGATGGTTCCTTCCACGCCCGCCCTGACCCCGTAGCCAGCCTTGAACTCCTCGGTGTCCTGTTCTCGTCGCCGTGCGTCCTGTGCTTCTTGGAGGAGACGAGCCAGAAGCTGGAGGCCACGACCCCAGCGGGGACCGGTGTACGGGTGCACGCCTGGCGCAGGGGACATGGCTCACAACCGGTGCGACGGAAGAAGACCTGGACGATGGGCACGCCCCGGACGTTATGCCGCTGGGCGGACCACACGGCGCTGGTGTGTCCTTGCGGACAGGTGACGCGGCGGGCGTCCCAGTCGATGGTGAAGGCATCCTGCGCGACTTCGGGCGTCTGCCGACGCTGCCGGGAGACATCGATGCGGACCGCCCTTACCAGGTTCAACCCGTACTCGGTCCGACCCTGAGCCAGAAGGGTCGCCGAGGTGTAGCCATGGTCCACCAGGTGCTCGTCGGGCAGCAGGCGGCGCTGTTGCAGAGCCTGGTGAATGGGCGCCGTCATCTCGGTGTCGGTCACCGTCGCCGCGGTGGTGGCGACATTGGTGATCATGTGCGGTGCGTCGGGTTCGCCTGTTTCCGAGAAGTGGACCTTGTAGCCGGTCCAGCCCGTGCCGCGTTTGATGCTGTGGCGGGCCTGCACGTCATACGGCGTCACCAGGCGTATGGCGCCTGGCGAAAGGTCCTTGCCCTCCCGCCAGCGCACCCCCTTGTCATCGCGGTGGCATTGCTTGATCCACATCCTGCGCAGCGCCGGCCCACCACGGCGCGGGAACGCGGCGGCGAACTGCTCATCACGAAATAGCGGACCAGCTCATCGCGGACCCGCATGGCCAGGCAGCCCTTGGGGAACGCCGCCCGCGCGATCCGGGCAGTCTGCTCAGGAACCTGACGCGCAAGTTGCGGACGCAGAGACATGGCAGATCTCCTACGCTGAAGGAGGTCACCCTGTCGCAAAGGCATTGACCCTGACCCTGGGTCAACCTCTCAGCATGGTCGGCATGACTACGAGAACCAACGCGGCCGAGGTCGTCGCCGGACCGGGCAAGCCGTACGGCGACAACGCGGCAGACCAGACATCTCGCCAACGGACGACCACCGACATACCGACCGACCACGATGAGGCGCGAGGTGAAACGACTGTGCGGGGCTTCACGGTCCACCACGACGGCGTCACGATCCCGGTGTCTCGCGGCGGCCGCGGGCGACCGCTGGTCCTGTGCCCTGGGCTGAACTCGACGCAGGCCGACCTGTACGAGCTGACCGGGCTGCTGCGGCGCGACCACGACGTGGTGACCTTCGACCTCAGAGGCCACGGTCTCGCCTCGGCCGCCGACCGGTACTCCTTCGAGGCGTTCCTCAGCGATCTCGTCGCCGTACTGACGGAGCTGGGACGCCTCGGCCTGCCCTCGCCGCCCGTGCTCGTGGGCTACTCGCTGGGCGCGGACCTGGCCGTGCACTATGCCTCCGAGCGTCCTGACGACGTCGCCGGGCTGGTGCTCATCGACGGGGCGAACCCCTTGCCCGAACCTTTCATCACCGATGCTGACCTGGCGGATTTCCGCGCGATGGCAGACGATCTGGCGACACGGCAGGAGGCCGTGCGGGGGACCGAGCGTCAGGTGTTGCTCACCGCACGGGAGATCCACGAGCTGAACCTCGAGATCGACGTGGTCCGGTCCGGAATCCTCGACCGGTACCGGAAGATCGACCGGCCCATCAGCATGATCATGTCGAGCTCGATCGCCGGAGACAGCGGCGAAGGGCGCGCACCGCGGCACAACCGGCTCTGGCGGGCCGGTATCGAGCGGCTCGTCCGAGAGCGGCCGCACGTCGCCACATCCTGGCTCGACGCCGATCACCGGCTCGTCTTCACCCATGCCCCGCAGATCGCCCAGATCATCCGGAGTGCGCACGGCCCGGCGACTTCTGAACGGCTCCGGGGAGACTGGCGCCGTACGCCGGGGTGATCGTGCGCGCGGTGCGGCACCAGCCGGAGCGGGACCACTCCGGTAGCGGCGATGCGACGCCGACGTCGAGCTGATCAAAGGCCCGGACGTTCGCCGGGGCCGGGGGTTCCGCTCGCGCGGGTGCGGGAGTTGCTGCAGGCGGACGAGGAGGAGCACTGCGGTGTGGTGTTCCCGGCGTTGGCGGTAACGGCGGCGGAGTCCTGTGGGGGAGAGGGCCCCGGCGCCTCCCGAACCCGTCACCGCTCCGGGCCATGACCGCTAAGGTGTGGGTGATCTTCGGACAGACGTACCTGGGGGCTGGGAGAGCGACCACGATGACACGGTTGAGACGGTGGCGGGAGTCCCCTGCGTTCTGGCGCGTGCTGACTCTCATCCTGGCAGGGATCCCGCAGTTGCTCAGCACGGAATATCCCTTCGTCGGCGAGGAGGGCGACCGTATGTATGCAGACGCCGAAGCGATAACAGTGGTTGCCACCACCCACCTTCCGCTTGCCCCGCGGTTGCTCGAATACGCCCTGAACTCTGGCCTGGTCCTTCTGCTGGCCGCCATCGTGTTCGTGCTGCCCCGAGGCCACCGCCGGCGCATCACACCCTGGACAGCGGGAGCTCTCGCACTTTTCGGGCTGATCCTCGGATATGCCGGGATGTCAGCACTGGAGAGCAGCGACAACCTGTCGATGGGATACCTGCTGCTTCTGTCCCCGTTCTACCTGCTGGCCGCGGTCACCCTTGTCATCGGCGAGCGACAGACCGTCTCCATGCAGGCCGAGGGCGATCAGCCGTAGCAGATCGACGCTGACGGCCCAGCACCTCCGGTGTGCTTGCGCAGGGGACCACCATCCGCCCGATCACCGGGCGCGAAGAACTCAACGTCTTCTCCCGCCTGCCCTACGTCCTCAACGAGGAACTGGCGGACGACCTCGCGGCCGGCCGCCGCTGACCGGAATGGATGTGGGTGGCCCTCCGCGGCGACCACCTGCTGGCCAGGGCCGCCTGGTGGGGCCGGGCGGGAGAGGACACACCATTCCTCCTGGACATTTTCGACATCGACGACAACGGGGTGGACATCGGCGTACGGCTGCTGCAGACCGCCATGGCGGAAGTTGTCCCAGCAGGCGCCCGTCCGCCCGGGTGCATCCGCATGGTCCCACCCGATTGGCGCGAGGCCGGAACGACCAGGCGCGCCGTCGAGGACCGCATGCTCGCCCTGGAACGGACCGGCGCCCGCGTGCTCGTCGAACGGCTGCGTATGGAGTGGCGTCCCGGGACGCCGATCTCAGAGCCCAGCGGGCGCCTGGCGTTCCGGCCGGTCCGCGACACCGAGGAGATCCTCGACCTGATGACCCTGGTCCTGGACGGCACGCTGGACGCGCACAGCAACGACGACCTGACCCGGATGTCCCCCCGCGAAGCGGCGGTCAGACACTATGAGGACGAGCTTGCGCACTACCGGAGCCCGCGGGACTGGTGGAGGGTCGCGACGCTGCCGGACGGCGAGCCGGTGGGGTTCGTCACGCCGGCCCGCAACGACTACAACCCCGTCATCGGCTACCTCGCCGTACTGCCCGCACATCGGGGCAACGGCTACATCGACGACATCCTTGCCGAAGGCACCCGTATCCTCAGCGCGCAGGACGTCCCGCGCGTCCGGGCGGCCACGGATCTCGGCAACACTCCCATGGCGAACGCCTTCCGACGCGCCGGATACGCCAACTTCGAACGCACGATCAACATGACCTGGGACTGACATTGACGGCCTGTGGCTGATCGGGAGGGGAACCGCCCCGAGATGGCCAAGGCCCTGATCGCTCATCGCACGTACCCGCCGACGGCGGTCAGAGCCGCGCGGCAGTGGCCGAGCAACGTCTCGTCCTCGGTGACCTGAGCGGTGCTGTAGCCGTCCTCGCGCGCGTTGTGCCGGCGTGCGCGGCCCAGTTCGGCGGTCAGCAGCGGGACGGAGTCCGCTGCGACCGGGCCCAACTCGGCCCAGAGCGCGGCGACCCTGGGCCGGGTGTGGACGTTCGCCGTCCACACCCGTTCCAGTACCGGCAGCGCGGGGGCCGGGTCGCCAGTGATCCGCCACAGCGCGTGGGCGGCCGAGAGGACGAGCCAGCCGTGCGGGTCCTTGCGGCGGGCCAATCGCCGCAGCCGCGCGCTCTGGGACTTCGTGGCCTGACCCAGCTCGGCCAGGAGGTCGGCCGCCTCGCGCCAGGCGTACGTGCTGTCGTCGTCGAGACACCGGTCTGCGACCGCAAGGGCCGCGTCGGCGGAGCCGGTGACCTGCCACAAGGCCCGGGCCGCCGGCACCGCGAGCCGGTGGTCCGCCGCGGCGGCGGCCTGGCGGAGGACCGGCAGGCATTCCCCGGCATCGGGATCGATCGCCGCGAGTGCCACGAGCACGGCCGGGGTGACGGGGCCGCCGAGCAGGTCGGGCAGGGCTTCGGTGGCGGCCGGGCCGATCGCGGCGAGCGCGCGGGCGACGCTGTCGCGACGGTGGTCGTGCGGGTCGTCGGCGGGCAGGTCGCGCAGGCGGCGCAGCAGCAGCGGCATCAGGGGCACCGCGCGTGGCCCGAACCTGATCACACACGAGCCGGGGTCGTTCGGCATCGGCTCGCGATCGAGCGCCCAGGCCAGCATCGGCAACGCACGCGGGTCACCCGTCCCGCTGAGAGCCCGCAGCGCCGGCGAGACGGTCGGCAGCCCGTGCGACCACTCGATCACCCACGGCAGGTGCGCGTCCGCCTCGGTGTGCGAGGCCCGCCGGGTCGTGGACTCCAGCGCCGCCGCCAAGGCGTCCGCGGCGGGCGCGGTCAGCTCGCCCAGATGCTCCAGTACGCCGACCGCCCGAGGCCGCGTGCGCGGGTGCCCATCGCCGATCCGCTCGCCGACCAGACCGATCAGCTCACGGTAGTCGCCGCGCCAGTCGTCGACGAGATTGCCCGCAGCTGTCAGGGCGTCCAGGTGACGCTCCCAGTCCCGGGATCGCAGCAGGCCCGCCAGCAGGCGCACCCGGTCGTCCACGCGGTCGCCGAAGGACGCGCTCAGGTCACGCACGAGTGCGGCTGCTCCGGGGGCCCGCCGGCCTTCGTCGTCCTGTTCGCGTAACCGGCGTACGGCACCGATGAGGGTACCGGTCTCGAACCCGGCGGGCGCGGTGACCGCCGTACCCGATCCGTAGACGGCCGCGAGCATCTCCAGCGCGTCGTCGACCTCGGCCACCGGCGGCTCGTCCGGCGCGCCGGGCAGCGAGGCGAGCTCGGCCAGGGCCACCAGCCGGAGCTGCAGGTCAGGCTCCGCCGCGACGATCCCCGCCAGCCAATCGCGCAGCGCGGGGTCGACGCCTTCCTCGCACCGCGCCAGTGTGCCGGCCGTACGCACGATCGCGCGCCGCACATGCTCGTCGGTCTCGTCCGCCAGGCGTCCGGCCAGGCGCGCCAGCGCCTCCGGCCGCCGGCGCGTGCAGGCGGGCAGCACCTCGAGCGCCCCCTCGCGCACCCGCGGGTCCGCGTCCGCCAGCAGCCGCTCCCACAGCGGGTACGCCGCCGCGACCGCCTCGTTCGCCTTCCGGTACGGCCCGGACAGCTCGGTGGGATCCTCGGCCGAACCCATACTGGCCAGCAGCTCCACGACGCCGGGACGGCCGGGGAGCTCCGGGCGTTCGGCGATGCGCAACAGGAACGGGATCGCCGCGATCGTGCACGGATAGACGTCGCCCTGGTGGTGCACCGCGCCGTACATGCCGTCGAGCGCGCTCTCGCGGACGGCGGGATCGGAGTCGATCAGGTCACGCAGCAGGCCCGGGACCTCGGCGGCGGACCCATAGGCGTGGCGCATGCGCCCCCAGCGAATCTCGTCCAGGCCGGCGAACAGGTCCTCCTCGACTGTCATGGGCAGACATCTTGCCAAAAGGTACGGGCGCGAGCCCGGCCCGGCCGGGCACGCTCGGGTCGGCCACCGCCGCCAACATGGGGCGCGCCGTCTCCAGCTCCTTCCAGGCGGACGAGGTCGCTGCGTGTGTTGCCTTTATCACAGCGTGCGGCCGACAAATCGTATTGAACGATACTGTCTCACTTGATACCGTAATGAATATAGACGCACTGAGTAAACGGGGAGGTAACGATCATGGATGTCTATGAGGCAGTCACGAGCCGACGGGCGGTGCGCGGATTCACCGATCAGCCTGTCCCGATCGAGGTGCTGGAGCGTGTGCTGTCGGCAGCGGCCTGGGCGCCGTCCGGGTCGAACCTCCAGCCGTGGCACGTCTACGTGGTGACGGGCGAGCCGCTGGCCGAGATCAAGAAGTGTGCCGCCGAGCGCCTGGCCGCGGGTGACCCCTGGGACGAGCGGGAGTACGAGATGTACCCGCCCGCGCTGAAGTCCCCGTACCACGAGCGTCGATCCGACTTCGGCCGGGAGCGCTACGGCGCGCTCGGAATCGCGCGTGAGGACTGGGAGGCGCGGCAGAGGGCCGCGGCCGAGAACTGGGACTGCTTCGGCGCGCCCGCCGCCCTGTTCTGCTACATCGACCGCGACTTGGGGCCGCCCCAATGGGCCGACGTCGGCATGTATCTGCAGACCGTCATGCTGTTGCTGCGCGCCGAAGGGCTGCACAGCTGCCCGCAGATGGCGTGGTCGGTGTACCGCAAGACCGTCGCGGAGGTCCTGCACCCTCCGGACGAGCTCGTCCTCTTCTGCGGCATGTCCATCGGGTTCGAGGACGTCACGGTGGACCACGTCCGCACGGGCCGCGCGCCGCTCGATGAGACGGTCACGTTCGTCGAGGGTTCCGGTCCTGCGATCGCATGCGGTGTGACCGGGTCCCGCTCTCGATCCACCGAGCACTGCGCACAAGCTGCTCCCGCACGCCGCCGCAGGCGATCCACGCGTACGAGCACACCCGCTCCGGCGGGCCGCACTTGACCCTTGCGGCGGACGTCGCCGCCTTCGTGCAGCTGACGACGCTCAGCTGACTTCTTCCGGCTCCGGCCTCCTCGCAGGAGCCACATCAGATCACGTGGAGAGACATGACCAGCCAGTTCCGCCTCGGCGGCGACCTGACGATCGACCGGCTCGGCTTCGGCGCCATGCGCCTGCCCCAGGCCGGCCCGGGCGGGCCCGCCCGCGACCCGGAGACCGGCCGCGCCGTCCTGCGCCGTGCCGTCGAGCTCGGTGTCGACCACATCGACACCGCCGACTTCTACCGAAGCCAGGACGGCTCCGTACGCGCCAACACGCTGATCCGCGAAGCCCTGTCCCCGTACCCGGACAACCTGGTCATCGCCACCAAGGTCGGCCCGATCTTCGGTCCCGGCGGTCCCCGCCAGGGCGGCGCCGCCGATCTCCGGCCGCAGGTCGAAGCCAACCTCGAGAGCCTGGGCCTGGACCGCCTCGACCTGGTCTACCTGCGCATCGGCACGATGGAGCCCCCGCACGGCGAGTCGCTCGCCGAACGCTTCGAGGCGCTCGCCGCGCTGCGCGAGGAGGGCCTGATCCGCCACCTGGGCCTCAGCAACGTCGACGCCGGCCATCTCGCCGAGGCCCGCGCGATCGCCCCTGTCGCGGCCGTCCAGAACGACTTCCACATCGCCAACCGTGACGAGACGGCCGTCCTGGACGCCTGCGCGCAGGCCGGCATCGCCTTCGTCCCCTTCTTCCCCCTCGGCGGCGGCAGGGCCGACATCGACAACCCCGCCCTGGTCAAGGTCGCCGAACGGCACGGCGCCACCGCCCACCAGATCGCCCTGGCCTGGCTGCTGGCCCTGTCCCCGGTCGCCCTGGCCATCCCGGGCACCGGCTCCGCGGCCCACCTGGAGGAGAACCTGGCCGCCCGGCCGATCGCCCTCACCGAGGAGGACCTCGCCGACCTCGCCTGATCATCCCGGCCCAGGCCGGCCGATCTTGGTAGGGAAACGAATCCGCGAAAGCGCCGCAGTGAGAGAGGACGGACCATGAAGGTTACATATCGCCGGAGGCCGGCCTCCACGGCCCTCGACGGCGCCGGCGGCGACGAGCGGGCGCGCCGCCCGGACGAGGGCCTGAGGGCGGCAGGCCTGCGCGCCCTGCCCCGTCCCGTGGCGGTCGCGGTAGGGGGCGGGGGAGTGCTCGGGGCCGCGCAGGTCGGTGTCGGGTACGCGTTGGAGCAGCGAGGATTCGTCCCGGACCTGATCGTCGGAACATCGGTGGGCGCCCTCAACGGAGCGATCGCGGCCGCCCACCCCGGCAAGGCCGCACCATGGCTGGATCTCACCTGGACCCACGCGCGTCGCCGTGAGGTGTTCCCGCTCGGCCACCTGTCCTCGCGGGCCAGTGTCTGCGCCGATCGCGGCCTGCGCAGACTGATCGCCCGGGCCGGGCTGCCGTCGCGGATCGAACACCTGGAGATCCCTTTCACCGCGGTGGCCATGGATCTGGCCACCGGCGCTCAGGTGCTGCTCGACCACGGAGACCTCGAGTCCGCGTTGCTGGCCAGCGCGGCCATTCCGGGGATCCTGCCTCCGGTGGAGCGGGAAGGCCGGACGCTCGTCGACGGCGGAGTGATCGCCTTTGTCCCCGTACGGGCGGCTCTACAGGCAGGGGCGGCCAGCGTGGTGGTGCTGTCGACCGGGCAGACGAGCTCGCCGCCGCGCCCAGCCGGCCCGCCCCGGTGGGCCGGCGCGGTTGCCGCCAGGGCCGGGCTGCTGCTGTTGCAGCATCAGATCGAGCGCGACCTGGACGAGGTGTCCGAACGGATCCCGACCGTCGTGCTGCCGACCGGCATCGAGAGCTGGCCCGCCCCGTGGGACTTCCGCCATTCGCGGCAGCTGATCAATGCTGCCGCCCTCGCGGCGGGTCACTTTCTCGACGGGCTGCGCATCAGCGGGCCGGGCTTGTACCGGGTCGCGGGACCGGCCATCCCGGGCAAGGTACGGGAGGCCGGCCGATGAGCACTGTCGCGTTCCTCAACATCGCCATGCACGGGCACGTCAACCCGACGCTGCCGATCGTGGCCGAGCTCGTCCGCCGCGGCCACTCGGTCACGTATCACACCTCGCCCGCGTTCTCGGAGGAGGTCGAGGCCACCGGTGCGACCGCGTGCCTCTACCCCGGCGGCGACCAGCCACTTCCCGACCCGCCGGTGCCGCTCACGATGCTGGACGGACTCGCCCGCACCGCCGTCGCGCTGCTGCCCGCCGTGCTTTCCGATCTGCGTCGTATCCGGCCTGACCTGATCGTCCACGGCTCGGCCTGCCCCTGGGGCGCGGTGGCCGCCCGGGAGCTCGGGGTGCCGGCGGCCGCGACGTTCACCACGTTCGCGTTCAACCGGTACGCGCCGAGTCCCACCCGCCTCTCGTGGGATCTGCTGGCCGCGGCGACGGCCCGGCCCCGCAACGCCCGGAGTTACCTGCGGTCGCGGTGGGAACTGTCCCGCAACTACGACACCCGCGGTTTGCCCCTGCTCGACCTGGCGAACGTACATGAGCCGCTCAACCTGGTCTTCACCTCGCGGGCGTTCCAGCTAGGCGTCGACGCCTTCGACCGGTCCTACCGGTTCGTCGGCCCGAGCCTCGGCGCCCGGCCGCCCGACCCGTCCTTCCCCGCCGATCGCCTGCAGGGCCCGGTGCTGTACGCCTCGCTGGGCACGGTGGTCGACGCCGACCCGCAGCTGTTGCGCAACTTCGCCACGGCGCTCGCACCGCTGGGCGGCACGGTCGTCATCTCCACCGGACGGACTGATCCGGCCGCGCTGGGCCCGCTGCCGGCCAACGTGCTCGCCCGCCGCTTCGTACCGCAACTTCAGGTGCTGGACCGCGCCGCGCTGTTCGTCACCCACGGCGGGATGAACAGCGTCAACGAGGCCATGCACGCCGGCGTCCCGATGCTGGTGGTCCCGCACGGCGCCGATCAGCCGCTGGTGGCCAGGCGGGTCGTCGAGCTCGGCGCCGGGCTCTCGATCCGGGCCCGGGACGCGGAGGCGGGACCCGTGAACGCCCTCGCCCGACGACTGCTCGACGAACCCCGCTTCCGGGCCGCGGCGGCCACCTTGCAGGCCGCCCAGCACGAGGCCGGCGGTTACCCGCGGGCCGCCGACGAGCTCGAGCGCTACCAGCACCAGGCCGGCCGTGTCGGCCGACCGGCCCTGGCGGATTCGCGGCGGGAGCGCTGACCGATGTCATCCCTCGTCGTCGCCCTGCTGCTGCTCGCCGGTCTGTCCGAGTCCGCCGGACGGATCCTGCCCCTGATCGCCCGCCATCCCAACGTGTCGCGATCCCATGCGATCCTGCTACTCCTGACCGGCGCCGTGGTCGAGGGCGCGGTGTTCACGCTGTGGCCCCTGACCGCATGGACCCTTGCCGATCTCATGCCGTCCGCTCATCCGTCGAGCGCCGTGCCGGAATGGACGCCCAGTCTGGCTGCGCCGCTGGTGTTCTCCGCTGTCATCGCGTTCCCGCTGCTCGGGCCCCTGCTGCATCTGCTGCTTTTCGTGGGGGTCGGGGCCGGCCTCGTCGCGCCGCTCGCCGCGGCGACGGGGCTGGGCTGGTGGCTTGCGGCGAGCTGCGTGACCATCGCCGGAGCCGCGCTCGCCACCGCCGTCGAAGGTGTCCGGCGCCTGGTTGTCAAGATCAGCGCCATCAGCCGGCGGGAGCTGCTCGCATGACCGATCTCCCGCTCCTCGTCCTGGCGCTCGGGCCGGTCCTGCTCGCGGAGGCTCTGCTCGCCCGTTACGAGGTGCTGGTCTACACCGCCGGCTGGCGGACTCTCACCACCGAGCTTCCCGAGGGCATGCCGTACGCCCGGGGCGCGGACCCGGACCGCCCTCCGGCCGCGTACCTGGTCTATCTGGACGGCATCGGGAAGCGCCGATTCCGCGACACCCGCGACGGCGGCCAGCTGGTCAAGGCCCTGCTCGCCGGGGCGCCGGAGCTGCGGGTCCTCGGCCAGGTGCAGCCCTACTCCCCGCTGGCCCACCCGCTGGTCAACCGGCCTGTGTGGGAGTGGCTCCGCCACCGCATCGGGCTCCTGCTGTTCCTGCACAACGTCATGCAGATCTTCGTCGCCGCCGACCGCCGGTACCGTCCCCTGTACAACCACGCCGTGGGCACCCAGATCGCCGGCCACCTGCGCCTTGCCGGTTACCAGCCCGACAGCGGCATACCCGTGGTGCTGCTGAGCTACAGCGGCGGCGCGCAGGTCGCCACCGGAGCGGTCGAAGAGCTGTACACGCGCCTGCGTGCCCCGCTCCTGCTGATCACCATCGGTGGCTTCCACAACGGCGCCAACGACCTCACCCATGCCCATCACCTCCACCAGCTCACCAGCGAGAGCGACTGGATCGAGCGGGTCGGCATCTGGATCTTCCCCCAGCGCTGGCGGTCTTTCCGCCGCAGCGGATGGAACCGCACCGCCCGCGCGGGCAAGATCACCGTGCACCGGCTCGACCCGGCCACCCACATGGGACGGCGCAGCTACATCAGCCCGGAGGAGGAGCTGCCCGACGGCCGAACTCACCTCGACCGCACCGCCGAAACTGTGATCGCCCTCATCCGCGCCCACCGCGGCGCGCCGCGGCGGTCTCCTGTCCACGAGGCCATGCCGGGTCACCCACCTCGGCCCTCGTGACCTCGATCCCGCCCACCGGCTCGACGCGTGCCGGCGGGCGCACGCCCTCGTCGGTGAGCACTGCAAGCGGTCCGCAAGCGCGCGTAAACGGCTTCTCGAGATAGTCACTGTTCGTGAGCGTGATCGTCCTCGACCCCAGCCTCCCCGAGGGGCACCGCCGGCTGATGGCCACCCGACCGGAGCTCCTGCCGCCTACTCCCGAGCGGCCCGCCTGGGGCGGGCGGACGTCCGGTGACGTCCTGACCGCCCTGCCTCAGTCGGCGCTGTGGGGTTTCCTCCCCCTTGTCGTCGGGCTGGCCCACCGTGGCCGGATCATGCTCCTGACCGGGCTGCTGCTGCAGGCGGCCATGCTCGGCATCTGGATCCGGTACGGCTTCACGGCGTTCTTCCTTGCCGGACTGGCCGTGCAGGCAGCGGCCTTCCTCATGCTCCTGGCGCTGGCGGGCGAGTCGCCCGTGGCGGGGTACGGCCGCCGCCACCGCGGCAGGTACGTGACCGCCTCGATGCTGGAGCCGCTGGACGCCGCGCTGCTGGAGCGGACGGTGGCCGCCACCGCGACGGTCCTGCGGTCCAGGCTCGATCGGGACGGCCTGCTCGACGGCATCGCCAACCGGGTGATCCTGCCCCGCCAGGAGTGGGAGATCGCCGAGACGCTGACCGAGCTGACCCGGCTGCGGCGCGAGCAGGCGGGCGCGCGGTCGGGACGTGTCACCGAGCGCATCTCCGCCATGCTCGAATCCCAGGGGGAGGCGCTCGAAGTGGCGACCCGCGCGCTGGCCCGGCGCATCTCCTCCCTGGAGGAGTACGCGCGGCGTACCGAGGAGGCCGAGGAGGTGTACGCCGAGTGGCGGACCCTGCAGGACCTGGCGGACGACGGTGACGCCTACCGCGAGCTGCTCTCCAGGACCGTACGCGACGACCTGGCGGCCGGCGAGGTCGGCGAGCTGGCCGAACGCGCCGAGCGCCTCGAGGCGTCCCTGCGCGAGAGCGTCGAGCAGGCCCGGCTCGCCGGCCTCACCCTGATCCCCCGGGAGGGCTGACCCATGCCGCACACCTCCGACCGCATGAAGCGGCTCATGGCACCGTTCCCGAAGTGGGTCCCGCTCCTCGGCTCCGCGGTCCTCCTCGCCGAACTCGTCATCGGCATCCCCGTGGCCGTCGGCGGCGGATCCGCCCGGGAGCCACGTTCGATGCCGACGCCGGTCCCGAGCGTGACGGCCGTTCCACCGAGTCCCGCGTCCGCCGCGCCGACGCCCACCCCGACCCCCACCCTTGCGACAGCCACCCCGTCCCCGAGCGGGCTCGAGGTCACGAGGATCCAGGAGGGGAGAGTCGTCAAGCTCCGCCGCCGGCCGGGCCAGGGCTCGCCCGTGATCGGCAGGGTGACCGACCCCAAGACCGGCCTGTCGTTCGCCGAACTGGGTTCCCCGTGGCGGCCGAGCCGCCCGATCGGCGACGGCCCCATCAAGGACGGCCGCTACAACCTCCGCCAGACGCTGCTGACCGAGACCTACGGCACGGACGACGGTCGCGAGTGGTGGGCCGACATCGACTCCCAGCAGCTGTGGTCCGACCTCGACGCCGGCGACAGCCTCTACGACGCCGCCCGGGCGATGCTGGACTACAAGCAGGGCAGCGCGTTCCCCTCCGGGACGACGGGTCGTGACATCGCCTCGCAGCCGGTACGGCGTGGCTGGCTGCTCGCCCGGATGATCCAGATGCCGCCGAGCCCGGACGGCCGCAAGGCGAGGCAGGAGCTGTCGGTCGCCATCGCGGTCGACACGGGACGCCCGCGGCCCGCGGTCCTGTGGATCACGATTCCCGACACGCACCGGCGCCTGTGGCCGGACGTCGACACGCTGGTGAAGTCCCTCAAGGTCGTTCCCCGGCGCTGAGCACCGACCCAGCGCCACCCCGTCCGGGTCTCCCGGGCGGGGTGGCGCCTTTTGAGCCGGTTCAGTACGGCCGTTGGAGGAAGCGGCCCAGCGACGGGTCGTACAGGCGGCCTGACACCAGGACCGTCCCGTCCAGGGTGGTCGGGTGGAACGAGCCGCCCAGCCAGCCGTAACGGCCCGGCTGGGTGGCCAGGCCGAACTCGTCGTACCCGACCACGGTGGCCAGGCCGCTGTCGAGCTCCAGCTCGGTGCCCACGTGCCCGCCGACCGTGAGCAGCTGGAGGCGGACCGACCCGGTCGCGCCCGCGAGCGCGGCCAGCTCGCCGCCGACACCGGCCACGTTGCGGACGACCGCGCCGTTCTCGGCAACCCAGGAGAGCCGCTCGCCGTCGGAGCCGTAATGGTGGACGGCGACCGCGCCCGCCTCGCTGGTCTCCGATCTGATCCGGCCCGCCGGATCGCGCGTCCACGCCAGGCTCCGCTCGCCGGAGGTCTGCTTGGCCGGCAGGCCGTCGGCGAAGTAGCCGATGGTCCGCCCGCCCGGCAGCGAGGTGGTGCGGCCCGCCGGGTCGTAGCCGTAGCCGTCGCCGGTCAGCCTGCCGTCCGAGGTGTAGGCGTACGTCGTGATGCTCGCGGCGGAGTCGTCGGCCACCGGACAGTCCTCGTCCGACGCCTGCACGGCCAGCCGGGTCCGGTTGCCCGCGCCGTCGTGGCCGTAGCGGCGCAGCGTGCACACCGGGAACACCATGTCCAGCGCCGACGCGAGCTGCCCCGCCTTGTCGTAGCCGAGCTGCCGCTCGCTCATGGTGTCGGTGCGCATGCTGAGCGCCTCCTGCCCGTGGACGTTCCGGCCGACCTGGTCGATCATCACCGGGCCTTCCATGCCGTCCCTGGTGTAGATCCGCGCGTAGTTCTGCCCGCGCTCGTCGTACGGCGACTGCAGGTGCAGCCCGCCCGGCAGGTCGCCCTCGATCTGGCGGCCGTCGGCGTCGTAGCGGGCGGTGAAGGTGCCCGCCGCCGAGTCGGTGACCGAGGTGGGCAGGCCGCGCGGCTCGGCCGCGTGGTCGTAGGCGTAGACCCTGGTGGACGGGGCCGAGTCCGTGATCTTGACCGGGCGGTCGAGGTCGTCGTACTCGGTGCGGGTCTGGCCGCCGTCCGCGTCGGTGTGGGAGATGACCCGGCCCAGCCGGTCGTAGGCCGTCACGATCTTCTCCGTGCCGCGCCACCGCTCGGTGGGCCGGCCGGTGGCCGGGCTGTAGCCGATGCCGATCTCGGCCTCGCCGCCGACCTGGGTCGAGGCGGGGCGGCCGGCCGGGTCGCGCTTGATCGTGGTGACCGTGTTCCCCTCGGTCACGGTGTCGGGCAGGCCGGAGGCGGTGTAGGTGTAGGTCCGCCCGCCGTCCTGGCACACCAGGCCGGCCCACTCGGGCCGCCCGCCACAGGTGCCGCCGCCGGTCGCCGTGTAGAGAACCGGCCCCGCGGCATCGGTGGTCACCGCCCGGCCGCCGGGGTCGCGGACGGTCCTGATCTGCCGGCCGGTCGCCCAGTCGTAGGACAGGGCGGTGGTCTTCACGTCCACGTCCGGCTTGGACTCGCGCCCGACGATCACGGCGCCGACCTTGACGGTGGTCGGCAGGTCGCGGGCTGTCGCTCCGGACGGCCTGCCCTCGTCGTAGGTGCTGACGGTGTGCGCCCTGGCGCCGATGGCGTATCCGGCGGGCAGCTCGTCCACGTCGGACTCCAGGTTCACGATGTGGACCGGGCTCAGCTCCTCCAGCTTGCGGCGGCCGGAGGCGTCGTAGATCGATCGGGTGGACAGCAGCTCGGCGCGCTCGTCCGGGCCGTAGCCGGTGATGGCCAGCTCGACGAGCCGGTAGTCGGTCTCCGGCCGCTGCGACAGCTCCCTGTTCGCGGGGGTGAGCACCCGTACCGCGTGGCCGAACCGGTCGTAGTCGGTGGCGGACAGGTGGCCACCGGGGGTCAGCACGTTGACCGCCCGGCCCGACTCGTCCAGGTACGTCACGGTGGGGCGGTTCGTGGAGCCCGGCGGGTGGACCGCCGTGGCCGTCACGGGCGCCACGGCCTGGCCCCAGGCGGCCACCTGCCGGGACGTCAGGTCCGCCGGGCCGCCGCCCGCCGTGGTGAGCGGCACGCCGTAGCCGATCGTGGTCCTCGCCTCACCGGCGACCTGGTCGGCGGTGCCCGGCTTGAGCGTGGGGCGGCTGACGGACCGCAGCCGGCCGTCGCTCTCGTAGCCGAAGGTCCACGGCAGCTCGCCGGGCGGGGTGAGCGTGGTGACCCGGCCGGCGGCGTCGTAGCCGTAGGTCGTCTTCAGCGGCGGGCTGATCCGCGGGTCCCACACCTCGCTGAGCCGGCCCGCGCCGTCGTAGCCGTACTGGGTGATCACCGTTCCCTTCAGCGAGACGGTGGACAGGCGGCCCGCGCCGTCGTAGCCGAGCTCCAGCGTGTGCCCGGAGCGGGTGATCGACTTGGGGCGGTTCTGCTCGTAGGCGTGGCCTGTGGGTACGTAGACGTCCCCTTGCCTGGTGAAGGAGGTGGCCTCGCCGCGGGAGTCGGTGAGCGTGTACGTGCCGGTGAGGGTCAGGTCCTCGGCGCCGGGCTCCGGCCGCCAGCCGTCCTTGGTCTTGGTGAACTGCACCGGCGTGCCGTCGGCCCTGGTCAGCTCGACGGACGTCGGCGAGGTCTCCTTGAGCACGGTCAGCGCGGGCGACCACGTGACGCCGGGGTCGCGCGATGCGGCCGTGCGGGTGAGCGTCAGGCCGAACGGGCCGCCTGCCGAGGTCTGGAGCCGGTAGTCGCCGGTGAGCAGGTTCAGCACGCCGGGGCCGACCTGGCTGGTGGCGGCCCGGGTGGCGCGGCGGTCCACGACGACCTCGGCCTGGCCGGACTCCACGGTGGCCCCGCCGGAGCCCGCCACGAGCGCGCGCACCTGGACGGCGGCGTCGCCGAGCTGCGTCCCCGCGTCCCAGACCAGGCCGGACACCCCGTCGGGGGCGGCTACGGGCCAGGCGGTCAGCGGCTTGCCGTCCGCGCCCGTCACGTTCGCCACCGGCAGGTCCGCCCAGGCGTCGGTCTCGGCCCGCCGGAACTGGAACCTGGCCTGGGTGAAGGCCGTGCCCGTCACCGCGAGCGGCACCTTGCCGGTGCTGCGCAGGCCGTCGGCGGGGGCGGTCAGCGTGGCCACGGCCGCGCCGGAACCCACGTTGAAGGTGTACGCGGTGACCGGTGAGGCGTTGCCGGCCTTGTCGACGGTGTGGACGCTGAGCGTGTGCGCGCCGGTCGTGGCGGGCGTCAGCTTGGCGGTCACGGCCGCCCCCGTCGTGAGCACCTTCGTGGCGGCGCCGCCGTCGAGCTTGTAGGAGATCCAGCCGGTGTCGGTGTTCGCCGGGGTGAGGGTGAACGTGCCCGCCTTGCCGGCGTCGCCGTGCCAGCCGCCGTCGTCGGGGTAGTCCGCCGAGGTCACCTTGGGCGCGGGCGGTTTGGCGGTGTCGATGGAGAACGCCCTCGACTGGTACGCCTTCGAGGTCAGGGAGCCGTCGTTGGCCCACGACCTGATCGTGTACGTCTTGCCGTTCGCCAGCTTGCCCGCGGGCACGTTGGCGCCGGAGAAGCCGTTGCTGGCCACGTACGCGCCGTAGAGGTTGTCGATCAGCAGCGTCGAGCCCGCGTACACGTCGAACAGGCCGCGTACGTTGCCGCCGTCGGGGTCGCGTACGTGGTTGCGCAGCTGCGGGGTGACCGTGTTGGTCCAGAGCGTGCCGTCGTACTCGGTGTACGGCGAGACCCAGGTCGAGACCGGGGTACTCGGGTAGGAGTTGTACGTCACCGAGATCACCGGCACCTTCGACGAGGCGTTGCCCGAGTGGAACCTCTTCCAGGCGTACTTGTCCGACTCGTTGGCGGCCCGCAGGCCCATGCCGGACTCCTTCCAGCCCTGGTTGGCATAGTGCTGCACCAGCGAGGTGACGTTGGCGGTGACCCAGCCGTCGGCGCAGCCGCTCCCGTAGCCCTTCGTCTCGCTGGAGGAGGCGTACTTGGCGGCCATGTGCGGCCCCGGGTAGCGCGACGACGTCGAGGCGCGATCGGCCGACCAGACCTCCCACGAGCGGGCGTCGCACGACCACGAGTGGTAGTTCCAGAGCTTCAGCGTGGCCGAGATGATCTTCTTGCCCGCGATGCCGGGGGTCTTCCACGTGATGAACGACTTGGCGACCTGGCCGCTGCCGTTGTTGCCGATCTTGAGCTCGGTGGCGCCCGACTGGTCGGTGCCGTAGCCCTCCTGCACGAACGTGTCGAAGACCTGGCCCAGGTTGAGCGACGGGTCCACGGTGACGGGGTAGGCCGTGGCCGGGTCGTTCAGGAAGGCCGGGTCGGGGGTGAGGACGAGGTCGCGCCCGGAGACCTTCATGTCCACGGGGGCGCGGCGCAGGTGCTCGCCCGAGACGGGGTGCTCGGTGGCGTCCCACATGACGGGGGCGGGGATGGTGACGGCGACCTTGCCCTTGGCGTCCACCAGTTCCACGCCGCCGCCGGCCGATGCACGCGGTTCGAGGCCCGGCGCCTTCAGTCCCAGCGTGTACGTCAGCGGGGCGGCCGGACGGGACTTGAGCAGCAGGAACTGCTCGGCGCCCGTCCTGGTGGCGGTGACGACCAGGTCGGCGCCCGGCATGACGTCCGGGTACGTGGCCGTCTCGCCGGACAGGCGCGGCGCGGGCAGCGCGCCCTTCCACTGCATGGTCACCTTGGCGGCGCCCGCACCGATCGTGATCAGATCGCTCGAACCCGACACGCCGGCCTGCCGCGACAGCCCGGTGCGTCCGCCGGCGAGCTTGAGCGCGCGGCCGTGGCCCCGGGTCACGATCTCGCCCGACGGCGCCTTGGTGAGCGAGATGTCCACCGGGGCCCACGCGCCGTCGCGGCGGAACCTGACGGGGCCGGCGAACGAGTCCACCGTCAGCGTGCCGTCGGGGTTGGCGAAGGTGGTGGTGGTCTCCGTACGGACGTCCGCGACCTCGACGCGCCGGCCCGTCAGGCGGGCGGACAGCCGGGCGGAGGCCTCGTCCGGGGCGCTCGGGTCGGCGGTGAGCCGGGCGGGGGCGCTCGGGTCATCCCCCGAAGCGGCGGCGGGCGGCTCTGCGGCGGCAGGTGACGCAAGCGCGGCCAGGGGGAGAAGCAGGAGAGCGAGGCCACCGGCGAGGGCCCGTGGCGTCAAGACAGGCATGGGTGCTCCGGGAGGTGCGCGTAGGGCGACGCCCCCGCCGGATCGGGCGGGGGCGTCGGGATGGTGCGGGGGCTACTTGCTCTGGCAGCTCTTCTTGCGGACCTCGTACCAGGTGATTCCTGGAGCCTGGAACCGGATCGCGAAGCACTGGTTCTTTCTGGCGGCTTCCCGGACCTTGTAGATGGCCGAGGCGCCACCCGTCGTGTAGGCGACCTTGCAGATCAGCTTGGCCTTACCCTTGAGCTTGTCGCAGGAGCCCTTCAACGCCTCGATGGCGCCGGCGACGCCGGCGACGAACCAGGCGTTGTAGATCTTCTTGGTGAGCTTCTTCGAGAAGATCAGCCGGCACATGGCCTTCCACCACTCGCACTGCAGCTTGAGTGCGGGGTCGGCGACCACGGGGTAGGCGGCGCCCGCGTGGTCGACCGTCTGGATGAGCGTCATGCCCTCCACCCGGTACGAAGTCGGCACCGGGTTGCCGTTGGCGTCCTTGGCCCAGGGCAGGTCGATCTCGGCGAGGTAGAAGTCGTTGTTGTAGATCAGGACGGTGCCGTCGTCCTCCTCGACCTCCAGCATGCTGCCCTCGGGGGCGTTGATCGGGAAGCGGTACTCGGTCGGCGCCGAGGCATCCTTGATGATGGTCAGCGCGCGGGCGATCTGACCGGTGCGCTGGTGGGCGTAGGCCACGCTCGGCTGCTTGGCGGCGTAGGTGACCAGGCCGGGCAGCGGCTGGCTGCCGGCGCCGTCGGCCTCCGGCATGCCGATGCCGATGTCGGTCTCGCTGACGGTCGCGACCAGCGTGCGGTCGGGGTCCGTAGCGATGGCGAAGGGCCGCTGGACGTCGCCGTCCGGGATCTCGGTGGGCGGGGTCGTCCTCGCCTCTTCGACGATCTCGGGCACCACCTGGGTGAGGGCTGCCAGGGCGGGGTCTTCCTGCGCGATGGCCGGGGTGCCGGCCACGGTCGCGCTGCTGAGTGCCAGGGCCGTCGCTAAGGTGACGACGAATGCCCGAGCGGAAATGCGCATGGATGTCCTTCCACGTAGGTGGGGGAGATGCACAAACGCCGCAAACGTAAAGATCATCGGCGACCAACTGGATGATCTTGGGTGGCCGGACCGTAAACGTTTGCTGTCTTCCGGGCGAGCCGGTGGTAGAGCCCGGCGGCCAGGCAGGCCGGCGCGCCCGTTCACCGGTCCGTACGGGGAGGCGTCCACGCGATACGGCGCCGCCACGTCGAGGCGTCCGCTCGAAGGTGCGGATCGCGTAGAAGCCGTAGAGCGCCAGGCTCGACCCGGCCCATGGTGAGCGCCTTTGAGCTCGAACGCGGCGCGGCCGATCACCATCTGGTTGACGCCCTTGTGGCCCAGCAGGGAGTGGAATCCCGGGAAGCCGCGGGAATGGGCTCGATGGATAATCTTCTATGGATTGAAGCGATCCCTGTATATGGTTACAGCGTGTTCACGCTCCAATCCCTGCTGGATCGCGCCTCGCTGGAGCTCCGTGTGCTGGTGCCGGGCCGGCCGGGCGCACTGGAGGCGCCCGTCGCGTGGGTGCACAACACCGAGCTGCCCGACCCTTCGCACTACGTACGCGAAGGGGAGCTCGTGGTGACCAACGGCCTGTGGCTCGAACGGGTGCCCGCCGCGCAGTTCGTGTCGAACGTCAAGAAGGCCAAGGCCAGCGGCATCGTGTTCGGCTTGCGCGCGGAGATGCCGGACACTCCCGAGGAGCTGGTCGAAGCCTGTCGCGAAGAGGAGCTGACGCTGCTGGAGATCTCCGTCGCGGTGCCGTTCACGGCGGTCTCGCAGGCCATGGCCGACATGCTGACCGACGAACGCAAGCAGTCGCTGGTCGGCATGGTGCGCCGGGGAGACGCGCTGGCCACGGCGATCTCCCGGGGCGCCGGCGCCTCCGGCGTGCTCGAGGTCCTGCGCCGTGAGCATGACCTGCCCCTGGCGGTGGTCGACAGGATGGCGCGTTCCCTCGCGGTGGCCGGCGCGAGCCTGGACGGCGACCGGCTGCATGCCGTGGCCACGGCATTGGCCAAGAAGCCCCCGGCCCTGGAGGTGGACCTCGGAGACTTGGGGCGTGCGGCGCTGTTCCCGGTGGGCGCCGTCGGCGACATCGACGCGGCTCTCATCTGCCTGCGCCCGTTGCGCGAGCTCGCGACGCCCGAGCGGCAGGCGCTGGAGCAGACGGCTCGCTTCCTCAGCCTGGAGGTGGCGAAACAGCAGGCGGTCCAGGCCATCGAGATGCGCTTCGCCAGCGAGCTCCTGGAGATGATCCTCTCGGGAGGCTGGCGGGCGACGGAGGTTCCTGGCCGGCTGCGCGCCTTCGGCGTGGATCCGAGCGGTCCGCTGGCCGTGTGCGCCGTGGCGTTCGCGGACGGCGAGGCCGCGACGATGCACGGGCTCGCGGAGGTGATCGCGGAGTTCTTCGCGGCCGAAGGGATACCTGCGGTCGTGGCCGGTGGCACGCAGGACGTCGTCGCCGTCCTGCCGTGGCGTCATCCCGAGCACGAGCTGCCGCTGCTCGGCCGGCGCCTGGCGGGGAGCATCGAGCGGCGCTTCCCCGGTCTGCGCCCGGTCGTCGGACTGGGAGGACTCGCCGCCCACGCGGCCGAGCTGCGCCCCCAGCTCCTGCAGTCCAGGGAGGCGTGCCGCGTGCTGCGGCGCACCCGCACGGGTCCTTCCGTGCGGGCCTTTGCCGAGCTGGGCACGCACCGGCTGCTCCTCGGACTGCTCGACGCCGAGACCTTGACCGAGTTCTCCCGCAAGATCCTCGGCCCGATGAAGGACCATGACGCGCGGCGGGGCGGCGAGCTCGAGCTGACGCTGCGGACGTTCCTCGATCATGACGGGCAATGGGCGGCGACGGCCGGGGCGTTGCACATCCACGTCAACACCCTGCGCAACCGGCTGGCCAAGATCGCCGAGCTCACCGGCAGAGACGTGGGACGCACGGAGGACCGGGTCGATCTGTTCCTGGCGCTGACCGCCGAGGCCATGGACCGGGCTCAGTCCGGGTAGACGTCCGGATCCACCACCGGAGGCCGGGGCCGGCGCACGGTCAGGCCGGCGTCCGCGGCCGCCCACTCGGCGACGTCACGGCAGCGGGCGAAGGACACGTCAGCGCAGCTCTGCGCGTATTCCAGGAACTGCCGCAACGCCAGAGCGCGGCCCGGCCGGCCGGACAGGAACGGATGGACGCACAGGTTGAACAGGCCGCCGTAATGGCGCATCCCGTCGAGTTCGGCCCGCCACAGCTCCAGCACCTTCGCCGGGGACTCGATGACGGAGCCGACATGAGGCGCGGGCAGGAACGCGTACTGCTCCCAGTCGTCGAGCGACCAGTGGACGGGCAGCTCGACGATCTCGCCGGCGGGCGTGGCCACTTTGTACGGCTTGTCGTCCCCCATGAGAGAGGAGTCGTAGCGCAGGCCGTGCTCCGCGACCAGGTCAGCCGTCAGCCAGGACGCTTCCCACAGCGCCGCCCGGTGTCCCCGGATCTCGATGCCCTGGCTGTCGAAGACCGCCAGAGCGCGCTCGAAGTCCGCGCGTTCCTCCTCTGCGGTCATGGACGTGGGCGGCCGGTGGCTGTAGGAGTGGTGCGCCACCTCGTGGCCCCGTTCGACGATCGACGGGGCGAGTGCGGGGCGGTGCTCGGCAACCCAGCCGGGCACGAAGAACGTGGCGGGGACGCCCAGCTCGTCCAGAAGGTCGAGAATGCGGGGCAGCCCGACCTCGGGACCGTACGCCTGGTGGGACATCGTGCTCGCGTGGCCGGCGAAGCGGCGGCCCTGCGCGAGCACGGGGGTCTCCGCGTCCACATCGAAGGTGAGCGCCACGACCGCGGCGGACCCGCCACGCCAGCCGCCGCGGATCTCGCCCGCCCGCTCGGCCCGCCGGGGCGCGCTCAAGCCGGCACTCCGGCCGCCGGCCGCCACAGGCGGGCGTTGCTCAGCGTCGCCATGGGCTGGAGCATCCGGTGATCGAAGTCCGCCAGGGGCAGCCCTTGGGCCAGGCGCCGGGGGAAGTCCGGGTTGGCGAGCGCTCCCCGGCCGAGGGCCAGTACGTCAGCGTGACCGTCCTGCAGCACCATGGCCGCCCGGGCGGGATCGTGCATGCCGCCGTTGGCCAGCACGGGCAGTCCGGTCACCTTCCTGGCCAGGCCCGTGATCGTCACCTGCCCGTCCAGGGTCGCGGTCTCCACCCAGTCCCGTCCTTCACTGGCGATGTGCAGGTAGCTCGCCCCTGCTTCGGCGAGCGCGGCGAAGATGATCTCCGCGTCCCTGGAGCCGCCCGCCCATCTGTGGGTGAAGTCGTTGACCTTGCCCTGCGACAAACGGATCCCCACGCAGAAACGCGGACCGACCTCCGCGCGGATGGCGGAGACGATCTCTGCCGCGAGTCGTACCCGATTGGCGACCGTGCCACCATAGCGGTCGCCGCGCTGGTTGGTGTAGTCGGTCAGGAACTGGTCCACGAGATAGCCGTTGGCGCCGTGCACCTCGACCCCGTCGAAGCCCGCTCGCCGGGCGCGGACGGCCGACGTCACGAAGCCGTGCACCACCTGGTCGAGGTCGTCCTGGCTCATCGCGCGGGGCGTCCGCCAAGGGCCGTGCCCGCCGTATTCCGGCATCTTCTGCCCGCGCGGCTGGACGGCCGACGGCGCCGCCGTGTCGTCGCGGTAACGGTTGCCCTGCGAGAGCGCGCCCGCGTGCATGAGCTGGAGGATCATCGGCGCTCCGGCGTCGTGCACGCGGCTGGTGATGTCCCGCCAGGCGGCCTCGTGGCCGTCGGTGACGATGCCGGGCTGGTTGGCGTACCCCTGGCTGTAGCGCGTGTCGGTATAGGTTCCCTCGGTCAGGACGAGGGAGAAACCGCCGCGGGCGAAGGCCGTGTAGTAGTCCGCCATCTCGGACGTCGGCGTGCCGTCGGCGGCGGCGGACACCCTGGTCATGGGGGAGACGGCCAGCCGGTTGGCGAGGTGGAGATCGCCGATCCGGTCCGGTCGCAGGGCGGGGTGCTGGATGTCGTTCATTGTTCGCTCACTCCTTGCCGGCCGTCGAGGAGATCGATCGCCAACGGCGTCGGCTCGTGGCCATTGATTCCGACCAGGTCCTGAGGGCAGGCCGAGACCACGAACACGCAGTCCATCGCCGCCTCGAACGTGATCGAGTCATTTGGGCGGCTGATCGAGTTCAGCCAGCTCAGCCGGCCGTCGTCCGCCACGGGGATCCTCATGAACACGTTGACGGGCTGCGGGGTCGGGATGGCCAGACCGAGTCCGGCCATGTTCCTGGCCAGGTTGTCCGCGCAAGACGCGTGGAACCCCGGCACGCCCAGAGCGCGATAGCGGGCCGGGTCGCAGGCGGCGATGAGCAGGTCATGCCGCCCGGGGGAGGTGTCCTCCACCAGGGTGAGGATGGGCCTGCGGCGGTCGGTGACGAACTGCTCGCCGACCGCCGGGAACAGGCGGCTGGTGGCGGCTCGGGTGTGTGACGCGCTGAGGTGCTCGTTCACGTCGTCCGCGGCGAACGCGAACACGTCGCCGACCTGACCTCCTTCGAGGTCGGTGACCCGCACGCGCTGACCGGACCTGACCTTTACCGCCCGCCCTTCGGTGGCGGGCACGATGAGTCGCATACCGACAGCCAACCAGCCGGCACGCGGACAGGCCATGGAGATTCCCCCTGTGTTCGTCCGAGGCGATGGATGAACCTACAACGCTCCCGAGTGTGCGTTCCGCCGCCGGTCCCGCGGCCTCGATACCGGCCGCGCAGTCGAGAGGCGCGCGGTCCCGGCCCGCGGCGGGTGACAGGAGAAGCCCGGCACCCCGCGCTCTCTGGGAGTCCCCTCATCGCCTCGTAGACCGGGCCGGCGTCGCCCGGCCGCGCCGCGAAGCCGGCGAGCGGGCGCATGATGCCGTGATCGACCTGGACGCCGTCGCTCGAACGCAGCAGGTGCCCGTAGCGCGCGTGGGCCTCTGCCTCGACGATCGTGGCGTTCTCCGCCAGGACCCGCTTGGCCGCCTCCAGGGCGGGCAGGCTCCGCTTTAGGATCTTCACGCCCTGGCTCGCCAGCAGCGCCATCCGGGCCTCGAAGGGCCTCCGTACCTCCGGATCGCAGTCGTCGAGCAGTTCCCCGCGAGGAACCACGAGGGTGATCGGCCGGGAGTCCCCAGGGGATACTGTCCCGCCGACGAGGACGGCATCCATGGCGATGACGTCGCGCATCGACGTGGCGAAGATGCCCACGCTGTCCAGGGTTGGGGCGAGCCACAGCGTGTCACCAGCTCCGGTGGACAGGTTTCCAGGGCATTCACCGGTCGACGGAAACGCCGAGGAAACGACCTGCGTGCTTGTATCCCCTCGCACGTCGTTCCTCGTGAAAGGATGTCCATGGAATTGTCGCATCCCTCGCCTGACCACGGCCCTTCGCGCCGCTCCGCCCTCGGGTTCCTGGGCGCGGTCCCGCTGGTGGCCGGTGGTCTGCCGGCCGCGCAAGAAACCGCCGACCTCTCCTCAGGCTCTGGCCGGATTCCCAAGGACCTGCGTCCTGGAGGCGCCTTCGACCGGCACATCAAAGAACTGGCGGACAAGGATCAGTTTTCCGGCACCGTGATGATCGCGCACCGCGGCCGCCAGGTCCTGGCCCGCGCCTACGGCTGGGCGGACAAGGAAGGCAAGATCCCGAACAGGATCGACACCGTCTACGCTCTGGCCTCGTCCTCCAAGCCGTTCACCGGGCTGGCTCTCGTGCAGCTCGCCCAGCGGGGCAAGCTCAGGTTCTACGACCTGGTGAGCAAGCATCTGGACGGCTTGCCGGCGGCAATGGCCGAACGCATCACCGTGCATCACCTCCTCACCCACACCAGTGGCCTGGGCGACGCCCGGCGTCCGGGCGAGCAGCCGCCGCCGGAGAAGATCCACAACAGCTATGAGGAGCAGATGGAGGACTTCTGGGCGAATCTGAAGACCTTCGAGCTGGAGTTCGCCCCAGGGACGAAGAAGGCCTACAGCAGCATGGGCTACACCCTGCTCGGCGAACTCGTGGCGAAGGTCTCCGGCCAGTCGTTCCAGGACTACGTCCGCCAGAACATCTTCATCCCGGCCGGTATGAAGGACTCCGCCTACTACGACCGCCGCCAGTGGCTGGCCGACAGGCGCATCGCCCATCCGTACATGTATCAGAAGGACGGCTCACGGATCGACGCCGTCCGCAACCTCGACAAGGGCTCCGTCTACGGCGACGCCGGCCAAGGCAGCAACTCCGCCCGGGGATGGATGGGAACAGGCGGCGGCAACGGCTTCTCCACCGCCCCCGACCTCGTGCGCTTCGCGGTCGCCCTGCAAAGCGGCAAGCTCACCGCCCGGCCCTACACCGAGTTGTACGTGAACGGGAAGATCTCCGCCAAGCCGCTGAAGGAGGGCACCCCCGGCAGCTCCCTTCGCGGGGAGAGCTTCCAGGCATACGGGCCTGTGGCCGCCACCTACAACAACCAGCGCATCATCACCCATGGAGGCGGTGCGGGCGGCATATCGACGAGCTGGTCGGTCTACCTCGACCTGGACTGGACGGCCGTCATCCTGAGCAACTACGACCTGCAGAGCATCGAGCCGATCATCGACCTGGAACGACGCCTGATCGCCGGCACATAGCCCGCCCGTTGACGGCGGAACGATGCTCATCGGCTCCGGAGATCTGCTCTCTCCCCGAGATCTCCGTGCACGTCGTGCCCGCCGTCGAGAAGGCGCTGCACGCCCGCAAGCGGGGTCTCATCCCCGGAGGTATCGGGTGAACATCGAGACGAGTTCGTCCTCCAGGCGCTTCGGGTCGACAGGCTCGTGGTCCGCGATGACCTGGTGGACGACCAGTTCGATCGTGGCGTTGATGATCCGGGCGGCGGTGTCGACGTCGGGGACCCGCACCTCGGGATGGCGGCGCAGGAGCTCGCGGGTGTAGGCGGTCCACGCGTCCTTGTACTGGTGGACCTTCTTCACCAGCTCCTGGGAGCGCGGCGCCTGCTCCAACATGATGCGCAGCAACTGCGGGTCGTCCAGGTGGTTCGCGATGGCGGCCTGTACGAAGACGCGCATGACGCCTTCGATGGTGTCGGGCAGTTCCTCGGCCTGGCGGCGGCTGACCTCGCTCGCGCCGCTCTCGATGTGGCCGGTCATCAGCTCCAGCAGTATGGCGTCCTTGTTCGGATAGTACTGATACAGCGATCCGATCGACACGCGCGCGCGCTCGGCGATGCGGTTGGTGGTGCCGGCGGCGTAGCCGTACTCGGCGAAAACGTGAGCAGCCGCCTTGAGAATGCGTTGGCGGGTGAGCTCGGCGCGGGCCTGCTGGGGCTGTTTGCGCGGGTGGAGCCGGTGCTTCTCCGACACCGCGGACCTCCTGTCGAAGAGGGTGAAAGCGAGTAGCGCAAGAACCGAAGGATTGCTCATAATAGTGCCATGAGCAGGCAAAATGCGCCACTCGCGGAGCGTCGTCCGTCCTTTCGGCGGCCCCGGCCGCTGTCACTCGACGAGGTCCGCTCCCGGCTCGGCGAACCTGACCCGATGATCGCGAACAAGATCCGGGACCACATCGACGAGCACATCCGCCGCTTCATCGCGCACTCGCCCTTCCTGGCGATGGCCACCGCGGACGCGTCGGGCCGGGCCGACTGCTCGCCGCGCGGCGACTACCCGGGCTTCGTGAAGGTCCTCGACGAACACACGCTCGCGATCCCCGACCGGCCCGGAAACAAGATCGCCGACTCCTTCCGCAACCTCGCGGAGAACGACGGGATCGGGCTGCTGTTCCTCATCCCGGGCTCGCGGGAGAGCCTGCGCGTCAACGGCCGGGCCTACCCCACCGACGAGCCCGACGTGCTCGCCCGGATGCAGACCGAGGCCAGCGAGCCCGTACTGGCTCTCGTCGTCGACGTCGAGGAGGCCTACTTCCACTGCGGCCGCGCGCTCATCCGCTCCCGCCTGTGGGACCCCGCCAGCCAGGCACTCGCGGACGAGCTCCCGGCACTCGGCGAAGTGGCGGCGGCGCAGTTCGGGCTCGACATCGACCCGCGACTCATCGAAGCAGGCCTCGAAGAGGGCTACCGGAAACTGTACTGACCGAAACCAGACGTGATCACCTCATGCAGCTCACCATCCTCGACCGCATCGACCGGCCCGCCGAGGACGTCGTCGCCCTCACCCTGCGCGGCGCGACCGGCCCGCTGGCGCCCTGGGAGCCGGGCGCGCACATCGACCTCGCCCTGCCGAACTGGCTGACCAGGCAGTACTCCCTGTGCGGCGACCCGGCCGACCGCGGGCGCTACCGCATCGCGGTGCGCCACGAACGGCTCAGCCGGGGCGGCTCCGACTACATCCACCGCTATCTCCGGCAGGGGCGCACGCTGGAGGTGTCCCTGCCACGCAACAACTTCCCGCTCGTCCCCGCTCCGGACTACCTCTTCCTGGCGGGCGGGATCGGCGTCACCGCCATCCTGCCGATGCTGCGGGCGGCCGTCGACGGGGGCGCGTCCGGCTCGATGGTCTACACGGGACGTACGTACGCCACCATGCCCTTCGCCGACGAACTGCGCTCCGCGTACGGCGACCGGGTGACGCTCGTCGCCACCGGGCACGATGCCCGCCCCGACCTCGCCACCCTCGCCGCCTCCCTGGGGCCGGAGACCGTCGTGTACTGCTGCGGGCCCGCCTCCCTGCTCACCGCCTGCGAGGCCGTCTTCCCCGCCGAACGGCTGCACATCGAGCGCTTCCGCCCGACGCCCAGGACGTTCGCGCCCAACACCGCATTCGACGTCGTGTGCGCACGATCAGGACGTACCGTGCCGGTGCCCGCGGACGAGTCGCTGCTGGACGCCCTGACCCACGCCGGTCATCCCGTGCCCTCAGGCTGCCGGGAAGGCGTCTGCGGCAGCTGCGAGCTCACCGTTCTGGAGGGCGAGCCCGAGCATCGCGACGACATCGGCGCCGCGCCCGGCCGCATGTACGCCTGCGTGTCCCGCTCGCTGTCGGCCCGCCTCGTCATCGACCTGTGAGGAGAACATCAGGTGCTGCCGAAGGTACGCCTGCCGGAAACACGACAAATGATCACCTTGGAGGTCGTCAGGAACACGAGGCTGAGCCCCCACTTCACCACCGTCACCCTCGGCGGCCCCGCACTGGAGCGGTTGCGGCCGATGGGCTTCGACCAGACGGTACGGCTGTTCTTCCCCCGCGATGGCCAGATCGGCCTCAGGATGCCGACCCTCTCCAACGAGGCCTGGATGGCGCAGGTGCTGCTCCTGCCGAAGTCGCGGCGGCCGTGGGTACGTAATTACACGATCCGGCGGTTCCGCCCTGAAGCGTACGAGGTGGACATCGAATTCGCGCTGCACGGCGGCACGAGCCCGGCCTCGGCGTGGGCGCTACGCGCCCGGCCCGGCGATCCGGCGGGCATCTTCGACATGGGCATCAGCTACCTGCCGCCGTCCGACGCCGCGTGGCACCTCCTCGTCGGTGACGAGAGCGCGCTGCCCGCCATCCTGGCGATCCTGGAGCACGCACCGGCCTCGCTCGTCGCCGAGGTCTTCCTGGAGGTCCCCGAGACCGCGGACATCCGTACGGACGTGGCGCACCCGCAGGGCGTACGGATCCACTGGCTTCCCCGCGACGGCACCGCCACCACTCCCGGCGAGCTGGCCCTCGAAACCGTCAAGCGGGCGGCTCTGCCCGCCGGCCGCTTCTACACCTGGGTCGCGGGCGAGTCCCGCCTGCCCACAGGGCTGCGCCGGCACCTGGTGAACGACCGCGGCACGCCCAGGGGCGACATCGCGTTCATCGGCTACTGGCGGCACGGCCGCTCCAGCCCCGGCTGACACCCTCGCCCCGATCAGCGCCCGCTCGGCTGTGCCTGCGGAGTTTCGGGTCGGCGTAGCATCCGCCGAAAGTCGAACACATTTGCCTGACCAGCGGCACCGGATCCGGTCAGGCTCCGGCGGCGGCGGTGGCCCGGAGGGTGTCCGGGGTTGTCCCGGTCCAGGTGCGGAACGCCCGGTAGAAGGAGTTGGAGTCGTCATAGCCCAGTAGGTAGGCGATTTCGGCGGTGCGCATCGCGCTGTGGCTCAGATAGTGGCGGGCGAGGTCCTCGCGAGTGCTGGCGAGGACTTCTTGGAAGGTGGTGCCCTCGAGTTGCAGCTGTCGCTGCAGCGTGCGCGCGCTGACGGCGAGGTGGCGGGTGACCTCGGTCATGGAGGCGCCGCCGGCTGGGAGTGTCTCGTGCAGGGCCGCGCGCACGCGGTCGGCGACGCTGGCCGTGGCCTGCAGGTCGGAAAGGCGTCTGCGCAGTTCGGGTGCGAAGAATCGCCACATCTGCTCGTTCTCGGTCAGGAACGGGCGGTGCGCGTCGTGGGGGTCGAAGGTGATGGCGTGGGCGGACCCGGTGCGTACGCGTGCCCCGAAGAAGCCCTCGAGCGCGAGGAGGTCTGCGGGTGGCTGCGGGAGGCTGACCTTGACCGGCCGGACGTGGTGGCGGGTCGCGATCCGGGCCAGGGCGGCCCAGAACACCAGCTCGGCCGTGGCCAGCAGCTGCGGCGGGGTCATGCCGGCGGGCCAGTGGCAGGTGATCGTCAGCCCGTCGCCGCCCTGGTCGAGCTCAAGCCGCATCGGGCCGATCAACGGCTTGTACGTCGCGATGCGCTGTGCGGCGGTCGCGAGGTCGGCGCTGCACAGAGCGGCGAAGATGGGAGGGTTGAACATCTCGACCGAGATCGACCGGCCGATCCCGACAGCGAGATCGCGATCACCGCCCTCGGCGTCGAGCGCCTCCCAGAACCGGAAGTACTCCTCAGGTGCCAGAGCGATCGGCCCGCGGCCGAACAGGTCGGCCGGCAACTGGGCGCGGCGCAGCACCCGCGTCGGCGACACGCCGAGATCGTTCAGCAGTGCCTTGAAGCTCGGGTCCAGGGTGAATCGCTCGCCGCTCATCAGTCCAGCCTAGAGACTGCGAGCTCCGATGCCACTTGCGGATGACGCCAATCTGTTGGCTGATCACGTCACGGTGTGCCGGGATCACGCCGCAGGCGGGACCGGGCGCGACGGCCACCTCACCGCCGAATGCGGCGGGTCTGCGTCAGTGGCGCCGGCTGCAAGTGGATCGGCGCGCTCTGCTAGTCGATGAGCCCGGATGGGTCCCTAGCGTGGGTGGCGAAGGTCGAGATCCCCCGGAAGGCCGGCGGGAGCGGTACGACGGGTGCGCCCGCGCCGACGACCACCAAGCTCCGACACGTTCGAAGGAACCACCATGGCAACCAAGGTCGCACTGGTCACCGGCGCCTCCTCCGGCATCGGCGAGGCCACCGCGCTCAAGCTCCACGAGGCCGGCTACACCGTCTACGGCGCAGCGCGGCGGGTGCAGCGCATGCAACACCTCGCCGAGTCGGGCATCCGCCTGCTCGCGATGGACGTGACCGTCGACTCCTCCCTGCAGGCCGGGGTCGAGAAGATCATCGCCGAGACCGGCCGGATCGACGTGCTGGTCAACAACGCCGGCTACGGCTCCTATGGCGCGATCGAGGACGTGCCCATGGACGAGGCCCGCGACCAGTTCGAGGTCAACGTCTTCGGCGCGGCCCGCCTGACCCAGCTGGTGCTGCCGCACATGCGCGCGCAGCGCTCGGGCACGATCGTGAACGTCACCTCCATGGGCGGCAAGATCTACACCTCCCTCGGCGCGTGGTACCACGCCACCAAGTTCGCGCTCGAGGCGATCAGCGACTGCCTGCGTTTGGAGGTCAAGCCCTTCGGGATCGACGTCGTGGTGATCGAGCCGGGCGGCGTCAAGTCCGAGTGGGGCGGCATCGCCGCGCAGAAGGTCCGCGCCGTCTCCGGCACCGGCCCTTACGCGCCACTGGGCAACGCCGTGGCCAATGCGCTCAGCTCCGAGGCCAACGAGCGCCGCCTCTCGGCACCCGAGCTGATCGCCAAGACGATCGTGAAGGCCGTCAAGGCGCGCCGCCCCAAGACGCGGTACGCGGTCGGCTTCGGCGCCAAGCCGATGATCTTCCTGCACGGTGTGCTGCCCAACCGCACGTTCGACGCGGTCATGCGCCGCGTCACCGGCGTGCCCGCGTCCTGAGGCACGGCGGGCGACGTTCGTCACCTCGAGGAGGCGTCCAGGGCCTGTTCTGGGGTTCGGATCTTGGGGGGCTTCGGATCCGCAAGATGGCGGCGCGTAGGTGAGGGCCGGCGACCGGGCGGGCGCGACTGTGACACAACCATGACACGGCGCGAACGAGGCGGGGACGCGGCCAGCCGACAGTGGACGGGGTCGACCGGCGGGCGAGTTATGGAGCGTGCTGCGAAGCGATCCGGCCGCTGGGACAGAACGTTACGACGAAGGCGATCACGAAAAGGAGAAGGCGTGGCTGATGACGGGAAATGGGACCGGCGTTCGCTGTTTCGGGGCGCCGCTGTGCTGGCCGGTGCCGCCGCGGCCACGCCGCTGCTGGGCAGGGCAGCCACGGCGCTGGCCGGCAGTGGTGACGCCGACGCGCTGTTCAGGGCCGGGAAGTTCGAGGAGGCCGGCCGGGCGTACGAGAAGCTCCTGAAGACAGACCCCACGAACCTGCACGCGGCCCGCCAGCGCGGCTACGTCGGGCTGCTGTCCAACCGGTTCCCCGACGCCGAGAAATACCTCAAGATGGCCCTCGACCTGGCGCCCGACGACAAGGAAACCAACGAGTTCCTGGGCGACTGCTACATCCGGCAGGACAAACTCGCCCTCTCCGCACCACGCTGGCAAGCGGCCGGCGAGGAAGCCTACGCCAAGTGGTTCGCGGCGGTCAGCGGCGAGCCGTACCAGATCCATGGCGACATCGCTCGGGTGCCATTCCAGCAGCTGGACCCGAAGCCGCTGGTGGAGGCCTCGGTCAACGGCGGACCGCCGAAGCGCTTCACGTTCTACACCGGCGCCCCGAATCTGAGCATGCGCGCGTCGGTAGCCAAGGAGGCCGGGCTGAGCCCCATCGTCAGTCAGAAGACCGATTTCGAGGGCACCCCCATATGGGTGCACTACGGGGTGCTGGACTCCTTCAAGCTGGGCGGCATCGAACTGCGCAACGTCCCTGTGGGCTGGTCGGCGAAGGAGTCGGGCGAAGATGTCGGCACCGACAGCGACGGCCTGATCGGCACGTGGGTCTTCTACCACTTGCTGACCACCTTCGACTACGCGGGCCGGCAGCTGATCCTGCGCCGCCGAACCCCCGAAACGGCCAGGAAGGCACGCGCCGCCGCCAAACAGGCGGGCGCAGAGCCCCTGCCGATGTGGCTGGCCCGTGACCACGGGATCCACAGCCTGGGCAGCATCGCCGGCATCGCCGACTCCGGCCCACGGGTGGTGGGCGTGACCATCGGCGGAATCGGCGAGGTCGCCGCGGGCATGCCCGGGGCAACGGCCAAGCGGTTGCGGGTCCGCACCGACTACGACCGCCCGATCGAGACGTTCGCCCACAGCCACCCCACCATCTCCTACCCCTGCTACCCGAAGGAGATCCGCCTCGGCAACGCCGTCGCCAAGGAGGTCTACTGCGAAACGGACCCGAACATGCCGGTCAACGTGCCCTGGCCCTACGGGTCAGGGATCGACATGACGGGGCACTTCGCCCACTGCTTCTTCAAGCCCTACAACGTCACCCTCGACTTCACCGACATGAACCTCTACATCGCCCGCGGCAAGGCCACCTGATCATCCGCGACTGCACGGGCGTCATGAGAGCCGCCGGCGACATCGGGAACCTTACGTGGGGTGCCGAGAAGTCGTCAGGTCAGAGGCCCTTCTGCTACCTTCCCGGCATCCCGAACGGGATTCGAAGCGCCTTGTCGTGTTCGATGTAGGGCAGTTACCGGAAACGGCTGGGAACCGTACCGGCTGCTGGACGAGCGTGGGGCCCGGAGCGAACCCGTGGCGACGTACTTCAAGGACCTGTCGGCCGTCGGCAGTCCGGCGTCGACACGCCGGGCCCGCTCCGGCATCCGGTGGACGGTGGCGCGTCCGACCGTGAAGACCTCCATCAGCTCGGCACTGGGGCGATCAGTGGACACCGCACGGACAGTGCCGCCATCCACCGGCAGCGTGGTGCCCGTGACGTAGTCGGCGAGCGGGCCGCTGAGGTAAAGGACGGCGGCGGCGATCTCCTCAGGCCGTCCCAGCCGGCCCATGTCGTTTCTCGATCGAGTTGCGTTCGATCTCCGCCCACGTCTCGTCCCAGCCGCGGGCCGGCGAGGTCGGTGAGGAGCCTCTGGACGGTGTCGACCAGGATGGCGCCGGGGGCGACGGTGTTGGCTGTGATGCCGGTGCAGTGAGGCAGGCCGGCGCTCGGCTGGACGGCGAGCCCGCCGCCGATCTGGATGACGCGGACCGAGCCGTGTTCATGCATGCGGGGGACCACGCGCAGGATCATGCGAACGGCGGAGACGACGTTGATCTGGCTCCAGCCCGCGGCGGTCACCATGCGGGCGCTGCCCAAGGCCGCCCGGATGGCCTCGGCCATGGCCCCGGCACGCGTGCGGTCGCGGCCGTGGATGACGACGTCAGCCCCCTCGGCGGTACGGGCGCGGAGCTCGCCGGCAAGACCGCACGCACGCTGGTGCGCTGCACCTGCACCAGGCCCCGGCGAGCCTGGACGACGCGCTGGCCCGGGTGGGCGCGGTGGCCCGCGAGGGCCGGCTGGTCGGCGGCCTGGTGGCCGTGCGGACGTCCTGAGCCGTGGATCAAGTTTTGAGGCCGTGAACGACAGATGGCGGATGTGAGTGATAGCCGGAGCCGCCGGCACGTTGAAGATGCGACTCCCAGCTATACACCGCGGGCGTACGTCTGAGGTCAGCCCTGCCGAGCATCCTCGCCGAGGCGTCCGGAAGGACCGGGTCTGGTCTCCTTGAGGGGCAGCATCATGAGGATCGAAAGGATCAGGAGGCCACCCAATATCACCGCCACACTGATCTTGTCGATGATCGGGAAGACGTGTAGGTGCAGCATGTGCCACAGGAAGTGGATCGCGTTGTAGATCGACCATGCGCCCCCGGCCACCGCCAGGGACTCCCGGGTCGGGCGGCGCAGCGCCCACACGCTCAGCACCAGCAGCGCCAGGTTGAGTGCCCCCACATCGACGGCCAGATGCTCGTTGTACGGGCCGAGCGCCGCCACCCAGTGGAGCCCCGGCGCCGGGAAGTCGTTGTAGAACGACCGCGGGAACGCCGCCGCCCACACCCCCTGGTACGCCGCCGCCACCGCCAGCACCCCGGCGATCCAGCGCTTGGCCGTCACGGTCATCGCGACGCCGCCCACTGCTCGAAGGTGATCTTCCCGCTGCGGAAGTCGCCGGCCGGCAGCACGCCACCGTTCGCCATCGCCTTGCCGACGGGCACCGTCAGCACCAGTTTGCCCTTGGCCAGGCGGCGCATCATCGATGCCATCGTCAGCACCTCGGGGCCGGCCAGTTCCGTCGCCCGGCCCTGGGCGGGGCCTTCGGCCAGGCGTACGAGCTCGGCGGCGACCTCGGAGGCGGCGACCGGCCGGCTCACCATCAACGGCGCCACCTTCACCGGGCCAGGCACCTTGTCGAGCATCTGCGCCGCGAACTCGTGGAACTGCGTCACCCGCAGGAGCGTCACCGGGATCGGGCCGGCCAGCGCCAGCTCCTCCTGGCAGCGCTTGCCGATGTAGTAGCCCGAGTCGACCCGGTCGACCCCGACGATCGACAGGAGCACGTGGTGGCCTACGCCCGCCCGCTCCTCCGCCGCCAGCAGGTTGCGTGTCTCGGTCTCGAAGAACGCCACCGACGTCTTGCGGCTGAGCGTCGTCACGTTCGCCACGTCGATCACGACGTCCACACCGTGCAGCGCCTCGTCGAGACCGGCCCCCGTTATCAGGTCGACGCCGCTCGACCGGGACATCACCACGACCTCGTGGCCCTGCTCCCGCGCCCGCTCAACCACCAGCTTGCCGACCCAGCCGGTTCCCCCGGCCACCGCTATCCTCATTGTGTTCTGTCCTTTCTCGTCGAATCGGTAAACAAGACAAGTACGAGGGGCTGAATGTGACAGCCGATCGCACCTGCTTGTCGGTTGGGCGCAGCCGTGAGCGGGCAGGATGTTGCAGCCCAGAACCGTCGCGCGTTCACTGGGGCGTGGTTCTTGTACGGCGAGCCGTGATCGGTGGTCACCGTCAGCGGTCCAGCGAGTCCCAGAAATCGGTGAGCACCTGGGCACCACGGCCGGGGTCCTGGGTCATCCACCAGTGGCCGAGCCCGTCGAGCGTCGCGGTCCCGGCGCCGGCCAGCCGCGCCGTACGGCACCGCTGTTCGTAGGTCCCGACCAAGAGGTCCTCGGTGGCGAGCAGGGCGAGGCCCGGCCGCTGCGCCGCGCGTTCGAGGTTCCGGCCCAGCTCGGCCATCACCGGTTGGGCGGCTGATCGGTAGAGCGCGTGTGCGGCCCGCCCCATCGCCTCATCCTGGCCTACCGCGACCCGCTTGGCCGCCGGCTCGCTCATGCCGAACTTCACGAGCATCGCGACCCGCATCGCGAGGTCCGGGCCGAGCGGGACGGCGGGGTCTGGTCCCGTGCTCTCCGGCGCCTGCTGACTCAGGGCGAACTCGTGCCACACGTAGTCCGGATCGAACAGGCCGATCACATCGCTGACCCAGCTGCGCACGAGGTCCGGGCGTGCCATCACCGCGTTGAGGGTGTGCACGCCGCCCCAGTCGTGCCCGACCAGGTCGACGGGCTCGGCGAAACGCTCCAATTCGCCGATGAGCCAGTCCCGGTAATCACCGATGGTCGCACCGAATCCTGTCGGCAAGGGCGCCCCGAAACCGGGCGGGGACAGGCGGATCGGGCCGGGGCGAGCGGGAGCGACACGTTCGAGCTCGACGAGCAGCGGCTCCCAGACCTCCGGCGTCTCAGGGAAGCCGTGGACGAAAACGGTTGGCATGGGCGGGACTCCGTTCATGTTGGTGGCTGACCAGATGACCAATCTGGTCAGCGAGTATAGTCTCGGCCATGAAGACGAACACCACCCCGCGACAGCGGGCTCTTGTAGTCGGACTCGGCGTCAGCGGAACCGCCTCCGCGCTGCGGCTGCACAAGGCGGGCTGGGACGTTGTCGTCCTGGAGAAAGCAGCCGAACGCCGCCGCGGCGGGTACTTCCTCACCCTCTTCGGCACCGGGATCACCGCGGCAGAGCGCCTGGGCATCGAGGTGCCGAACCGCTTCTCGACGGACATCGCCTACTACAACGTCGATCGCGCGGGCCGGCGGCGGCGCGGCATGGGCTTCGCCGAGGCCGTGGCCGGCGAGTCACGCCCGGTCGTGCGCGGCGACGTCGAGCAGGCCGCGTTCGACGCCCTGCCCGAGGACGTGGAGATCCGGTACTCCTCCGTTCCGGTCGCGCTACGCCAGGACGCGGAAAGCGTGCAGGTTGACATCGAGGATCGGGCCGCGGGGACGGTGGTCACCGAACGGTTCGACCTCGTGGTCGGGGCCGACGGGCTGCGCTCGACCGTGCGCCGCCTGGCGTTCGGGCCCGATGAGGGCCGCATTTACCGTCTCGGCTACATGCTCGCGGCGTGCGCCCTGCCCGGCCCGGTCCCCGGTTTCCGGGGTACGGACGGAATCATCATGTCCGAGCTGGGCCGGTCGGCATGGGTGTTCGCCTTCGCCGACCGGCCACCGACGGTGCTGTTCAACTACCGGACCGACGATGTGGACCGCGAGTTCACCCGGCCCGCCATCGACTCGCTGCGGGCGGTGTTCGGACCGGAGCCCACGGGTGCGACGCTCGGCTGGCTGCTCGACCAGTTCGAGCAGGCGCCAGATTACCTGTTCGACACCGCCGAGCAGGTGCGGCTCGACACGTGGCACCAGGGCAGGGTGGTGCTCGTCGGCGACTCGGCGTGGTGCCTGACCCTCTACTCGGGAATGGGGGCCTCCAGCGGTCTGGCCGGGGCCGACATGCTGGGCACGATGCTGGAGCGGCATCCCGGAGACGTGCCGCGGGCGCTGCGGGCCTGGGAGGAGAAACTCCGCCCCTTCATCGAGTTCCACCAGGGCTCCGGCATGGCCATGCGTAAGCTCTTCGTCCCGGCCGACCGCACCGAGTACGGGATCCGGTTCGTCTTCGACCATGTGGTGGGGACGACGCTCGGCAGAACGCTCCTCTCGGAGGCCGAGCATCGCAGCAAGGCTTCTCGGATGAAGACGGTCGACATCGGCCTGACGTGACCCGGTTCGGGGCCCGCCGCACGGTAGGGTTCACCTCCGTGAACCCACGTGACATCATGCCGCCGAAGAGCGAACGGGAGGAACCACGACGGTGAGCCGGCTGATCGAACACGACTCCGTCAAGGCGGCCAGAATCCTCGACAGCGCGCGCGAGCTGGTCCTCGAACACGGTGTCCGCAAGGTGACCATCGCCGAGATCGCCGCGGCCGCGGGCGTGGGCAAGGGCACGGTCTACCTGTACTGGGAGACCAAGGAAGACCTGCTGGTGGGGCTGGCCGCGCGCGAGGTGCTGGCCTGGATCGAGACCATCAACAACCAGATCGCCCAGGACCCGCAGTCGATCCTGCCCCGCCGTCTCGCTCCGCTGCTTATCCGCACGACACTGGGCAACCCGTGGCTACGGTGGCTCATGACCGACGACACCGTCCTGCGGCAGCTGCTCCACCGCCCCGCCGACCAGGAGCGCTTCGCCGAGGCGACCACGAGCGCGATGGGCAACGCGGTCCTGACGATCCTGCGCGACCACGGGATCGTGCGCGACGATCTCCCGCTGTCCAGGCAGATGTACGCCCTGCACGCCGTGCTGGTCGGGTTCAGCACCGTCATGAACGACCCCGATGTCGCAGGCCCGCTCAGCATCGACGATCCCGAAACCGCCCTCGCCGACACCGTCCAGCTGCTGCTCGAACGGCCTCGCGACCCCGCCGCGCGCGATGTCGCCAAGGCCGCGGAAGCGGTGCGGGCCCGGTTCACCGAGATTCACGACAACCTCCTGGGGCTCGTTGCGGCGGGCGCCGCCGGAACCAGATGACCCGCGTCCTCGAGACCGTGCCGTTCAGCGTCGGCACCACGCCGTGCCCATCGGCTCCATGGATGTCGCCCGCGCGGCCACCACCGCGCCGTGTCAGGCCGAATACAGCGTGCCGGGGACCGAGAAGCACACACCAGGGCGGGCTCGTCGAGCCAGCGGCCCTGAAGCCACCGTTGTCCGTCTGATTAGTTCCCTCGTCCCTGCTCGGGACGCCGCTCAGGCGGGAAAATAGGGGCGGGTTGCCCGCCGACGTCGGTTCATCCATGGCGCGGGTGAGGCCGTTAATTAGTTTGATCGCTGGGAGCTGCTTCAGGGGCCGCGCAGTGTAGCCATGAGCACGAGGGGCCGCCTCTTTCATCCCCCGCCGGCTCCGGCAGGTGACCCGCGGATGCCAGGGGAGGGGCACCGTACAAGAGGTCGATGAGCAGGACCTGTACGTGGAGCGGGTCCCGCACGAGGACCGGCCCGGTCGGCGGTTGCAGGAGGTGCGCGCGTACGCCACCACCACGGCGGTACTGCTGGAGCTGGCCGACTGGCTGCGCTGCCAGAGCGTGGTCCGGGTGGTGATGGAGAGCACCTCCGATTACTGGAAGGGAGCGTTCTGGCTGCTGGAGGCTGAGGGATTCGCCTGCTGGCTGGTCAATGCCCGCCAGGTGAAGGACGTGCCGGGCCGGGCCAAGACTGACCGGGGCGGGATCTGACCCGTTACCGGCGCTCGCTGATCGAAGACCGCACCCGGGAGATGCAGCGGGCCGAGAAGCTGCTGGAGAACGCCCAGGTCAAGCTGTCGTCGATGATCAGCGACATCTTCGGGGTGTCCGGCCGGCAGATGCTGCAGGCCCCGATCGACGGCCAGCGCGATCCCAAGGTGCTCGCCGACATGGCCCGCGGCGAGATTCCCATGTTGGAGGAGGCACTGCGCGGGTTCTTCACCGACCACCACGCTGTGCTGCTGCGCATCATGCTGGCCGACATCGACCGGCTCAGCGAGCAGGCCGCCCTGCTGGACGCCGAGATGAACCGCTTTCCCACCGCCGCACACCTAGTGTCCTGCGCCAAGTTCTGTCCCCAGACGCACGAGTCGGCAGGCCGCAAGAAGGGCAAGGGCAACCGCTGGCTGGCTGGCCGGCACGCTCGGCCGGACCGTCTTCTCCTTCAGCAAGAGCGACAACCTTCCTCGGCGAGCGTTATCGCCGCATCGCCCGCCGCGGCGGCAAATGCAGAGCCCTCGTCGCCGCCAGAAACTCGGTGCTCACCGTCGTCTACCAGCTACTCTCCGATCCCCAGGCCCACTTCCACGACCTGGGCGCCGACTACTACGACACCCGCATCGACAAAGACCGTCGCGCTCGCAGCCTGGCCAGCCAGTTTCATGCCCTGACCGGCCAGAAGATCGTCATCCGCAACGGCAAGGTCATCCTCATCGAGCCCGAGCCGGCCTGACCCACAACCCACCGCGAGTTCTCTATCACCACTCGGGGGCGCTGCAGCCTGCCCATGTGAAGGTCGGATTTTCGGGTCAGCGGTGATGCGGCCGCGTGTGCGCCAGGCCCGCACGCGTCGGACTCAGCCTGCTCTGACCAGCAGCCGGAGCGGCCGGTAGATGAACCCATCGCTCCACACAACGGCCGACAGGTCCTCCTGCGCGCGCAGTCCTGGCAGGCGCGTCACCAAGGCGTGGAACGCCTCCTGCAGTTCCATCCTGGCCAGGTTCGCCCCCGGGCAGTAGTGCGGGCCGTGGCGTAAGCCTTAGTCATGGACGGCAGCGTCAGCGGCATCCTCCAAATTGCCCTGCTGGGCGTACTTGGCATCGCCGAACTGGTCTGTTTCGCCGTGCTGGTGGCCCGGGCGGCCATCCGTCTTCGAGGGGCTGGTGCTGTGACCGGAAACGATCATCGGGTTGGCGTGTAGGTCATCTGTGCTGATCACGATGGTTCTGATCAGGTTCGACCGACGACTGACGTCTCTGCGCAGGCCCGACCATAGGGCTGCGGTGAGCGGCCAGGAGGTTCTCAGGCGGTGATCTCCAAGTGCATCGCCTCGAGCTCGCGTGTAGCGGCCGGAAGGTCAGCGACGTCGGGGTGGGCGACGGCGGTCTCCCAGAATGTGTAAAGCTGATCCGATCGCGTCCATGCCAGCAGGTCGACGATCTGCGTGAACATCGATGGGGCATACGGAGGGATCAGCTCCTCAGTATCGTCAAAGATCGTCGAACGCAGGTCCCGACCCGTCTGTAGGCGTAGCCAGGCCGCCGCGGCGAGGGCCCTCTGGGACATCAGGTGGAGGTCCACATCCTGGTCTTCGACGAAGCCCACCAGGACCAACTGGTTGTAGACCGCATCGGCATCGACCGGTTCCCCGGCAGCCGCGAGGTGTATGCCCTGTACCGCCTCCGCGGTCGAGAGCACGGCCTCATCGCTGAGCGGCTCGTCTTCCTGCTGAATCTGCTCGAGAAGCGGAGCGATCAGGCCGTAGAGGCATGCCGCCTGCTCGCGTGGGTCCAGCCTCCTCGCTGCCTCATCGATGGAGGTGAGCAACTCGGTGTAAGTCCTGTCCGTCATGCAGCCTGCATAGCACGCGCGCACGGACATCCAGTGCTGTGATCGGAAAAGAGGCTCTGGCGCACTCTCGGTGATCAATTACTCATAGTTATGTCAGCGACGCGGATGGATCGCGAGTAGACGCAGTGGACTTGGACAGGCATGGATTGGGGCGACAAGCCCCTTCTCCAGGCCCGGGTTGAGGAGCCGGCGGACAGCCGTTATCGATATCTGATCAAGCTGCCACTCTGAAAGGGTTCACATGTCCCCTCTGGAAGACGTGGTCGACGCGATAGCCCACGCGACCGGGTTCGCCGGTGTGGTGTCGGTGGATCGCGGTGGCGAGAACGAGTTCGCCAAGGCGTACGGCCTGGCCCACCGCGCTCACAAGATCGCCAACACGGTCGACACCCGGTTCGCGATCGCCAGCGGCACCAAGGGGCTGACCGCGCTCGCGGTCGTCAGCCTGATCGAGCAGGGCGTGCTCGAGCTGTCCACAACCGCCCGTTCGGTACTCGGCGAGGATCTCCCGCTCATCGACGACGGCGTCACCGTCGAGCACCTGCTGGCCCACCGGTCTGGCATCGGCGACTACTTCGACGAGAACGCCGGGCACGAGATCACCGACCATGTGCTGCCGATCCCCGTGCACGCGCTGGCCACCACCGAACAGTACCTGGCGGTGCTTGACGGGCATCCCAGCAAGTTCGCCCCCGGCGAGCGCTTCTCGTACAACAACTCCGGCTACGTGGTACTCGCGCTGATCGCAGAACGCGTCGACGGCCGGTCCTTCCACGACCTGGTACGTCACCGGGTCTGCGAGCCCGCCGGCATGCACGACACCGAGTTCCTGCGCTCGGACGAACTACCGGGCCGCACCGCTGTCGGCTACCTGCCCATCGAGGGCACATCGAGGACCAACGTGCTCCACCTGCCAGTGCGCGGCAGCGGCGACGGCGGGATCTACTCCACCGTGCGGGACGTCGGTTCCTTCTGGCGTGCCCTGTTCGGCGGGAAGATCGTGTCATCGAGCTGGGTGGGGGAAATGCTGCGGCCGCGCAGCCAAGTGCCGTCGCAGTCCAGGCGCTACGGCCTCGGCTTCTGGCTCCCCGAATCGCCAGGAGCGAAAGACGCGGTGATGCTTTCGGGATACGACGCCGGCGTCTCGTTCCGCAGCGTTCACCGGCCCCAGGCGCAGCTGACGCACACCGTGATCTCCAACTCCTCCCCCGGAGCATGGCCGATCGCCCGTCTGCTGGAGAACGAGCTCACACAGCGGTGATGCGGATGCGGACCGTGTCCCGGGAACCGCGGCGAAGGTTCCCGCTCAGGAGAGCGAGGGGAATCCGGCGCTGGTGGGGCAAACCTGGCGGGCCGGCGAGCGCTTCCGCCACCCGCCCGACGACGTCCACGACGATCCCGGCCAGATGCGGGAGAAGATCTTCAATGCGCGCCGAGCCTGATCAACTACCGAAGCGTTCTACGTCACAAGACCAGCGACGGAGCCCGTTTACTCGTACCCACTTCTGCTATGTCGCCCTCCACGATCCACTCAGAAGAGTGGGAGGTGAGACGGCGGACCTCGGCCACCGCGTCGTGAGCGCGTGGGTGAGCAGGTCGAGCTGGCCCCTGATCTGGCGGCCGAGCGTGGACACCAGCAGCGGCGCCCGGACTGACCGCACCGGACAGGGCCAGCTGGACGGTGAGGAACAGCGCCCCGATGAAGGTCCTACGCGCTCTGCTGGTGCTCACCCGCCAGCCGGTGTCGTCGTCCTGCGACGGCTGGCGGATGCGGTCGAGGACCGCGACCACGTCCACGCGGTCATCCGCGGCTCGGCCATCGTCGGCGACGGCCCCCGCGCGGGCTTCGCCGCACCGGGTGCGGAGGGCCGTGCCGCCGGAGTCAGGACGGCACTCGACCGGGCGGGGGCCCGCCCCGGAGACATCGGGCTGGTGGTGGGCCTCGCACCGGACGCGCCCGGTCACAAGGCTGTCACGGACGCCGCTCTTCGCGAGGTCTTCGGCGAGACGGGCGGGGCGTCCGGGAACGGCGCTCGCGTCTCACCGGCCGCGGGAGTGATCGCGCTCATCCAAGCCGTCCGCGACGGTCCGCCCGGCTGTGCGGTCATCAGCTCGGTCACGGTCGGCGGCGCGGGCGCCCATATCGTGGCCGAGCGGCTGACGTCGTCGCATGACCGCGGCGGTGGTGATGACGATCCTCAGCTTCTCATGCTGTCGGCGGCGAGCCCGGCCGCGCTCGCCCGAGCCACCGGGAACCTGGCCGACCATCTGGCCGCCGACGCCGCGGCGGACCTCTCCGACGTCGCTTACACCCTCGCGACCGGCAGGCGGGTGCTCGCGCACCGCACGGCGGTGATCGCGCACCGCACGGCGGTGATCGCGTCCAGCACCCGAGAGGCCGGGGAGCTCCTGGCCGATGGCCGCGCACCGGTCCACGTCCGGGGGGACAAGAAGGCCATGTTCATGTTCCCCGGTGTGGGAGCACAGCGGCTCGGCATGGCGCGCGACCTCTACGCGCGGTGGCCCGTCTTCCGCTCCTGGATGGAGCGCTGCGTCAAGCTGCTGACAGCCGAGTTCGGCATGGACATCGGCGAGCCGCTGCTCGACTCGCCGGCGCCCCCGCGAGCCGGCGACCTGCGCGGCATGCTCCGGGGCACGACAGGCGACTTCCAGCGGACCGAACTCGTGCAGCCCGCGCTGTTGTCGTCGAGTTCGCGCTCGCCCAGCAGCTCATGGACGTGGGGATCAAGCCCGCCGCCGTCGTCGGACACAGCCTGGGGGAGTACGTCGCGGCGTGCGTCTCCGGCATGCTGGCCCCCGAGGACGGTCTGCGGCTGGTGGCCGCGCGTGCTCGGCTGATCGGCGGGCTGCCCAGGGGCATGATGCTCGCGGTCGCGCTGGGAGAGGACGACGCCCGTGCGTTCACCGGTGACGGCGTGGACCTCGCCACCGTCAACGGCACCATGGCCTGCGTCCTGTCGGGAGCCGCGGACCGGGTCGAGCCGATCGCCGCCGAGCTGGCCGCGCGCGGGGTCGCCGCCAAGGTGGTCGACGCGGAGCACGCCTTCCACTCCACGCACCTGGAGCCGGTCGCCGCCGAACTGACCCGGCTGGCCGGGAACCTGCCCTCGCACCCGCCCACGATCCCCTTCCTGTCTCCTCTGACCGGCACGTGGGTCACCACCCTGGAGCCGGGTCACTGGGCCAGACATCTGTGCGGCACGGTGCACTTTCACAACGCCGTGGGCGAACTGCTGCGGGCGCGCGACCACGTCCTGCTGGAGGTCGGTCACGGCACCGGGCTGAGCTCCTTCGCCATGCAGCACCCCCGGAGTGGTCCGCGCGTCCTGCCGCTGCTTCCTCCCGGTGGTCGGCTCCTGGACGCCCTCGGCGCGCTGTGGCTGGCCGGGGTGCCGCTCGACGGGGAGCGCCTGCACAGCGGGAGGAGACCACGACGGGTCCCCTTGCCTACTTACCCGTTCGACCGGCAGCACTACTGGCCGGCGGAGAGAGAAGGCTGAATGTCCGACATCGCGCTCAAGGTCAGCGAGTTCCTGGCACGCCATGTCGGCCCGACCGGACATGACACTGATCTGTTTGAGACGGGCCTGGCCAACTCGCTGTTCGCGCTCCAGCTCGTCATGTTCGTGGAAAGCGAGTTCGCGATTGTCGTCGAGGACGAGGAACTGGACTTCGCCAACTTCAGAAGCGTCGCGGCGATGGAGGATTTCGTGCTGCGCAAACTCGGTGACTGATGCGCTGCCCGGACGTCGTTCAACTGGGAAAGGGATGACCATCTTCTCCGGTGAATCGTGGCTGCGCCGGTACCATCCGGCCCCGGACGGTGCGCCGCTGGCCGTGTGCTTTCCGCACGCCGGGGGCGGCGCGGCCTTCTACCATCCGATGTCGGCGGCACTGTCGGACCGGGTGGGGGTGCTCTGCGTGCAGTACCCGGGCCGCCAGGACCGCCTGGCCGAACCTCCTGCTGCCGAGGTGGCGACGGCCGCCGAACGCGTCACGGAGGCGTTGCTGCCGTGGCGGGACAGCCGGCTGGTGCTGTTCGGCCACAGCATGGGCGGAATCTTCGCTTTCGAGACCGCCCGATGCCTGGCCCGTGAGGGCGTGGCACTGTGCGCGCTGTTCGTTTCCGCGGTGTCCGCGCCATCACGGATTCGGCCCGCGAAAGGAACGCTGGACGATGACGAGGCACTGGTCGCCGAGGCACGGGCACTGTCCGGCCAGGACGGAGAAATCATCGCGGACGCCGAACTCCTGCCCTTCGTCCTGCCCGCGCTACGCGCCGACTACCAGACGATGGCCGGTTACAGGTACGACCCCGGCGCGGGGCCGCTGAGCTGTCCGATCGTCGCAGTCGCGGGCGAAGGAGACACTGCGGCAGGCGTCGACGATATGCGTGCCTGGGCTGCGCACACCAGCGTGGCCTTTCGTCTCATGACCTACGCGGGCGGGCACTTCTACCTGTCCCGCAGATGGAAGTCGGTGGCCGACGTGGTCGCCTCGGCCTTCAGCCTGTTCCCATGAGTGAGGGGAGGAGATACGCCGGTGTCCGGTTCCCAGGGGAAGACCTTTGATCGGGTGAACTCGCTGGTCGCCTCGCGGGCGCGGGCCCGTCCCGGCGCGCCGGCCATCGTCGCGCCGGACGCCGAGTTGAGCTACGGCGAGTTGCTGGAAAGGGCGCACGGACTGGCCGATCGGCTGCGCGGGCTCGGAGTGGACCGCGGCAGCCCGGTCGGGCTGTGCGTGCCGCAGTCGGCGGCGCTGGCCGTCGGCGCGCTGGCGGTGCTCGAACTGGGTGGCGTGTACGTCGCGATGGACCCGGACTATCCGGAGGAACGGCTGCGGTTCATGCTCGCCGACTCCGGCGCGCGGGCCCTCATCACGCACGACGGCGTTGTTCCGGCGCGCGACGACGCCCACCACTCCCCGGTCCCGTTGGACGAGGACCTGGCCTACATCGTCTACACGTCGGGGTCGAGCGGCCGTCCCAAGGGGGTGCTGGTCGAGCACCGCGGGCTGCGTGCCCTGGTGGACTGGCATCACAGGGCGTTCGGGATCACCGCCGCCGACAGAGCACTCCACCTCGCCGGTCCAGGCTTCGACGCCGCTGTCTGGGAGACCTGGGCGAACCTGGGAGCGGGCGCCTCGATCCACATCCCGCCCAGGGAGATCCGCGCCCATCCCGTGGCGTTGCGCGACTGGATCGTCGAGCGAGGCGTCACGATCGGCTTCCTGCCCACCGCACTCGCCGAGGCGCTCATGGTCCTGCCATGGCCCCGCGACACGGCGCTGCGCACCGTGCTCACCGGCGGCGACGTGCTGCACCGTCGGCCGCCCGCCGACCTGCCGTTCACCCTGGTGAACAACTACGGCCTCACTGAGGCGACGGTCGTCTCCACGTCCGGACCCGTCCGCCCGGACCAGGACGGCCGGCCGTCGATCGGGCGCCCGATCGACGTCGCTGAGATCCACGTCGTGGACGACCGGCTACGGCCGTCCCTGGAAGGCGAGATCCTGATCGGCGGGCCGCTGGTGGCCAGGGGCTACCTGGGCGATCCCGACCTGACCCGTGAACGCTTCGTGCCCGACCACCTGAGCGGCCGGCCCGGTGGCCGGTTGCTCAGGACCGGCGACCTGGCCCACAGGCGGCCGGACGGCGAGTTGGAGTTCCTCGGCCGCGCCGACATGCAGGTGAACATGAACGGCATCCGAATAGAACCCGATGAGATCGCCGCCACCATCACGCGCCATCCCCACGTCCGCTCCAGCGTGGTCGTGGCGAGAACCACCCTGGTCGCCTACGTCGTGGCCGTCGCCGATGCCCCCGCCGACCTCGAACCCTTCCTCGCCGCCCAATTGCCGGAACCCATGTTGCCAAGCGCTTATGTCTGGCTGGAGGAGCTGCCCATGACCGCCAACGGAAAGGTCGACGTCGGCGCGTTGCCCGACCCGCCGGAGCACGCGGGACCGGAGCCGCACACCGAGACCGAGACCGCGCTGGCCCCTCTCGTCGCCGCGATCCTCACCATCGAGCGCGTCGGCGTCACCGAGAACTTCTTCCGCCTGGGCGGCCACTCCCTGCTCGGCGCACAACTCCTGATGCAGGTGGGGGACAGGTTCGGCGTGAACATCCCCCTGCGCTTCCTGTTCGACCACCCCACGGTGCGGGAACTCGCGCAGGAGATCGACCGCCTGCTGCTGGACGAACTGGAGGCGCTCAGCGACCAGGACGCGGCCCGGCTCGCGGCCGAGATCCAGGAGGAAGCGGGCTGACCATGACAGACGACGTCAGCGAGCTGAGCCTGCACCGGCTCCTCGCCCCCGAGGTATTGGCCGATCCCTATCCCCTCTACCACCGTCTGCGCCGGGAAGCCCCCGTCCATTGGGACCCTTATCTCCACGCCTGGGTCGTGACCCGGTACGGCGACGTTGCCGACGTGCTGACCAGGTTCTCCGCCGTGCGCACGCCGCCGCCCGACAAGCTGGTCATGCTCGGCCTCCGCTGCCCGCCATCGTCACCGCCGAGCTCTTCGGGCTGCCCACCGAAGACCACGTGCTGCTGAAACGCTGGTCCGAGACCTTCGCCGAGATGCTGGGCAACTTTCAGCACAATCCCGAGCGCGCGCATCTGCTGCTGAGCAGCCTCGAAGAGATGACCGGCTACTTCCGGGAGGCCGTTCGCCGCGCGGCGGTGACGCCAGGAGACGGGCTCCTGCGCGCGCTGGTCATCGGGAAGGTCGACGGAGACAGCCTCACCGAGGACGAGATCGTCACCAACGCGATCCTCACCATGGTCGGCGGCCAGGAGACGACGACCAATCTCATCGGCAACGGGCTGCTCACCCTGATCAGGCACCCCGGCGAGCTGACGAGGCTGCGGGCGGATCCCGCGCTCGTTCCGCAGGCGGTGGAAGAGCTGCTGCGCTACGAGAGTCCCAGCCAGCACACCGCTCGCGTGGCCACCGAGGACACGACGATCCGCGACACGCCGGTCCGGCGTGGCCAGGCGGTCATCGCGGTCATGGGGGCCGCCAACCGCGACCCGGGACAGTTCCCCGATCCTGACCGGCTGGACCTCGCACGCTCCAGCAACCGCCACCTCGCCTTCGGCTGGGCCGCGCACTTCTGCTTCGGTGCGGGACTGGCCAGGGTGGAGGGCCAGGTCGCGTTCACCGAGTTGCTGCGTCGGTTCCTCGCCTGCGCGCCGTCCCCGGCCCCATCGTCTGGCGGCCGAACCTGGGCCTGCGCGGCCTCAGCGAACTGCGGGTGAGTCATGACTGACCGACGCACAGTGGCGGTGATCGGCGCGGGCGTGATGGGCACGGGCATCGCCACGCTTCTGTCCGGCTACGGCCTGCCGGTGATCCTGGTCGATGCCGATCCGCAGGCGCTGGCCAGGGCGACGGCCCAGGTCCGCGGCCAACTGCGGCTGGCCAGGATGATGAAGGCGCTGCCGTCTGGCCGGCCGTCGGGGAAGGTGACCACGAGCACGTCGCCGGCGAGCATCGCCCCCGCGGACGTCGTCATCGAGTCGGTGACCGAATGCCCCGACCTCAAGTCGGAGGTACTGCGGGAGGCCTCGACGGTGGTCGTGCCAGGCACCCTCATCGCGTCTAACACCTCGGCCATACCCATCGACGAACTGGCCGAGGCCACGTCCCGGCCGCAGGATCTCGTGGGCCTGCACTTCATGAACCCGCCGTATCTCATCGACGTGGTCGAGGTGGTCCGCGGACCGCGCAGCGGCGAGGCGGCGGTGACCGCGGCGAAAAGCCTGCTGACCGCGACAGGCAGACGCGGTGTGATCGTCGGAGACGGCCCCGGCTTCGTCGTCAACCGCGTCCTGCAACGCGTGATCAACGAGGCGGTCCGCATCGTGGAAGAGGGGATCGCCACGCCCCAGGACGTCGACGCGCTCTTCACCGGTTGCCTCGGACACCCGATCGGGCCGCTGGCCACCGCCGACCTGATCGGACTGGACAACGTGGCCGACTCGCTGACCGTGCTGCATCACCGTACCGGTGACGCCGGGTACGAACCGGCGCCCCTGCTGCTCGCCAAGGTCCGCGCGGGCGAACTCGGCCGCAAGAGCGGCCAGGGCTTCTTCCAGCACTTGGAGCCCCTGTGACGACTGCGGCGGCCAGCATGGTGACCGAGCTGGTCGGCGACCAGGCCGGCCGGTGGGACCGAGAGGGACGGCTGCCCGCCGAGCTCCTGCGCAGGCTGGCTTCCGGCGGTCTGCTGTGTCCACAGGTTCCCGCGGCGTACGGCGGCCTGGGGATGACCGGCCTTGAGGCAGGGGAGTTCACCGCGCACGTCGGCAGCCTGTGCGGCTCGCTACGAAGCGTGCTCACCTCCCAGGGCATGGCCGCCTGGGTCGTCCAGCGCCTGGGCACGGCGGAGCAGCGCGCCGCCTACCTACCGAAGCTGGCCTCCGGGACGTTGGCGGGAGTCGCGTTCAGCGAGCGCTCGGCGGGCAGCGACCTGTCGGCGATAGCGACGCGGATCAGCGACGACGGCGACGACATCGTCGTCCAGGGGGAGAAGACCTGGGTGACGGGAGCGGCATACGCCGACCTGCTCATCGTCTTCGGCCGTGACGGCGTGGCGCTGGTCCCGGCCCGAGCGCACGGCGTACGCGTCGAACCGGTTGCTCAGCCGCTCGGCTGCCGGGCCGGCGGCCATGCGACCGTCTCCCTCGACGAGGTGCGACTGCCGCGCGGCAACCGGCTGGGGACCGGCAGGCGCCCCATCGGCATGCAGATCACGTCGGCCCTCACCTACGGCAGGCTCTCGGTGGCCTGGGGCTGCGTCGGAATCCTGCGCGCCTGCCTCGCGGCGGCCGTGGCCCATGCCAGGACCCGCAGCCAGTTCGGCCGGCCGCTTGCCGAGCATCAGCTGGTCGCCAGGTATCTGGCCGAGCTCCTGGTTACGGAGCAGTCCGCGACCAGAGTCTGCGAGCACGCCAGCCGTTGCTGGGACCTGGGCCGACCCGAAGTGGTCACGGCCGTGGTCGTGGCCAAGCACCTGTCCGCGAGCGGCGCCGCGCGGGGCGCGGCGTCGGCCGTGCAGGTGCTGGCCTCGGCGGGCGCACACGACGACCACGTCGTGGCCAGGGCGTACCGGGACGCCAAGGTGATGGAGATCATCGAGGGCAGCAGCGAGATCAGTCAGCTCCTGCTGGCCGAGCACGCGATAGCGGAGTGGTCATGACGGTGAAATGCCTCATCTGGGACCTGGACGAGACCCTGTGGAAGGGGACACTGCTCGAAACGGAGCATGTCACGGTCAGCGACGAGATACGCCGCGTGATCAGCGAACTGGACGCCCGGGGCATCCTGAACTCGGTGGCCAGCAAGAACGACCACGAGCACGCCTGGGCTCGCCTGCGCGCCCTCGGCTTGGACCGCTATTTCGTGGTTCCGGAGATCGGCTGGGGAACCAAATCGGCGGCGGTCCGGCGCATCGCCGAACGCCTGGGCTTCGCACACCACACGGTGGCCTTCGTCGACGACCAACCGGCCGAACGCGCCGAGGTCGCCTACCACTTACCGGACGTGCGCTGCTTTCCGGCCGAACAGGCCTCGGCCCTGCCGGATCTGCCAGAGTTCCAGCCTGTCGTCACCGAGGAGTCCCGGCACCGGCGGGAAATGTACCAGGCGTCCTTCCACAGGACTGCCGAGCGAGAAGGGTTCACCGGCCCCGACGAGGACTTCCTCCGCTCACTCGCCATGGTCTTGCGCGTGACGCGCGCCGCCGAGCCGGACCTGGACCGCGTCGAGGAACTCACCCTGCGGACCAGCCAGATGAACGCCACCGGAGTCCACTACCCCAAAACCGTCCTGCGCTCCCTACTCGCGGACACGGCACACGACGTCCTCATCGCCTCCCTGACCGACCGCTTCGGTTCCCACGGCTCGATCGCGCTCATGCTGCTGGAGCGCGGCCTTGCGGCCTGGCGGCTGAAGCTCCTGGCGGCGTCGTGCCGGGTGGTGTCCTTCGGCGTGGGCTCAGTGCTCCTGTCATGGCTCGGCACGCAGGCGGCACGGGCGGGTGCACACCTGATCGCCGATTTCCGCAGAACCGAGCGGAACAGAATGATGGCGATAACCTACAGATTCATGGGCTTCCGCCCTGATTCATGCACCTGCCACGTCCCGCCCACCGAGGGAAACCTCCTCCATCTGATCCCTGCCGAAGGCACTCCGCCTTCAACCATGCGCCTGATCGCCCCCGACCTCCTAGCACACCGCACAGCCTGTCCGGGGAGAACCTCGATCTGACCCCGGTCTATGCCATCGGGCCGGTCGGCGGCTACGGGCCCGGCGTGTACGAGCGGCTGGTGGAGTTCCTGGACCGCCAGCTCATTCGTCGAGCGGGTGTCGATCCCCGGCACGCTTCCGGGCCAGACCATGCGGCTGTTCAACGGCCAGTACGTGCCGACGATCGAGATCAACCTCACCCGCGGCCTGTACGGCTGGTCGATCGCCCCTTCTGGGGTTGCTTTCGCTCGGAGCCAATCAATAGTGTGAAAGGAGCGTGCGAGGGCGCTGCCAGTCCGCGGGCAGGGATTTTCCCACCTCGAGCAACACGTCAACACACCGGACAAGACCAACCTCTTTCCGGCCGGGCAAGCGGACCTCGGCGACGAAGGAGGTTGTGATGTTCGATCGTCATTTCGAGCTGCCGGCCCATCCGAACCTGGAGTACTACCGCAAGCGGGCCAAGCACCTGCACCACGCGTACGCCGCTGGCGATGCGGCAGCACAAGCTCGGGTGGCCGAAGTGCTGGGCGAGCGGGCCGCCGAGCGGTTCCTGCTCAGCGACGCCCAGTTCGTGCTCGCTCAGGAACACGGATTCCGGACCTGGGCCGAGTTTCGCGCCCACGTCGAAAACCGCAGCACCACCGAAGAACGGCCGGTCTCCCGCCTCATGGGAGTCAGGCCGGGCATCTACGCCTCGATGGCCGACGCCCTCCTCGTCGAGTTGCGCCGCGACGATCCCAGCGCGCTGCGACGGTTGCGGGCCTACCTGCCCCGGCACGCCACCACGACCTCCGCCGCGACCGCGGAGCTTCGCGACGCGCGGCTGATCATCGCGCGGGAGCTCGGCTTCCCGACCTGGCAGGAGCTCGTGTCGTTCACCGAGAAATCCCGGCGCGATCTCGACGAACGTCAGGAGAAGCGGCGGCGGCTGCACCGCGAGGCCGAAGCCCTGCTGGCCGGCGACACCGATCGGCTGGCCGGTCTGACCGCCGAGCAGGCCGACACCCTGCTGCACATGCTCGCGGGCCCCGAGACGATCCCCGGCGTCCGGCTTGAGAAGGAGCTCGGCGTGCCACGCGCCGCAGTAGAGGTCCTGCTCGGCAAGGCCACCAATCTGGATCTCCCGCTCACCTGGGCTGCCCGCTCCAACCGGGTCGAATACGTGCGCCTGCTGCTCGACGCCGGCGCCGACCCTGGCGTCCGGAAATGGGGGAGTACCCCGCTGGAGAACGCCATCCTCCTCGACAACACGGAGGTCGTCGACCTGCTCGCCGAGTACGGGATCGTCCCGCAGGCGCTCTGGACGTATGCCGCCTGCGGCCGTCTGGACCTGGTGCGGACCTGTTTCGACGCGGACGGCAGCCTCCGGCCGGACGCCGCGTCGGCGCGCCCCGACCTCGCCGACACCGGCGCGGGCTTTCCGTCTCGGCTGCCGGCGACCGATGATCCGGAGGAGATCGTGGGAGAGGCGTTCGTCCATGCCTGCCAGCACGGCCGGATCGAGGTCGTGCGCTGGTTCCTCGACCGCGGCGTCCATCCCGACGTAGCGCCCTACCTCGGGCGGACCGGCCTGCACTGGGCAATCCCGGGCGGTCGTCTCCAAGTGATCCGCCTGCTCCTGGAGCGCGGTGCCGACCCATCCATCCGCGACGATCTCCTCCAAACCGACGCCGACGGCTGGCTGCACATATCCCACGCCGCTCACCCCCACGATCCCGTGACCCAGCAGCTCCACGACCTGATCGAGGCTCGATCGCGCTGAATTCCTGCTGTGCGTCCGGGCTGCCCACCGCGCAGATCGTCCCGCCCTCGTCTTCGAGCTCACGCAGGACCTGCCCCGACATTCAGGTCCGTCGGGGGCGCGGGCCCGCTCGAGAATCGCGGCGGGTCGCCGCGTACAGCTCTATCTTGAACTTGGGCTGTACCAGCGCCACCTCATCCCGCAAGCACGTCAATACTTCCACCGCAAGCCCAGGGCGCTGTTACTTCTCAGCGGCGTCACCTTCAAGCGCAACGATCGCTGTCACATCTCATCGACACACAACCAACCCGGCGGCCCCTGCCCGGGTTATCCCGCTACAACCCCCAATGGCCACTATCCAGGTTTTGCCGAACCCACGAGGGCTGGGAACCTCTGCGGGGCCCGCCGATGCCGGCGTTCTGCGCCCAGGCGGGCATGCCAGCCGAAGCCAGCGGTATTCCGGCCGCCCCTACCTCGCGGCCCATCACACGAACCCGAGAGGAAGGTTTTAGGGCCGAGGCGCAGCGGGTGTTGGGACGTGCGGTTGCTCGCGGGCGAGGAGCGCACCGAGGGCGGCGGCGAGGAGGGGAAGGCCGGCCAGGGGGTCTCGAACGGCACCCGTACCGGTGCCTCCCACGTGGTACGCACCGTCAGGGGCCCGACCGTGCTGCGGCCCGGACGTCAGAGCTGCCGGCGAAGCCACTCCAGGCCTTGTTCGGCGTGGGTGACGACGGTGAAGTGGCTGTCGCCCTCGCAGAGGCGCAGCTCGGCGGTCGGGCAATGGGCCGCCAGCCTCGACCCGTGGCCGACAGGGATGATCCGGTCTTCGGTGCCATGCAGGAGGAGGACCGGGGCGCTGATGGTGCCGGGATCACAACCCCAGGCAAGGGTGTAGGAGACGTCGTCGTCGATCTGGCCGTACGGGCCGGCCGCGAGAGCCGGTTCTCCGACCTTCCCCAGCCACTCCCACGGCCCCTCGAACAAGGCCAGATCAGCCGCGGTGAACTCGCAATCGTAGGCGAACCCCGACGCCTCCAGCGCCGCCCTTGCCTCGCGGCCCGCCGCCGCTGTCCCCAGCGCGGCCACACCGGACGGAATCATCCCGGCGAACCAGTCCAGTCCGGCCGCGCCGTACGGGGCGATGCCGGCCAGGCTCAGCACCGCTTGGACGCGATCGCCCAGAACCGCTGCGCACCCCAGAGCGTAAGACCCGCCGCCGGAGTACCCCACGACGGCGAACCGATCGATGCCGAGTGCGTCCGCGACTGTTGCCGCGTCACCGGCGACCGACGCGATGGTGCGCCCCGGTGCGACGCTGGAGCCACCGTAGCCCGGCCGGTCGAACGACACCCAGCGCAGCCCGAGCCTGTCGGCCGCGGCGAAGAGCGGCTCCGGAGGCGCCCCTACGTTGGGCGTGCCGTGATGCCACATGACAGGCAACCGCCCACCCTCCTCCGAGGCGGTGTCATAGACGTGTAGCGTGCGACCTCCGCCCACCGGGACGTCCAGCTCGATCATCTCATCGCTCTTTCCTCGTCGACGTGCACTTGAGGCTTGCGGGAGGCAGCACAGCAGGACGTCACCGGACCGGTTCCAACGGCACGGTCCCGGCTTCGGCGAACAGTTTGTTGCCGCCGCCCGGGAGGATCCCTACCGTGCGGCGATCGCCTCGATCTCCAGCATCCATGCGTCATCGTAAATGCCTGTGATGATGACCGTGAGTGCCGGAGCGTGATCGCCAAGGACCTCCCGTCGGATGGCAGAATTCTCCGCGCGGTAGGCCCGATCGGACAGAAAGGTAGTGACCTTCACCAAGTCAGACAGCGCCATATCGTGATGCGCCAGGACGGCTGCCACATTGGCCCACACCTGACGGCACTGCGCCGCGAATCCCTCCGGAACGGCACCGTCCGGAGCCACAGGAATCTGCCCGCTGATGTGCACCACTCGCGCAGGAGCCGTGATCTCGTACGAATGGACGTACCCGCCGCCATCGGGCACCACCGGACCAGGAGTAATCATGCGGGAATGATCACAGCCGCGTGATCCCATGGCAACTGAGATATCTCACCCTTCAGGCGGCAGCAGCGCGCTGAGCAGTGGCTGTTTCACCGCGTTCCACGCGTCGCCGAACAGGAGCCGAGCACCGCGAATGGACCGGAGGCTCGTCAACCCCACAGCCAGTCGGTCACGAGATCGGCGACGGCGCTCTCCTCCCGTGTGCCGCGTAGCGGACGGGTCTCCTTGTGGAACTGCAGGGTCACGCCGACAACGGGTAGAGGTGGCTGGCCGGGAACGAGCATCAACGTTCCGGCGGGCAGGTCGAAATGCCGGGAGCCCCAGGAGACCACCCCCGTCTTCTCTTGCCAGTTCAACACGGCGCACAGGCCTGCGAACGAGGCGATCGGGGTCTGCTGGGCGTCGTAGAAGACCGCGCCGTAAATGCCGTCGTGTATGACGCTCCACTGCTGCTCGCTGAGGGTGGGAGCGTTCGGCGGCCGCGTGAACTTCTGATGGGACAGGGTGGCTATGTCGTAGCCCCAGGAGTCCTCGCCCGTTGGGTGAACGCTCAGGATCCGCAGTTTACGCAGGTAGGCGGCCTTAACGGCTTCTTCGGTCGGTGTGCGGCGGGAGCACACAAACGCTGCGGGCCGCCCTTCGGAAGCGGCAGTCGTTCCCACCTGAACAGCGAGGTCCGCCACGCGCACGATGTCATCGACGGTGACCGTCACATCCAGCGATCCGGCGTCGATGAGCGCCACCACCACCTCGTCGTCGGCGGCGTGGGCCACCAGCGTGGACCGGCCCGCCAGCATCTGGAACTGCCAGATGTCGTCCTCTTCGGTCATCGCTCGGGCAACGCCGTCGAGAAACTGCCGGTACTCGGCGGGCTGAGCTCGCGTCATGGTCGATGATCGTACGGCCTGCGAACGCGGCGCCGACCACGGCGGATGACGGTGGACGAGTGAGGCGTCGTCATGCGCGTACGGGGGCGCGGATTCGCCCACGCGACGCTGGAGACTACGGACCGGATCGAACGCGAGGCGATCAAGGAGAGTCTTGCCTGGACTGGTCGAGCCCGAGCCTGCCGCATCTGATGGCGATGATGCGCTGGCTGGTGGATGAGCCGATGCCGCCGCGCTACGGCGACGACGCGGTATCGCAGCGAGGGCACCGCGAACGCCATCATGGGGACGGTCGGGGAGTTCCTGTCGTGGTGCTGCCTGCAGGGGTGGGTGCCGCCGACGCTGGTGTACACGCAATCAACCAGTGCGCGTCAGAGGAAACCGACCCCGAGCGGCGGCTGTCTCCTGGCATGAGAGCCGCTGTGTTGGATCCTGAGATCAGATTTGGAACATGGACAGGGGAGCGGTGCAGAGGGTCTGCTCAGCGCCGAACTCCTCGAACGTGCTGACAGGGCGGAAGCCAAGGCGGGCGGCGAGTTTCAGAGATCGCTTGTTCGCGGTCTGGGTTACGAGCACGACCGGCTGGTCGGGGAGTTCGTCAGCCGCTGCGCGCAACGCGACCGTTGCGGCCTCGAATGCGAACCCCGCGCCCCATGCACTGCGTCGCAGTACATAGCCCAGTTCCAGTGCCTCGCCATCCTCGGTGACATGCCCGGGGCGATCGGCCGGCCGGTGGGCGAGCATCAATGTTCCCATCAGTCGGTTCGTCGTGTTGTCGGCGATGACATAGTTGCCAGGCCTGGATGCCGCGTTGGCGGTCATGGCTGCATCGAAGTGCTGCTCGACGTCACTCCGAGGCCGGGGACCCCCGATGTATTCCTGAACCTCGGGATCGGTCATGAGCTCGATGAATTCTTCACGGTCGGCAGCGTACGCTTTGCGAAGCAGGAGTCGTTCCGAAGGGATTTCCGGGGCAGATAGCGTGCGCAATTGGCTCATAGGCCCGTGATCATAGACCACGGGCCCCTTGTCTGAGGCTGCCGCACTCGCCCGTGCCCGTGGCGTTGACGCACACCTAGCCGGCCTCAAGGGCATTGCAACTCGTTCGCAGCGCGCGCATCAGCCAGCTGTCCATGGAGCTCTCGACGATCCATCGGCGCTGCAGTGACGGCCAGCCTGAGCCCGTCGGCGGGACGCGCGGTGATGGTGAGTGTTCCGCCGTGTGCGTGGGCAATGCTCTTGACGATCGCCAGGCCGAGACCGACGCCAGGGCGGCCTGCGGTCTCGAAGGCGTGCTGGGCGAGCTCGCCGCGCGCCTTCTTCTGGTCGTCGGAGTTACCGGCCATGGTCAGTGCCCCATCGTTCGTGTGCGGACTGGCGCCTCATGCCAGCGGCCTGGCCGATCTTGGTCCAGAACGACGTCGTCGCGGGCCGCACGCACGGCGGTGGCTCCAGGAGGACTCTCGGGCGCGGCTCGCCCATGACGGGCCGCGGACGCACGCCGGCCAAAGGGCTGACGTGCAGCATTCAGCCCTGTCCGCCTTGCTGTCGCGCCGCAAAGTCAGTGCAGTGGCCGGGCGACGGTGGAACGCATCGTCAACCGCATGCTGGCACTCACCATCAACGACTTCCTAGCAGGTCTCGGGCATCTTGGGTGAAGGGCTCACGGTGCGCAATCCGACGCATCCGAGGGTTCTCACTCCACGCTTGGCGGAGCGCCAAGAAACGAATGCACTTACGTGAAAGAGGAAAATCAATGTCCGCACCGAGCCGTACCACGCCCACCAGCCAAGAACTGATGGTTCCCGCACCGAAGAGGTGTGAACCGCGCCGGGTCTGTTGGAGACCGGGTTATCTGGCTGGGGCGAGAGTAACTGAGTTGATCTCTGCGCGGTAGAGGGCTTCGTATTCGAAGG
>NZ_JBITHZ010000056.1:0-57599 GCF_044458585.1 Nonomuraea sp. NPDC050451
ATGCATAGTCCCGTCACGTTCGAGAGCTTCTACCGGCCCTCAGACACCACTGAGTGACCTCACCTCGGGTGTCCGTGCTACTGGGGGAACCTCACACGAGCTTGCTGCTGCCGCCCTGAGCTCCTCCGAATGGCTGAAAGTGCAGCAGGAGCCACAGGTCAAATGACGGGTGTGAAAATGCGAGCTCGATCCCAGCCTCCGCGGCCGTCTTGACCGCCTGCGGGATGTCCTCCCACTGGTCACGATCGAAAAGAGCCCACGCCTCGTCCTCGCCGGCAGCCTTTCGGTGCGCGGCTTCCACGACTTCGGAAGGCGTCAGCCCATTCCGGCGACAGACCGGCTGAATTCGGAAAGGCTGCCTGCCCTGGTCGTCGCCATCCCCGAACTGCTCATTCAGATACTGCAGATAGTCCGGTTCTGTGGATTCACCCTCGCAGGCCACATACAGCACTCGTACGTCTCGAGGACGGCTGCTGGAGCGTGGCGCCAGCGGACGTTCGTCTTCCAGACGTCCGCGTCTCCTTCGCCTGCCCTGTTCCTGCTCCTTTCCCGTCCTCCTGCTCACGCCGTGGCCTTCGCTTCTTGCCGGGACAGTTCGCGGACAATCTCTCCTGCGGTCACTCGTGGCACCCCGCCATATCGACCTCGCAGGTAACCTCGTTCGAGGTTCTCCCCCTTTCGAGGCTTGGCGTCTGTCAGCGGGTATAGTTCCGTCTCGCCTGAGCGCCGCTTTGCGATGATCCATACCTGATCACGTTTGAGCGGGCGGTCGAGTACTTCGCTGCCCAGCAAGGTTGCGTCGTGGGTGGTGAAAATGAGTTGCGCACCGCGTGGATTGGATGCGGGATCTTGGAAGACGCGCACGACCTCGGCCGCGAGTGCAGGGTGCAGACTCGAATCCAATTCGTCCACCAGCAGGACTGATCCCTGGTCCAGCACGGTGAGCATGGGGCCCAGGAAGGCGAACCAGGCATGGGTGCCTAGAGACTCTTCCGTTTGGAAGTCCAGCGGCAGCTCTCCACCATCCGGTGTACGGTGCCAAAGCCTGATGTCACCGGTATCAGGGTCCGTGTCAAGGCGGGTGACTCCCAAGTCGGCTGACTGCAGCATCTGCACGATTCGCTGATGGTGCCCCGCATTATCTTGGTGAGTCAGGATTTGCTTGGTCCAGTGCACGCGTGCACTGAGATCTCTTTCCGGCGTCACCAGCCATAGGTTGTTGATGAACCACCTGTGCAACGCTGACAACTGAGGATCGTTGAGAGTCGCACCGACGGACAAGAAGAGAGCGTTCGGGCGGGTCAGTTTTACCAGGGATTCCCGTTCTCCCCTGAACCCCTCTCCTCTGAAGATGAACTCTCCGCCTTCCGACTCAGGACGCTCCGCCTCCCGGTCAAACCAGATATTGCGGCGGCCATGCGGATATGCATGCAGCCACTCCGCCTCCACCCGCTCATCCGACAGCTCAAAGCCATAGGTGTAGCGGATGGGATCCCGGCCCAGTACAAGGTCCACCTCGAACAGGCTCGTCCCCTCGCGGGACGCGGAATCGAGCTTGAAGGGCTGCCGAGGAACCACCTCCGGCAACTTGGCCCAGTCCGCGAAAGAATCTCGCACCGCGTCACGCATGAGCCCGAATCCGCCGAGCAGGTTGGACTTCCCCGACGCGTTGGCTCCGAATACACCCACGACGGGTTGCGCCGAAACATCCTGTCCCCGGTACCTGAGGCCCGTCCTGCGTCCCGTACCCTCATCGAATTCGGTTGCGATCAGAGACAGCTCGTACTCGTCGCGGATCGACCGGTGGTTGGCCATCCGGAAGCGGATCAGCACCCTGGACCTCCTGCCGAGACAAAGCTCTCTGCCCTGTCATCTACGTTTTGGTGCACAGAGCCTGCATGGAACAGCCTATGACGCCCCTCCAGCAGATGCCAGGGTAGAGGCGGGATGCGCAGCTGGAGGGTCGGAGTCGAAGCCGGACCCAGCCAGCCAGCCGGACGGATTATCGCTACGATCCGCCACTCATTCGTAGCCGCTACTGCTTCTGGTGGCGCACCGGCTGGAACTCCGAGCACAAACGCGCTGTCAACGTCTGGCATTCGGCCATCGAACCCCGTACGCGCCGGCTGTGCTTCACCCCGTCCAGCGGCTCCTGGCGCTGCCGGTCAAACCGGACAAGCCGATGCAGCTCATCGCCACCGACGACATCGGGGTCTTCGCCGCCGACGCCACTCAGTCGAGGACGGCAGTGGCCTCGACCTCGACCAGCAGATCGGGTTCCCCCAGCGCCGCGACGCCCAGCAGCGTGATCGGCTTGACCGGGTCGACGCCCAGCTTCGCCGCCGCCCGGGCGACCCCCTCGCCGAGCAGCGGCATCTTGTCGGGTGTCCAGTCGACGACGTAGACGGTCAGCTTGGCCACATCGTCGAAGGATCCACCGACCCCGGCCAGGGCCGTGCCGATATTGAGGTAAGCCTGCTCGACCTGAGCGGCCAGATCCCCCTCACCGACCGGCCGGCCCTGGGCGTCGCGGGCCACCTGGCCCGCCAGGAACACCAGCTTCGACCCGGTCGCGATCGACAACTGGCGGTAGACCTCGGGTTTCGGCAGCCCGTCGGGGTTGACCAGCGTCACGGTCATGTCCGCTCCTTGCGTTTCGGCACAGCATGTTCGGTACTCCCCGAAAACATAGCAAAGCTATGTATTGTGGTGCCATGGTGAGGATCAAGGACCCGGCGGTCCGTTCCCTGCTCATCGACCGGGCCGCGCAGATGCTCGCCGCCCGGCAGCCGGTCACGCTCCGCTCCCTGGTGGCCGGAACCGGGGTGTCGACCATGGCCGTCTACACGTACTTCGGCGGCATGGACGGCCTGTGGACGGCGATGCGGCAGGAAGGCTTCACCCGCCTGGCCGCCCGCCTCGCCGCGGTCGCGCCGACGAGGGATCCGGTACGGGATCTGGCCGCTCTCGGCGCCGCATACCTGTCCAACGCCATGGCCGGTCCTGATCTCTACCGGGTCATGTTCGACGCCGGGTTCGAACTCGAGGACGCCGCGGCCGCGGACGACACCCTGCACTGTCTGGTCCGGGCCGTTGAACGGGCCACGGCCGTCGGCCGCTTTCGCGACGGCACCGACCCGCTGGAACTGGCCACGCGGAGCTGGATCATCGGGCATGGACTGGCGTCACTGGTCGCGACCGGCCCCCTGCCCCGCCAGTCGCTGGCCCAGGGCGTACCGCTGCTGATCGCCCTGTTCACCAGCGCAGGCGACGACCCCGAACGGTGCCGCCGGTCAGTCGAACGCGGCTGGCGGCCCTGACCTCTGATCGCCGCTTCGAGCCGCGCCCAGGACTCCCACCCGGGCATGAGAGACCGGTCGCGTCAGGTGCCTGGTTTGAGCTCCTGCAGGATGGCCTGTCCGGCCGCCCGATGTTCGGCGGCCGTGGGCGGGTCGGTCTCGTCGAGGACGGCGGCGATCCCCTCGTGGGCCAGGCCCTCCGCGTACCGGTAGCCCAGCTTCGGGGCCAGCTCCAGCGCCTGCCGGTGCAGGCGCAGGGCCTCCTCGGGCAGACCGGCCAGCCGGCAGGTCTCGGCATAGCCGTTGAGGAAATGGATCTTCCAATGTTCCTCGAACAGCTCGTCCAGCAGCGCGAACGCCTGCCGATGGCTCGCGAGCGCCTCCTCGTAGCGGCCCATCTGCCGCAGGGCGACGCCCATGCAGTTGAGGCACCACGCCTCGTTGTGCTTGTGGCCGTCCTCGCGGGCCAGCGTCAGCGCCTGCTCCAGGTGCTCCAGCGCCTCGCCGGGTGCCTCGGGGGCGATGGCCACGCCGAGGGTGATCCTGGCCGTCAGCGTGGGCGGCCAGGCGGGGTCGGCGTGCGGCATGTCCAGCGCCGCTTGGGCCAGCCGCGCCGCCTCCTCGCGGTGTCCCAACTGCAGCATCGCCCACGCCTCGTACGCGGTCGCATGGGCCGTGCCCATCGGGCAGTCGGCGTCCGCGTACAGCTTGCCCGCCAGCCGGAACAGGTCGAGCGGCTCCTCGACGTAGCCCTCGTCCCACCTCAGGTAGCCGCGGCGCATGGTCAGTTCGGCCTCCGACCTGGTGTCCCCGGTCTGGGACACCAGCGGTGCCGCCGCCTCGTACGCGGCGTCCGCCTCCGCCATCCGGCCCGCGTTGTAGCGGGCGAAGCCCAGGTCGCTGTGCGCCTCGGCCAGCTGCACCGGATCGCCCAGGCGCTGCGCGGCCACCAGCGACCGCTCGAACAGGACGTTGAGATGCGTCGTGCCGCAGCGCCGCGCGAAGAACGCCCGCATGAAGCGCGGCAGCTCGCACACGTGCACGTCGGCTCCGGCCGCGACGGCCGCCTCGAAGACGGCCATCAGGTTGGTGTACTCCGTGGCGAACCAGTAGAGGGCCGCGTGCTTGTTGGCGAACTGTGGCAGCTCGGCCGGAGGCCGACCCGCGGAGACCTCCCTGTTGGGGGACAGGTACGACATCGCGGCGTCACCGGCGGCCGCCGCGTGCACGTAGTAGTCGAGCACCCGGCCCAGCGCCTGTTCCAGCTCCGCCGGTGAGTCCTGCTCGGTGGCGGCCCGGCGCGCGTGCTGGCGCACCAGGTCGTGCAGGCGGTAGCGGCCGGCCGCCGGCTGCTGGACCAGGTGGGCGTCGAGCAGGTCCTCCAGCATCGCCCGGGCGCTGCGCAGCGGTATGTCCGCCAGCGCCGCCGCCACGTACTCGTCGAAGGTGGAGCCGGGCATCAGGCCCAGCAACCGGAAGAAGCGGCGCTGCGTCCGGTCCAGTTGCCGTACGGACATGGCGAACGCCGTGTCGAACTCGGTGGCCCCCTCCGCCATCCGCTCGACGAGGATGCCCACGGTCCAGCCCGGCCGGTGCCGCAGCCGGGCCGCGGCCAGCCGCAGGGCCAGCGGCAGGTGGCCGCACAGCCGTACCACCTCAGCGGCGGACTCGGGGTCGCGGGCCAGCCGGCTGTCGGGCCCGCCTGGGTCGCCGCTGGCGCGGGCCAGCAGCTCGGCGCTCTCCTGCGGGGTCAGCACGTCCAGCGACACCGGGGGCACCTCGTCCAGGCCCAGCAGCCGGTTGCGGCTGGTGATCAGGGCCACGGAGGGGCCGGCGCCCGGCAGCAGCGGGCGGACCTGGTCGGCGTCGGCGACGTTGTCGAGGACCACGACGGCCCGCCGGTGGGCGAGCTCGGAGCGCCAGCAGGCGGCCAGCGGCTCGATGCCGCCCTCCTGTGGGATCTTCTCCGAGGGGACGTCGAGGGCGGCGAGCAGGGCCCGCAGCGCGGGGTCGGGACCGAGCGGCTCCCGCCCGGCGGTGAACCCGTGCAGGTCCAGATAGAGCTGGGCGTCGGGGTAGTCGGCGGCGAGCCGGTGGGCGGCGTGCACCGCCAGGCAGGTCTTGCCGACGCCCGCCATGCCGTCGACGGCGACCACCCGGCTGCTGTCCACCCCGGCGAGCACGGCGGCGAGCTGGGCTTCGCGTCCGGTGAAGTCGGGCACGTCGCGCGGCAGGTCGTTGCGGGGCGGGCGCGGAGCTCCCGAGGGTGGCGACGGGGGCTGGACCTGGCGGCTGGTCTTCGGGGGCGACGGCAGGGGGTTGGAGGCCCGTTCCCACAGGGGGCGCAGCGGGCGGGGGTCGCGTTTGAGGAGGCGGCAGAGGGCGACCACTGCGGGCCAGGGCGGCAGCGTCTGGCCGCTGAGGTAGCGCGACAGCGACGACGAGCTGAGTCCGGCGTCCCGGGCCAGGGCCCGCACGCCGCGCTCCGACAGCTCCTGGAGCAGGCGCAGGCGGGCGGCCAGCTCGTCCTTCGGGTCGGTCTTCGCTGCCTTCTGGTGCACAGCCACCGTTCCCCTGTCTTTCTGTCCCACACCTGCGGAAACTTCTCGAGGACGGTCATCGCTGGTCAGAGGCGTTTCAACTGTCCCAGAGTGTCCCATCGACGTCGTCATCGTAGCCCTCCACGGGCTGTCATGGAGTCACGCCCCCGAGGGAACGGGGCGCAGACCTGAAAGAGGAGAAACCCGATGCAGCCTCGTATGCAGAACCCCGCCGTCATCCTGTCCGGCGCGATGCAGCCCATCCAGGAGATCTTCAAGGCCGTGCACTCCGGTGGGGTGGAGGGGCAGACGCTGGAGCTGGTGCACCTGCGGGTCAGCCAGATCAACGGCTGCAGCGCCTGCGTGGACGGCGGCGTCAAGACGTCCCGCAAGGCCGGTGTGAGCGAGGACAAGCTGGCCACGGTCGCCGCCTGGCGGGAGACCCCGTACTTCACCGATGAGGAGCGCGCGGCGCTCGCGCTGGCCGAGGCCGCTACCCGGCTGGCCGACCGCGCCGACGCGGTCAACGACGAGGTCTGGGACACCGCCGCCACCTACTTCGACGAGAAGCAGCTGGCCGCGATCGTGCTGATGATCGGCGTCACCAACATGTTCAACCGGCTCAACGCCACCACCCGGCAGATCGCCGGCGCATGGGGGTAGAAAGGCGCCGGTTCCCGGGCGGCATACACTGACCCGCCGCCGCCTCGTAAGACAGATGATTCGCAGACAAGGAGATTCCCACCATGAGCGAGACGAAGAAGACCACCAAGGGCACCGCGGCCGAGAACAAGTTCGACGGGTTCACCGACGACGAGCGAGCCGCGATGAAGGAGCACGCCCAGGAGCTGAAGAAGGCCGCGCGCCGCGGTTCGGGCGCGAGCAAGGCCGCCGACGCGGAGCGGGACGTGCTCGAGAAGATCGCCGAGATGGCGGAAGCGGACCGGGTCATCGCCGAGCGCATCCACGCCATCATCAAGGCCGACGCCCCGTCCCTGTCCCCGAAGCTCTGGTACGGGCAGCCCGCCTACGCCAAGGACGGCAAGATCGTCTGCTTCTTCCAGCCCTCGCAGAAGTTCAAGACGAGGTACTCGACCCTCGGCTTCAACGACCCGGCGAACCTCGACGACGGCACCATGTGGCCGACCGCCTTCGCGCTGACGGAGCTGACCGCCGACAGCGAGGCGAGGATCAGCGCCCTCGTGAAGCAGGCGGCGAGCTGAGGACTCCCCTTGCCGCGCCGGCGCGGGGCGTGCTGGTCACGCCCACTGGCCGCCCCGGTAGTCGCCGGCGCATGTGATGTGCGTCACGGGTGGAGGAACGCGGGCATCGAGAAGAAGACGATCATGGCGATCGCCACGCAGATCAGGAACCCGACGACCTCCCAGGCCCAGTCGAAGTGCCGGTCCTTGCGCCGGCGGATCTTCTCTGGCCGGGCCGTGTACGCCGGGCGCTTCTTGGGCACCGGACGGGGGCGGACCGGGCGTGGGGCCAGGAGGGAAGGCTCCGGGGCCAGCGAGGCAAAGGCCCCTTGGGGGTCCTCGTCGGGTGGAGCCGGGGTCCTCCTGTTCGACGAAGAGGGCTTGGGGAGGGTGGGGGGCTTCGGGGGCGCCTTGTCGTACAGGGGCAGGCGGTAGACCGGTTCGGCGGGCCTCATGGGTTCGGCCGGCTTGGGGGTGCGCCTGGCCGGCTCGGAGGGCTTGGCGGCCTTGGTGCGCCTGGAGGACTTGGGGCGGGGGCGGAAGAGGGGCGCCGCGTCGCGGGCCGGCTCGTTCGTCCGCGGTGGCTGCTGGAGGGGACGTGCGGGGCCCTTGTGCACCAGTACGTCGGGGTGCGGGTCTCTGGGGGCCAGGATGTCGCCGTCGTCGTCGTCCGAGAACGGTCTCGGGAGATCTCTGGGCAGGATCACGTCGCCGGTCGCGAAGGGCTCAGGGGTGCCCCTGGGTAAGATCACGTCGCCGGTCGCGAAGGGTTCCAGACCGCCGAAAGGCTCGTCGGGCGGGTCCTGGAAGAACGGATGGATGTGGGGCGGCACTGGGGTCCTCCCTGCGAAGGGTGGAGCTGTCTGTGGTGTGCCGGGCTGGTCGGGCCGTGCGCCGTCCACCGCCGCCAGAGGATCTCTGAGAGACGGAGTGGGACCCAGCGGATCGTGCAGACGCTGGGCGGAGGCCAACGGGTCCCTGAGGGGGGAGCGGGCGGTCGAGGCCGTGCCGTCTCCGAAGAAGGAGCCCGGAGTCGAGCTCCGGCCGTCTCCGAAGAACGAGCGTGGCGTTGAGGTCGGGGCTTCTCCGAAGGGAACGTGTGAGGTCGGGACTTCTCCGCGGCGCGGTGCGGACTCCGGGGAGTTGTTCAGCTTGGGCATCGGGGCCGTGGTGGCGGCGTGCTCTGGCACGTGCGACGGCGACGGCGGCGTCAGCAGCTCGGCCGGGAAGAGGACGGTGCTGGTCGCCGGGTCGGCGTCCGCCAGGGGCTGGGGCCACATCGGCGGGCTGGGCCAGCGCGGCTTGACGAAGAGAGGGCCGGGGCTGGCGGAACGGGAGCCCGCGAAGTGGATGCGGAGGGCTCCGGGCGGCTGCGCCCACGGGAGGCGGCCGATGATGTCGGCGAGCGGGGCCACGCCCAGGGCGCCGTACACGTCCGCCACCGGCTTGGGCACGCGAACCCCCGTGGAGGACAGTGCCGTCACCAACGCGTGCCGGAAGTGGTGGGCCGCTCCGACCGCCAGTTCCTCGGCGGTGTCGGGGGCGACGTCGAGTACCCACGCCAGTTCCGCCTTGCTCATCCCGCAGACCGCGCACAGCACCAGCACCTCGCGCTGGTGTGGTCGCAGCTCGCGGAAGGTGCGCTCGACGAGGGCGGTCGCCGGGTCGATCAGCGGATCGACCATGGGGGGCGCGTAGACGATGTCCCGCCGGTGGATCTGGCGGCGGGCGAACGCGTAGAGAGCGGCGCGAGGCGCCTCGGCGGCGGAGGGAACGCCGGCGACGCTGGAGAACAAGGTCACCAGTACGTCGGACGCGGAGCCTAGGTCGCCGAGCTGATCAGCGCAATACGCGAACAGCCCAGCGGCATGGCGGTCGTAGAGCTCTGCGATCAACTCGGCGCGTCGGCGCTGATCGGTGAGCGGCTGAGACACGGGGCCGGATCCTCTTGCTGTGAGCGGACGCTGAGGGTGAGGGGTGCGGGGCTGAAGTTCGTGATTTTCGTGCGGGGTACTCGTCAGGACTTTGTGGAGGTATAGGTCAGAAGTTCGTGGAGGTAATCATGCCAACACACCACGGTCCGGCGCACTACCACTTCCAGATTTGGGGTAAATATCCAGCTTAACTGAAGCGTTTCAGCTGGATCCGGAGACGACACGGTGGTCCGGATCGCCGTAGTCTGTGCTGCGATAGATCATGCGGCGGTCGTGGCACGGGGGCTGCGACCCCTGCCACAGAAGCCTGAAGCGAGAGTTCGCGCGTGATCACATTCGACGCTGTCACCAAACGCTACCCAGACGGAACGGTCGCCGTGGACCGTCTCGACCTCGAGGCGCCCACGGGAGAGATCACCGTGCTCGTCGGCCCCTCGGGCTGCGGGAAAACCACGTCACTCCGGATGATCAACCGGATGATCGACGCCTCCGAGGGCCAGATCCTCCTCGACGGCACGCCGGTTCAGGGCATCGACCCGCCGACGCTGCGGCGCGGCATCGGGTACGTCATCCAGCAGGCCGGCCTGTTCCCGCACCGCAAGATCGTCGACAACATCGCCACCGTCCCGTACCTGCTCGGCTGGGACCGGAAAAAGGCCCGAGACAGGGCCATGGAGCTGCTCGAACGGGTCGGCCTCGACCCGGCGCTGGCCGGTCGCTACCCCTTCCAGCTCTCGGGCGGGCAGCAGCAGCGCGTGGGTGTGGCCAGGGCGCTGGCCGCCGACCCGCCCGTGCTGCTCATGGACGAGCCGTTCAGCGCGGTCGACCCCATCGTGCGTACGAGCCTGCAGGACGAGCTGCTCAGGCTCCAGTCCGAGCTGAACAAGACCATCGTGTTCGTCACGCACGACATCGACGAGGCCATCAAGCTGGGCGACCGCGTGGCGGTGCTGCGGGTGGGCGGCAAGCTGGCGCAGCTCGCCGCTCCCAAGACGCTGCTGTCGGAGCCGGCCGACGACTTCGTGAAGGAGTTCCTCGGGCACGACCGGGGGATCCGGCGGCTGCAGTTCATCTCGACGGGTGGGCTGCGGCTGCGTACCGACCTGACCGACGCCGCGGACGAGCCGTGGCGGCTGGTCGTGGAGGACGGCAGGCCGACCGGGTGGGTCTCCCGGGAGCGGCCCGACGAGCTGGAGCCGTACGGGACGTTCGTGTACGGGCGCGACTCCATGCGCACGGCCCTCGACGCGGCGCTGCTGTCGCCGTCCGGTTGCGCGGTGGCCGTGGACGAGCAGGGCAAGGTCGTCGGCGTGGCCACCAGGGAGACGCTGGACAAGGCGCTCGCGGAGGCGGCTGATGGCTGACGGCCCTCCTTCCATATGGGAATGGATCGGGCGTAACTGGGACACCGGCCGGGTCGACAGCATCAAGAACCTGCTCCTGGACCACCTGACCATGTCCCTCGTGCCGATCCTGTTCGCGCTGGTCGTCGCGCTGCCGCTGGGGCTGGCCTGCGTGCGCTGGCGCTGGCTCTACCAGCCGACCGCCGGCTTCATGAACGTCGTCTACGCGCTCCCCTCGCTGCCGGTCTTCATGCTGCTGATCTCGGTGACCGGGCTGTCGCAGACCACGGTGATCATCCCGCTGACCTTCTACGGCATGGCCGTGCTGATCCCGTCCGTCGTGGACGGGCTCGGCTCGGTGCCCGACCACGTGCGGCAGTCGGCGATCGCGATGGGGTTCACGCCGCTGCGCAGGCTGCTCGCGGTCGAACTGCCGATCGCCGTTCCGGTGGTTCTGGCGGGGCTGCGGGTGGTGGCGGTCTCCAGCATCAGCCTGGTCAGCGTGGGTGCGCTGATCGGGCAGGGCGGGCTCGGCGGGCTGTTCACGCGGGCGTACCAGAACCCGTTCATGCCGCCGGTGATCGTCGGGATCGTGCTGATCGTGGCGCTGGCGCTGGTCGCCGACGGGCTGCTGGTGCTGGCGCAGCGGCTGCTCACTCCATGGGTACGGGCCCGAAGGGGGCAGGGATCGTGAGCTGGCTCACCGCGTTCTTCGGCTGGCTGGCCGACTTCTTCGGCAACGGCGCCAACTGGTCCGGCCCCGACGGCATCCCCATGCGCCTGCTGGAACACCTGGAGTTCTCGGCCCTGGCCCTGGCCCTGGCCGTGCTGGTCGCGGTGCCGCTCGGGCTGCTGATCGGCCACACGGGCCGGGGCGAGGTGCTGGTCGCCGTCACCGCGAACCTGGCCAGGGCGCTGCCCACGCTGGGCCTGCTGGTGATGTTCGTGCTGCTGCTGGGCACGGCCTCGAGCTGGCCGGTGATCATCCCGCTGGTGCTGCTGTCGGTGCCGCCGATCCTGGTGAACACCTACGAGGGCATCAAGGGGGTCGATCCCGAGCTGCGCGACGCCGCGTACGGGATGGGGCTGCGCGGCGGGCAGGTGCTCGGGCGGGTGCTCGTCCCGGTCGCGCTGCCGCTGATCCTGCTGGGATGCCGGCTGTCGGCGATCCAGGTCGTGGCCACCACCACCGTCGCCGCGTACACCGGGCTCGGCGGTCTGGGGCGGTTCGTGATCGACGGTTTCGCGACCAAGGATTACGCGAGCGTCGTCGGCGGTTCAGTACTGATTGTGCTGTTTGCCCTGCTGGTCCAGATATTGTTCACGCTCGCCCAGAGGGTGACGGTCTCCCCGGGAGTGAGCCAGCGGCTGAAGGTCCGATAGTCTCCTGTATTACCTCCCGCTTAGAAGGGAAAAGCAAGATGGGACGCAAGTACGGCATCGCCGGGGTGTTCGTTTCGGCGATGCTCGCGCTGGCCGCCTGTGGCGGTGGCGGCGGTGGCAACACTGGAGGCAACCCGCTCGACACCACGAGCGCGGCCCCCAGCGGTTCGGCTTCGAGCGGGGGCGGGGGCAAGGCCGTCGTCGGATCCTTCGACTTCGACGAGAGCGTGCTGCTCGGGTCGATCTACACCCAGGCGCTGCAGGCCAAGGGCGTGCAGGTCGAGGAGAAGCCGCGCATCGGCAGCCGCGAGGTCGTGTTCGACCAGGTCAAGAGCGGTGGCCTGACCATCGTGCCCGAGTACAACGGCAACCTGCTGGCCTTCGTCGACCTCAAGAACACGGCCGCGACCACCGACGAGGTCAACGCCGCGCTGAAGGAGAAGCTCCCCGCCGAGCTCGAGGTGCTCGACTCCTCCCCGGCCGAGGACAAAGACAGCCTGTCCATCAGCAAGGACACCCAGACCAAGCAGTCGCTGAACACCATGGAGGACCTGGCCAAGGTCTCCAAGACCTTCGTCGTCGGCGGCCCGCCCGAGTTCAAGAAGCGGTGGGAGGCACGGTTCAAGGAGGTCTACGGCATCGAGTTCAAGCAGTGGAAGCCGACGGGCCCGACCACCGCTGACGCGATCAAGGACGGCACGATCCAGGTCGGCAACGTGTTCACCACCGACCCCAAGATGACGGCCAACAACCTGGTGCCGCTGCAGGACCCCAAGAACATCTTCCCCGCCCAGAACGTGACGCCGCTGCTCAACAAGGCTGCCGCGAACGACACGATCAAGACCACGCTGAACGCCGTCTCGGCGAAGCTCACCACGCAGTCCCTCCTGGACATGATGCAGAAGATCTCCGTCAACAAGGACGAGCCCGGCACCGTGGCCAAGGAATGGCTGACCGCCAACGGCCTCGGCTGACGCGGTTTTCCGGTGAGGGTCCCCGCCGTCCGGGGGCCCTCACCCGCTAGGTTCGTGCCGTGAGCGAGTTCACGGAGGCGATGGCGCAGCTCGCGGCCGGGGTGGCCGTGGTGACCGTACGCGATGGGCGCGACGACCTGGGTACCACGGTGTCGGCGCTGATGTCCGTCTCGCTGGAGCCCCCGCTTCTCCTGGTGAGCCTGGCCAGCGGTGGCTACCTCAACGAGGTCCTGCTCCGGCAGGACCGCTGGGCGGCCTCGCTCCTGTCGTCCGGCCAGGCGGCCATCGCCAGCCGCTTCGCCACCGCCGGGCGGCCCAGCGCCCGCCTGCTGCTGGCGGGCACCCCACATCACCGGGGAACGCACTCGGACGCGCTGGTGGTGGAGGGCGGGGTGGCCGCCCTGGAGGCCGAGACCACCAAAGTGGTCCCGGCCGGGGATCACACCCTCTTCATCGCCACCGTCCTCGCGGTCCCCTACGTCGAGGCCTCTCTCCAGCCTCTGGTACGGCTCCGCTCCCGCTATCGCCCGGTCGGATCGTGAGCGCTCAGCGGATCACGTACCACGTGGGGAGAAGCAGCGGGCCCGCGGCGGGCAGGCCGAGCTCGGCGGACAGGCGGGCGAGGGGTCCCCACGCGTCCAGGCGGATGCGGGCCAGGGCGGCGGACTTGTCCTCGCTGGAGTCCGGCCCGCGCAGCCGCTCCAGCGGGTTGAGCCGGGGGTAGGCGCGTACGGGGGCGTCGTCGGGGAGGCCGGCCCGCTTCCTGGCCAGGACCAGTGCGTCCTCCAGGCCGCCCAGCTCGTCCACGAGACCGCTGGCGTGCGCGTCGGCGCCGGTCCATACGCGGCCGCGGGCCAGCTCGTGCGCGCGCTCCCGGGTCAGATCGCGGCTCGCGGCGACCTTGCCCACGAAGTCATCGTAAATACGGTCGAGCCAGGCGTTGACGCGTTCCCATTGCTCGGGGGAGAAACCGCGAGACGTGGAGAACATTCCAGCGTTAGCCCCGGACGCCACCATTTCCGAATTTATGCCGATTTTTTCGAGCATTTCCGCGACGACCGGCTTGCCGCCGTACACGCCGATCGAGCCCGTCAGCGTGCCGGGCTGGGCCACGATCACGTCGGCGGCCATCGCCACGAAGTAGCCGCCCGACGCCGCCAGGTCGCCCATCGAGACGATCACCGGCTTGACCTTGCGCGTGAGGGTCACCTCGCGCCACACCGTGTCGGAGGCCACGTACGAGCCGCCGGGGCTGTCCACCCGGAACACCACGGCCTTGACGTGCTCGTCCCGCCGGGCCGCGCGGAAGGCGGCGCTGATCGTGTCGGAGCCCATCGCCCCGCCGCCGCCGAGCGGGCTGCGCCCGCTGCGACCGGTCCTGATCATGCCGGTGCCGTGGATGAGCGCGATCCCGTCCGCCGTCGGGTGCGGCAGCTTCTTCACTGCCGCGCCCCTGGCGTACCTGGACACGTACAGCAGGTGCGAGTCGTCGCCCGCCGCCTGCTTGACCTCGTCGTACACCTCGTCCCGGTACGCCAGCCCGTCGACCAGCCCGGCCTCCAGCGCCTCGGAGGCGGTGAACGGGCCGCGGTCGATCAGCTCCCGCACCTTGCCCGGGTCGAGCCGGCGCCCGTCGGCGATGCCCGCGCTGAGGCTCTCGGTGACCGACTCGACGATGCGGCCCATGGACTCGCGGTGCGGCTCGGTCATGTGGTCCTGGGTGAAGGTGTTGACGGCGGTCTTGTACTCGTGCCGCTGCCCGGCCTCGTACCCGACACCCAGCTTCGTCAGGGCCCCCTTGACGAAGCGCTGCTCCAGCGCCACCCCGGTCAGCCCGACGTCGCCACTCGGCTGCAGGTAGACGCGCTCGAACGCGGTGGCCAGGTAGTACGGCACCGTGCCGCCGCCGAACTCCCCGAACGTCTCCGCGAACGCGACGGCCAGCTTGCCCGACGCCCTGAACTGGATCACCGCCTGGCGCAGCTCCTGCACCATGGCCAGGCCCAGCGGGTTACCCCCGATCTTGACCACCAGCGCCTTGACCCTGGAGTCCTGCCTGGCGCGCTTCAGCCCGGACAGGACGTCGGACAGGCGCGTCTTACGCATGGACAGCACCGCGGCGAGCGGGTCCGCCGGCGGGCCCTCGGTGAGGCCCTCTGTGAGATCGAGCTCCAGCACCAGCGGGGCCGTGCGCCGCTGGCGAAGCTTTTCGACGGTTTCGAAGATCGCCTTTCCTGCCTCCATGAAGACACCCTAAGCGACCTAATACGGATCCGCTTAGAGATGTACAGCTAAGGTGTATACATCTAAGCTGCATGCACCTAAGGTGTATGGTTATATCGTGAGTTCGATCGCTAAGCCTGCGGCGGCCAAGCCCTCCCATGTCTTCGACCGTGATCGCGAATGGGCGAGCTTGATCAGATTCGCCACGTCGCCCAGCCCTGACGTGAGGCTCGGCATTGTGAGCGGGAGGCGTCGGCAAGGCAAGACCTACCTGCTCGATGCCTTGGTCCAGGAATTCGGCGGGTTCTTCTTCGCCGCCACTGACGAAACGGACACCGAGGCGCTGGCTCGTTTCGGCGAAGCCTTGGCGGCGCAGACCAGCGGCGCAGGCGGGCGATTCACATTCACCAACTGGCATGAGGCTCTGGCGCGGCTGTTCGCCCTCGTTCCTGAGGGGCTCATCGTGATCGACGAGTTCCCTTATCTGAGCAAGGCCTCGCCTTCGCTTCCCTCGCTGATCCAGCACGCCCTCGATCCCAGGGGATACGCGAGACAAGGGAAAACGCGCCTGCTGCTATGCGGTTCGGCACTGGGGGTGATGGGCCGCCTCCTCGCGGGCAACGCGCCCCTGCGGGGGCGGGCCAGCTTGGAGCTCGTGGTCAAACCGCTGGACTACCGCGCATCTGCCAGATTCTGGGACATCAAGGATCCGCGCCTCGCGGTGCTGGTCCACTCCATCGTAGGAGGCACCCCGGCGTATCGGCGGGAGTTCGTGGCCGGAGACGTCCCTGAGTCGGTGGAGGACTTCGACGCCTGGGTGGCGCGTACTGTGCTCAATCCGGAGGTCCCGCTGTATCGCGAGGCCCGCTACCTGCTGACGGAGGAGACGGACATCCGCGACACCGCCATCTACCACGCGGTGCTGGGGGCCATCGCATCGGGGAACGCCACGCGTGGCGGCATCGCGAATCACATAGGACGCAAATCCACGGACATCGGGCACCCGCTTTCGGTCTTGGAGGACTCGCAGCTGATCGCCCGTGAAGAGGACGCGTTCAGGAAGGGGAGGTCCCTCTACCGGAGCTGCGAGCCGTTGATCGTTTTCTACGAGGCGGTGATGCGCCGCGAGTGGACCCGGCTGGAGCGCGGACGGCCCGAGGCCGCCTGGAGCAATTCGCGTGCCACTTTCCTGTCGCAAGTGGTCGGGCCGCACTTCGAAGCCCTCTGCAGGGAGTGGGCGATGTTCGCGGAAGAGGAGGTGTTCCGCGAACTGCCCGGCAGGGTGGCCGCCGGGGTGGTGGCCGACCCGCACAACCGGACGCAGATCCAGGTCGACGTGGCGGTTCTCGCTCAGGAGGAACCCGGGCGTCCGCAGCGGATCCTGTCCTTGGGGGAGGCCAAGTGGGACAAGGTGATGACCGCTGGGCACGTGGACCGGCTGCGGCGGGCTCGGGACCTGCTGTCGGTGAAGGGCTACGACACGAGGGACACGGTGCTGGCCTGCTACAGCGGAGCCGGGTTCCACGACGACATCCCCGAGGGCGTCCGCCTGGTCGGCCTCAAGGAGCTTTACGCGTGACCGGACCCGGTGTGGTCGGGGTGACCAGGCCGGTCTCGTAGGCGAGGACGACGGCCTGGACGCGGTCGCGGAGCTCCAGCTTTGACAGGATGCGCGCGACGTGCGTCTTGACCGTCGTCGGGCTCAGCACCAGGCGGTCGGCGAGCTCGGCGTTGCTCATGCCGGTCGCGAGCAGGCGCAGGACCTCCAGTTCGCGCGGGGTCAGCTGCGACAGGTCGTCGTGGACGCGACGGTGAGCGGGCTCGTCGCGGCGGGCGAAGCGCTCGATCAGGCGGCGGGTGATCGCGGGCGCGAGCAGCGCGTCCCCGGTGCGCACCAGGCGCACCGCGGCCACCAGGTGCTCGGGGGAGACGTCCTTGAGCAGGAAGCCGCTGGCCCCGGCGGTGAGCGCCGCGTAGACGTAGTGGTCGAGGTCGTAGGTGGTCAGGATGAGGACGCGGGTCCCGTCCGTGCCGCCGGAAAGGATCTGGCGGGTGGCCTCGATGCCGTCCATGCGCGGCATCCGTACGTCCATGAGGACGAGATCGGGCCGGGTCCGCCGGACGGCGGCGACCGCCTCGACGCCGTCGGCGGCCTCGGCGACCACCTCGATCCCGTCGGCGACCAGGATCATCCCGAACCCGCTGCGTACGAGCGCCTGGTCGTCGGCGATGACCACGCGCGGCGCCTCGTTCATGACGTCCATCGCAGGCGCGCCCTCGTCACGAAGCCTCCGCCGCTGCGCGGCCCCGCCTCCAGGGTCCCGTCGTAGAGCGCCAGCCGTTCGCGCAGCCCGATCAGCCCCCGGCCCTGGCCGCCCCCCGCACGCGCCGAGGGAGCGCCCCCATGGTCGGCGACCTCGATGTCCAGCCAGTCGCCGGAGTGACTGATCGCCACCGACGCGGCGGCGCCGCCCGCGTGCTTGATCGTGTTGGTGAGAGCCTCCTGAACGACGCGGTAGACGGCCAGGCCCACCCCGGGCGGCACCGGACCCTCCGGCGTACTGATCTCGGCGCTGACCGGGACCCCGGCCGCGCGCACGCGCTCGATGAGCGAGTCGAGCTGGTCGAGGCCCGGCTGCGGTTCGAGAAGGTCGGACCCGCTGCCGGAGGCGGCCAGCAGGCCCATGACATGGCGGAGCTCGGCCATGGCGGCCCTGCCGCTGCTCTCCACCGCGAGCATGGCCTGCTTGGCCCGCTCCGGCGCGGTGTCCATCACCTTGCGCGCCGCCCCCGCCTGGATCACCATCACGTTCACATTGTGGGTGACGACGTCGTGCAGTTCGCCGGCGATGCGCGAGCGCTCCACCTGTACGGCCCGGCGGAGCCTCTCGTCACGCTCGGCGAGCTGCTGCCGCCAGATCCGTACGAAGCTCGCCATGACCCCCGCACTGAGCAGCACCACGAACGGCCCGAGCCAGCTCGGCAACCCCGCCACGGCATCCTTGAAGGCCATCCCCGCCAGTACGGTGGCCAGCACCAGACCGCCCAGCGCCACCAGCCGGTTGCGGCTGTAGGCGACCGCTCCGTAGGCGGCGATGGCGCAGGTCGCCACGGTGACCCAGGTCGCCTCGTCATCGGTGGCCAGGGCGGCGAGCAGCACGACCCAGAAGGCGGTCAACGGATACAGCCGCCGTACGGCCAGCGGCAGCGCCGTCAGCGCCACCGCGAAGAGCAGGCCGGGATCGACCGCGTCACTGTGGGCGGGCAGAACGGGCCTGGGCGGGGGAGGCAGCCGCAGGGGTTCGACGCTGAGGACGGCGTCCCCGGAGGACACTGCCACCACCATGGCCAGCACGGTCAAGGCGACCGCGAGGAGGACGTCGAACAGGAGCGCGCGACGCGAGGGCCTGTGCTCCGCACGCCATCGCCTTCTGATCAGTGACACCCGCACATTGTCCTGTTCATGGCGTATGGGCGGTATCGGCGGAGCGGAGTACATCTCGAGGATGACCCCGCCGCCGATGTCGTCGTCGCGGCCGACGCGGGCGGAGATCGCCCGGCCCTAGCGTCGAGGCCCATGAGTCACCGAATCGGGCGGCTTGCCCTCGCCGTACTCCTCGCCCTGCCGGCCGCCGCCTCCTGGGCGTCCACCTCCGAGGCCGCGGTCACGAACCGCCTGCCCGGCGTCGCCACCGAGCCGCCGACCGCTCTGCGCATCCCCAAGCCGACGGGCAAGCTGCCGGTCGGCCTGACCTCCCTCCACCTCAAGGACACCTCCCGCCCCGATCCCTGGGTGCCCAGCATGAAGGCGCGGGAGCTCATGGTCTCGCTCTGGTACCCGGCGGCCAAGTCCGGTGGGGCGCGGGCGCCGTACATGACGGTCAAGGAGTCAGAGCTCACGCTGAAGGAGGCGGGCGCTTCCGGCGTACCGGGCGACCTGCTCAGCAAGACGCGGATCGACGCCGTCGAGGACGCCAGGCCGGCCAAGGGCCGGCTGCCCCTCGTGGTCCTCTCCCCGGGCTTCACCAAGCCCCGCTACTCGCTCACCGGCCTGGCCGAGGACCTGGCCAGCCGGGGCTACGCGGTGGCCGTCATCGGGCACACGTACGAGAACGTCGCCACGAGCTTCCCCGACGGGAGGGTCACCCAGTGCGTCGCGTGCGAGATCGAGCCGAAGACTCCGGCGTTCTGGGCCAAGATCGGGCAGATCCGGGCGGCCGATGTCAGCTTCGTCCTTGACTCGCTGCTGGCCAAATACCCCAAGCTGATCGACCGATCCAGGATCGCCATGGGCGGCCACTCCGTGGGAGGCGCGAGCTCCGTGGCCGCCCTGCTGAAGGACTCCCGGCTGCGCGCCGGGATGAACATCGACGGCACCGCCGTCGTCCCGGTCCCCGGCAGCGGGCTGGCCAAGCCGTACCTGCTCCTCGGGGCCGAGGCGAAGCACAGCCCGGGCAAGGACCCCTCCTGGGACCAGTCCTGGCCGAACCTCACCGGCTGGAAGCGGTGGTTCGTGGTGACGGGCACCGAGCACGCCTCCTTCACCGACATCTCCGGGCTCTCCGAGCAACTCGGCATCGACGACGGCGCCGACCTGCCCGCCACGCGATCCCTGGAGATCACGCGCGGGATCGTCGCGGCCTTCTACGACCTGCACCTGCGGCGCAAGCCACAGCCTCTCCTGAACGACCCGGCGTCGCGCTACCCGGAGGTCAAGTCGGTGGGCGGGGCAAGCTAGGGACCCTGCTGCGGTCGCATCAGGTCGAGGTCCGCGCCCCACGCGTCCAGCACCGCGCCGTGCCCGGCGCGTCGGGCCGCCGCCTCGACCTGGGCGAAGAGACGCCGTTGCAGCTGTACGTCGCCCGTTCCCGAGATGCGGCGTACGGCGTCCAGCAGCAGGCCGGTGTCCCAGCCGGGCAGCGGGTGCCGGGCGAGCTCCCACTCCAGGTACTTGTTGTACGGGCGGGGGCGACGGTCGAGAGCGAAGAGCAGCTCCAGCAGGAATCTGACGCTGTCGGCGGCGTCGAGGCGGGCGGCGAGCGAATGCCCGTCACGGTCGTTCTTGACGGAGCGGTAGAGGGAGTTGGCATAGGCGTCGAGCCATTCGCCGGAGTCCCGGAACGTCTCATCGGCGTCGAGCCGTGCCTTGGCGGCCAGGATCCGGGCGATGCCTCCGCCGAGCCGGTCGAGCACGATCCGGGCGCGGGCGAGGGCGTAACGCTCGAAGCCGGGCATCCCGGTCGTACGGAACTCGGACAGCGTGATGATGACGAGATCGAGTTCGGGGGAGCGGTGGCCGGCGAACCGGGTGAGATCCGTTGCCGCGCCGTCGGCGAGGACGACGTACAGGTCGTGGTCGGAGTGCTCGGTGATCATGCCGTCGTGGGCGCGGGAGCCCTTGAGGACAAGCCCGACGACGGCGGGGTCGGCGGTGGCGAGCTCGACGAACGCGTGGTAGGTGAGAGGTGGTTGAGCGGGCATGGTGATCTCCGGCGAGGTCGTGACGGGGGAATGCCTGCCGGGGCGGCCCCGCCTGCCAGGGTCGCCCGCACCGTCCGCGGCGGTACGTGGCCGCCGCACGGAAGATCAACGCACGCGTGGACTCTATCGGCCGGGCCGTCCGGGGGACAGCGACTTCGAGGCGGCCTCAGACGCAGATCGAATGCGCCCAGATCGTCATCGGGGAAGCTCGGGCAGTGACTCACTCCGGATCCGGCAGGTCCATCGAGGCGAGCCTGGCAGGGTCGGTCACGACCGCGATCCCCGCGATCCGGCCGTCGACGACCGTGAACGCGATGACCGAGAGCGGGGTGCCGTCCTCGCGCCACGCCACGATCCCGGGAAGGCCGTTGACCAGCACCGCCTTCCCCTGCGTGGCTGCTCCGGAGGACAGCCGCGCGCCCGCGGCGACCTTGGTGGCGCCCAGGACGACGATCTCACCATGGGGGCTGTCGACGGTCAGCCTCACCTCGGGGTCGAGCACGCGCAGCAGCCCCTCGAAGTCGCCGCTGCGAGCCGCCGTCAGGAAAGCCTGGACCACCTCTCGCTGCTCCCGCCCGACGACCGCCGGCCGGTCTGTCGCCTGGACCTTCCTGCGGGCGCGGCTGGCGAGCATCTTGGTGGCGTCGGTGGACTTGCCGAGGATCTGGCCGATCTCCTCGAACGGCACCGCGAACAGGTCGTGCAGCACGAACGCCAGCCGTTCGCTCGGCCCTAGCGACTCCAGGACGACCAGGAGCGCGAGCCCGACCGAGTCGGCGAGCGCCACGTCGTCCTCCGGCGCAGGACCGTCGTCGACCGTCACGACGAGCGCGGGCAGCCGGGCGTCATAGGACGCCTCAGGGCGGGTCTGGCGCGACCGCAGGACGTCGAGGCTGATCCGGCCGACCACCGTGGTCAGCCAGCCGGCGAGGTTGTGGATGGTCGCCGCGTCCTGGCGGGAGAGCCGCAACCAGGCCTCCTGGACGGCGTCCTCGGCATCGGCATGCGATCCGAGCATGCGGTAGGCGACCGCGCGCAGCCGGTCGCGCTCGGCCTCGAACGTCTCGGCCACCGGGTCCCTCGGGCTGGTCTCGGACATGTTGTTACCTTCCTCGGATCTGCTCCGTCATGGGGATGACGAGCCCGGACGGGCACACGTAACCGATGAAGGAGCAAGACCGATGGAAGCACGCACTCAGAGCCCCGCGAATTTTGACGTGATCACCGCAATCCAGCATCTCCACAAGGCTGTTCACGCCGGTGGCGTCGACCCGCTCGTGCTCGAGCTCGTACACCTGCGCGCCAGCCAGATCAACGGCTGCAGCCCGTGCGTCTTCGCCGGGGTCGCGTCGGCGAAGAAGCACGGAGAGACCGACGAGCGGTTGCACAACGTGGTCACCTGGCGCGAGACGCCCTTCTTCACCGAACCGGAGCGGGCAGCGCTCGCGCTGACCGAGGCCGCCACCCGGATCCAGGACGGCGCACAGGGCGTGACCGACGAGATCTGGGACGCCGCCGCCGCCCACTTCGACGAGAAACAGCTGTCCGCGATCGTTCTGAACATCGCGCTGACGAACTTCTTCAACCGGATCAACCGCGCAACTCGGGAGCAGGCCGGCAAGACCTGGTGAGCTGGTCGGGGCCGTCACCCGCTCGTCGTCGCGTCCCCACGAGATCAAGGGATGCGGCCCCGCCGACAGCAATACGGCCATGGATGTGATCACGGTCGGCCCGAGATCTGGCCGACGAATCGTCTCAGCGCGCGTGGATTCCTGATCACGTGCAGCTCCGCATCACCGGCGTGAGCCGCGATCGCCGTGAGGAGAAGCGGTCGGCTGCGGCGTCGGTAGGCCCATACCCACAACCAGAAGTCGGCGCGTTCGCGAGAGCGTCGGATCGCTCGCCAGGCGCAACGCCAGAACGAGAAGTCCAGCAGGATGACGGTGTCGGCCGCTTGGAGCCGGACGTCCAGGACGTCGTAGGGGCCGAGGTCGCCGTCCATGACCCAAGCCTCGGCCCGGACGAGTTCACCTTGGACGGCAGCCCACTGATCGGGAGGCGTCCCTTCGAGACCTGGCTGCCAGAAGTGCTTGTCCAGCTCGATGACGGGGAGTCCGGTGATCGCGGCCAGGTGGGCGGCAAGGGTCGACTTCCCCGAACCGCCGCGCCCCAGGATCACGACTCGTTTCATGCTGTCATGGTTTCAGGCCGGTTTCCGGAACGCCCACTCCTGTCTTTCGGGCTCGGTCCCGACGGCAGGGTGCAAGGTGGTGTCGGCCTGCGTCGCTATGGTGCTGCCGTGGCTGACATTCACGAACTCATGCTTGCGATGGACTTGCGTGGCGACCTGTCCGAGACCGAACTCGCCGAGTTGCGCTGGCACCTGGGCCTCGGCTCGCGGCCCGAGCACATCACCGAGAAGACGATCATCGTCAACGAGGTTCTCGATCTGCTGGACGACGAGCAGAAGCCGGTGCAGGACGAGAACGGCGACTGGGTGATCAAGGAGCTTCCGCAACCGGCGTGGAGCGATGGTTCGCCGTACGCGGCCTCGAAGATTTCCGGCGCCGGCGGCTCGATCCTGGTGCGCGCGGATGGCCACGGCGACGAACGCTGGGCGCTGACCTGCCGCTGGGAGATCCACCCTGACGGGCATGCCGAGGTGGCCGCGCTGATGAGCTGGTTGGCCGCCCGGCTCCACAAGAACGGGTCCTTTTTCGGGTACCAGCGGTGGTATGAGGACGATGAGCCGGAGTTGCTAAGCGTCCGTGACGGGAGGATCGTGACGCGTCGCGATGGTGCGTTCGGGCTGCCGTTCTGGGATGAGGCTGACGCGGGCTGAGCGATCAATCGCCGTTCTGGCGGGCGTTTTGTCGGCCAAGAGCGGGCTGCGCAACTCGGCATAGAGCTGGGCGGCGTTGACGACCTGGTCTTCAGCGACGCGTTGCCGCAGGTAGGGGACGAACTCCTCGAACGATCGCGGCTGGCCGAAGCGAGGGCCGTTGATGAGTTCCTCGGCGGTGGTGGCGTTGCGGAACTTGCGGACGGTCTTGCGGTCCAGGCCAAGGTGCTGAGAGATCGCCGCGAGGGTCCAGCCCAACTCGAGTCGCGCGCACTGCGGTCCGGACCCGTGAACGTCACGCCGCCGTTGGCTTGGCCTGCCGGGGACCCGGCATGTTGCACAATGAACTCCGAGGCCCCTCTGTTGACGATCACGTTCTTGGTCGAACCCGATCATCACGGAGCGGCCCACACTCATGTGCGGCCTGTTACCCCATCGCGATCAATGCCGAGCGAGAGCGCCGCCACTCCTTGTGAGTCCTTTCATCCTGAGTAACGGCCGTCTTCGACGAGCTGGAGGACGAGGATGGCCGCGAATCAGCCGGTCAACCAGGCGGCCACACTCGTCGCTCGCGACTATGGCGCGCAATTCGCCCCCCCGGGCGACCCGGACTCAGAGCGTCTTTAACGATCTTGTATGCCGTGGCGGGTCGTCGTCAGCCTGGATCGCTTGGGTCAGGCAGTGTCCAGATAGGCGAGTACTGCGAGTACGCGACGGTGGCCGCCTTCGGCGGGAGGAAGGCCAAGTTTGGCGAAGATGTTGCCGATGTGCTTGTGGACGGCGTTGTCGGTGATGAACAGCCGCTTGCCGATGTCGTTGTTGCCTAGGCCTTGGGCCATCAGGGTGAGTACCTCACGTTCTCTGCGGGTGAGTGTGTCGATGGCGCTCGTGGCGCCGCCTGCCAGGAGTTGGGCGATGACGTCGGGATCCATGACGGTGCCGCCCTCGGCCACTCGGCGCAGGCCGTCGACGAACTCGCTGACCCGGCTCACCCGGTCCTTGAGGAGGTAGCCGACGCCCCCTCGGCCATCGGAGAGCAGCTCCCGCGCGTAGACCTTCTCGACGTACTGCGACAGGACAAGCACGGGCAGGCCGGGATGCGAGTGTCGGATCTCCAGCGCGGCCTTGATGCCCTCGTCGCGAAAGGACGGAGGCAGCCGGACATCGACGATCAGCGCGTCCGGCCGGTGCCGGTCCACGGCCTCGACCAGAGCGGGATGGTCGGTGACGATGGCGGCGACCTCGATGCCCTTGGTGCCCAGGATGAGCTCCAGCCCCGCGGAGAGCAGGACGTTGTCCTCAGCGATCACGACTCGCACGGCAGCTCCACCGATATGGCGGTGGGGCCGCCGGCCGCGCTGGAGACGATCATGGTGCCGTCCAGTGCGGCGACCCGGCGGCGGATGCCGGTGACGCCGGTGCCGCGGCTCTCGTCCACACCGCCAATGCCATTGTCGGTGACTTCGACCAGCAGCCTGCCGCCGTCGCGAGTGATCCGCACCCGCGCCTGGGTGGCGCCGCTGTGCTTGGCGGCGTTGGTGAGCGACTCTGCAACCACGAAGTAAGCAGCGGCCTCCACCGCGGCGGGTAACCGGTCGAGATCGCCGAGTTCGATCTCCGCGGGGACGCCCGACCGGGCGGTGAGTGCCGCCAGGGCCCCGGGAAGTCCTCGGTCGGCGAGGATCGGCGGATACATGGTGCGGATCACGTCGCGCAGCTCCGACATGGCTTCCTCTGTTCCTTCGTGGGCCTCTCGCAACATGTCGGCCAGAGCGCCGGCGCTGTCGGGCAGCGATTCCCTGGCCATCCCCAGTCGCATGGCGATGGCGACCAGCCGGGCCTGCGTGCCGTCGTGCAGGTCCCGCTCGATGCGGCGCAGCTCCGCCCCATGAGCATCCAGCACGCCCGCGCGGCTTTCGGCCAGCTCACTGACCCGCTTGGCGAGCCGGTCCTCCGCCGAGGGTTCAAGCGCCGCCAGGCAGCTGCTCGCGTGGAAGACCGCCAAGCGTGGCACCATCCAGCACGCCAGGGCGGCGAAGCCCACGATCTGGACGACTCCCATGGCCAGCGCGCCACCCCACCCGGTCACCGGGACGAAGCCCAGCAGCCGCAGTGGCGCCTGTGGCGGGAACAACCACCACAGCGGAGCGGCGAACACGGTGAACACCACAGTGCCGAGGCAGAACAACGTGACCATCCCCACCGGGACGCCCGTCACGATGTGCCGGAACACCCAGCGGACGTCACGCCTGATCTCAGGGTCGTCGAGCACCTGACGCCACCGTGCGCGAATCCCCCCGCCCAGAGCCATGCGACGAGGGGACACCTGCCGGTCCAGGAACGCGGCGGCACGGCGGCGATGCCACTCGGCCCACCAGCGCAGGCCCGCCACCGCCCGTGGAAACAGGACAAGCCCGATGCCGCCGAGTCCGGTCGACAGCGCCGCAGCCCCCACAAGCGGCAACACCAGCATGGTGGCCATCGCCGTCGGCAGCCCGAAGAGGAGGTATCGGCTGCTTCGCCACATCTTCCGCCATCGCTCGCGCACGAGATCCAGTCTGGCCCCGGCGACTGGCGGGTGCACTACAGCGGACTGTAGTACCGATGGGGCGGACCGCTCCATCGTCAACGGATGCGAGTGAGACCTACTGTCCGTGGTCATGACCACACAAAACCTCCTGCGCCCCGTCGTGCCATGGTCCAAAGTCGCGGTCTTCCTCGCCTTCACCTTCGGCGCCATCTGGGCCGCCGGCGGCGCCGTCTGGCTCGGCGGCGGCGACGTCCACGAAGACGCTGCCACGCCCCTCATCATGATCGCGATGTTCACGCCGACGCTGGGAGTGCTCGCCACGACGTTGCTGACCAAAGAGCTGCGCCGTCCACGCGACCTGCTTCGGCAGACCGGCATTCTGCCGTCGCGATCACTGCCACAGGCGGTCGGCTACACGGCCATCGGTCTGCTTCTTCCGCCGCTCCTGGCGCTTGCCGCGCTAGGTGTGAGCTCCGCCTCCGGTGGCTTCGTCTTCCACGATCCCCTGCCGCTTGAAAGTCTGGCCGACATGCTGGGTTCACAGCTGCTGATCTTCCCGCTAGGGATGGTCCTGACCTTCGGCGAGGAGTTCGGGTGGAGCTACCTGTTGCCCAAACTGCTGCCGCTTGGGCTTTGGCGTGGCCTGCTGATCAGCGGAATCGTTTGGGGGGTGTTTCACGCTCCGTTCACGCTGCAGGGCTACCACTTTCCGGGGATGCCGGGCGGTCTTGCCGTACTCGCCTTCACCATCGCGTCGGTGTTGCTCGGCACGTTGCTGGGCTGGCTGCGTCTCGCCGCCGGAAGCATCTGGCCGGCGGTGGTCGCACACAGCGCGGCGAACCTCATCGCCTCCGCCCTGCCCGCAGTCCTCGGAAGACCCGTGGGCACTGGCGACGCCGCCTTCCACATCTCACTTTCAGGCTGGCCCGGCTGGATCGTGATGGCCGCCGCCGTCGCCGTACTCGCCGTAACGGGACAGTTCAAGAAGCTCAATGGAGCTGAACCTGGATCGATGGCGAGGTAGACCAGCAGATCAGCCATCGATGGTTTCGTGCGCGACTCGGAGTGACAGGGGACGCGGCACGAGGCCTCGGACATCGAAGAAGCTGAGGCACCCCTCGAACCGCTCGCCGGTCCCCGTGGACTCCTCAAGCACCACGGGATTGAGCAACGTCAGGAACCCGCCCTCCGGTGGCCGGACGATGGCGGCAGCCCTCCCGATTCCGATCTGAGGAGCCGCGATGCCCATGCCCTTCGCGAAGATGTGGACGGCCGCGACACGGTCAGCGGCCGCGTTCAGTTCCTCGACGACTCTCGATGCTTCTTTGGCCTCCGCCGGGAGCGTGAAAGGGCGAGCAGCCGCCAGCAACACCGGATCGCCCTCTTGAACGATCCCGGCCGCTCGCATCAGGTCGGTGAGATTCCCCGCCGTCATGGGCGCACCCCCTTTGGGTCCGGACCACCATTCCTGACGTCGGCGGCGTGCCGCCGACGTCTGACCAGGTCAATCAGAACACAGCGTCGCTGCAACGCCGGATAACAGGTGGTTGTACTCGTATCTATAGGCCAGTTGTTGCGCTCCGCGGCCAATGGATGGCCCGAAAGGCATCCCGGTCCCGGGGGCATCAGCCGGCCCACTGCTTCGCAGGTCAACGGGCGGGGGTGACTGGCGAGCGGAGCGAGCGGGGGGTTCGGGGCGGGGTCCAGCAGGCTGACCACCCAGTAGGGCAACGGGATGGGTGAGCCTGGCCCACCTACCCGTTGCCCGGGTGGGGTTCTAGTAGCGGGTGCGCAGGGCCGCGTACACGTTGATGCGCGGCGTCGTGACCTCCGCCCCCGCGCTCGTGTACGTGATCGGCTTGCCCGTGCGCTTCAGGGCGTCCACCATGCTGTCCACCCCGGCGCGCGGCCGCTTCTGGTGGAGCAGGGCCAGGGAGCCGGCCACGTGCGGCGCGGCCATGGAGGTGCCGTTCAGCGTCGCGTACGTGTTCCCCGCGATCGCGCCCTTGATCGACACCCCGGGCGCGAACACGTCCAGGAGCGTCCCGCGGTTCGAGAAGGCGGCCACCGCGTCCTGCTTGTCCGTGGCGCCGACCGCGACCGTGTTGGAGACGCACGCGGGCCACGACACCGAGGAGTCGAAGCCGTTGTTGCCCGAGGCGACCACCGTGGCGGTGCCCTTGGCGAGGAGCTTGTCGACCTCGGCCTTGAAGTCGGCCCCGTCGCCCGTGTCGCAGGCCTCGGTGTACTGGCCTCCGCCCAGGCTCAGGTTGACGGAGGCGATGTTGTACTGGTCCGCCAGCAGGTCCGCGTACGCCATGCCGGTCAGGATCGACGAGTCGTACGCCAGGATGCAGACGGGACGCCCGGCGCAGTACGGGGAGTTGTCGAAGCGGCTGAACACCTGCACCGGCACGATCTTGGCCTTGGGGGCCACGCCGCTGGCCGGGAAGTCGGCCGTGGCCTGGCCGGCGGCGATGCCGGCGACGTGCGTGCCGTGGTAGCACAGGCCGTACTGCGGCTGCGGGGCGCCCGTCATGCAGGCGGCCGTCTCGGCGTCGGCGGCGCCGTCGCCGATCTGGAACTGGCTGCCGTTCGGGCAGAGCGGGGTGGAGTTGTCGGCCGGGTCGGCGGCCGAGAAGCAGGCCTGGGCGACGACGCGCCGGCCGAAGGCCGGGTGGTCGTTGTCGATGCCGCTGTCGATGATCGCGACGGCCGTGCCCTTGCCCGTGAAGCCCTTGCGGTGGGCCTGGTCCGCGCCGATCAGCGGGATGCTCTCGACGAGCGAGGGCTCGTTGAGCTTGTCCTTGCGGATCGAGACCACGTCGGACTGCTCGGCGATCTTCTCGAGCTCCGCCCGGGTCCCCCGGTAGACGAAGAAGTCCAGCTTGCCGGCCACCTCGGAGGGCGGCTCGGCGTAGACGTTCTTCTTGTCCCGCTTGACCTCCTCCGCGCTGGACTGGACGGACTGGACCTGCGCGGGCTGCTGCACGCGGACGATGGCGCGGTGCTCGCCGGTCGCGGTGATCGCCGGGTCGATCTTGGACTCGGGGTCGGCCAGGGCGGGTGTGGCGACCAGCGCGGCCGAGGTGGCGGCTAATGCGATGGCGCCAGCCAGCAGAGACGAGAGTCTCAACCGTTCCTCCGGGGGTTGAGGGGGCGTTTGTAGTCAAGAGTAACGATTGATGTAGGACGGCAGAGAAAAGGGCCGGATCCCGCCGATCCGGCCCTTGTGGCCGGCACCCCGCCGTCCGGCCCTCGCAGCCGGACCCCGCCGTCCGGCCCTCCCCGCGCCGATCAGGCGCGGGCGCCCGCGGTGGCGCGCTCGGCGTCGATCCGCGTGGTGGTCACTGAGGTGCCCGCCGCGTCGTAGCGGATGGGCGTGCCCGTCTCCTGCAGCCGCTGCAGGCTCTGCGCGACCGTGAAGGCCGGGTATGCCTGCTTCATCAGTGCGAACATCCCCGCCACGTGCGGCGCGGCCATGGAGGTCCCGCTCTTCTCCGCGTAGGTGTTGTTCGGCACGGAGGAGTTGATGTTCACGCCAGGCGCGAACAGGTCGAGCAGCGGCCCCCGGTTGGTGAAACCGGCCGGCGCGTCGGAGTCGTCGATGGCGCCCACCGCGACGGCGGTGGAGATGCACGCGGGGGTGGCGACGCCGTTCGGGAAGCCGTTGTTGCCCGCCGCCACCACGGGGGCCACGCCCAGGCCCACCAGCGTGTCGAACTCGGGCTTGACCGCGGCGGCGGACGCGTCCGTGTCACAGGCCTGGGCGTACGGGCCGCCCCCGCCGAGGCTCATGTTCACCGAGGCGACGTTGTGGGTCTTCGCCACCCGCGCGACGTATTCGAGCGCCAGTTTCTGATCGGAGGTGTAGCTGAGGAAGCACGGTGCGGAAACGCCGCCGATCAGGCAGGTCATCGGGTTGTCCACGCGGCTGAAGACCTGGATCGGCAGGATGCCGGCCTCGGGGGCGACGCCGTTGGAGGGCGCCCCCGTGGCCAGCCGGCCGGCGGCGATGCCGGCCACGTGCGTGCCGTGGGAGCAGGCGTTCGCACTCCTGATGACGCACTGGGCGGTCTCGGCGTCCGCCGCGCCGGGACCGGTCTGGCTGGGCTGGTTGTTCGGGCAGAGCGAGACGGCGCCGTCGCTGGCGTCGGAGGAGGAGAAGCACGCCTCGTCCACGATCCGGCCGGTGAAGAAGGGATGGTCCCGGTCGATCCCCGTGTCCAGGACGGCGACGGTGGCGCCCCGGCCGGTCCAGCCGGCCTGGTTCGCCCGGTTCGAGCGGATGAGTGCGGTGCTGACGTCAAGGGTGGGCATGCGCAGCTCGTCCTTGTAGACGGACTGGACGCGGTTGTCCTTCTTGAGCTTGGCCAGCGTGGGGCGGTCCACCTCGGCCACGAAGAAGTGCGGCGACTGCGCGGACTCCAGGACCCGGCTGCCCTCGGACGCCTTCTCGATGTCGCGCGCGACGGCCTCGACGCTCTGCCCGGGCTTGAGCTGGATGATGGAGCGCACCCTGGACTTCGCCTCGACCTCCGCCGCCAGCGACGGGCTGATGATCGGATCGCCCGAGTCGGCGTGGAGCGCCGGGGCCGTACAGAGCCCGGCGACTGTTGCGGCCAGCGCCGCGGCGCCGGCCAACAGAGTTCGTAGCCTCACTTGTTCCTCCGAGAGCTCCTGGCTCGCTTACAGCCGCATACATCCCCACCTGCGACAACTGTGATGTCGGTGGTCTATGTAGCCCAGAGAAACGTTGGAGGCTTTTTTGCCTTCCTGCGGCCCTAGCCGCCTAGCGATGGCTATTTGACGGTTTTCGCCGCCTTCCGCAATGCCGCCGCGGTCGACTTGCCGTTCAGCCGCACCTTCTCGGCGGTGGTCAGCTTCTTGGTGCCGTTCGTGCCGTGCGCCCAGTTCAGCCAGGACGTGAGCAGCGCGCTGTCCAGCTTGGCCTTGCTTGCCTTGGTGCTCTTCAGCACCCGGTACGCCTTGCCGAGCGAGGACGCCTTCGTGAGCTCGGGGAACACCTTGCTCGACTTGCCGATCAGCTTGAGGTAGCAGGTGAGCGTGGCGTCCGGGATCGTGCCGCTGCTGCGGTGGATCTCCACGGCCCACTGCTTGGCCGACAGCTTGGTGGCGTTCGTGCCCCGCGTGCAGACCTGCGCGGTGGTCTTCGGGGTCGGCGTGATCGTCACCGTGACGGTGACCGTGGGCAGCGGGACCGGCGAGGTGGAGGTCGAGGGCTCGGGCGTGGGGTCGGCCGGGTCGTCGGGCTCGGGGCTGGGCCCGCTGCTGTCCGACGGGTCGGGCTCGGGGGCGGGGTCCTCGGTCGGGGTGCCCGGGGACTGCGTGATGGTCGGCTGCGGCGAGGCGCCGGCCAGGGCCGCCGCCAGGTCCAGGCGCGGCGTGGTGACCTGCTGGCCGTTGGCCTCGTACGAGTACGGCCTGCCGGTCGTCTTCAGCGTGTTGATCAGGTCGGCCATCGGCGTCTCGCCCCCTGCGGCCTGCTTCATCAGCGCCAGCGCGCCCGCCACGTGCGGGGTCGCCATCGAGGTGCCGCTGAAGACGGCCGTCCGGTTGTCCGGCACGGACGACTCGATGTCCACGCCCGGCGCGAACAGGTCCACGATGGCCCCGCGGTTGGAGAAGTCCGCCATGACGTCGTTGTTGTCGTTCGCCCCGACGGCCACCGCCGAGGAGACGCAGGCCGGGTACGACGCCCCCTCGAAGGACTCGTTGCCCGCGGCCACCACGGTCGCGATGCCCTTGGCCAGCAGGGCGTCGATCTTCGGCTTGAAGATCGCCCCCTCCTCGCTGGAGTCGCAGTCGGCCTCGGACAACTCGCCGCCGAGGCTGAGGTTCACGGCGGCGACCGGCTCGGTCAGGCCGGCCACGTAGTCCATGGCCTGCCGCAGCGACGACTCGAACGCCAGCAGGCACGAGGGCTCGCCGCAGATGTCCTGGTCGTTGACCCGGCTGAACACCTGCACCGCCACGATGTTCGCCCCCGGCGCGACGCCGCCGGTGCCGGCCGCGATGCCCGCGACGTGGCTGCCGTGCTCGCACAGGTTCGCGCCGTCGGCCAGGCACTTGCCCGTCGTGGCGTCCGCCGCGCCTGTCCCGGTCTGCGAGGTCTGCCCGTTCGGGCAGAGCGACTCGACGCCGTCCTCCACGGCGGAGAAGCAGGCCTCGGCCACGACCCGGTTGCCGAACCACGGGTGGTCGCGGTCGATGCCGGTGTCCAGCACGGCCACCGCCTGCCCGGTGCCGGTGTAGTTCTTGGCGTGCGCCTGGTCCGCCCCGATCAGCTTGAGGTTGGGGCTCACGTCCACCGGCGCGTACGTCCTGTCCCGGTGGATGGACGCGACCCGCGGGTCCTCGGCCAGCTTGGCCAGCTCCTCCGCGGTCCCCTCCACGACCATGAACGACTGGCTCTGCGGCTGCAGCACCACGTCCACGCTCTCGGCCGCCGCCTGGCCGGCGACGGGCGCGTTCTGCGCCGGGTCGGCCAGCTCGACGATGGCCCGCACGGAGCCGCCGTCGACGCCTAACCCCTCCTCCACCTTGGCGGGGGGCTCGCTGGGGGTGGAGGTTGTTTCTTCCACGACGCTCGGACTGGGAGTCGGATCCTCCGCGTAGGCCGGGGCCGACAACGGCAGCAGGGCCAGCGCGATCGAGCTCACGATCAGGGGGCGAAGTCGCACGCGTCCTCCGAGAGGGGGATGATCTCGGAGTTTAGGGTGATTTTCCGGACAGAGACAGGTCTCGGGGCCGGTTTCTCACCGAACTTTCAGCGGGCGCACCTTAAACGTTCAGCGTGTTCCCTTCGTGCGTGAGCCACACCGCGCCGAGCGGCGGCACCCTCAGCGTGGCCGAGTACGGCAGCCCGTGCCACGGCTCGTCGTCGGCCTCGACCACGCCCATGTTGCCCACGCCGCTGCCCCAGTAGTCGTAGGCGTCGGTGTTGACGATCTCCGACCACTGGCCCGAGTAGGGGAGGCCGAGCCGGTAGCTCTCGTGCGGCGCGCCGCTGTAGTTGACCACGCACGCCAGCGCGGACCCGTCGTCGGCGTAGCGGACGAACGAGAACGTGTTACCGGAGGCGTCGTCGGCGTCGATCCACCGGAATCCCTCAGGCTTGGAGTCCTGCTCCCACAGCGCCGGGGTCTCCTTGTAGATCCGGTTCAGGTCGCGGACCAGCCGCTGCACGCCCTGGTGCCCGTCGAACTCCAGCACCCACCAGTCGAGCCCGCGCTCCTCCGACCACTCCGAGCCCTGGCCGAACTCGCCGCCCATGAACAGCAACTGCTTGCCCGGATGCGCCCACATGAACGCCAGCAGCGCCCGCAGCTGCGCGAACCGCTGCCACTCGTCCCCGGGCATCTTGCCGAGCAGCGACCCCTTGCCGTGCACGACCTCGTCGTGGGACAGCGGCAGCACGTAGTTCTCGGAGTAGGCGTACAGCAGCGAGAACGTCATCTGATGGTGGTGGTACTGGCGGAAGATCGGCTCGTGGCGCAGGTATTCGAGCGTGTCGTGCATCCACCCCATGTTCCACTTGAACCCGAACCCGAGCCCGCCCAGGTGCACCGGGCGCGAGACCCCCGGCCAGGCCGTCGACTCCTCGGCGACGGTCGAGATGCCGGGCGTCTCCCGGTAGGCGACGGAGTTCATCTCCTTGAGGAACTCGACCGCGTCGAGGTTCTCCCTGCCGCCGTAGACGTTGGGCGTCCACTCGCCCTCGCGCCGCGAGTAGTCGAGGTAGAGCATCGACGCCACCGCGTCCACCCGCAGGCCGTCGATGTGGAACTCCTTGAGCCAGTAGATCGCGTTGGCCACCAGGAAGTTGCGCACCTCCCTGCGGCCGAAGTCGAACACGTACGTGCCCCAGTCGGGGTGCTCGCCCCTGGCCGGGTCGGCGTGCTCGTAGAGGGGGGTGCCGTCGAAGCGCGCCAGCGCCCAGTCGTCCATCGGGAAGTGCGCCGGCACCCAGTCCAGCAGCACGCCGACGCCGCGCTGGTGCATCAGGTCCACGAAGTGGCGGAACTCGTCGGGCGTGCCGAACCTGGCCGTCGGCGCGTAGTAGGACGTCACCTGGTAGCCCCACGACCCGCCGAACGGGTGCTCGGCCACCGGCAGCAGCTCCACGTGGGTGAACCCCATGTCGACCACGTACGCGGACAGCTGCTCGGCCAGCTCCACGTACGACAGGCCAGGCCGCCACGAGCCCAGGTGCACCTCGTAGATGCTCATCGGCCCGTCCTGCGGATGGCTCTCGGGCCGGTCGGCCATCCACTGGTCGTCCGCCCAGGTGTAGGCGGACTTGTCGACGACGGAGGCGGTCATCGGCGGCACCTCGGTGCGCCTGGCCATCGGGTCGGCCTTGTCGCGCCACACGCCGTCGGCGCCCAGGATCTGGAACTTGTACCGCTCACCCGTGCCGACACCCGGGACGAACAGCTCCCACACCCCGGAGCGGCCCAGCGACCGCATCGGGTAGGCGGTGCCGTCCCAGTGGTTGAAGTCGCCGACGACCCGGATGCCGCGCGCGTTGGGCGCCCAGACGGCGAACGCCGTGCCCTCGACGTCCTCGTGTTCCATCACGCGGGCGCCGAGCGCCTCCCACAGCCGCTCGTGGCGCCCCTCGCCGATGAGGTGCAGGTCCACTTCGCCGAGCGTGGGCCAGTGCCGGTACGGGTCGCGGACCTCGTACGGGTCGTGGTCGGCGTATTTGACGCTCAGCGTGTAGCCGGGCACCTTGTCCAGGCCGGGGACCGTGACCTCGAACACCCCGTGGTCCTGGTGTTTCATGTCGTGGGCCGTACCGTCCTCCAGCACCACCCGCACCCGCTCGGCCAGCGGGCGCAGCGTGCGGAAGATCACCCCGCCGGACACGGGATGCGCCCCCAGCACGGAGTGCGGATCGTGGTGTGCCCCACCCGCGAGGCGGTCGAGCTCTGTCCTCATCGGCATGCTCCCAACCTTGCCCTATGATGACCGTCCATCCCAGGCACTGCCCGCTTTCACCGAGACAATCACCGAAAGTGCGAAATCCTGGGTTTAACCTGCCTTACACCAGGCTTGGATCCAGCCTCTCCGGCTCCGTCGCCGCGCCGCTCGCCAGGGCCGCCTCAAGCGCCTCCTGCCCCAGAACCGCCCGCACCGCAGCGGTGATCCGGTCGACGTCGCCCCGTTCCCCGGCGGGCAGCGGCGCGCCCGCGGCCGCCCGCAGCGCCGCCGCCCGGCCCAGCAGCAGCGCCGCCTCCTCGTGGCGTCCGCCCAGGGCACGCGCGCCCGCCAGCCCTTCCAGCGCGAGCGCGGTGGCCCTCGGATCGCCGACCTTGCGAGCCGCCCTGAGCCCCTCCAGCTGCAGCTCCAGGGCGGCGGCCGCGTCACCCCGCTGCTCGGCCGCGAACCCCAGCTCGGCCAGGATCAGCGCCGCCCCCGGCTCGCCGGCCACGTCCCTGACCCACCCCAGCCAGGCCCGCAGCCGCCGCTCGGCCTCGTCGAGGCGGCCCTGCCGCCGCGCCGCGAGCGCCAGGCCCAGCTCCGCGAACTCCTCGGCCGGCCGGTTCGACTGCTCCACGGCCAGCCGCCTGGCCCGCTCGTGGTAGTCGTCGGCCCGCGCGTGGTCGCCCGTCAGCAGGGCGATCCTCCCCAATCGGGACAGCGCGTCGGACACCGAGCTCCACAGCCCGAGCTCCTCCGCCATCCGCAGGCCCTCCGCGCGCAGCGCGGCGGCCCGCTCGTAGTCGCCGGTGATCTCGGCGAGCGTGCCGAGGTTCTCGGCGGCCCGCAGCTCGCCCCACCGGTCGCCGAGCTCCCTGAACAGCGCCAGCCCCCGCTCGCCGTCCCGCCGCAGCGCCGCCAGGTCACCGCGGGTGGCGGCGTAGCGGGCCAGCACGTTCAGCGCGGCGCCCGTGCCCCACTTGTCGCCCAGCTCCTGGAACGTCTCCAGCGCCTGCTCGATCAGGGCCCCGCTGGCCGACAGATCGTCGTAGCCGAACATCGCGTACCCGATGAACCACCGCGCCCTGGCCCGCGCCGAGCGCCCCTCGATGGCCTCGAACACCTCGTGGTCCGGCGGCTGCAGCCGCCCCGCCAGCATCCGGAGCCCGGCCAGCCACACTCTCGCCTGCGCGGCGCCGGGCCCCGCCGCGTCCGGGACGGACAGCGCGGCCTCCAGCGCCCGCTGTCCCTCGCCGAGCCTGCCGCGCAGCACCCAGTACCAGGCCATGGCGTTCACCAGCCGCATCGCCTCGCCGGGCCGGGCCAGCCGCACCGCCGTCTCCAGCGCCGCCCGCAGGTTGGCGCTCTCGGCGTCGAGCAGCGCGAGCGCGTCCCGCTGCCCGTGTCCCCGCAGGTACGGCTCCGCCCGCTCGGCGAGCGCCGTGTAGTACGCGGCGTGCCTGAGCCGCACCGCGTCCAGCTCGCCGGCCTCGTCCAGCCGCTCCAGGCAGTAGGCCGAGACCGACTCCAGGAGCCGGTAGCGCGGCTCGGCCCCGGGCGCCCGCACCCGGACGACCAGCGAGCGGTCCACCAGCCTGGCCAGCACGTCGAGGACGTCCACGCCGGGGTCGGCGGAGACCTCCTCGGCGGCCTCCAGCGTGCTGCCGTCGGCGTGCACGGCCAGCCGCCGCAGCACGACGCGCTCGGGGCCGGTCAGCAGCTCCCAGCTCCAGTCGATCATCGCCCGCAGCGTCCGCTGCCTGGCCGGGGCCCCGCGCATACCCGACGCGAGCAGCCTGAACCGGTCGTCCAGCCGGTCGGCGAGCTGGCGCGGGGTCAGCGCCCGCATCCTGGACGCGGCCAGCTCCAGCGCCAGCGGCAGGCCGTCCAGGCGGGCGCAGATCTCCGTCACGTCCGCGTCGGGCTCCACGCCGGCCCGCGCCGCGAACAGCTCCACGGCCGCCTCGCGCGTCAGCGGCGGCACGCTCCACAGGGCCTCGCCCTCGATCCGCAGCGACTCCTGGCTGGTGGCGAGGATCCGCAACCCGGGCGCGGCCTGGAGCAACCGCCCGGCCAGCGCGGCGGCCTGCTCGACGACGTGTTCGCAGTTGTCCAGCACGAGCAGCGTCTCCTTGCCCGCCAGCGCACCCGAGATCCGCTCGACCGGAGCACCCGGCCCGGCTGCGTCGTCGCGCAGGCCGAGCACGGCCGCGATCGCCTCGGCCACCTCGACGTCGGCCGCCCGCGGCCGGAGCGCGGCCAGCTCGACCAGCCACACGTCCCCGCCGCCCGTGCCCGAGGCGGCGGCCAGGGCCAGGCGGGTCTTGCCGACGCCGCCGGGGCCGGTGAGCGTCACCAGGCGGCCGGCCCCCAGGAGCGCGCGGACCTCGGCCACCGCCTCGTCCCGCCCCACCAGGCTCGTCAAGGGCGCGGGGAGGTTGGTACGGGGGCGCGCGGCCGGGCCCAGGGACGGGTCCTGCCGCAGGATCGCCTGGTGCAGGGCCGCCAGCTCCGGCCCGGGGTCCAGACCCAGCTCCTCCGACAGGCGCCGCCGCAGCTCCTCGTAGCCGGCCAGCGCCTCGCTCTGCCGTCCGGCCAGGTAGAGAGCCCGTACGTGCGCGGCGCGCAGCCGTTCGCGCAGCGGATGCTCGGCCACGAGGGCGGCCAGCTCGGCCGCGAGCAGGACGTGCTCGCCGAGCCCGAGCCGCGCCTCGGCCAGCTCTTCCAGGGCTGCCAGCCGCTGCTCGCCCAGCCGGGCCACGGCCGCCAGGGCGAACGGTTCGTCCGCGAACTCGGCGTAGGCGTCCCCGCGCCACAGCCCGAGAGCCTCGCGCAGCAGCGCGGCCCGCTCCTCCAGGCCGGAGGCCCGCTGCGCGCGCCCGATCAACGTCTCGAACAGCCCCGCGTCCACGGAGGACGGCTCCACCTGCAGCACGTACCCGGGCGCCCGGTACGCGACCAGCCCGCCGACCGCGCGGCGCAGCTGCGACACCTTCACCCGGAGGGCGCCGGGCGCGTTCGCCGGGGGACGGTCGCCCCAGAGGTCCTCGATCAGGCGGTCCCCGGAGACCGGGCGTCCGGCGTGGACCAGCAGGTCGGCGAGGAGCGCCCGGACCTTGACCTCCGGCACCTTGACCGGCTCCCCGTCCGCGGCCCACACCGCGAGCGGGCCCAGCACCCCGAACCGCATCCCGCCCCCATAACCGACTCCGAACCAGACCATAACCGCGCACCTGGAGGGTGAACGCATCACTCCTACTTAGAGGGAAACATCGAAATGTCAGAAAATATCTCCTTGCTCGGCCTCGGCCTCATGGGCACCGCGCTCGCGGCGAGCCTCATCGAGGCGGGCCACCACGTCACCGTGTGGAACCGTACGCCCGCCAAGGCCGACCCCCTCGTCGCCAAGGGCGCGACCCGCGCGGCCACCCCGGCGCAGGCCGTCGAGGCGAGCCCGCTGGTGATCGTCTGCCTGCTCGACTACCCCTCCGTCCTGGACGTGCTCAAGGACGTCCCGCTGGAGGGCCGGGTCGTCGCCAACCTCACCACCGGCCGCCCCGCCGAGGCCCGCGAGATGGCGGCCTGGGTGGGCCAGCGCGGCGGCGACTACCTGGACGGGGGCATCATGGCCGTGCCCCAGATGATCGCCAAGCCGGGGGCGCTCATCCTCTACAGCGGCTCCCAGCCGGCGTTCGAGCGCTACGAGCAGGCGTTCGGGGTCATGGCCGGGGCCCGCTACACCGGCGACGACCCCGGCATGGCCCCGCTGCTCGACCTGGCCATGCTGACCGGCATGTACGGCCAGATGGCCGGCTCTCTGGAGGCACTCGCCCTGGCGAGGTCGGCGAAATACCCGTTGACGGAGTTCACCGCGGAACTGCTGGTCCCCTGGCTCAACGCGATGGCGGCGGGGCTGCCCCGCTGGGCGGAGGACATCGAGGCGGGCGACTACAGGACCGAGGTGTCCAACCTGGAGATCAACAGGTCGGGCATGGAGAACCTCGTCCGCGCCTTCCAGGAGCAGGGCGTCCGGCCGGACCTGCTCCTTCCCATGAAGACCGTCATCGACCGGCGGGTGGCCCGCGGCCTCGGCCACGAGGGCCTGCCGGGGCTGGTGGAGGAGCTCTAGCGTGGAGGAGCTCTAGCGGGGCCGGAAGGCGGCCAGGGGGATCGAGATCCACGACGGCCGGTTGCGGGCCTCGTACACGACCTCGTACACCGCCTTGGACAGCTCGAACGCCCGCAGCAGCGCCGCGTCGCTGCGCGTGATCGCGCCGCCGCCCTCGGCGTAGCCCTCCAGGAACGCCGCCCGGTTGCGGTCCGCCCACTCCTGGGCCCGCGGCTCCAACTGCTCGGCCTGGGAGTGGCCGGCCAGCAGATGTCTGGCCGCGTAGTCGAACGAGCGCAGCATCCCCGCCACGTCCCGCAGCGGCGAGTACAGCGCCCTGCGCTCGGCCAGCGGCTGCCCGGGCTCGCCCTCGAAGTCCAGCACCACCCAGTCCGTGGGCGTGCGCATGACCTGGCCCAGGTGGTAGTCGCCGTGAACCCGCTGCACGGGCACCTCGTGGGTGAGCAGCTCCACCTGGTGATAGGCGTCCTCGATGGCGGTCACGTGCTGGCGCAGCTCGGGCACCTCCGCGGCGGCCCGGCCCAGTTTCCGCCGGAACGCCTCGGCCATGCGCTTGACCTCGTGCGACTCGATGACGTCCGTCGGGAAGGCCGCGGCCAGCTCGTGGTGCACCCGGGCGGTGGCGCTGCCGAGCCGCAGTGACTCGGCCGCGAAGTCGCCGCCCGCCTCGGCCGCCGGCACCTCGGGCAGCGACGCGTACAGGTCGCGGACGCTGGCCAGGGCGAGGTCCCAGCCGTCGTTCGCGTTGGACAGGAACTCCTGCATGAAGCCGAGCGTGGTGTCGATGCCGTCGAGGTCCGTCTCGATCCACCCGTACGGCTGCGCGACGTGCGGCGCGCCCCTGGCCGCCAGCGCCGTGACGATCTCCAGCTCGGGGTTGACGCCGGGGATGAGGCGGCGGAAGAGCTTACAGATGTACGCGTCCCCGTACACGAGCGAGGTGTTGGACTGCTCCGCCCCCAGCACCAGGCTGCGCTGGGAGGTGTCGATGGCGGCGTCCGGCACGTGGCGCAGGCGCAGGCCGTTGCCGGCCACGTCGTGGGCCATGCCTTCGAGGAGCCAGCTCATGCGCTCGGAGTCGTGGACGGCGTCGTAGAGGTAGGTGTCGCCCACGGTGCCGATGAGGGCGTGCGCCAGGCGGTCGGGGAGCTCCGTCCGCTCGCCGAGCAGGATCTGGTAGCGGTCGCGCGAGCCTTCCTGCCACACGGCGACGATCAGATGTCTGAGCCCGGACGTCAGTTCGACGTCCGATTCGATCGACAACTCGTCGATCACCCGCCCCTTGCCGCCGAACCAACGCTGACGACCGATCCATGCGGCAAGGGGCTCGCTCAGCACGTCCTACTCCTCCTGGGTGATGGCCGGCGGGAGTGTGAACCAGTAGAACCCATGCCCAGGAAGCGTCAAAAGATACGGAAGTTCGCCAATTGCCGGGAATGGGACCCCACCCATGGTCTCCACGGGCGAGACCCCGACGAATCTCCGCAGGTCCAGCTCGACCGGCTGGGGGAAGCGTGACAGGTTGTTCACGCAGAGCATCCGGTCGTCCCCCAGCTCCCTGACGAAGGCGAGCACGCTGGGGTTGGAGGAGTTGAGCTCCGCGTAACCGCCCAACCCGAACACCGGGTGCCGCTTGCGGATCTCGATCATGCGCTTGGTCCAGTGCAGCAGCGAGCCGGCGTTGCGCTGCTGGGCCTCGACGTTGAGGCCCTGGTAGCCGTAGATCGGGTCCATGATGACCGGCAGGTAGAGCCGGCCGGGGTCGCAGTCGGAGAACCCGGCGTTGCGGTCGGGGTCCCACTGCATGGGCGTGCGCACGCCGTCGCGGTCGCCGAGCCAGATGTTGTCGCCCATGCCGATCTCGTCGCCGTAGTAGAGCACGGGGGAGCCGGGCAGCGACAGGAGCAGCGCGGTGAACAGCTCGATCTGGTTGCGGTCGTTCTCCAGCAGGGGCGCCAGGCGGCGGCGGATGCCGACGTTCGCCCGCATGCGAGGGTCCTTGGCGTACTCGGCGTACATGTAGTCGCGCTCCTCGTCCGTGACCATCTCGAGCGTCAGCTCGTCGTGGTTACGGAGGAAGATCCCCCACTGGCAGTGCTCCGGAATTTTCGGCGTTTGCGCCAAGATTTCGGAAATGGGGTAGCGAGACTCCCGGCGTACGGCCATGAAGATGCGCGGCATCAGCGGGAAGTGGAAGGCCATGTGGCACTCGTCCCCGCCGCCCACCGGGTCGCCGAAGTACTCCACCACGTCCGACGGCCACTGGTTGGCCTCGGCGAGTAGCACCCGGTCGGGGTAGAGCCGGTCGATCTCGGCCCTGATCCGCTTGAGGTACTCGTGGGTCCTCGGCAGGTTCTCGCAGTTGGTGCCCTCCTCCTCGAAGAGGTACGGCACCGCGTCCAGCCGGAACCCGTCGATGCCCAGGTCCAGCCAGAAGCGCAGGACCTCCAGCATGGCCTCCTGCACGTCCGGGTTCTCGTAGTTGAGGTCCGGCTGGTGGTGGAAGAAGCGGTGCCAGTAGTACTGGCCGCGCACCGGGTCGTAGGTCCAGTTGGACGTCTCGGTGTCGATGAAGATGATCCGGGCGTCCTGGTACTTCTCATCGGTGTCGGACCACACGTAGAAGTCGCCGAACGGCCCCTCGGGGTCGTGGCGCGAGGCCTGGAACCACGGGTGGGCGTCGCTGGTGTGGTTCATGACGAGGTCGGCGATGACGCGCATGCCGCGCTTGTGCGCCTCGTCCACGAGCTTCACGAAATCTCCCAGGTCCCCGAACTCGGGCAGGATCTTCATGAAGTCCGCGATGTCGTAGCCGCCGTCACGCAGCGGCGACTCGAAGAGCGGCAGCAGCCAGAGGCAGTCCACCCCGAGCCACTGGAGGTAGTCGAGCTTGTCGATGAGCCCTCTGATGTCGCCCGTGCCGTCGCCGTTGGAATCGGCGAAACCTCGGATCAGGACCTCGTAGAAAACCGCGCGTTTGTACCAGTACGGATCGCGCGGCTTTTCCTCGTCGAAGGTGTTCGGAATGGGTGTGGTTGAGCTCATGAGCCACTCCGGGAGTGGCTCATGACGGAGGCGCTTTCACACACGTTGAAGACTCCCCGCTGAATTCAGTTCTTACCGTGGCGCGGCTCGTACGGTGAGAATGTGGGCAGGCTGGATGTGGGGATCGAGGCGCACGTAGTTGCTCTGCCGCCAGCGGTACGACTCGCCCGAGAGCTCGTCGTCCACGACGAACTCGGCGTTCCAGTCGAGTCCGATGGCAGGAAGGTCAAGTTCTACGGTCGCCTCGTGGGTATGGTGCGGATCCAGGTTGACGACCGCCAGCACCACGTCGCCCGGACCGTGCCTACGCGTGGCCGGATCATAGGCGCCGGGAAGCCGCTTCGAGAAGCAGACGATGTCCGGCTGGTCGACCCTGTGGATCCGTAGATTACGCAATTCCTGCAGTGCCGGATGCGCTCTTCGGAACAAATTCAGGTGGGTGATGAAGGGCGCCAGGCTCCACCCCTCACGTTCGGCGGTAACCCAATCGCGAGGTTTGTACTGATATTTCTCGCTATCGAGGTATTCCTCGCTGCCGGGGCGTACCGGAATGTTCTCTATAAGCTCATATCCGGAGTAAACCCCCCAACTCGGCGAGCCGAGCGCGGCCAGCACCGCCCTGATCTTGAAGGCGGGGATGCCACCGTGCTGCAGGTATTCGTGCAGGATGTCCGGCGTGTTCACGAAGAGGTTCGGGCGCACGTAGGCGGAGGTCTCGTGGGAGAGCTCCATCAGGTACGACTCCACCTCGGGCTTGGTGTTGCGCCAGGTGAAGTACGTGTACGACTGGTGGAAGCCCACCTTGCCCAGCATGCGCAGCATCGGGGGCCTGGTGAACGCCTCCGACAGGAAGATCACGTCAGGGTCGGTGGTGTGGATGTCGGCCAGCAGCCGCTCCCAGAACCCGACCGGCTTCGTGTGCGGGTTGTCCACCCGGAAGATCCGCACGCCGTGGGCCATCCAGCGCATCAGCACCCGCTTGACCTCGGCGTAGATCCCCTCGGGATCCTTGTCGAAGTTGATCGGGTAGATGTCCTGGTACTTCTTCGGCGGGTTCTCGGCGTAGGCGATGGAGCCGTCGGCCCTGATCGTGAACCACTCGGGGTGCTCCTTCACCCACGGGTGGTCGGGCGAGCACTGGAGCGCGAAGTCGAGCGCGATCTCCATGCCCAGCTCTTTGGCGCGGCCGACGAACACGTCGAAGTCCTCGAACGTGCCCAGGTCGGGATGGATGGCATCGTGGCCGCCGTCCTCGGAGCCGATGGCCCAGGGGGAGCCGGGCTCGTCGGGCTCGGGGCTGAGCGTGTTGTTGCGGCCCTTGCGGAACGTCGTGCCGATGGGATGGATCGGCGGCAGGTAGACGACGTCGAAGCCCATCTTGGCGATGGCGGGGAGGCGCTTGGCAGCGGTCTGGAAATTTCCGGATTTGGAGATGCCGAGCTCGCTGACGACCGAGCCTTCCGACCTGGGGAAGAACTCGTACCACGAGCCGTACAGCGCCCGGCGCCGGTCCACCCTGATCTTGTGCGACTTGGACCTGGTCACCAGCTCCCGGAACGGGTGCGACTCCAGCAGCGCGGCCGTCTCCGGCAGCTGCGCGATCGACAGCCGGGCCCTGGGGTCCAGTTCCTCGTCGCGGAGCGTGGCGGAGACCGACAGCAGGGCGGCACGGTGCCCGCAGGCGCTCTCGCCGTTGCCGTTGCCCTTGGAGCCGCCGTTGGAGCCGCCGTTGGAACCGTTCGAGCCGTTCTTGGGCCGGCCGTTGGGGCAGTCGGCCGTGCGCACGGCCTTGGCCGCCCGCTCGAACAGCCGGGCGCCCTCCTCGCACATCAGGTCGACGTCCATGCCGCGCGGGATCTTGATCTCGGCGTCGTGCAGCCACGTGGCGATCGGGTCGCTCCACGCCTCCACCCGGAACAGCCAGTCACCCTCGGCGGGAAGTGAGACCTCCACGGCCCAGCGGTCGGTGCCCGGGGCGAGCTCGCGCATCCGTCTCAGACGGCCACGCTGCCCATCGGGCGAGGTGAGCACCACGCCCGCGGCCACGGCATCGTGGCCCTCTCTGAACACGGTCGCCGAGACCTCGAAGGTCTCGCCGGCGACCGCCTTGGCGGGCCATTGCCCGCAGTCGACGACGGGGGAGATGTCCGTGATGGGAATTCGTCCGATCATCGCATTCAAGGGTTGGCGACGGCGCGCTCGGTGCCGCCGGAGGCTTTCCGTGGGTGCAGACTCCGCGTCCCGGCGGTGAGCCGCTGGACGCGGACCACCGTGGTAGGAACGATCCTTGCATGTAAATTGTGGACAGCAGCGGATAGACCTCCCGAGTGTGTCCGCGGGAGTGCCAACAATCAGGAAAGTTGCCCCAATCGTCCGTCTTCATGCTTGTTCCCGGAAGGGGTTTGAACGGTCTTCATGGGGGTGAAGGACTGAGAGGTCCCTCCTAGCCCGTAGGGTGCAGAAACGTGAGAGCAATCCGCCGGTTTACCGTCCGCACCGTCCTGCCCGCGGAGCTGGCCGCCCTCGGCGAGCTCGTCCACAATCTCCGCTGGTCCTGGCACCCGGAGACGATGGACCTCTTCGCGGAGGTCGACGCCGCCCTCTGGGAGCAGGTCGGGCACGACCCTGTGGCCCTGCTCGGCGCCGTCACCCCCGCCCGGCTCAGCGAGCTGGCCTCTGATCGCCGCTTCCTGCGCCGTCTCGCCGACGCGGCCGACGACCTCCGCGAATACATGACCTCTCCGCGCTGGTACCAGACGCTTCCCGACGGGGCGCGGGCCATCGCGTACTTCTCCCCGGAATACGGCATCGCCGCCGCACTCCCGCAGTATTCGGGCGGTCTCGGCATCCTGGCCGGAGACCACCTCAAGGCCGCCAGCGACCTGGGCGTGCCGATCCTCGCGGTCGGCCTGCTCTACCGCCACGGCTACTTCACGCAGTCGCTGTCGCCGGAGGGCTGGCAGCTGGAGCACTACCCGTCGCTCGACGCGGGCGGCCTGCCGCTCAGCCTGTTGAAGGACGCCGCCGGCGAGACGGTCAAGATCCGTCTCGCCCTGCCCGGCGAGCGCGAGCTGCACGCGCAGGTGTGGGTGGCGCAGGTCGGCCGGGTGCCGCTGCTGCTGCTCGACTCCGACGTGGCCGAGAACGACACGGCCGCCCGCGACATCACCGACCGCCTCTACGGAGGGGGCACCGACCACCGGCTCATGCAGGAGCTGCTGCTGGGCGTGGGCGGCGTGCGCGCCATCCGCGCGTACTGCAGGATCACCGGGCACCCCGATCCCGAGGTGTTCCACACGAACGAGGGGCACGCCGGCTTCCTCGGCCTGGAGCGCATCCGCGAGCTCACCGAGGCGCGGCTCTCGTTCGACGAGGCGCTGGAGGCGGTGCGGGCGGGTACGGTGTTCACCACGCACACGCCCGTCCCCGCGGGCATCGACAGGTTCCCCGTGGACATGATCGAGCGCCACTTCGGCGGCGCGAACGCCTGGCCGACCGTGCCCGTCGAGCGGATCCTGGCGCTGGGCGCGGAGGCCGATCCCACCCGGTTCAACATGGCCGTCATGGGCATGCGGCTGGCCCAGCGGGTCAACGGCGTCTCCGTGCTGCACGGCAAGGTCAGCCGGGAGATGTTCAAGGATCTTTGGCCCGGATTTGACGTGGACGAGGTGCCGATCGGGTCGATCACCAACGGCGTGCACGCGCCCACCTGGGTCGGCAGGGAGCTCATGGAGCTGGCCGAGCGCGAGCTGCCCTCGCTGCTGGAGCGGGCCCGTGGCTGGGAGGGCATCCAGAAGATCTCCGACGCCGACCTCTGGCAGATCAGGGGCACGCTGCGGCAGCGGCTCGTCGAGGGCGCCCGGGTGCGCCTGCGCAGGTCGTGGCGGGAGCGGGGCGCCTCGGACGCCGAGCTCGGGTGGATCGACGACGCGCTCGACCCCGAGGTGCTGACCATCGGCTTCGCCCGGCGGGTGCCGTCGTACAAGCGGCTCACGCTGATGCTGCGCGATCCCCGGCGGCTCACCGAGCTGCTGCTCGACCCGGACAAGCCGGTCCAGATCGTGATCGCCGGCAAGGCTCACCCCGCCGACGAGGGCGGGAAGAAGCTGATCCAGCAGATCGTCAAGTTCGCCGACCAGGCCAACGTGCGCCACCGCATCGTCTTCCTGCCCGACTACGACATGGCGCTCGGCCAGCTCATGGTCCAGGGTTGCGACGTCTGGCTGAACAACCCGCTGCGCCCGCTGGAGGCGTCCGGCACCTCGGGGATGAAGTCCGCGCTGAACGGCGGGCTCAACCTGTCGATCCGCGACGGCTGGTGGGACGAGTGGTACGACGGCACCAACGGCTGGGCGATCCCGACCGCCGACGGCGTGACGGACGCCGACCGGCGCGACGAGCTGGAGGCGGCCGCCCTCTACGACCTGATCGAGCACGAGGTGTCCGACCGGTTCTACGACCGTCCCGTGGACGGGCTGCCGCGGCGCTGGCTGGAGATGGTCAAGCACACGCTCACCTCGCTGGGCCACAAGGTGCTGGCCGGGCGCATGCTGCGGGACTACGTGGTCGACCTGTACAACCCGGCCGCCGCCGCGGCCAACGCGCTGTCGGCCGACTCGTACGCGCCCGCGAAGGGGTTCGCGGCCTGGCGGGTCCGGGTCACCAGGGCCTGGCCGGGGGTGCGCGTCGAGCACGTCGAGGCCTCGGGCGTGGGGGACACGCCGGAGGTGGGCGCCTCCATCGAGCTGCACGCCACGATCGCGCTCGGTGACCTGGAGCCCGACGACGTGCTGGTCGAGGCCGCCTACGGCAAGGTCGGGCCGCACGACGAGCTGATGCGTCCGACGTACGCGAAGCTCACCGTCGCGTCGACGGGCGACGATGGGCGGGCCCACTACACGGGCACGGTGCCGCTCGACCGTACGGGAGCGTTCGGATATACCGTGCGCGTCGTGCCTTACCACCCGCTCGTGGCCACTCCCGCCGAACTCGGCCTGATCGCCGCGCCGGAGGAGCCCGTGGGCATGACAAACGGCACATTGCGTTAATCAGGGGCACCCGCGAACGGCATATCGCGTTAAACGGACGGCATAATCAGGACGTGGACGACAGCGGGAACGGCTTGCGGGCCGACACTCTGGTGGCCACGGTCCGCGGTGTGCTGCCGTCCCTGACGCCGGCCGCTCAGACCGTCGCCCGGCTCATCCTGGAGGACCCCGCGACGGTGGCCAGGAGCACCATCACGGAGCTCTCCGCCGCCTCGGGCACCAGCGAGGCCACGATCGTGCGCACGGCGAGGCTGCTCGGGTTCGCGGGATATCCGCAGCTCCGGCTGGCCTTAGCCGCTGCCGCCGCGCAGCCCGACCGCCTCGTGCCCGGCGACCTGGCGCCCGACGACCCGTTGTCGGAGGTCATCCAGAAGGTCGCGCGGGCCGAGTCGGAGGCGATCAACGACACCGTGGCCCAGCTGACCTCCGAACGGCTGGGCCTGGTCGTGGGCGCCATCGTGGATGCCCGGCGGATCGACGCGTACGGCGTCGGCGCCTCCGGGCTGGTGGCCGAGGACGTCGCGCAGAAGCTGCTGCGCATCGGGCTGTCCAGCCACGCCTTCCAGGACGCGCACCTGGCGCTGACCAGCGCGGTGCTGCTCAGGGAGGGCGACGTCGCGATCGGCATCAGCACGTCGGGGGAGACGCCCGACGTGATCGAGCCGCTGACCCGGGCCAAGGAGGCCGGGGCCACCACGGTCGCGATCACCAACAACCCGCGCTCGTCCATCGCGGAGCTGGCCGAACACGTGCTGATCTCCGCCGGGCGCGAGACGGAGTTCCGTCCCGGCGCCCTGGCCAGCCGGATCAGCCAGCTCCTCGTCGTCGACTGCGTGTTCGTCGGCGTCGCCCAGCGCACGTACGACTCCTCTCAGGAGGCGCTCGCGAGCACCAGGCGCGCCGTCAAGGAGTTCACCCGGAGAACGTCACCTGCACGTCGTCAGCCTTGACGAACATGACGCGGTGGCCGAACTGGATCTGCAGGTACTTCGTCTTGCCCCGCACCACCTTGTGGTCCTGGTCCATGGTGAACGTGACCGCCCGGTAGTACTCGGCGGGCGCCGGCCCGGCGAGGGTGTACTTCTCGCCTGCCGAGAACGTGTACTGCAGCGGGGTCACCGCCTGGTACGGGATGTCCGCCGGGTACGCCTCCTGCTCGGGGTACGCCCTGCCGTACACGGGGACGGTGGCCTTGCCCGGCTTCGGGGTGACCACGAGGCCGGCCGACGGGACGGCGGTCGGCGCGCTCGCCGGGTTGAAGAACCACGCCTTCTGCCCCAGGTACCAGATGGCCGTCCAGTCGCCCTGGCGGTCGGCCACCGCGTAGCGCTGGCCGGTGGTGGCGCGGGCGCTGTGGTCGTACACGCTGTAGAGGGACTCGCCCGTGGGGTGCTTGCCGATGTCCTTGACCAGCGGCGCGTCCGCCCTCGGCTCGGTGCGCAGCCAGACCGTGCTGGCGGGGAGCGGCGGGCAGGCGTTCTGCGGGTTCTTGCGGTCGCAGCCGTAGAAGTACGGCTTGTTCGTCGCGAAGTCCGGCTTGATCATGATCGAGCCGGAGTTGGGCCCGCCGAACCGGTGCAGCGGGGCGCCCATCAGCTGGAAGTAGTGCGCCCAGTCCCAGAACGGGCCCGGGTCCTCGTGCATCTGCTTCACGGTCGTGGGCAGCGTGCCGGGGACGTTGTCGTGGCCCAGGATGTGGGCGCGGTCGAGCGGGATGCCGTACCTGAACGCCAGGTAGCGGACCAGGCGGGCGCTCGAGCGGTACATCGCCTCGGTGTACCAGGTGCTGCCCTCGGCCAGGAAGCCCTCGTGCTCGATGCCGATGGACTTGGCGTTGATGTACCAGTTGCCGGCCTGCCAGGCGACGTCCTTGCCCTTGATGTGCTGGGCGATGTGGCCGTCGCTGGAGCGCACGGAGTACTGCCAGCTGGCCCCGTAAGTGGGGTCCTGGTTCATGCGGATGGAGGGAGCGAAGTATCCCTCCATGTCATGAATGATGATGTATTCGATCTTCTGGCTGAACGGCCGGTTCGCCAGGTCGTAGTGGCCGTAGTCTTTGGGGGGCGGCAGTTCCTGGTACGCGGAGGGGATCCATTCGCAGGAGACGGAGGCCGGGCACTCCACGCCGTCCTTCCTGGTCGGGCGGAGACCCAGCTTCTCCAGCCACTTCTCGATCTTCTCCAGGTCCGGCACGGCCGGGAGCGCGACCCGCTGACCGTCGTCCGTGGTGCGCGCGGCGCCGTCCTTGATCGTCGCGAACACCTCGTCGGCGAAGAACTTGGCCGCCCCCGCCTCCTGGGCGCCGGAGTACTTGGCGACGGCGCCGTACCACTCGGCGGGGTTGTCGCTCAGCGGCGCGCCGAGTGCCTTCTGGTAGTCGGCGAGCAGCGCGGCGCCGCCCCGGATGTTGGCGGCGTCGTCGGTACGCAGCCGCTCGTGGGTCTCGCCGGTGAGCTGCGCGGCCTTCTCCATGGTGCGGAGGGAGGCGGGGATCGCGACGGTGGAGGGCTGGGGCTCGGGGGCGGGCAGGGGCCGGGACTCGTCGCCCCGGGCATCCTCCTCGCCGTCGCTGTGGTGGTTGGAGGCGGTGTACGCGGCGGCGTCGGTGAGATGCATGGGCCCGAACCCGGCGTCGTTGGATGGCTGCCCGGCATGGGCCTCCCACCGCGACTCAAGGTAGGACACGCCGAGCAGGACGCTCTCGGGGACCTTGAACTCCTGCGCGGCGGCCGCGAAGGCCTGCTGCCGGTCAACCGGATCCTGGGCGTGAGCTGGGGCGATGCCAGAAGTTAAGGGCAGCGCGGCGACCGCGGAGATCGCCAGTAGGCGGCGCATGAACCACTCCTCGGGACTGGGGGGCACCTGGTGCAGATCAGCGTCTCAACATTTTCCTTCGTACGCGAGATCTTTGCGAAGAGATTCTTCATCACGTAACGCGGATTACCTCACGGCGGCCTGCACGGTCAGGGTGCCCGCGGCCGTGTCGATCGTGGCCTCCGTGCCGGTGGGGATGGTCGGCGGGTTGTTCCCGTGCCCGGCCGGCAGGCCGCCGAGGATCGGGACGCCGAGCCGGTGGAGGTGGTCGCGCAGCACGTCCACGACGCCCCATCCGCCCAGCGTCGGGTCGCCTTCGTCCCGCTCGAACCCCAGGAACTGCCCCAGCGCGACGCCCCGCACGCCGTCGAGCGCTCCCGAGCGGGACAGCTGCGTCAGGGAGCGGTCGACCTCGCCCAGACCGGTGCCGCGATTGTCCTCCAGGAAGAGGATCGCTCCCTCCAGGCTGGGCAGCCCGGCGCCGACCTGCGTGCGGACCGCGCTCATGTTGCCACCGATCAGCGTGCCCGTGGCGCTGCCCGCCGCGCCGACCTGCGCGGTGACCTCGGACGGGTCGCGGTGGACGGTGACGGGGTCGGTGGTCATCAGGGCGCGGCGCAGCGCCTCGGCCGACGCCGGTCCGGTGGCGGACGCGTGCCAGTTGACGAAGGGGCCGTGCAGGCCGGCCAGGTGGCAGTGCCGCCAGACGGCCAGGTGGAGGTGGGTGATGTCACTGAAGCCGATCACGGGTTTGGGTCCCGTGCGAGCGCGTCGAAGTCCAGATCGTCCACGATCCGGTACGCGCCCTTGCCGCCCCTCGTCGCGAACACGGCCCGTACGCCCGGATCCCGGAAGGCGTCGTTAAGGTCGGCGACGCGGTCCTCGTCCGGGCCGGCCATGTAGCCCCACTGGTCGAAGACGTGCTCGCCCAGCTCGACCCGGAGGCCCCATGAGGTGAGCAGCTCGACTCCGACGGCGACCAGGTCGGGGTTGGGCGGGGAGGCGGGGGAGACGACCCGGACGCGATCGCCGGGCATCAGGCGGGGTGATCGTAAGGTGTCCATCGCCGGCCACCTTATTAGGTGGACCGGGGTTATTTGGTGGACCGGGCGCGGTGATCATGCAAGGCTCGTCGTGTGTCGGACTACTACCGTGACCTGGCCGTCGACTACCACTGGATCTTCGCCGACGAGATCGTGAATCCTCCGGGCGTGATCGGCGGCATGTCCGTCTCCCGCCGGGAGTTCATCCGAGCCGTGGTCGACGCCCTTCCGCCGGGCGCTCCCGTGCTCGACTGCGCCTGCGGCATCGGGGCGGACGCCATGGCGCTGGCGCACGCCGGGTTCCGGGTGACCGCCACCGACGGCAGCCCCGCGATGGTCGCGGAGGCGCGCCGCCGCGTGCCCGCCGGCGTGGAGCTGCTCACCTCCCGATGGGAGGACCTGCCCGCCGCCGTGACCGGGCCGTACGAGCTGGTGCTGTGCCTGGGCAACTCCCTCGTCCACACGGGCTCGCGCGAGGCCATGGTGGCGGCGCTGTCGGGGATGCGGCAGGTGCTGTCGCCGACCGGCACGCTGATCGTCGACTCCCGCAACTGGGAGCTGCTCTATCGCGAACGCCGGCGGATCGTGGTCGGCGACCGGGTGCGCGAGCGGGACGGCGTACGGTCCACCTGCGTCTACGTCTGGACCATCCCCGAGAGCTTCGACGAGCCGTGCCTGGCCGAGATCCTGTTCATCCAGGAGCACCCGGACGGCACGCTCGGCCACCAGCGGCACACCATCGACTTCCAGCCGTTCACCCCCGCCGACCTGGAGGCGCGGCTCGCCGAGGCCGGGTTCACCGTCGTCGGCTCGTCCTATCGCCCCGAGAACCCGCAGTACGCCATCGCGGCTAAGGGATGAGCACGACCTTGCCCGTCGTACGCCTGCTTTCGAGCGCGGCGTGGGCGGCCGCGGCCTCCGCGAGCGGGAACGTCTGCACGGCAGGGGTCAGCGTGCCGTCGGCCAGCGCCGCCAGCGCCCTGACCTCGTAGTCCGGCCGCGTGTGCGGCTCGCCGAGCAGCAGCATCAGCGCGTTGGTCACGGTGAGGCCGCGCTCCTTCACGTCCTGGGGGTCCGGCTGGAAGTCCTGCCGGGAGGCGTTGCCGATGGTGACGTAGCGGCCGCCGTCGGCCAGCAGCTCGAACGCGGCCCGCGCCTTGTCGCCGCCGACCCCGTCGAGCAGGGCCGTGACCGCGCGGCCGCCCAGCTCCTTGGCGACGGTCTCCGCCCAGCCCGGCTGGTCGTAGTCGACGGCGAGGTCCGCTCCGAGGTCGCGTACGGCCGCTGCCTTGGCGGCCCCGCCCGCCGCGCCGACGACCTTGGCGCCGAGGCCGCGCGCGTACTGGACGATCAGGCGCCCGATGCCGCCGGCCGCCGAGGTCACCAGTACGACGTCGTCAGGGGTCAGCTTGGCCGCGTCCAGGAACTGCAGCGCCGTCACCCCGGTGACGACCATGGCCACGGCCGCCTCGTAATCGGAGGCGATCGGGTGCACGGACGTCACGTCCGCGACCGCCAGCTCCGCGTAGCCACCGGGGCGGCCGTACGCGGTCACCACATCGCGCCCGATCCAGGACGGATCCACCCCGGGACCCACCTGGTCCACGCGTCCGGCCACCTCGGCGCCGAAGATCGCCGGAAGCTCGGGCAGCGGCGGCGTCATGCCGCCGGTCGCCCCTGACCGCATGGTCGTCTCGATCAGGTGCACCCCGGCCGCCCTGACGGCGATGCGAACCTGGCCGGGCCCCGGTTCGGGGTCGGGGACGCTCTCGTAGCGGAGGTTCTCGGCGGGGCCGAAGGTGTGCAGGACGACGGCATGCATGGCGCACTCCAGGAGGCGGCGGTCAACTCGTCCTTCGAGCGTGCAACCTCAACCTTGCTTGATGTCAACTTCATCCACTCACAGGAAGCCGCGGTCGGCGGCGGCGCGGGCGTACCCCTCGACTCCCATGAGCCGCTGCACCCGCGCCCCGGCCCCGGGCCACACGCTCGCCAGCCCGGCCGCGACGCGCACGGGCAGCGGCGCGACGTCGATCTCGGCGGCGTCGGTCAGGATGGCCCGGCACACCGCCCGCGCCACGTGCAGCGGGCTGCGGGTCATCCATGGGGGCACGGTCAGGGAGGTACGGGTGAGCATCCCGGCGTCGCGCACCAGCCCCGGGCAGATGACGGACACGCCGACGCCATAGGGCGCCAGGTCCATCCTGGCCGCATGCCCGAACCCCCGCAGGCCATGCTTGGTCGCGTTATATACGGCTAGATGCGGATGCGCCATCTTCCCGCCGATCGAGCTCATGAACACCAGGTGGCCGCGCCCGTTGGCCACCATCTGCTCGGCGGCCAGGCGGGCCATCACGAGGGGCACGCGCAGGTTGAGCTCCAGGTAGTGGTCGATCTCGTCGAGGTCGTGATCGGTCATCCGCGCGGGGGCGATGACTCCGGCGTTGGCCACCAGGATGTCGACCGGTCCGGCCTGTTTCATCATCTTCGCGATGGCCTTGCGGCCGGTCAGGTCGGCGGGGACGGCACGTCCGCCCACCTCCGCGGCCAGCGCCTCCAGCACGCGGGCGTCACGGCCGGTCAGGACCAGGCGCACGCCGTGCCGCGCGAGCGCGCGGGCCGTGGCCTGGCCGATGCCCCCGCTGGCGCCCGTGACCAGGGCGGTCGTGCCCGCCAGTTTCATCGGTCCTCCCGGAACGGGGTGAAGACGAGGGTCGCGTTGTGCCCCCCGAAGGCGAACGAGTTGGACAGCACCGGGCCGGGAACGATGGGGCGCGGCGCGGTCACGACGTCGACGGGGCAGGCCGGGTCCTGGCGGTCGAGGTTCGCGGTGGGGTGGACGGCGCGCTCGCGCAGGGTCAGCACGCTGATCACGGCCTCGATGGCGCCGGAGGCCCCCAGGGCGTGGCCGATCACGCTCTTGCTCCCTGTGACGGGCACCGCGTACTCGCCGAACAGCCGCGCGATCGCCCGCGCCTCCATCTCGTCGTTGAGGCGGGTTGAGGTGGCGTGCGCGTTGACGTGGACGACGTCGGCCGCCGCGATCCCGGCGTCGGCCAGCGCCTGACGCATGCAGCGGTACGCGCCGTCGCCCTCGGGGTCGGGGGCCGTGAGGTGGTGGCCGTCGGACGTCCGGCCGTACCCGCTCAGCTCGGCGTAAACGTGGGCGCCCCGGAGCAGCGCGTCCTCCAGCCGTTCCAGCACGAGGAACGCGGCGCCCTCCCCCAGCACGAACCCGTCGCGGTCGGCGTCGAAGGGCCGGCTGGCACGTTCGGGCTCCGACGCGCGGCGCGACAGCGCCCCCGCCCGCCCGAACCCCACCAGCGCACTGGCCCGCACACCCGCCTCCATGCCGCCCGCCAGCACCACGTCTGCCGTGCCGTCGCGGACCAGCCGCATGCCCTCACCTATGGCGTGGCTGCCGGAGGCGCACGCGGTGGCCACCGACATGCTCGGGCCGAGGAACGCGTGCCGGATGCTGATCTCCGCGGCGGCGGCGTTGTGCATGCTCATGGGGATGTGCAGCGGGCCCGGCCAGGCGCGTCCGCGCTCGTCCAGGGTGCCGAAGGCGGCCTCCTGGGTGGCGACACCGCCGTACCCGGTCCCGGTCACGACGGCCCTGCGCTCGGGCGCGGCCTGCGGATGCCCTGCGTCGGCCAGCGCGTCGGTCGCCGCGCAGAACGCCATCCGCGTGACCCGGTCCATCCGGCGGGCGTCCCTGGGCTTCACGTAGCCGTCCAGGTCGAGGTCGGGCACCTGGCAGGCGAAGTCCACCGGCAGGCCCTCGGCGTCGAAGGAGGTGATCGTACGCGCCGTCGACCGGCCGGCCAGCAGGGCGCCCCACAGCTCCTTGGGATGGGCGCCCGCCGGGGTACGGACACCCATGCCGGTGACGACCACCCGGGCGCGCACCGGACCTCCGCTGGATCGCATGTCCCACATGGAAGCGATCATCGCACGCATTGTCACGAAAAGTAGCGCGACAACTCCGAAGTGTCGCGCACGTCCACCCCACCCTCAAACCCCACCCCACCAACCACTCCCCAAACCTCCAGTCCTCAGCCCGGGCAACCACCCCCTCAACCTCCGGCCCGCCGCACTGCCAGCCGCTTCCTGGACTTCGGCCAGCCGCACCGGGCGCCGCTCTCGGAACCTCCAGCCCGCCGCACCGCCAACCACTCCCTGGACTTCGGCCAGCCGCACGGGCAACCGCTTCCTGGACCTCGGCCAGCCGCACCGGCGCCCGCCCTCGGAACCTCCAGCCCGCCGCATCGGCATTCGCTCCCTGGACCTGCGGCCCGCCGCACCGCCAACCACTCCCTGGACCCCAGCCCCTTCAGCGCTGGTCGCCGTCCCCCGAGAATCTCCAGCGCCGGGAGTCTTGGAGATCGTCACCAGCCCCGGGGACCGCTCACCACCGCCTCGGGGGGATCGCTCACCACCGCCCCAGGGGGACCGTTCGCCCACGCCCCGGGGGACCGTTCACCAACGCCCAGGGGACCCTGTTCACCAACGCCCCATCGGGACCGTTCACCAACGCCCCGGCGAGACCGTTCACCAACGCAGCAGTACAGTCCCCGCGCTGACCCCACTGGCCACCCCCACCAGCGCGACCAGATCCCCCCGCTGCACCCGCCCCGACTGGACCGCCTGATGCAACTGCACGGGGATCGTGGAAGCGACGAGATTGCCGTGTTCGGCGATGGTCACCACCACCTTCCCCAGCGGGATCCCGGCCGCCTCGCAGAAGGTGTGCAAGGACGACAGGGACGCCTGATGCACGCAGATCGCCGCCATGTCGTCCCAGTCGAGCCCGCGCTCGGCCAGCGGCGCCCGCAGCACGGACCGGTCGAGCTTGTGCACCCCGACGGCCAGCCCCACAGGATCCACGGTGAACGCGCCCACCTGGTAACCGGCCGAGGCGGAACGCGTGACCGGCAGGACGGCGGCATCCCAGTGCGCCGAGCTGGCGCAGAATCGGTGCCCCAGCACCCCGGGCACCGCACTGGCCTCCAGCAGCATGGCCGTCCCCGAGTCGGAGACGGTGTAGGAGGGGCCGGCGGCGGCGAAGTCCGCGTCCGACTCGACGTGCCAGCGGATCGCCGGAGTGGCGACCTCCCCGCACACGATGAGGACCGTGCGGTAGCGGCCGGCCGTGATGAGCGTGTCGGCCAGCTCGACCGCGTTCAGAACGCTGTTGCATGCATTGCGTACATCGAATACCGGGCAGCCCGCCCCCAGCTCGGCGGCCACCATGTGCGCGGTGGCGGGCTCGACGGCGTCGACGCTGACCCCCGCGTAGATGATCAGGTCGATGACAGGCGGTACGTGCCCGGTCTGCTCGAGCAGGGCACGGGCGGCGGCCGCGGCCAACCCGGCGGCCGTCTGGCCCGGAGCGGCCACATGCCGCCGCTCCACGCCGCTGACCCGCTCGATGACGCCGCGGGGGATGCGCGTGCCCGGATTACGCGCGGCCAGCAGCTCTTCCAGCTCCGGCGTGGTCAGGCTCTCCTCGGGCAGGTGCGCTGCCACCCCGGCCACGTGGGCGTACCGCCTCGGGTTCGGCTCGGACTGCGCGGCCACGCCCATCCCCCCTCAAGATCAGGTGCTGCTCAGGATAGGTACTGACAGGTACGCGGTCCCGCGGGCGCCCGCCGCGACCCTCGAAACTTGATCAACTCCTTAACGGAGGGTTCCGCGTCACGAGTGCCCATTTATCAGGCGACCGGCCACCCTAAGTGACAAGACCGCTACGAGGAAGGGGCCCGGTGTGAGCGACGAGGAGATCTTGACGGTGGTGCGCGATCGCTGCGTCAGCATCCTGAAGGTCCACCCGAGCCGGATCACGCCAGACGCACGGCTCCGCGAGGACCTGGACGCCGACAGCCTGGACCTCGCCGAACTCCACGTAGCCATGGAGGACACGTGGGGCCCGATGCCGCACGAGACCCTCGCCGGAGTGCGCACGATCGCCGACGTCCTCGGGCGAGCCCGCCTCCTGGCCGGGACGCGCGCGTAAAGGACGACATCGCAATTTTGATCTTCGCGCCAGCCACGAAGGAAACACCATGTACAAGCATGCCCTGACCGCGACCACCATCGGCGCCATCCTGCTCTCAGGCCCGGCCGCCACTGCCGACACCCCGCCCAACGCCGCCCAGGAGGGGAAAGTCTGCATGAAAATCCCGGTGAAGGCAATCGCCCAGTCCTTTGTGGACTTCGTCACCATGGGCGACCTGACCATCCCCATGAAAAAGATTGTCACAGGGGACAAGTTTTCCTTCTCTGACTTCTTCGGCGGCAAGACGCCAAAGGACGTGACAGTCCTGGAAAGAACGCCATGCTAGTTCGTCCATCGCCTCGTTGATTATTCCGGGCCGCGTACCGTGGAGCCGCACAAGCGACCGCCGTACCGACCGAAACGCCACTACACCGGTCGCCCTCCATCCGACGAACCCACCACCGACTGCCCTCACAGCCGCCCGCGAGAAGGCTGTCCGCGCTGCCACAGGCCCGTGGTCCCTCACCCTGCAGCGCCACCACGGGCCCGAGCGGCCGACACGAGGCACGTCGCCAAGGGGGGGCTGCTCGGTCGGCCCTTCGCGTCGGCCTCGCGCGCGAGTGACCGTTGCTTGCCGCCGGTCGGGCGACTTCGGTGGCAGCCTAAATCGGGCAGCCTAATCCGGCCCGAGCCCAACATCCCGCGCGCCATCGTCAGCACCGACGAGCTTGTCACCTGAAGTGTGTAAAGTCCTACTCTGAGTAACGAAGAGTGCTCTTTATCTGATTTACTTGATCCTTCCCGGATAAGCGATCTCGA
>NZ_JBITHZ010000057.1:0-57213 GCF_044458585.1 Nonomuraea sp. NPDC050451
ACCAACATCGCAGCCGCCACCGACCACTACCGCAGCCACCCCACCGACGGACTGCAGCTACTCGGGCTCACAACATGAGAACGCATCGGCCCTGGCCGCGTGTCAGGCCGTCCACGGCCGCAGTTTGTTGGGATTGCGTACGGCCCACAGGTGCTTGATCCGATCGCCTTCGACCTCGAACGCCATCACCGCCACCGTCTCGCCGTCCTGCTGGCCCACCAGGCCGGGCTGACCGTTGACCGTGCGCTCCAGGATCACGAGGTCGGGTGCCAGGTCGGCGATCTCGACCAGGTAGCGCGCGATCAGCTCGCCGCCCTCCATCGGGCGAAGCATGGCGCTGACCAGGCCGCCGCCGTCGGCGATCCCCCTGGCGTCGGGGGCGAGCAGGCCGATGAGGGCGTCGATGTCCTTGATCTCCCAGGCCCGCTTGAAGTCCCTGACGATGTCGGCCTGCCGGGGCTCCGGCGTCACGGACTTCTGCGACTCGCGGATGCGGCGGCGGGCCGAGGAGGCGAGCTGGCGGCAGGCCGCCGGGGTACGGCCGACGACCTCGGCCACCTCGGCGAAGGAGTAGCGGAAGACGTCATGCAGGACGAACGCGACGCGCTCGGCCGGGGTCATCGCTTCGAGCACGACGAGGAACGCCATGGTGACGGACTCGTCGAGGGTGATCCGGTCGGCGGGGTCGCCCGGCCGCGCGCTGATCCACTCCGTACGATCGGGCAGCGGCTCCGGAACCCATTCGCCCACGTAGCTTTCGCGGCGGACCCGGGCCGAGCCGAGCAGGTCCAGGCAGATGCGGCCGGCGACCTTGGTCAGCCAGGCGCCGGGGCTCTCGATGTCCGCCTGCTGCTGCCGGGTCATGGCGTACCAGCGGGTGTAGGTCTCTTGCACGACGTCCTCGGCGTCGGCCAGGGAGCCGAGCAGCCGGTAGGCGAGATTGATCAGCTGACGCCGCTCGCTCATGATCGCGCTCAGGCTCGGATCGAGCCGGTCGTCTCCTGGCTCGGATCGGGTGGTCATGATGTGCCGTCTTTCCTTGTCTCAACCGCTCTCACCACTACGACGAGACACTGCCGTGAAATGTCAGGTCGGCGCCTCGCCTGACATTCCACGGCGCCTTGTCGTCGTACCTCGACACCGCCCGCACGCGAATCGGGTTCGTCGCCCGGCACACGATGGCCACCAGAGTGCGCGGGGAGTTCGGCGAGTTCGAGGGCGGCGCGTACCTGGACGGCGACGACCCGTCGAAGTCCCGCGTCCGGCTCACCATCAGGGCAGAAGCATCCAGACCAACAATGCGCAGCGTGACGACTACCTGCGCCGCACGTTCTGCACGTGTACCGGCTTCGGGGTCACCGGTGCCCTGACCATCCGCGGCGTGAGCAAGTTGGTGACCGTGGACGTCGAGCTGACGGGCGTCGAGGACGACTATGGGGTTCGCTTCCGGGGCGGCCTCACGGTCAACCGCAACGACTGGGGCGTGAACTGGAACGCCGCGACCACGATCATGGTCAGCCCGACGGTGATGCTGGAGTTCGACGTCGCCGCGATCCGCCGGTCCTGACAAGGGCTCGTCGCGCCATCACCGAGGCGTTCTCACCGCTGGATCTCCTTGTCGGAGCCGGTGGCCACGATGCGCAGGGCGCACAGCGTCAGGTAGTGCCTGTCGTACGAGCCGAGGCCGAGGTAGGTCTCCAGCGGCGCCTGCTTCAGCAGATCGAGGACGGCGGAGATGTGGCGCGCGTGGGCGGCCTGCCGGACGAGTTCGGCGTTCGCGCCCGAGCGTCGACCGCGGGGCGTCCGCAGGAACCTCTCGTGGGCCTCGGCAAGAGCGGCGATCTCCTGCGGGGTCGGCGGCTCCGGCGCCGGAGGGGCCGCGTCCCGCCGTCCGGCCTTTCTCAGGATCCGCTCGATCTGCGGGGCGACCTGGGGTCGGAGACGGTCGGGGCAGAGTTCGACGAACCGTCGCGCCCGGTCCGCCTCGTTCCGCCACGCGTACAGGATCGCGATCTCGCGTGACAGCCCGGGGACGTGCACGCCCTCGGGGTCGCTCGCCCTCACCCGCTCGACCACCTCGCCGGCGAGGCGGAGCAGGTCCTCGAAGGTCGCGGTGTCGGGTGGCGGCCACGCGGGCGGGTCGGCCGGGCGCGGGGTGCTGCCCCGGAAGGATTCGACCAGTTCGTCGAGGGGAGGGGTGGCTCCGTCCGCGGCCGCGGCGGCGTTCGGAAAGATCTCCAGGCCGCCCCAGCGCACCGGCCAGGCGAAGCGGCCCTCCACCGACCAGGTGAGCAGCGCGTCGAGGTCGCGTTCCCGGCCGGGAGGGGCGATCACCAGTCCGGGCTCGAACGCGACTCCCCAGGTACGCGCGTCCAGCGCGAATGCGGGATGGGGCTCGAAGTCCACATCGTCCTCGGCCAGCGGATTCGCCCCGGGCGGCTGCCGCAGGAACTGGAACGCGCCGACCACCTCACCGGTCTCGGCCCTGACGAACCGCAGCCCCGGGATCGTCCCGCTGCCCTCGTCGTGCGAGGTGACGATGACGAGCACGTCGTCCGCGCCCCACAGCACCCCGTCCACGTCCTGCGGCACCTCGACCACCCGCAGTCGCTCGGGGCGTTCACCCAGATCCCAGATCTCGACCCGGCCCTCGTCGGTCAGGCAGGCGGCGCGGCCGCCGTCCGGCGACCATGCCCAGGCGGTGAGGTCGGGCGTGTCGTACCCGGTCGGGCTGAGCGCCAGATCCAGATCGTAGTGGCGCTCGCCGTTCGCCTTGACGATGCTCACGCCGTCGTCGAGCACCACGACCGCCAGCCGTCCGGCCGGGCCCCAGGACAGCAGCTCGGCACTCGGGCAGGCGTGCACCGCCACCGGCTCCCCGGTCACCGCGTCGCTGATCATCAGCTGACCGTCCCGCTGGTGGGCCAGGTGCCGTTCGTCCGGGCTCCAGGCCGGCGGCGGGCCGTCGAGATCGTGGGTTTGCCTCAGCCAGACGACCCTGCGCGCGGCGACGTCGATGGAGCATGACCAGCCGGACGACGCGTATCCGTAGACGTGCTCGCCGTCCTTCGACCACGCGGACCAATCGAGGCAGAGCGGCTCCCCGTCGAGCACGGCGAGCATCTGCTCGGACAGCGACTCGACCGGCACCAGGTCCTCGACGTCCTCGGCATCTTCGGCGTCATCCAGTGAGACGAGCCGGCCCCGCTGCTCATCCCGGTACCACCCGCCCCACATCATCACGCGCTCGCCGTCGGGCGCGAAGGCGAAGCACGGTCGAGAATCGCTCACGTTCACCTGGGCGATCGGCTCGCCCGCCGACTCCTCCGGGTCGCCGAACGATTCCCAGACCCCCACCATCGACTTCTCATGCACCACCGCGACCCGGGAGGCGTCAGCCGACCACTGGATCATGTGCCGATCGCTCTCCCAGCCCACGCCGCCCGGAATCCCGTCTATGACGTTGACGCAGCGGCCGGTGGCGACCTCCCAGATCTGCAGCACGCCGCCGTCGTCGAACTTCTCGCCGACCGCGCTCCCGGCTGCCAGGTACCGGCCGCAGGGGCTGAGCGCGTGCGTCAGCACGTTGGCCCGGTGCGTGTCGGCATGGCGGAGCACGGCGCCGTACGCCTTGATCTTCGCGGTCGCGTAGCGGTGCGCCTCGGTGATGCCGTGCGCCCGTTCCAACGCAGTCAGCGCGTCGCGAAGCGGCGGCAGGTCGCGATCGGGCATGAACCTGGACCAGTCGACGGCACCCAGTACCTCCAGTGCCGTGCCGGGATCCGCGGGGAGCTTGCCAGGAATGATCACGCCGCCAGACATTAACGGACATCGGCGACCGCTGGCGTGGTTACCTCGACGCACCCGCTTGTGGGTGGCTCCAGCCAGGATCCTGTGCTCACCCGTCGGTCACCGATACGGCGGCGTTTTACGCTACTTATAATGAATATAGGATGCGTAAAACGACTATGAGAGGACAGCCTGTGAAGCTCGTGATCTTCGGGGCCAACGGCCCGACAGGGCGGCTCGCCACCGCCCAGGCGCTCGCCGAGGGCCACACCGTCACCGCGGTCACCCGGCACCCGGAGGCGTTCCCCCTCAGCGATCCCGCGCTGGACGTCGCGAAGGCGGACGCCTTGGACCCCGAGGCGGTGGACCGGGTGGTGGCCGGGCACGAGGCGGTGATCTCGACGCTCGGCGTCCCGTACGGCTCCGAGGTTCCCACCCCGTTCTCCCGGTCCGCCGAGAACATCGTCGCGGCCATGGCCGCGCACGGCGTCCGGCGCCTGGTCTGCGTGACCTCGACCGGCGTGCCGATGAAACCCCCGCCCGGCGAGACCCTCGTCTACCGCAAGGTGATCGTGCCCATGCTCCTCAGAATGGGGCGCCCGCTGTACGAGGACGCCGCCCGCATGGAAGAGCTCGTGTCCCGAACCGACCTCGACTGGACCGTCATCCGCCCCTCCGGCCTGTTCGACGGCGACGCGGTCACCGGCTACACCGTCGGCGCGCCGCAGATGGTCGGCCGGTTCACCTCGCGCCGCGACCTGGCCGACGCGCTCATCCGCGAGGCCGTCGAGGATCGCAACGTCCGCTCCATCATCGAGGTCATCACCACCGAGGGCACGCCGAGCGTCTACCGTGTCTTCCTGAAGGAAGCGCTCCGCATCGGCAACGGCAGCGCTTGATCGCGACCCACAGCAGGGAGGACGCGAGGACCTGCCGTTCCCGCCAGGTGACCGGGCAGTCCTGGCCCACCTGGAAAGAGCCGATGCAGAGCGCCGGCTGGAACGGCTACGACGGCCATACCTGACCGGTGGGCGTTCAGTCCAGCAGATCGCCAGGCGTAGCGCTTTGACACCCCTTAGGGTAACCGCTATCTATTGGCTAACCGTTAGGGGGATGGATTGCTGCCAAATGCTCGGCCGCGGCAGAGTGGCGAGTCGGACCGGAGCGGTGCCGGGGAAAGTCCGCGCAGGCGGCGCCGCACCGGAGCCTCCGACGGCGCCCAGGCGATGGTCCAGCGCCCGCAGCCAGGCCGTGACAGGTTACGGAGATCCGGCGGCCAGGGGCAAGGCGGCCCCGGCGGTCCGGGTGACGACGGTCCCGGGGGACAGGGTGGACGGCCGGACGAGGACGGCGGCCGCCCGCGCCGGACCGGCTGGAAGCGGTTCATCCCCAGCTGGAAGGTCGTGGTCCTCGCCTTCACGGTGCTGGCGGCGGGCCTCTTCGGCATGATCATGGTCGCGTACGCCAACACTCCGCTCCCTCTGGCGACTCAGCAGCAGGCCGTCGAGCAGGGCAGCATCATCTACTACCGGGACGGCAAGACCGAGATCGCCCGGCTCGGCACCAAGCGTGAGATCGTCCCGATCACCAAGATCCCACGGCATGTCCAGGACGCCTTCATCGCCGCCGAGAACCGCACGTTCCGCACCGACCCGGGCTTCTCGGTGTCCGGCATCATGCGGGCGGCGTGGAGCACGGTGACCGGCCAGCAGGTCCAGGGCGGCTCGACGATCACGCAGGAGATGGCGCGGGCCTACTACGACGGCCTCAGCCAGGAGCGGACGATCCAGCGGAAGGTCAAGGAGATCTTCGTCTCCATCCGCGCCAGCAAGGAGATGTCGAAGGACGAGATCCTTGCCAACTACCTCAACACCATCTATTTCGGCCGCGGCGCGGACGGCATCCAGGCCGCCGCCCAGGCGTTCTTCGACAAGGACGTCGACAAGCTGACCCCCGCCGAGGGTGCCTACCTGGCGGGCCGGATCCAGAACCCGGACGCCTTCGACAGGGCGGAGGCGAAGAAGAACTGGGCGCCGACCCGGGAGCGGTTCGCCTACGTCATCGGCGGCATGGCGATCGTCGACCCGGCGAAGTACGGGCAGCTGCCCAAGACGGCGAAGTTCCCCAAGCTCGCCAAGCTGGACAAGAAAGAGACTCTCAAGGGCATCAACGGCTACATGGTCGACATCGTGCAGCGCGAGCTGGAGCAGCGGGGGATTTCCCGCGAGAAGCTGCGCAGCGACGGTTTCCGGGTCACGTCGACGTTCGACAAGAAGCTCATGCAGGCCGCGAAGAAGGCGGTGGAGAGCAACCTCGCCGCCCTTAATGACAAGCACATCCGCGCGAACATGGCCGCCGTGGACCCGCGCAACGGCCGGGTGATCGCGTTCTACAGCGGCCGCGACTACCTGAAGAGCTTCACCAACAACGCCTTCGACGCCTACAAGCAGGCCGCGTCGGCGTTCAAGCCGTACGTGCTGGCCGCCTGGCTCGAGAACGGCTACAGCCTCAAGAGCTACGTGTCCGGCAACGGCCCGGTCACGCTGCCGGGCACCAAGCCGATCGGCAACTCGCACAACATGGGCGCGGCCGTGGAGATCGACCGGGCCACCGCCGAGTCGGTGAACACGGCGTTCGCCACGATGGCGCAGGAGGTCGGCCTGAAGAAGGTCGAGAGGATCGCCGAGGGTGCCGGGATCAACAAGAAGAACCTGGCGGACGCCGTCAAGGACCACGCGTACGGCATGTCCATCGGCGCCGGCCTGGTCACCCCGGTCGAGCAGGCCGCCGGGTACGGCATCTTCGCCAACGGCGGCGTCCACCACGACGCGCACGTGGTCGTCTCGGTCAAGACGTTCAAGGGGATGACCGTCATGGAGGAGGTCGGCGTGCCCAAAACGGTCATCAGCCCGGACAGCGCCGCCGACGCCACGTACGCGATGCAGCAGGTGGTCAAGAACGGCACCGCCGAGGGCACCTCGCTGCCCGGCGGGCGGCCGATCGCCGGCAAGACCGGCACCAACAACGAGAACAAGGAAGCCTGGTTCGTCGGATACACCCCGCAGCTCTCCGCGGCCGTCGGGATGTACAAGGAGATCCCGCAGACCGACCCGAAGACCAAGAAGGTCTTGAAGGACGCCAACGGCTTCCCGTTGCCCAAGGAGGTCTCCCTGGGCAACATCCAGGGCGCCGGAACGCCCACCAAGGTCTGGCGCGAATTCATGACGATCGCGATGGACGGCAAGCCGGTCGAGCAGTTCCCGGCGCCCACCTTCGGCGGCCAGCAGCACGACCTGGTCCAGAAGCCGACACCCAAGCCGACCCAGGACCCGTCCACCGAGGACCCGCCAGCAGAGGACCCGTCCGCCGACGACGACGTCGGCGACGACCCGTTCGACAACGGTGAAGACGAGACCACGGACGACGTCACCACAGGGTTTCGGCGTTAGGAGAGTGGAGTGCAGGACGCAGTGCTGGCGATGCTCGCCAAGGAGCCGTCGCACGGGTACCACCTGCACGCCCGGCTGCGGCGGAGTCTCGGGCCGCTGGGTGAGTCGATGAATCGTGGTCAGATCTATGTGACGTTGGCCCGGCTGGAAAAGGCGGGGCTGGTGGTCGGTGAGCGGGCCGATGGCCTGCCTGAGCGGCCGGAGCGCAAGGTGTATGCGCTGACGCCGGCCGGGCAGCGGCGGGTGGCCGCCTGGCTGGCCGAGGTGGGCTGGCCGAAGCCGGATCTGGCGGAGTTTCATCTCAAGCTTGTCGCGGCCGCCGCGGGCCGGCTGGCCGACCCGGTGGAGCTGGTGGCGGCGCAGCGTCGTGAGTTGCTGCGCCGGTTGCGTGAGGCGCAGCAGGCGGTGCTGGCCGAGCCGGCGGGTTCGGGCGCCGCTCTGTTGCTGGAAGGGGTCGTGTTGCGGCTGCAGGCGGACCTGCGCTGGCTGGCGGCCTGTGACGTGGCCTGGTCTGAAGGGGGGAGTACGTGGAGAACGCCGTGATCCAGACCCGTGGCCTGGTCAAGCATCATGGTCAGGGGCAGAGCCGGGTTCGCGCGGTCGATGAGGTCGACCTGGAGGTGCCGCAGGGGCAGATGCTGGCGGTGATGGGGCCCAGTGGCTGCGGGAAATCGACTCTGTTGCACCTGCTGGGGGGCCTGGAGCGGCCCACTGGTGGGCAGGTGTGGCTGGCCGGGCGGCGTATCGACGTGCTGAGTGAGCGGGCTCTGGCGCGGCTGCGGCGCCGGTCGGTGGGGTTCGTCTTTCAGGCTTTCCATCTGGTGGAGGAGTTGTCGGCGGCCGAGAACGTGGAGTTGCCGGTGCTGCTGGCTGGGCGTTCGCGGCGCGAGGCCAGGCGGCGTGCGGGCCTGCTGCTGGAACGGGTCGGCCTTTCCGACCGTGCGCGGCATCTGCCTTCGCAGCTGTCGGGCGGGCAGCGTCAGCGGGTGGCCGTCGCTCGGGCGCTGGCCAACGACCCGCTGCTCGTGCTGGCCGATGAGCCGACGGGCAATCTCGACACCGCGGCGACCCTCGAGGTGCTGAGGATCTTCGAGGAGCTGCGTTCGGCGGGCCAGACTCTCGTGATCGTCACGCATGACGAGCGGGTGGCGGCCACCGCGGACCGGTTGGTCTCGATGCGTGATGGCATGTTCGTCGACGATACCCGGCTGGCCGGGACCGGCACGGGGCGGCTGGGCGACCTGATCGGGTTGGAGGGCTGAACGGCGTGGGACGTATCGTGCTCGTCGTCCGCCTGGTCCTGGCCGATGTGCGCCGGCATCAGGTTCAGGCGGCGATGCTGGTGCTGGCGGTGACCGCGGCGACCGCCACCCTGGCGTTGGGTCTGTCCTTGCCCGGCGTGAGCGACGCGCTGTATGAGCAGACCCGCGTGGCCACCGCCGGGCCGGACGTGGTGGCACTGTCCGGCGAGACGGGCCCCGCCGTGACCTCGGCCCTGGCCTCGCTGGCGGACGCTCCCGACGTGGTCGCCCACCATGGCCCCTATCGCGTCGTCTACGCCAACCTCACCGCAGGTGACGCCACCTCCAACGTAGTGGTGCACGGCTTCGCCGAGACACCCGGCGCGGTCAACCGGCCGCTGGTGACCTCGGGCCATTGGGTACGCTCCGGCGGCACGGTCCTCGAACGGGGCTTCGCCACCGCGCTGGGCGTCGGCGTCGGCGACCGCGTCACCATCGCCGGCCGGTCGTTCCCCGTGGTCGGGACCGCTGTCACCGCGGCCACCTCCATCTACCCCGGGGCGGCGCAGATCGGCCCGGGCGGCGGCCCCAGCGACTACAGCGGCCTGGCCTGGATGACCCGATCCGATGCCCGGACGCTGGCCTCGTCCCACGATCTCCCGGTGACCTTGGCCGTGGATCTGAAGCTGCGCGACCCCGCCGCCACCGAGGCCTTCATCGACGCGCACCACCTCTCCACCGTAAGAGTCACCTTCCACTCCTGGCAGTTCAGAGCCCAGCGGGACATGGCCATCCTCAGGGTCAGCCAGCCGATCCTGGTCGTCGGCAGCTGGCTACTCAGTTTCCTGGCCATCACGGGAGTGGCGGCGCTGGCCGCCGGACGCGCCGTCGAGCAGACGCGCCGGGCCGGACTGCTCAAGGCGGTCGGCGCCACCCCCGGCCTGATCGCCGCCGTCCTGCTCACCGAATACCTGGCGCTGGCGCTGCTGGCCGACGCACTCGGGCTGGCGCTCGCCCGCCTGGCCGAGCCCGCCATCGCCAGCCCCACCGCCAGCCGGATCGGCGAGGCGGCCGGGCCGACCGGCGCCACCATCGCCGCGACGACCGTCCTCGCCGTCGCGGTGGCGGCGCTGTCCACCCTGCGCCCCACACTGCGGGCCCTGCGCACCGCGACCGTCACGGCCTTGTCCGCCACCGCCCACCAGCCCCGTCACCGACCCTGGCTGACCGCGCTGTCCGCGCTGCTGCCCACCCCGCTGCTGCTCGGGCTGCGCCTGACCGCCCGCAGGCCGGGCCGCGCCGTGCTGCAGGCATGCTCCACCGCCACCACAGTGATCACGATCATCGCCCTGCTGACCCTCTACGCCCAGCCGGAGAGAGGCTACGGCCTGAACGGCTCCTCCGCCCTGCCCAACCTGCGAGGCGAACACGACCGCCAACTGATGCTCGCCGTCACCATCCTGCTGATCGCACTCGCCGTCGTGAACACCATCACCTTCACCTGGACCACCGCCATCGAGGCCCAGGCGAACATGGCCATCGCCCGCACCCTCGGCGCCACCCCCGGGCAGATCTCCGCGGGCCTGTCCACCGCCCAGCTCCTGCCCGCCCTGCCCGGCGCCCTCGCCGGCGTCCCCCTGGGCATCGGCCTGTACTCGCTGTTCGCTCTCGCGAACGCGACCACACCGCCCGTCTCCTGGATGCTCGCCGCCGCACTCGCAGCCCTTCTGGCAACAGCGGCACTCACCGCCCTGCCCGCACGCCTGGCGGCCCGGCGGCCCGTGGCACAGACCCTCAGCGCAGAAACAGCCTGACCGACACTACGAAGGGTTGTCCCGTAGCCAGGTCAGGACCTGGCCGGCGTGCTCGTTCGGCGGGAAGATCGGGTAGAAGACGTGCTCGATCGCGTCGTCCCGGATGATCAAAGTAAGCCGTTTGTACAGCGTCCGCCCGCCGGCCTCGAACGTGGGCAGGTCGAGCGCTTGGCCCAGGCTCCGCGCAGGGTCGGAGAGCATCTGGAACGGCAGGTGGAGCCGCTCGACGACCTCGCGCTGATAGTCGGTGTCCTGGCTCGACAGGCCGAACACGCCGGCCGCCCCGGCGGCGAGCAGGTCCTGGTAGTGGTCGCGGAAGGCGCATGCCTCGGGGGTGCAGCCGCGCGCTCCGGGATCGAGTCCCAGCCATCGGGCAGGTCGGTGCCCGGGCGGCCGGTGAGCGGGTAGATGTAGATCACCGTCCGGCCCGCGCCGAGCGAGTCGAGGCGGATCGTCGCGCCGCCGGTGCCCTGGAATTCCAGACGCGGCACCTTCATGCCCGGCAGATGAGCGGCCGCGCCGTCGTCCTCGGGGACGGGCAGGTCAGCGGGCAGGCTGGCGTAGTCAGTCATCAGGTCCTCTCCTTCGTCGGCCGGTGAGACGCGGCTGTTGCGGTGGGCGGCCTCCCGCAGGTGCGCGATCAGCACCGCCCGGCGGGCCAGCTCACTGATCCGCATGTCTCACCTCGAAGAACGCTGAACCTTGCCCTTGAGGGTAAGGTCAAGCCGAATGGAGGACGTCCCCGCGGGCCCGCTCCTGTGTGACGCGGCGGCGCCGGGTCGGCAGTCCGAGCGTCGGGTTGGCGACGCCCCAGGCGGCGCTCTTGCAGATCAGCTCCTTGTAGACGGCGGCGAGCCGGCCGGTCAGGACCGCCTGCACGGCGCGGTCGTCGGCGGTGACGTACTGGATCAGGCCTTCCTTGCGGCCCAGCGAGATGCACTGGTTGAAGTAGCGGATCGACACGTTCGGGAGCTTTCCGCCGGTCAGGCGCGCCGCGATCGCGTCGGCGGCCTGCCACGCGGTCGGGGTTCCCGAGGCGCACGACATCCGCAGCGGTTTGTCGCCGGGGCCCGTCACCATGGCCGCGTCGCCGATGGCGTACACGTCCGGGTGCGAGACCGAGCGCATGGTCCCGTCGACCACGATCTGGCCGCTGCCGGTGACCTCCAGGGCGGTCGCCTTCGCGATCGGGTGGACCGCGAAGCCGGCGGTCCACACGGTGACCGCGGCCGGGATGGCCTCGCCGTCGGCGGTGGCGACGCGGTCGGCTTCGACGGCGGTGACGGCGGCGTGCTCGTGCACGGTGATTCCGAGCTTGCCGAGGACCTTGCGCAGGTGCTCGCGACCCTTGGGGGAGAGCCAGTCGCCGAGGCCGTCTCGGGCGGCGAGGGCGACGTCGAGGTCCGGGCGGGCCTCGGCGATCTCGGTCGCGGCCTCCAGCCCGGTGAGGCCGCCGCCGACGACGACCACGCTCTGCCCGGCGTCGAGGTGGGTCAGACGCTCGCGCAGCCGGAGTGCTCCGGGGCGGCTGGCGATCTCATAGGCGTGCTCGGCGGTCCCGGGGACGCCTTGGGCGTTCCAGCGGCTGCCGAGGGCGTAGACGAGCGTGTCGTAGGGGAGTTCTTCGGCGCCGTTCGCGTCGGTGACGGCGACGGTCTTGCGGTCGACGTCGACGCCGGTGACCTGCGCGAGCCGCAGCTCGACGCCGGTGCGGGCGAACATCTCGCGGAACGGCCGGGGCTTGAGGTCCTGGCCGGTGGCCAGCTGGTGCATGCGGACGCGCTCTACGAAGTCGGGCTCGGCGTTGACGAGGGTGATGGCGACGTCTTCGCGGCGCAGCCGCTTGGCGAGGCGGCCGGCGGCGACGGCTCCGGTGTATCCGGCTCCGAGGACGACGATGCGGTGCTGCATTTCCTGCTCCTGTCTTGTGCGGTTGCCCCTTGAACCGGGCAGCCCGCCGTTTCCTGACAGGAACGCGGTGTGAAGCACCTCACATATCGATCAGAGGCCGTCGAACAGGGGCTCGCCGTGGTCGGCGGCCGCCCATTGCGCGGTCGCGCGTTCGAGCTTGTCGGGGTTGACCTGGTTGCGGAGCGCGGTGATGCCCTCGGCGGTGACCTCCAGGCACATGATGGCGACGACCCGGCCGTCCACGACGGCCACGACGGCGGGGTCGCCGTTGGCGGTCCAGGCGTATATCGCGGGCGAGCCGCCGACGATGGCGCGCTTGGCCTCGGCGGGCTTGAACAGGCCCCGCAGGAACTTCGCGACCGCGATGGCGCCCTCGAACGCCTTGGCGTGTGCCGGGACCTTCCCGCCGCCGTCGCCGATGGAGGTGGCGTCCTGGGTGAGCAGGCGTACGAGCGGCTCGGTCTGGCCGCTGGTGGCGGCCGCCAGGAACTCCTCGACGATCCGCCGGGCGGCGGCCGCGTCGATCTCGGTACGGGCCCTGCCGTCCGCGACGTGCTTCTTGGCGCGGTGGAAGATCTGCTGGCTGGCGGCCTCGGTGATGTCGAGGATCTCGGCGATCTCCCGGTGCGGGTAGTCGAAGGCCTCCCGCAGCACGTACACGGCCCGCTCGTTGGGGGAGAGGCGCTCCATGAGGGTGAGGACCGCGTACGAGACCGATTCGCGCTGCTCGGCGGTGTCGGCCGGGCCGAGCATCGGGTCGCCGGCGAGCAGCGGCTCGGGTAGCCATCGGCCCACATAGGTCTCGCGGCGGGCCCGCGCGGAGGTGAGCTGGTTGAGGCACAGGTTGGTGAGGACCTTCGTCAGCCAGGCCTCGTGGACCTCGATGCGGTCGACGTCGGTGGCCTGCCAGCGCAGGAACGTCTCCTGCACGGCGTCCTCGGCCTCCGCGGCGGAGCCGAGGAGGCGGTAGGCGATGGCCTCCAGGCGCGGCCTGGACGCCTCGAACCGGTCGACGTCGTCCATGGTCAAGGGCATGGCGCCGATCTTAGCCCGCGCGGCGCCAATCGGCCCCGGCCCGGATCGAATGATCCTGGGCCGGGGCCCTCCCGTCGATCAGTTCGACGTGCCGGCGAACATGCCGGGCTCGTAGGAGCCTCCCTGGGTACGCACGATGACGCCGAGCCGGTTGGCGGCGTTGATCACGGCGACCAGGTAGACCAGCGCGGCGGTCTGGTCTTCGTCGTAGTGCTTGCGCACCTGGGCCCAGGTCTCGTCGGACACGCCTTGGTGGGCGTCGGCGAGCCGGGTGCCCTCCTCGGCGAGCGCCAGCGCGGCCCGCTCGGCCTCGGTGAACACGCTGGACTCGCGCCAGGCGGCAACCAGGTTGAGCCGGACCGCGGTTTCCCCGGCGGCCGCGGCGTCCTTGGAGTGGTAGTCGACGCAGAAGCCGCAGCCGTTGATCTGGCTGGCACGCAGCATCACCAGGTTCTGGGTGGACTTGGGCAGCGTCGACTGCTCGATGGCCAGGCTGACGTTGTAGAACCGCTTGCCGAGTTTGACGCCGAGCTCGTTGGCGTTCAGGATCATACGGGCTTCCATGACTTCGTCCTCACTTGTGGAGTTGCACACCGCGCGGATCGTTCGCGCGGCGTCCTGACGGCATGGAGATGCCGGCGACCCGGTCCTTGTGACAGCTCGCTGATGTGACGTGCGCCACTGGGCGCGCGTGTCACCAAGCGGCGGAGACCGGCGTCATGTGCGCGTGGCGTGGTCAACAGGCCTATAGGGTTCTCAATCGACGAGGAGGAATGGGATGTCATATCCGGACCCTCTCTACCTGGGTGACAAGGGAGAGATCACCGGCAGGTTCCAGACTGCGGACACCGCGCCGGACCTGGTGATCGGCGGGCGTACGAGGGTGCACTACCTGGCCACCGGCGCGAGCACGGGCGGCCAGTACGGGCTCTACCGGTGGGAGATGGGTGCCGAGCCGTCCGGGGGAGGGGCCCACTTCCACAAGACCTTCTCCGAATCCTTCTTCGTTCTGAGCGGCACGGTCAGCCTCTACAACGGGGAAAACTGGGCCGGCGGCTCGACAGGCGACTTCCTCCATGTCCCCCCAGGCGGGATTCACGCGTTCCGCAACTCGGACGGGCCGGCCACGATGCTGGTGCTGTTCACCCCTGGCGCTCCTCGCGAGGCCTACTTCGAGGAGCTCGCCGAGATCGTGGGGAGTGGGCGGCAACTCAGCGAGGAGGAGTGGACCGACCTGTATCGCCGCCACGACCAGTACATGGTCTGACTCGAACACGTTCTGGAGGAGCGGCCGCGTCGGGGTCGTCTCCCTATGGCTGGAGCCCGTCGAGCATGACGGCCGGCGGGGCGCTCGGGCCGGCCCTGATCATGAGCTCCTGACGGGCACGGTATGCCCCTCTCCTCTCGACGACGGGCCGCGCAGGAACGGCAGCACCGCAGGCAGCACATCGGCCGACCTGTCCCAGCAGCCCTTGTGATCCGCGTCGGAGACGGACACGAAGTCGGCGCCAGAGCGCTCGGCGAAGGTCCGCATCGGCTCGTGCCAAGGGTCGGCCGTGCCCGCGTACAGCAGTATCGGCACGCCGGAATCGGCGAGTTCCCGCTGCAGCCCGGGTTCGCGGGAGAACGCCTCGTAGTTGGCCCGGAAACCGGCAGGGTCGCCCGCCTCGATCAGCGCGGCCTGATAGCGATCGGCTGCGGCGCCCTGCTTCATCAGATGGTAGGCGTCGGTGTCGGCGGGCAGACCGAGCAGGCTCAGCGTGGGGCCGATCGCGGAGCGGAAGCCGTCGATCGGATCGAAACCGCCGGCCACCAGGCAGGTCAAGCGGTCGGGCGCGTGAGCGGCGACCGCATAACCCGTCATGGCGCCGAGCGAGTATCCCCAGAACGCGGCCCGTTCGACGCCCACCGCATCCAGCACTGCGGTGACAGAGTCCACCCGCCGTTCGAGCGAATAGTCCTCGGCCTGGTGCGGCGCGTCGCTGGCACCCAGGCCGAGCGGGTCGACGGCGATCACGGTGTAGGCGGACGTCAGCGCGGAGGTGTAGCCGCTGTACGCCCAATGCGCCCCGTCCTGGAACATTCCCGGATGAAGCACCACCGCGGGGCCGTCGCCGGATACCTCGTACGAAATCTTGAAACCGTGGCTGCGCGCGATGGGCACGTGTCGTTCCCTCACCTGTTCGCGAGGACCCTGCGCCTGTACGCAGGACCGTTACGATTGGTAACGGGACCAATCGTGGCGCATGCTCAGAAAGCTCGAAAGAAGGCACTTTCTTGTCGCAACGGAACACCGCGGTAACAGACCAGCTCAGGCCCGAGACGTCGGGACCAGGCCCCGACGATTGCCCGCTACCCGAGGTCCTGGCCTTGATCGGCGGCAAGTGGAGCGCTCAGGTGCTGGTCGAACTGGGCGAAGGTCCACGCCGATTCACCCAGCTGGAGCGCGCGATCGCAGGCATCAGCCGCCGGATGCTGACCGTGAGCTTGCGCGACCTCGAACGCAACGGGCTCATCACCCGGACCGTGTATCCGGATTCCCCACCGCGGGTCGAGTACGCCACCACTCCGTTGATCGAAGACATACGCGAGCCCCTGGAAGCGCTCACGGCGTGGGCCCGGCTCGCTGCCCCCGCCATCACCGCGGCCCGCCGGGCCTACGACGGCACGGCTGCCGCACGTTCCTGAAGCACAGCCAGGCAGCTGAGATCGGCAACCGCCGGGCTCGCGTCCAGGTCGACATTTGTCGTGATCCACGAGGCGCCGGAGGCAGCGGACTCCGGCGTCGCGGGTTGCGTCAAAGCGGTGCGCGGGCGGAGTTACCGTCACGCGTTCGTCGGATCCCCTGGTCCTTTTCCTCCTGCTCCCTGGGTGCGGCCCGGCAGGCACCCTCCGGCGCCTTAAACCTCCTTCGGTGGGTGGTCGGTCAGAAGCGGAACGCCTCGACGAACCGGTGGAGAAGCGCGGGATCGCCTTCCACCCGCACGCTGCCGTCGGCCAGCGCTTGGTCGGGGGTCTTGGTGCCGGTCATCAGAGCGTGGATCCCCTGATCGTTCAGCCTCTCGACGACGAGGTCCGGGGCGGGGTGCGGGCCGATGCCGACCGTCAGAGTGCCGTCGGTGATCTGGACGCGGAGGGTGAAGTCGCCCATGCGGATCTCGTAGCCGGCGGTTGCTCCCTGGGCTGCTTCCGGCCGGTACGTGGTGCGAAAGGCCATGGCGACCGACTCGGCGGTGATGACTTCGCCGGCGCGCGGCTCGGTCATGGCCCGGGCGCCCCAGCGGCCGAGCGCGATCAGCGCCGGTTCGAGGTCGCGTCCGTAGTCGGTGAGCTCGTAGACGACCGCGCGCTCGGGGTGTGGCAGCGCGCGGCGTACGGCCAGTCCCGCCTCCTCGAGTTGCTTGAGGCGGGCCGACAGGATGTTGGTCGGGATGGTGGGCAGGCCCTTGTGCAGGTCGGTGTAGCGCTGGGGCCCGGAGAGCAGGTTGCGGACGATCAGCAGGGTCCAGCGTTCGCCGATCATCTCCATCGCGCGGGCCAGGCCGCAGAACTGTCCGTACTCACGAGCCGCCATGCTGCAGATCCTACCGCGAACTTCAATTGACAAAGCATGCTTGCAAAAGACAAGCTTGCTGCATGACCGCACCAGCCAAGGGCAATCCGGCCAGCTACTTCCCAGCCATCGAGAAGAAGTACGGGCGTCCCGTCCAGGAATGGATCGACCTCATCAACTCCTCCTCCCTGACCAAGCACATGGAACTTGTCAGCTGGCTCAAGTCCGAGCACGGCCTCGGGCACGGCCACGCCAACGCACTGGTCGCCCACACCCTCGCCGGCGGGAAATAGCACCCCCTGCGGGGTGTCAGCGCAGGTCGGCGGCTACATCGATGGATTCATCGCCGCTGCTGCGGGCCTCGCGCGAGCACGTAGACGAACAGCACCGCCATCACCACCGCGCCCGCCCACATGGCCTGCTGCCAGCCGGCGACGAAGGACTCCTGGGCGGCTCGGATCAGCGCCTGCGCCTGGGGGCCGACCCCGTCGGCGGCCGCGAGGGCGTTGGCGATGCCCTCGCGGGCGGTGTCGGCGGCGGCGTCCGGCACCCCGTCGAGCCGGGAGTCGACGGCGGCGCGGTAGCCGGCGGTCAGGACCGCTCCGAGCAGCGCGACACCGAGCGCGGTGCCGAACTCCCGGGTGACGTCGTTGAGCGCGGACGCCACGCCTTGACGCTCACGCGGCAAGGCGGTGGTGATGGCCTCGGTGGAGGGCGTCATCGTCAAACCCATCCCGAGTCCCATGGCGAGCATGCCGGGCAGGATCGAGAGGTAGCCGCCGTCGACGGAGACGAAGGTGGCCATGAGGCCCAGCCCCGCGCCGCCCAGGAAGATCCCTGAGGCCATCGTCGAGCGGCTGCCGATGCGCGCGGCCACCTGCGGGGCGAGGCCGGAGGCGAGCATCATCAGCAGCGCCATCGGCATGAGCGCCAGGGTGGAGCGAAGGCCGGACCAGCCGAGCACCGCCTGGAAGTACGGGAAGAGGACCACGAAGATCCCTGCCTGTACGCCGAAGACCGTCAGGAGCGACACGGAACCGCTCGCGAGACCTCGCTCGCGGAACAGGCGTACATCGAGGAGCGGAGCCCGTACGCGCAGCTCCCAGGCCACGAATCCGACAGCGGCGACGACGCCGACGAGGAGGCCCACAAGCGTCGCGGGCGCCGTCCAGCCCTGTTCGGGGCCCTCGTGGAGGAAGAAGACGAGCCCGACCACCGCGACCACGGACGACAGCGAGCCGACCGCGTCGAACCCGTCGCCTGACGCCTCTCGCGAGTTCGGTACGGATCTCAGCGTCATGACGACGGCGACGACGACGAGCACGACCGGCAGGACGAACAGCCACCGCCAGTTCGCCAGGTCGACCAGGACGGCCGACAGGTACATCCCCAAGATGCCTCCACCACCGGCGACGCCCGTCCACACGCCGATCGCCTTGGAACGTTCCTCGTCCGGGAAGGTCGAGGTGATGACGGCGAGGGTGGCAGGCATGATCATCGCTGCGCCCACGCCGCTCAGGAAGCGCGCGGCGAGCATGATCTCGGACGACGTGGCAAGGCCGGCTGCCGCGCTCGCCGTCCCGAAGACGAGCAGGCCCGCGAGCAGCACCGGCCGGCGGCCCCACCGGTCGCCCATCGCGCCGAGCGGCAGGAGCAATGCGGCCAGGCTGATCGTGTAGATGTTGATGAACCACAAGACCTCGGTCTGCGAGGCGTCGAACGCGACGGCGAGCTCCGGCTGGGCGACGTTCAGCCCGGACACCGAAGCGATGACCGCCATGAGCGCGACGCACACCCCGGCCAAGATCGTACGTCGTTGTCGTGGGTCCTGGATGGTCGGGTTCGTACGCATGGGACTCCTTTCAAGCAAGGGATTACCGGCGCCGGGTGGCGCGCACGACGACGTCGTGGAGAGGGACCGCTCGACCCCCGTCGCCGGTGAGCGTGCGGAGCTGCTCTTCGGCGGTGACGATCTCCCACTCCATGTCGTCCATGCGCGCGGTGACGGCCGCGGAGGTGGCCGACGCTTCGGCGGGAGGGTGGTGCCCGTGGCCGGTGGAGCCCGGGGTGTGCAGGTGCCCCACGATGAGCAGCGTGCCGCCGGGAGCCACCCACCCGGCGATGCGGTCGTAGAACTCCAGCTGGGGCATCGCCGGGTGGGCGTAGTGGGTCATGACCAGGTCGAACTGAGCGTCCGGGTTCCAGACGCTCAGATCCGCCTCAACCCACCGCAAGCGCTCAGAGGCCCCGCTCGTCGCCGCGCGCTCGGCGGCGCGGGCGAGGGCCTCGGACGAGATGTCGGCCGCGGTGACGCGCCAGCCGCGGGAGGCGAGCCAGATCGCCTCGGCACCGGCGCCGCACCCCGCGTCCAGCGCCGTGCCCGGTGTCAGGCCGCTGGTCTCACGAGCGAGGTACGGGTTCGGCGGGTTGCCGCCCATGGATCCGGGACTCCCAGCTCGTCCCTGCTGCCAGTGCTGCTCCCAGAAGTCCTTGTCGAATTCGTACGTCATAGGTCGTCCCTTCGTTCGCGATGATGGTCATGGTGCTGACAGAGCAGGCGGATGTGCAAACGTTGTTGCCGAATGGCAAAATGGAGGAGTGGACGAAGCCATTGACCGCACTCTTGACGCCGTCGGACCGAGGCTGAAGCGCCTTCGGCTGCATCGAGACGTCACGCTCGCCGACCTCGCGGCGGAGACCGGCATTTCCACCAGCACCTTGTCCCGGCTCGAGGCGGGCCTGCGACGTCCCACGCTCGAGCAGCTGCTTCCGCTCGCCCGCGCCTACGGGGTCACACTCGACGAGCTCGTCGACGCGCCGCCGACCGGCGACCCCCGCGTCAATCTGCGTCCCATCCCGTGCGGCGACGGCTCGATCATCCTGCCGCTGACCCGTAAGCCCGGAGGAATCCAGGCCTACAAGTTCGTCCTCCCGACCGGAAGCGACGACGCCGAACCCGACCTGCGCACCCACGAGGGCTACGACTGGGTCTATGTCCTTAACGGAATACTCCGCCTTGTGCTCGGGGAGCACGACCTCATCCTCAATCCGGGGGAGGCCGCGGAGTTCGACACGCGTACACCGCACTGGTTCGGGGCCACCAGCGCGGGGCCCGTCGAGTTCCTGAGCCTCATCGGGAAACAAGGCGAACGCGCACACGTCCGTGCGGCGCCGAGACAGGGCCCGGCGGAGTGAGCAAGCTCAGGCGGTGCTGAGCTGGGTACTTCACATTAGCTCGTGAACAGAGCTAATGTTTTGGGTATGGGCAGCACGGAACTTCCCGACGCTCTCGCGGGCGTCCTGACCGGTATCCAGCGGCTCCTGCGGCGCAGGCTGCGCAAGGGGCTGACCGGGCCGCGGTTGCGCGGCGCCCAGGTCGAGCTGCTGCGGCTGGTCTCCGCCAACCCCGGCATCGGGGTCTCGGCGGCGGCCAAGGAGCTGTACCTGGCGGGAAACTCGGTGTCCACGCTGGTCAATCAGCTCACGACCGCCGGGCTGCTGCGCCGCGAGACCAGCGACGACGACCGCCGTTCCGCCCGGTTGCTGCCCACCCCCGAGGCCGAGGCGCGGCTGCGCGCCTGGGAGGAGCGGCGCGCGGCGCTCGTCCGCGAGCAGGTGGAGCGGCTCAGTGAGGAGGACCGGGCCGCGCTGACCGCCGCGCTCCCGGCGCTGCGCAGGCTCGCCGAGGGCCTGCACGAGGAGGTGAGTACGGCATGAGGGACGATACGCCGACGACGGGTGACGCGGTCACCTGTTCCGGCCTGCGCTATTCGTTCGGCCAGACCAGGGCCGTCGACGGCGTCGATCTGACGGTCGCCGCCGGAGAGGTGTTCGGCCTGCTCGGCCCCAACGGGGCCGGCAAGACCACCGCCATCCGGTGCGTGACCACGCTGCTGCCCGTCCCGTCCGGGATGGTGCGGGTCTTCGGGTACGACGCGGCCACCGAGAAGATGGCGGTGCGACGCCTGCTCGGGTACGTGCCCCAGCAGCTGTCGGCGGACGCGAGCCTCACGGGCCGTGAGAACGTCTCCCTGTTCGCCCGCGTGTTCGACGTCCCCCGGCGCGAGCGCGCCGGGCGGGTCGGCCAGGCGCTGGAGGCGGTCGGGCTCGCCGACGCCGCCGACCGGATGGCCGGCACCTACTCCGGCGGCATGGTACGCCGCCTCGAACTCGCCCAGGCCCTGGTCAGCGCGCCGCGCCTGCTCATGCTGGACGAGCCGACGATCGGGCTCGACCCCATCGCCCGCACCAGCGTCTGGGAGCACATCATGGCGGTGCGCGCCGCCACCGGGATGACCGTCCTGGTCACCACGCACTACATGGACGAGGCCGAGCAGTACTGCGACCGGGTCGCGCTCATGCACAAGGGACGCGTGCGGGCGCTCGGCACCCCGGAGCGGCTCATCGCCGACCTGCGCGAGCGGCGCGGTGACGGCTCGGTCCCGACGCTGGAGGACGTGTTCCGCGACGTCGCGGGAAGCGGCCTCGACGAAGGAGGAGGGGAGTTCCGCGATGTCCGCCGTACCCGCAACACCGCCTCCCGTGTCGGCTGACAGCACCGGCGCGGGCGGCCTCGACCTGCTGCTCGTTCCGCCGCGCGCGCGGACGGGGTGGCGCGTGCTGCCCGCCAGGGTCGCCGCGATGTGCGTGGTGGAGCTGCAGAAGCTGCGCCACGATCGCACCGAGCTGTACACCCGCGCGATCCAGCCCGCCCTGTGGCTGCTGATCTTCGGTGAGACGTTCACCCGCATCAAGCTGATCCCGAGCGACGGCATCCCCTACCTGGACTATCTGGCTCCCGGGATCATCGCCCAGTCCACGATGTTCATCGCCATCTTCTACGGCATCCAGATCATCTGGGAACGCGACTCGGGGGTCCTGACCAAGCTCCTGGTCACGCCGACCCCGCGGGCCGCGCTGGTCACCGGCAAGGCGTTCGCCGCCGGAGTGAAGGCGATGATCCAGGCGGTGGTCGTCATGCTCATCGCCGCGCTCCTGGGCGTGAGCATGACCTGGAACCCGGTGCGGCTGGCCGGCGTGATCGTGGCCGTGCTGCTCGGCTCGGCGTTCTTCTCGTGCCTGTCGGTGACGATCGCCGGGATCGTCCTGACTCGCGACCGGCTGATGGGCATCGGGCAGGCGATCACGATGCCGCTGTTCTTCGCGTCCAACGCGCTCTACCCGACCACGGCCATGCCGGACTGGCTGCAGTACATCAGCGCGGTCAACCCGCTCAGCTACCAGGTCGACGCGCTGCGCGGACTGCTGCTCGGCGTCCCGTCGCACCTGCCGCTGGACTTCGCGGTGCTGTTCGCGGCCACGGCGATCGGCATCACGGCGGCGTCCGTGCTGCTGGGCCGGCTGGCACGGTGACCAGCCGGCGCGGTGGCGTCCCAGGCACGCGTCACTTGCGGAAGTAGGCGCGGGCCGAGGGGAGCAGGAGCAGGACGATGACGGTCAGCGAGGCCAGCAGGGTGAAGACGATGCGGCCGTTGGACACGGCGAGCAGCCAGGCGGGGTAGACGCGCCCAGCGCCGTGGACGAGGCGAGGTCACATGTCGGGCACGGCACGGTCACCGTGTGGCCCGAGGTCGAACGCCCGCACCGATCATTCCGTCGGAAAGGGCATGACACGTCACCGTGTACTTCTCGCCGCCCTGCCGTTGTCCGCCATGCTCCTGACCGCCTGCGGCGCAGCGGGTACGATCGCCGCCGGTGCGCCCGAATCGAAGTCCGAGGCCCAGGGGCAGCCTGGGTTACGCGCGGGCAGCGTCGACGACAACGCCGCCTTCACCGCCTACCTGGACTACCGCAAGAAGTTCGCCGCCGCCGACCAGCAGGTGCGCGACGCCGATGTCAGCAGGCGCAGGATCGTGACCGTGACGGACCGGGGCGGCCGGCCGCTGTTCGGCGCCACCGTACAGGCTGGAGATCAGCAGGCGCGCACCTACGCCGACGGGCGCGCCCTGATCTTCGGTGGCGGCCGGATCACCGTCTCGTACGGCGGAGCCACCGCCGCGGCCACTGGCCACGCGCCCAAGGTCAAGCTGCCCGTCACCGGGCCGGAAGGCCGGGCCAAGCTGCAGGTGCTGTTCCTCATCGACACCACCGGCTCGATGGGCGACGAGATCGGCCGCCTGACCGCCAGCGTCGACTCGGTCGCCGCGCGCATCGCCAAGCTGTCGTCGGAGCCCGAGCTGGAGCTCGGCATGACGCTCTACCGCGACAAGGGCGACGAATACGTCACCAGGACCACCGACTTCACCGCCGACGTGGGAACGTTTCGCGAGCAACTCACCGCGGTGCGGGCCGAAGGCGGCGGTGACACCCCTGAGGACCTGAACGCGGCTCTCGCCGAGGCGCTGGCCAAGCCGGCCTGGCGCGAGGACGCCGTCAAGCTGGTCTTCCTCATCGCCGACGCCCCGCCGCACCTCGACTACGACGGGCCGGACTACCTGACCGAGGCCCGCCGGGCCGCCGAACGCGGCATCAAGATCGAGCCGATCGCCTCGTCGGGCCTCGACGACCAGGGCGAGTACATCTACCGCCAGCTCGCACAGCTCACCATGGGCCGCTTCACCTTCCTCACCTACGGCGCCGACGGCGTCTCGCCGGGCGACAAGACCGGGCATCACGTGTCGGAGTACGCCGTGCTGGCCCTGGACGACCTGGTGGTCAAGCTGGTCGCCGATGAGCTGAAGCCCCTGTCCGGCTGACCTCGTACGTCGCGGTGTCGTCTTCCACTTCGGAGGCGATCAGCAGTGCCCGCGATCGAGTGGGCGGCGTGCTGCCGACGAGGGGCAGCGCGCCGTAACGGTCGATCTAGTGTTTCGGGCTCGGGCGGAGCTGGTCGGCGATGGAGGCGACCAGTTCGTAGGACCGGCGGCGATCCGCGTGGTGGTAGACCGGAGTGGTGACCATGAGCTCTTCGGCGCCGGTGTCGTCGAGCACCGATTGCAGGTGCTCGGTCACCGTGGCCGGGCTTCCGACGAGGACGCCGCCGGAGCGGGCGGCGATTTCGGCGCGATCGTCGTCGGTGTAGGGGTACGCTGCCGCTTCCTCGGGGCTCGGCAGCAGGATGCGGTTTCCGCGGATCCGGCTGAGCACCTTCAACCGGGTGGAGCCGGCGAGCCATCCGGCGCGTTCGTCGTCCTCGGCCGCGATGACGGACACGCTGACCAGCGTCGTCGGTGTCGTGGCATGGTCCGAGGGGCGGAACCTTTCCCGGTAGGTGCGCATGGCGTCCACCGCCGTCTCCGCGTTGAGGTGGTGGGCGAAGGCATAGGGCAGGCCGAGTTCGCCGGCGAGTTCGGCGCTGCTGGTCGTGGAGCCGAGCAGCCACATCGACGGTACGTTCCCGCCGAGGACGGGAATCGCCCTGACCTGCGTATCCTGGGTCGGGTCGAGGTAGGCCCGGAGCTCGTCGAGTTGCCCGCGAAAGGTCTTCGCGGTCCGCTCCCGCTCGGGGCGGACCGCGTCCACGGCCGGCCGGGGCCCGCCCGGCGCGCGGCCGAGACCGAGGTCGATCCGTCCCGGGTGGAGGGCGGCCAGCGTGCCGAACTGCTCGGCCACCACGATCGGAGCGTGGTTGGGCAGCAGGACCCCGCCCGCGCCGACGCGGAGGTGCCGCGTGGCGTTGGCGAGGTGGCCGATGAGGACGGCGGGGGCGGAGCTGGCGACGCCGCGCATGCCGTGATGTTCGGGCACCCAGTAGCGGTGAAAGCCCAGCTCGTCGGCCAGCCTCGCGAGATCCACCGTGTTGTGCAGCGCCTGCCTGGGGGTGGACCCCTGCACGATCGGTGAGGTGTCCAGCACCGAAATGCGTACGTCAGCCTGCCGGCACCCGCGCATGCTCGTCCTCTCCGGTCACGCCACGGCTGCGGAGCTCACCGTGCCAGGGATTGTTCATCTCCAGCGCAGTATCGCGCGGGGACTGGGAGGAGTGCCCTGGACAGTGGTGGTGGCCGGCGCCCGGGCAGCGCTCACTTCACCGACCTCCCGCTGTCCGGCGGTCTCTCCTCCTGCTCCGTGTCGGTGGCGACGCAGCGGATCGCCATGTACTGGCGTGCCGGCAGGGGCACCCGGAAGCTGCCCGAGTACGTGCCGGGCAGCGTTTCGACGGTCATGTTCCACGTGTCGATCACGTCGACCGTCCAGACCGTGCCGGGCTCCATCGTGACGTCGCGATACGACGGCCGGTTGAAGCCGAAGTAGGCGATCAGGTAACGCGACGCCACGCCGCCCCAGGGGGTGTCCCAGTCGCCCGGCAGCGGGTCGAGCACGCCGGTCGGCGACTCCTCGATGATCCGCCGGAGAAAGGCGATCCGATCCGGACTCGAGCCGACGAGGTCCCCACCCTTCGACCACCACAGCTCTTCGCGGTCGTTGAGGTACGTCTCCCCGTGCCCGACATAGCCGCCCCGCACCGCGCCTTCCCAGAACCTCCGGGTCATCTCCTCGCCGGTGATGTTGCCCCACCCCTGGTCGATGTCACCTTCGTAGGCGCATTCGTCGACGACGACGGGTTTGCCCCACTCTTCGCGCCACTGGTCGGTGTTCTCGGCGGTGCGGTACACGTCGATGCGCTGCGCGCTCGCGTGAGTGATCCACGGTCGGCCGTAGTCGTAGAACCGGAAACAGTTGTGGATCGAGAGCAGGTGCCCGACCGGGTCCTCTTCGACGACGATCGCGGCCAGCCGCTCCCAGTCGTCGACGGTCTTCGCGAACAGCAGGTCGTATTCGTTCGCGAGCGACCACCAGACATTCGGCAACGCCGACAATCGCCGAACCACGTACCGGACATAGCGGTCGTCCGCTGCGGTGCCCATGTCCGAGAAGCCCCAGCGGTCGTAGGCATGGAACAGGATGACATCGGCTTCGACGCCGATCGCGGCGAGGTCCGCGACCCGGCGCTCGAAAGCGCGGAAGTAGGCGGGATCGAAGCGGGTGTGGTCCCACCCGCCGTCGCCGTCCGGCTCGAACGGATAGAGCGGCGGCTCGTTGGCGTTGAAGAGGTACGACTTGGGAAAGATCCCCATCCGGATCTTGGTGAACGGCGACTCGGCGAGCGTACGCAAAGTCTGTTCCTGCAGCGCCTCACTCTGGTGGGTCCAGGCGTACGCGGTCGTGCCGAGCGGCAGATGACGCGTGCCGTCCGCGTACGAGAAGTGATACCCGTCCGCCACCCGAACCGGCCCTCGACCGGCGCCGGCCGCCGCGGTGAGCTCGACGGTGATGCCGTCGAGGGAGGGCGTGGTCGCCTCCGTCGTGACGACCCAGCGTCCGGGCTGGTCGGGCAGCAGCCGGACGCGCCAGATCCCGTCGCCGTCGTAGAAGCCGCCGAGCCGGCGCGTCGACCCGTCGGGGGCGGTCGCGCGTGCGCGCAGGTCGACGTCGACGAACGGGTTGCCATGGTCCGGCCCGGACAGGGCGAGCTCCCAGGTCGCCCATACTTCGCCCGCGGCGGGTGCGGAGAGCACGCCGGCCGAGCCGCGAGGCGTGCCGGGCTGCTCGTAGTGGGGGTCCGGCATGATCGCCGGCGGGTCGGAGCGTACGCCCGGGTCGCCGGCGTCGAGCGCGGCGAGCTCGCGCCACAGGTCGTCGAGCTGTGCGGGGGAGAGCCGGGCGTACGGACCGGCGGCCGTGATCTTGCCGAGGGTGCGCCGGCGCAGCTGTACGAGCAGGGGAGAGTTCACGACGCCGGGCAGCGTGCGCTGGATGACGCCGCGGGCCTCGGCGTGGTCCAGGACATCGGCGAGCAGGCTGTCCGGTCCGAATCCCCGGCCGCTCATGCCGTGCCGCCCGGGGTCCGGCGCTTCCTGCCGGGCGACGGTGTTCCCCTCATCGTGCGGATCCGGCCTCGCGCGAGCGGGCGCCCGGGGTGGGGAGATCGACGTCGGGCATGCGGGTGTCCGCCTGCTCCGGCAGGGTGTCCGCGGTCTCCACCAGCCAGCGCAGCAGCACGCCGGACAGGCGGGCCTCGACTTCGGCGAGGTCGGGGTGCCCGGCGAGGTTGTGCGCCTCGTGCGGGTCGGCCGACCGGTCGTAGAGCTCGGCGGGTTCGTACAGGCGCCACACGTACGTCCAGCGTCCGTCGCGGACGGCGGCGGCCTTGCCCACGGTCATCGGCCGCTCGTGCTGCAGCGCCGTCTTGCGGTCGTAGGGAAAACCGCTGCGCTCGAACTTCCGCTCCTCCTCGACGAGGAAGCCGCCCTCGCTGAACGCGTACTCGCGGTGCCCCGCGGCGGGATCGCGCAGCACCGGAAGCAGGCTGCGGCCGAAGTGGTGATGCTCCGGCTCGACCCCGGCGAGATCGAGCACGGTCGGGAAGACGTCGATCAGCTCCACCATGGCATCGACCGTGCCGCGCGCCGGCAGCCCGCCGCCGCTGACGATCAGCGGGTCGCGGGTGATGCAACTGTGCAGCGCCGACGGCCACTTCTCGACCACGCCGAAGTCGCCGAGGTACTCGCCGTGGTCGGAGAAGAACACCGTCACGGTACGTTCGGCCGCGCCCGCACGATGCACGCCGTCGAGCAGGCGGCCGACATGTGAGTCCAGCCGCGAGACCATGCCCTGGTAGGTGGCCCGGAGCTCCCGCCACACCTCCGGCGTCGCGCGGTCCGTGCCGTAGTAGTCGCGGATCCCCTGCAGGTAGGCGGGTTCCGGGCCGCTGCCCGACACGGGATCGCCCACGGAGTCGCGATCGTGCAGGGAGAACCACGGTTCGGGGGCACGGAACGGGCAGTGCGGTGCGACCAGCGGCGCGAACAGCACCCACGGCTCGTCCGGCGGGTCGGCGAGCCACTCCTCGGCGGTGCGCACGGCGGCCTCGTCGAAGTCGATGTCGCCGTCGTCGACCACGCGGCCGTGGTAGTAGAGGCGGTCCCACAGGTCCGGATCGACGTCGGACCCCAGCCGCGGGAGCTCGGTGGCCGGCCTGGTGCCGCCGGCCCATCGGCCGCTGGTCGGCCGCGTGCCGAAGCCGTGCTCGTGGACGCTGAGCTCGGTGGCGCCGGCCCCGAACGTGTCGCCGCGATCCCCGGCCCAGGCCACGTGGTAGCCGTTCTCCTTGAGCGTGCGCAGGAAGTTCGGCTCGTCGGCGCGCAGCGGCGTCCCGAACGTGCGGTGCCCCGCCGTGTGCGGATACCAGCCGGACAGGAACGACGCGCGGCTGGGCGAGCACACCGGGTGCTGCGCGTAGGCGTTGGTGAAGGCGGTGCCGGTCGCGGCGAGGCGGTCGAGGTTCGGAGTGCGCGCGGACGGGTTTCCGAAGGCGCCCACTGCGTCGGCCCTCAGCTGGTCCGCGACCACCACCAGGAAATTCGGGCGATACGTCATGGTCATTCTCCCGTTACTGAATTGGGGGGTAGCGTACCTTACCGAGTACTCGGTAAGGTCTGCCGAAACCGCGAACGCAAGGAGAATCTCTTGTCAGGAGTGGCACCGTCGGTGCGTAACCGCAGGCCGCCAGGTGTGCGGCGGGAGGAGATCCTCAGGGTCGCCACCGAGATGTTCGGCGACAGCGGTTACCGCGGTGTTTCGCTCGCCGACATCGCGGCCCGGGTCGGTATCTCCCAGCCCGGTCTGATCCACCACTTCAAGAACAAGGAAGAGCTGCTGCTCGCGGCCCTCGAACGGCGTGACGAGGACAGCCGGGACCACATGGACGCGATGTTCCAGGAGATGTCCGTCGTGGACGCGCTGATCTCGCTGTGCCGCCACAACGTCGAGGACCCGACGGCGATGCGCCTGTACGCCGTGGAGTCCGCGGAGAGCATCGAGCCGGGCCACCCCGCCCGCGAGTTCTTCCTGCGCCGCTACGCCCGGGTCCGTGAGCGCGTGGCCGAGCGCATCCGCCGGGACCAGGAGCTGCGCCGGCTTCCCGCCGCGCTCGACCCGGTCGTCCTGGCGGGCGAGATGATCGCCGTGATGGACGGGCTGCAGATCCAGTGGCTGCTCGACCCCACCATGGACCTCCCCGGACGCATGGCCGCCTACCTCGAGCGACTCATCATCAAGGAGGACCGGTGAACGACGGACTCGAGGAGCACCTCGACACCTTGGTCGGCAAGCTCGACCTCCCGCAGAAGGTGCGGCTGCTGACCGGGTCGTCCCACTGGCGCACGTACGCGGAGCCGGCCGTCGGGCTGCGCGCGATCAACGTGTCGGACGGGCCCGCCGGAGTGCGCGGCCCGGCATGGGACAACGGCTCCCCGTCCGCGTGCCTGCCGTGCCCGACCGCGATCGCGGCGAGCTGGGACGTCGACCGCGCCGCCGCGGCCGGGCGCGTGCTCGCCGCGGAGGCCACCCGCAAGGACGTCGACGTGGTGCTGGGCCCCACGGCGAACCTCCAGCGCAGCCCGCTCGCCGGCCGGCATTTCGAGTGGTGGTCGGAGGATCCGCTCCTGACCGCTCAACTCGCCGGCGCGCTGGTCGGAACGCTCCAGCGGCACGGCGTGGCGGCGACCGTGAAGCACTATGTCGCCAACGACTCGGAGACCGAACGCGCCACCGTCGACATCCGCCTCGACGAGCGCACGCTGCGCGAGGTGTATCTCGCCCCGTTCGAGCACATCGTCCGTAACGAACGGCCGTGGCTGGTCATGGCGTCGTACAACGCCGTCAACGGGACCGCGATGACCGAGCACGAACTGCTCGACAGCCCGCTGCGCGCGGACTGGGGCTTCGACGGGCTCGTCATGTCCGACTGGCACGCCACCCGCTCGGTGGCCGCCGCCTCAGCGGGTCTCGACCTCACCATGCCGGGGCCCGGCGGACCGTGGGGCGCCGCGCTGGTGCAGGCCGTCACCGACGGCCTGGTCAGCGAGGCCGCGGTGGACGTGAAGGTGAAGAACCTGCTGCGGCTCGCCGCCCGGCTCGGCGCTCTCGATTCGGTGCCGGTGACCCGTACGCCCGTCACCGTCGACGTACGCCGCGAGCTGCACGCGGCCGGCGCGGACGCGACCGTGCTGCTGCACAACTCCGGTGATCTGCTGCCGCTCACACCGGAGCGCCTGCGCCGCGTCGCCGTGTTCGGTGAGCTGGCCGGCAGCCCGCGCATCCAGGGCGGCGGCAGCGCCGAAGTGCGGCCGACCCACGTCGTGTCCCCGCTGGACGGGCTCGTAGCCGCGCTGCCCCCTGGCGTACAGGTGACCTACACCGCCGGTAGCTACCTGGAGGGCGACCCCGCCCCCGTGCCGCCGGAGATGCTCGGCTCGGCCGTGCTGATCCGCTGGCGCGACGACGCTGGCGCCGAGGTGGCGCGCGAGGACCGTCAGAGCGCCGCTCTCGTACGGCTCGGCGCCGATGTGCCCGCGGGGGCGACCACTGTCGAGCTGACCACCCGGATCGTCCCGGACGTGTCGGGCACGTGGCAGCTCGGCCTCAGCGGGGCGGGCCGGATCGTGTTCGCCATCGACGGCCGGACCCTGCTGGACGACGACGTGCGGCCGTCGCACGACGGCCCGGGCGCGGAGATCCTCACGCCGCCCATGCGCACGTTCGACGTACCGCTCGAAGCAGGCAGACCGGTCGACGTGCTGCTGCGGCAGCGGATGCCGAAGGCCGGCTCGGCCGTCGCGATCCGCTGCCGGGCGCCGCGGCGCTCCGCGGCGGAGGAGCTCGCCGTCGCCCGCGAGCAGGCCAGGGCCGCGGACGTCGCGATCGTCGTGGTCGGCACCAGCTCGCAGACCGAGAGCGAAGGCTTCGACCGAGCGGACCTGTCGCTGGCCGACGGGCAGGACGACCTGGTGCGGGCGGTCGCGGCGGAGAACCCGAACACCGTCGTCGTGGTCAACGCGGGCGCCCCCGTGCTGCTGCCGTGGCGCGATGACGTCGCGGCGGTGCTCGTGACGTGGTTCGGCGGCCAGGAGTCCGGCGCCGCGCTCGCGGACGTGCTCCTCGGTCACGCCGAGCCCGGCGGCAGGTTGCCGATGACGTGGCCGGCCCAGGGTGAAGACGTGCCGGTGCTCGACACGACCCCCGCCGACGGCCGGCTGGAGTACGGCGAAGGAATCCATGTCGGCTACCGCGCGTGGCTGCGCGCCGGGGCCGAGCCCGCGTACCCGTTCGGGCACGGCGTCGGCTACACGACCTGGGAGCTCGTCGACGTCCACAGCGGACCGGACATGGCCGTACGGGTCTCCGTGCGCAACACCGGTTCGCGGCCGGGCAAGCAGGTGCTGCAGGTCTACCTGGCGCGGCCCGGGTCGAGCGTCGACCGCCCCGCCCGTTGGCTGGCCGGATTCGCCGTCGTGCGCGGCGAACCCGGCGAAACGCTCACCGCCGAGATCCCGCTGCCGCCCCAGGCCTTCCAGCACTGGGACGCGGCACGACACGACTGGGCGGTCGAGCCTGGAACGTTCGATGTCTCCATCGGATTCTCCTGCGCGGACATCCGTGGCACGACGTCGATCAAGGTTCACGAGGAGTGATCAACCGGGTCTTCCCCCCGGCCCGAGAGAAAGTAAGTGAGGTGGTGCAGCGATGTACCCCAGTAATCACCATGTCGATTCCATCCCCGGCGCTTCGGCCCTGTCGCGCCGGACGCTCCTCAGCGGGCTGGCCGTCCTCGGCGCGGCCGGCCTGGCCGGATGCCGTTCCGCGGTGAACGAGAGCAAGACGGCAGGCGCGACGAGCGGCCCGGCCCGCGGCGGGACCCTGGTCGCCACGGTCGCCGCGCCGCCGGACCCGGCGGCCTATTTCACCGGCCGCCCCGGCAACATCTTCTGGAACCGCAACGTCCTGGAGACGCTGGTCATGGTCGACCAGGACAACAAGCCGCAGCCCCTGCTGGCGACGAAGTGGGAGCTGCGCGACGACAACCGGACGTTGGTGCTGTCGCTGCGCGAGGGCGTCAAGTTCCACAGCGGCCGCGCCTTCACCGCGGACGACGTCGTGTTCACCATCGAACGCGAGATGGCGGGCGACGGCCTGGCCACGCTCGCCGGCGCGATGAAGGGCTGGAAGGCGAGCGCCACCGGCCAGCACGAGGTCACGATCACCTCGCCGCGGCCGCTGCAGGAAGTGGTGCTGGACATCCTCGACTCGACGCCGATCATCGATCGCGAGACCTACAAGGGGATCGTGGACGGGTCGAAGGTCATCGGTACGGGACCGTTCCTGTGGTCCGGCTACAAGGCCGGCACCGAGATCAAGATGACGCGCAACGACGCGTACTGGGAGCAGGGGCTGCCCTACCTCGACGGCATCGAGCTCACGGTCATCGGCGACTCCACCGCCCAGCTGGCGGCGCTGCGCTCAGGCCGCGCGCACCTGGCGAACGGGCTCAACATCCAGGACGCCAAGACGGTCGTCGACGACAAGAAGTTCCACCTCGACCTCAACCACGGGCTCGTGTACGCGCTGGGCTTCGACGTCACCAAGGCGCCCTTCGACAAGCCCGAGGTACGTCAGGCCATCGGCTACGCGATCGATCGCCAGCGCATCAACCAGCAGGTCTTCGGCGGGGTGGGCACGACGACCAGCCTGCCGTGGAGCGAGGACGCGACCGGCTACCCCGCGGAGCTGGCCGCCACCTACGCCTACCAGCCCGACCGCGCGAAGCAGATGATCCAGGCCGCCGGCGCGAACGGGGCCCGCGTCGAGATCGCCGTCCACGCGCTGCCGGTGCCGCGCAACGTGATCGAGATCGTGACCCGCAACCTGACGGACGTCGGGCTCCAACCGTCGGCGCTGGAGCTGCCGCCCGCGGAGTTCGAGCCGCGCAGGATCGCCGGCAAGCTGGGGCCCGCGTTCCTGACCTGGACCGCGGTGGCCAAGCTGCCGCCGGCGCTCTCGCTGTACGGATATCCGGACCTGCGGCCGGGCAAGAACACCTCGAACTACGCCGACGCCGGTTACCGCGAGCGGGCGCAGGCGCTGATCGACAGCGCCGACGAGAGCGAGACGGCACAGCGGCTGAAGGACCTCTCGCAGTACTTCCTCGATGCCGCGTTCCTCCAGGCCATCGCCATCGTGCCGGCCACGGTCGTGCGCGCGGACGCCGCGCGGGACGTCCTGGTCAGCCGCTACGGCCGCTCCATGCGCGCCGCCTACCTCACCCGGTGAACGGGGCCGAGCATGATCCATTTCCTGATCCGGCGCCTGCCGTCGGTCCTGCTCGTCCTGGTGGCGACGACCGCCATCGCGTTCCTCCTGCCCCGCCTGGCTCCCGGTGATCCGGCCGCCATCGCGGCGGGGCCGGAGGCCACGGCTGAGCAGGTCGCGGCGATCCGCGTCGAGATGGGGCTGGACCGACCGCTGGCCGAGCAGTACGTCCATTGGATGGGCGGGCTGCTGACCGGCGATCTGGGCCAGTCGCTGCAGTTCAAGCGCCCGGTCGCCGAGCTGATCGGCAGCAGGGTGGAGAGCACGTTCGAGCTGACCGTCGCGGCCACGATCCTCCTGGTCGTGGTCTCGCTCGGGCTCGGCATCTTCGCCGGGTCGGCGCGTTCGCGGCTGTCCCGGTTCACCGCCGACGCGAGCAACACGGTGCTCCTGGCGATGCCGCCCTTCCTGTTCGGCCTGTTGCTGATCATCCTGTTCGGGGTGGTGTTCCGCCTGCTGCCGATCAGCGGGGAGGTCGCGGTGCTGGACGACCCGGTGATCGGCGTGCAGTACCTGATACTGCCCGCGGTGGCGATGGCGGTGCCGATGGGCGGCCACGTCGCCATGCTCGTCCAGTCCTCGATGGACAACGCGTGGCGGCAGGACTACGTCGACCTCGCCGTGGCCAAGGGCGTGCCGCGAAGGTTGATCACCCTGCGCCACGTCGTACGCAACAGCCTCGGGCCCGCCGCCGTCACGATCGGCATGCGGTTCGGCGACATGCTGGCCGGCGCCGTCGTCATCGAGATGATCTTCGCGAGGAACGGGATCGGGCAACTCGGGGTGTCGGGCGTGCTCAGCGCGGACTACAACCTCGTACAGGTGATCATCGTCGGCACGGTGCTGATCGCCGTGGTCGTGCAGCTGCTCACAGAGATCGCCATGGCGGTCCTGGATCCCCGCGTCAGGTTGGGAGCGTGAAACCATGACCACCACCGTCACCGCACCCGAAACACCCGTGCCGGCGGTGCCGCGCCGGCCCGGCGGCGGGGCGCTGAGGCAGTACCTCACGGCGCTGCGCACCCCGCGCGGCGCGTTCGGCGCCGGGCTGCTGCTGGCCCTCGTCGCGGTGTCCCTCCTGGCGCCGGTCCTGTTCCCCGGCGGGTACGACGCCCAGAGCGGCGACTCGCTGGCCGGGGCCTCGGCCGCGCACTGGATGGGCACCGACGAGCTGGGCCGCGACATCCTCGCCCGTACGGTCTACGGCCTTCGTACGGATCTGAGCCTGATCCTGACCGCGGTGCCGGTCAGCGCCGTCGTCGGGACGCTCATGGGTCTCACCGGCGTGGTCTCGCGCTTGCTCGGTGCCGCGATGCAGCGCGCGCTCGACATCATCCTCGGCTTCCCGGGGCTGGTGCTCGGCATGAGCGTCGTCCTCGTGCTCGGCACGGGCTGGCTCTCGCTGTTCGTGGCCGTGCTGATCAGCGGCCTGCCCGGGTTCGGGCGGCTGTCGAGGGCCGGGCTCCAGGTCGAGCAGGAACGCGAGTACGTGCTGGCCGCCAAGGTGCTCGGCGTGCGCAAGCGCACCGTGCTGGTACGGCACGTGCTGCCGAACATCATGGACCCGATCGTCGTCGGCGCCGCCGTCTACATGGTGGTCGCGATCTTCATCGTGTCCGGCCTGAGCATCGTGGGTCTCGGCATCAAGCCGCCCGTCCCGTCGCTGGGCGCGATGCTCAACGTCGGCGCGCGCTACATCGAGGTGCACCCCGCGTACGTGCTCGGGCCCGGCCTGGTGCTGCTGCTCCTCGCGTTGGCGTTCACCCTGCTGTCCAACGCGCTCAACAAGGCGGTGCTGCGGAAATGACCACCCACCCCCACGGCGTCGCGCCGGCGGCCTCGGCGCGTCCCGACGCGGACGCCCTGCTCGAGGTCCGCGGGCTGCGCACCGAGTTCGCGACCGGCGCGGGAATCGTCCACGCCGTCAACGACGTCAATCTCACCCTGCGACCTGGCCAGATCCTCGGCGTGGTCGGCGAGTCCGGCTCGGGCAAGTCGGTGACCGCCCGTTCGATCCTGCGGATGGTGCCCCAACCGGGCCGGATCGCCGCCGGCGAGATCCGCTTCGGCGGCCGCGACCTGCTCGGGCTGTCCGAGGAGGAGATGCGCCGCATCCGTGGCGCCGAGATCGCGATGGTGTTCCAGGACCCGCAGTCCGCCCTCAACCCGGTCCTGACCGTGGGCGCCCAGATCGTCGAAGCCCTCACCGTGCACGGCACCGGCAAGCGCGCGGCCCGCGCACGGGCACTCGAACTGCTCCGGCAGGTCGGGATCCCGGACGCCGAACGCAAGATCGACGACTACCCGCACCAGTTCTCCGGAGGCATGCGCCAGCGCGCCGTGATCGCCATCGCGCTGGCGAGCTCGCCGTCGCTGCTGATCGCCGACGAGCCCACCACGGCTCTGGACGTCACCATCCAGGCGCAGATCCTGCGCCTGCTCAGGCAGCTGCGCGACGAGCTGGGCATCGCCGTACTCATGATCACCCATGACATGGGCGTGGTCGCCGAGATGTGCGACGACGTCGTCGTCATGTACGGCGGCCGGGTCGTGGAGCAGGGACCGGTCGAGACGATCTTCGCGCGGCAGGAGCACCCCTACACCGCCGACCTGCTCAAGGCCATGCCGCGGATGGACACCGCAGGCGGGAACCGGCTGCCGGCGATCCCCGGCGCCCCGCCGGACCCGGCCGCGCTGCCGCCCGGGTGCGCCTTCCACCCGCGCTGCCGGCTGGCCGAGGACCGCTGCCGCGCCGAGGTTCCCGAGCTGCTGCCCCTGGCCACGGCAGGGCATGCCGCCGCATGCTGGGTGACCCATGAGGGCGCGCCCATACCTCCGCTCACGCTCGTCGCCGCCGACCCGGCCGCGCGGGCCGAACAGGCGCGAACCCCGCTGCTGAGCGTCGAGAACCTCCGGGTCGACGTCGCCTCCGGCCGCAGGAGCCTGCTCGGGCGGCCGGAGCCCGTGTACGCCGTGGACGGGGTGAGCCTGACGGTCGCCGGCGGAGAGACGCTGGGCCTGGTCGGCGAGTCCGGGTGCGGCAAGTCGACGCTCGCCAGGACGGTCGTCGGGATCAACCGGCCGGCCGCGGGCACGGTCCGCGTCGGATCCGACGGCGTCGACGCGTTCTCCCCGGCCAGCGCCCGGGCGCTGCGCTCCACGGTGCAGTACGTGTTCCAGGACCCGTACGCGTCGCTCAACCCGCGCCGCACGATCAGGCAGTCGCTCGACGAGGCGCTCGACATGCGTGGCGTGCCGGTCGCCGAGCGGGCAGCGGAGGCGAACGCGCTCATCCTGCGGGTCGGCCTGAACGAGTCGCACCTGGACCGCTACCCGCACGCCTTCTCCGGCGGACAGCGCCAGCGCATCGGCATCGCCCGCGCGCTGGCCGTCGAACCGAAGGTGCTGATCTGCGACGAACCGGTGTCGGCGTTGGACGTCTCGATCCAGGCGCAGATCATCAACCTGCTGGAGTCGCTGCGCGACGAGCTCGGCCTCGGCTACCTGTTCATCGCCCACGACCTTTCGGTCGTGCGGCACCTGTCCGACCGGGTCGCCGTCATGTATCTCGGCAAGATCGTCGAAACCGGCCCGGTCGAGGCGGTCTACGCGGCCCCGCAGCATCCGTACACGGTCGCGCTCATGTCGTCCTCGTCGGTGCCCGACACCACGGTGCGCGGCCGCGAACGCATCGTGCTCACCGGCGACCTGCCCAGCCCGAAGAGCCCGCCGTCGGGCTGCCGTTTCCGTACACGCTGCCCCATCGGCCCGCTGACCCATCCGGAGCGGACGATCTGCGCCGAACAGGAGCCGCTGCTCGCCGAGACACCGGGCGGGCAACTGGCCGCGTGCCACTTCGCCGGCGAGCTGGTGGCGACCGGCGCTGAGGGGTGATCCGGGGCAGCGGTCAACTCACGGGACTGCTTCAGAGATCGGCAAGGAGTTCATCAAGGGCCCTGCTGAGGGCTCCGGAATTGGCAGGGGTGAACCACGTGGTCCGGATGCGTTCGTTGCTGCCCTTCGGGGTCTCGTGGTCGGCCGCGAGCTGGTGCAGGGACCGGGTCTCGTCACTCAGGGAACGGCCGACCCCCTGGAAGAGGCCGCGAACGTAGCGGTCCGCGTCGTCGGAGTCGATGCCGTGATCGACGGCCCACGACGTGAGCGTGGCGAGATACGAGTAGTGGGTGGTCAGCGTTCCCGTCAGTGCGGAGAAGACGTTGAAGGCCGCCTCGTCCGCGACCGGGAGCACCCCGCCCAGGTGCTCGAAGAGCGAGTCCACCACCGGGTGCGACGGGTACGTCACCGTGACGGAGCGGCGTTCGCGGACGGCGGGCAGGGGGATGGCCCGTACCAGCGGGGCGTCGGTGGCGAGTGTCCGGCGCAGGTCGTCGTTGCCGACGCCGGCCATCACGTTGACCACCACCTTGTCGCCGTCCACCCGCAGCCCTGCCAGTGCTTCGTGCCGGTCCAGGCGGCGTACGGCGATGATCACCACCTCGGAGCGGTCCACCACCTCCTGATTGTCGGTGCACACCTGCACGTTCTCGTAGCGCTCGGACAGCTCCGCGACCGTGCCGGCTCCCCGGGGGGAGAGGAACACCTCCGGGGGCTTGCCGGCCCCGTCACACAGGCCCGCCACGATGGCCCGGCCGATCTCGCCTACCCCAATGATGCCGATGCGCTTCACTGTGTCTCCTTCTCCACAACAACATGACCTCCAGAAGACCTACCACGCAGGGAGCCATCCCGGCCCAGCCCAGCATCGGCGGCAGGCCGGTGTCGCCGGAGGTGTCCGTGGTGAGCAGCCCGGCCGGCCCGGCGCTTGTGCCGAGCGCCCCGACGACGGACAACACGACCAGGTAAGGGGTGACGGCCAGCCGCTCATGAGGTGTCCTCCCTTTCGGGTCACGCGGCGAGGGAGGCTCGGAGGAACTCGAGGATCTCCGTCCGCGCGGCCTCCGCCTGGGGCGCCACGCCCGGCATGCTGAGGAACGCGTGTCCCGCACCGGGATATTCGGTGAGCCGCGCGGGCGTCCCGGCGGCCGTGATCGGCCAACGGGGGTCATGGGTCGGCACCAACAGCAGCGCCGAGGCCAGCCCGGTCAGGTCACCGGCACACAGCGGCGAGAGCGCGCGAGGGTCGGCACCCGGTGGAACGGCGAGCCGCCGGAACGGCCCGGAACTCCTATAGCTACGGCGAGGGGCAGAGTAGATGGTGATCCTGCGTTCTACCTGGGGCTGTCCGGCCCGTGGATGATGCGGTGGATGGTGGAGCGTCCGACGCTGTACTCGGTGGCCAGGTCGGCGAGGGACACCTCGCCTTCGGCGTATCGACGGCGGATGGAGCGGCGGGCAGGTTCGGGCAGTTTGGGTTGCTTGCCTTTGAGCTTGCCGTTCTTCTTGGCCAGGGCCATGCCTTCGCGGGTGCGCAGGTGCCCGATGTTGGCCTCGAACTCAGCGACCATGGCGAGGGTCTGCAGGAACAGGCGCCCGAACGGGTCGGTCCAGTCGTAGACGGACGCGCCCAGGCCGAACAGGACGCCGCGGCCGGACAGGTCGGTCAGGATCTGGTTGGCCTCGGCCATGTTGCGGGCGAACCGGTCGAACGTGGTCACGGTGAAGACGCTGCCGTCCCACACGGCGGCGAGGGCCTGGTCGAGGCCGCCGCGGTTGCGGCGGGTGGTGCCGGAGAAGCCGCGGTCGATGTAGATCCGGTCATCGGAGACGCCGAGGGCCAGGAGTTGCTCGGTCTGGATGATCACGTCTTGCTCGTCGGTCGAACAGCGGGCGTAGCCGACGCGGGTTCCGTTCACGCGCTCCAGTGTTCCGGATAGGGGGCCTTCACCGGAACAGTTCGCGGAACACCTATACGGAACACCCTGACCGGGGGCGCTGTCTCGGCCGGTGGGTGTTCCGGTGGGGGATCGCCTTACGGAACACCCGCCGGACCTCCCGCGCGAGATGCGACTGTCACCCAGCGGGGGACGGCGTCCTGCTCCCAAAGCTGTCTCGAACCCCAATGCAGCTGTGAGCTAGATCACGCTTGAGGTTGACCTTGGGTCAGGGTGGAAGCTCGGCGCAGCGGCGAGACGCCGACCCGGATGTAACAACTTCGAAGGGCAAACCACCATGACGATCACCCGTTCCGATCAGGACAAGAGCACCCTGCCTGCAGCTGCGGCCGGGCAGGATCGCCCGGAGCTGCACAAGGCGATCGAGGAGATCGTCGAGTCCGGTTTCCTCGGGGTGTCGCTGCGCGTACACGATGAGCGGGGCGAGTGGGTCGGCAGCGCCGGGGTGGCCGAGCTGGGCGGGACCGCCAAGCCGCCGGTCAACGGGCATGCCCGGATCGGCAGCAACACCAAGACCTTCACCGCGACCCTGGTGCTGCAGCTGGTGGCCGAGGGCAAGATCGAGCTGGACACCTTGGCGGCCGACTACCTGCCCGAGTTCGGGCTGGATCGGCGGATTACGGTGCGGATGCTGTTGCAGCACACCAGCGGGCTGTTCAACTTCACCGGCGAGGTGTACGACGATGGGGCGATCGTGCACGGGATCCCCGTGCCCTACAGCACCACGGGCAAGGAGTGGGTGGACAACCGGTTCCACACCTACCGGCCTGAGGAACTGGTACGTCTGGCGCTGTCCAAGCCGGCCCGGTTCGAGCCGGGCACGGGCTGGAGCTATGCCAACACCAACTACGTGCTGGCCCGGCTGCTGATCGAGCAGGTCACCGGCCGCTCGCTGGCCGAAGAGATGCAGCGGCTGATCCTGGGGCCGCTCGGGCTGTCGGGCACCGTGGTGCCGAACGCCTCGCCGGAGATTCCTGCGCCGCACGCCCACATCTACTACCGCTACGAGGAAGACGGCCAGCACAAGACGATCGACATCACCCGCTACAACCCCTCCTGGGTCTCCACCGGCGGTGACATGATCTCGACCACCCAGGATCTGCACACGTTCATCTCCGCGCTGGTAGGTGGCAAGCTCCTGCCGGCCGCACTGCTGGCCGAGATGTTCACCCCGCACGCCACGGGCATCCCGAACATGGACTACGGGCTGGGGGTGTTCGTCCAGAAAACCGACTGCGGCGGCACTGTCATCACCCACAACGGCGGCAACGTCGGCTCCGCGACGCTGATGTACAGCACGCCCGATGGCAGCAAGACCCTGACCGCCGTACTGAACTGGGTGGACGACGCCGCCATGTCCATAGCGACAGCGTTCCCGAACGCTCAGCAAAAGCTCGTCAACAAGGTGTTCTGCGGCAAGCAGGCCGATCCGGCCCGGCCGGCGCGCTGAACACCTGTGACCCGCACACCTCCAGAGGCGACCCCTTCCGGGTCATGCATCAGGGAGAACGTGAACCGGGGCCACATGCACGGCTGCGGTCCGCCTGGTCGCCGAGCTCGGGCACAAGGCAGAATTCTGCCGATGAACGGAGTCACGATCGGGCAGGCGGCGGCATTCGTCGGCGTCACAGTCAAGACGGTGCGCCACTACCACAAGCTCGGCCTGGTCAAGGAGCCGGAACGCGACAGCTCCGGCTACCGCAGGTACGGATCGGCCGAGCTGTTGCGGCTGGTGCAGATCCGGACGCTGGCCGCCGCCGGGGTGCCGCTGGCCGAAGTCGGGCCCCTGCTCGACGCCGACGCCGCCCAGTTCGCCGCCGCGCTCGCCGACGTCGAGCGGCAGCTCACCGAACGGATCGAGGAGCTGATCGCGCGCCGTGACATGCTGCACCGGCTCGCCGACGGAGACCGGGCCCTGCTGCCCGACCGCGCCGTGGCGCTGCTGGTGCGGATGTCCGGCCTCGGCTTTCCCGCGGAGCAGGTGGCGGCCACCAGGGAGGGCTGGGTACTGGCCAGGGCCCTGGTCCCCGAGGGCTTCGACGACTTCCTCACCCATGTCGAGCACGCCCTCGACGACCCCCGCTTCGTCGCGTTGAGCAAGCAGGCCACCGAAGCCACGGCATGGGAGCCGGACGACCCACGCCTGGCCGAACTCGCCACCGCCATTGCCGACCACCTCCTCGCCAACCCCGCACACCTGAAGATCGTGACCGGCCTGCAAGCCCGCACCGACGCCGCGTCCCGGTACCACCTGATCGCCCACCACGGCGAACAGCAGGGATCGGCCACGGCCCAGGGGGTCGCGATCGTCGAGGCCAAGCTCCGCGCCGCGGGCATCCATATTCCCAGACCAGACACCCACTGACCGGCCGGGATCTGCCCGCAGACACCGCTGGAGCGGCTCGTCCCACGCTGGGGCATCGCCTCAGCCAGCCACGCGTCCTTCGAAGGAGCGGCCAAAAGGACAGGATCGCGCAGCCAGGCCGGGCACGACGGGCGATTCGCCGTCCAGCTCGAGGAAAGCCTCAGGACAAGGACGCCGGCTGTTGGCCGCGATCCTGGCCGCTACACCCCCTCCTCGTCCACTCCGCTGTCGCCCTCAGGCACGTCGGGTCTCTCGCCGAGCTGCCGCAGCCCTTCGGCCGGCGCGGAGGAGGCGATGGCGTAGCGGCCCAGGACGTTGAGGTGGGCGTGACCAAGCGGGCTGAGCCGGGCGGCGTCCTCGTCTTTGACCGGGATGCCGTGGGCGCGCAACTGGTCGACGGCGGCCGACAGGTACTTCGAGTTCCACAGCGCGACGGCGTTGACGACAAGACCAAGAGCCGCCAGTTGGTCTTCTTGTCCTTCGCGGTAGGCCTGACGGATCTTCCCGCCGTTGCCGTGGCAGATCTTGCGGGCCAGCCGGTGCCGGGATTCCTGGACGGTGAGCTGCTTGTTCAGTCTGCGCCGGTAGGTGTCGTCGATCGGGTCCAGGATGGACAGCAGGTGCAGGGTCTTGTCGATGCGGCCGTACTCGGCGAACGCTTGCCCGAGCGGGGTCGGGCGCCCGCCTCGGGCGAACATGCGCAGCAGGTCGTAGGCGCGCACCTGGTTGGTCACGGGGGTCAGAGAGATTTGGAACGGAATCCGGCGTTAACGGGGTTCCCGCTGGTCAGCGAGCCGAGCGTTTCCCTGCCTCCGAACGCGGCCCCGCGCCGGATTCCGTTCGGTTTCACAGCGCGACATTGATCTACTTACTGTCATGGTAGGTAGCACTTAGTAACGATTGTGTTGCTCTGATGACGCTGTGTGTGATGAGTCATACGTTGCGTGCATGCCTGTCGACTTCCTGAGCGACTCAGAAGCGGCGAAGTACGGCAGTTACGACGGTCCGCCCTCCCGGGCCGAGATGGAGAAGATCTTCTTTCTCGACAACGAGGACATGGCCCTCATCAAGGGGCATCGCGGCCGGCACATCCGCTGCGGCTTCGCCCTCCAGCTCGTGACCGTCCGCTACCTGGGGTGCTTCCTGGCCGACCCGCTGGAGGTGCCGAACGAGGTCCTGGACGTCGTCGCCGCCCAACTGCAGATCGAGGATCCGTCCTGTGTGAAGCGCTACACCGAGCGGGACAAGACGCGGCTGGAGCACACCTGGGAGATCGCCAAGGCGTTCGGGCTGAAGGACTTCGCCTCGGCCGAGGCCGAGCTGGCGGGCAAGGTGCGGGCGCACGCCTGGAACACCGGCGACGGCCCCACCGCGTGCTTCCAGTACGCGGTGCGCTGGCTGCGGCAGAACGACGTGCTGCTGCCCGGGATCAGCACGCTGACCCGGCTGGTGGCGCGCGAGCGGGAACGCGCCACGCGGGAACTGCACGACCCGCACACCAACGTCCCTGAAACGGTCCCGATATCCAGAGCACAACCAAGATCGTTAATCCGGTTGTCGGTTTCCCAAGTCGTCTGCACGGATGCGCGAAGTGGTCTGCACGCTGCGGCGCACCCCGGGAAGCGGTCAGGGTCCGCGCGGTGCGCGGGCACTGATCCGTTGTGGGGTTTCCTGCGGTACGCGGTGGTGGGCCGGAGGCATGGTGGAGCTGGATGCGGCCGGTTTCAGGCGGGGCGGCGGATGGCCTGTACGGCGGTGTCGTAGAGGTCGAACATGTCGGCCTGTCCGCGCAGGCGTACCCATTCCTCGTTGGCCACCTGCAGGCAGACGATCGCCGCGGCCGCGATCGCGCGGGCTTGCAGGGTGCGGCGGTCGGAGTCGTGCAGCCGGGGCTCGAGCAGCGGTGCGAACAGGTCTTGCCAGCGGGCTTGCTTCTCGGCGTGTCCGGCGCGTAGGGAATCGTTGCCGAACAGCAGCGTGATGAACTCCAGGCGCCCTTCGGCTGTCATGTCGATCTCCTCAAGCACCTGGAACGCCGCGCGCAGCGCCGCCCAGGCATCCTCGCCGGCCGGGCGCTCGGCGAGGCGCGCGGCGATCAGTTCACCCTGTTCGGCCAGGCTGCTGAGCGCGAGGTCTTCCTTGTTGCGGAAGTAGTTGAACAGGGTCCGCCGGGAGACGCCCGCGGCGGCGGCGACCTCTTCGAGGGTCGTGTTGTCGTAGCCCTTGGCGGCGAACAGCTCGATAGCGGTCCGGGCGAGCAGCGAGCGGACCACGGAGCGGGTCTGTTCCCGAAGAGGTGTCGGTTTCTGAGCCATGCACCGATGGTACGTCATCTCACACGATGCAGCTATTTGCACTCCGTGCATTTTGGTGCGTAGAGTGAACGGCATGAGCAGAATCGACTACCGCCGCCAGACCGTCATCGTCACCGGCGCCAGCTCCGGCCTCGGCGCCGAATTCGCCCGCCAGCTCGCCCGTCGCGGCGCCAACCTGGTCCTGGTCGCCCGCCGGGCCGACCGCCTGGAGAGCCTGGCCGCCGAGCTCACCCGGGCCCACGGCGTCACGGTGACCACCGTCGCCCGTGACCTGGGCCTGCCGGATGCCGGCCGCACCCTGCGCGCCGAACTGGAGTCCCGTGGCATTTTCGCGACCGGGCTGGTCAACAACGCCGGGTTCGGCACCCATGACGCGTTCACCGACGAGGACCCCGACCGGCTGCAGAGCATGATCGCGCTGAACATCGCCTCGCTGGTCGACCTCAGCCGTGCCTACGTCGGCCCGCTGACCGCCACCGGCAACGGCATCCTGATCAACGTCGCCAGCCTGCTCGGCTTCCAGCCGAACCCGTACATGAGCGTCTACGGCGCCACCAAGGCCTTCGTCCTGAGCTTCACCGAAGCGCTGTGGGAAGAGGCCCGCGGCACCAGCCTGCGCGTCCTGGCGGTGTGCCCGGGCGCCACGAAGACCGAGTTCTACGAGGCCGCCGGCAGCCAGTCCGCCGACTACGGCACGAAACGGGCCACTCCCGAGCAGGTCGTCAAGATCGCCCTAGACACGCTCGACCGCCGCTCCGCACCGCCGTCGGTGATCACCAACAGCCGCTCGCTCGCCGTCGCCAGCAAGCTCCTGCCCCGCCGCACCATGGTCCGGATCATGGGCTGGGCGGCCCGCCGCTCGCGCCCCCAGCCGGCCGCCGCCCGCACCAACCGCTGAGGACAGCCCGCACACCCAGCCCTCCACTGCCATCCGCACCAACCGTTGAGGAGCACCGTCATGACCGTCACCGACGTCACCGCCCAGCCCACCGACGCGGAGCGTTTCCAGCACATCCTGCAGGTGCAGCGCGCCGCCTACCTGCGCGACGGCGCACCTTCCCTGGCCGCGCGCCGCAGCGATCTGGCCAGGTTCAAGGCGGCGCTGATCGCCCGGCGCGGCGCGATCGAGGAAGCGATCAACACCGACTTCGGACACCGCTCCCGCCACGAGACCGCGTTCATGGAGATCGTCGGCGTCGTGCAAAACATCGACTACCTGCAGCGCAACCTGCGCCGATTCATGCGCCCGACCCGCCGCCGCATCGACCTGCTGCTGCGTTTCGGCAGCAACCGCATCGAATACCAGCCACTGGGCGTGGTCGGGGTCATCTCACCGTGGAACTACCCGGTCAACCTGTCCCTGGTGCCCGTGGTCACCGCGATCGCCGCCGGCAACCGGGTGATGCTCAAACCCTCGAAACTCACCCCGGCGACGAACGCGGTGCTCGCGGCGATGCTCGCCGAGCTGTTCCCGCCCGAGCAGGTCACCATGGTCAGCGGCGACGGCTCCGCATTCTCCGGCCTGCCGTTCGACCATCTCGTCTTCACCGGCAGCACCGAGGTCGGCCGGGCCGTGATGAAGGCCGCCAGCGAGCACCTCGTCCCCGTCACCCTGGAACTGGGCGGCAAGTCCCCGACCATCGTGGCCAAGGGACACGTAACGGATCAGGCCGTCTCCGACATCGTCTTCGGCAAACTGCTGTCCGGCGGGCAGACCTGCATCGCCCCCGACTACGCCCTGGTGCACGAATCCGAGATCGACACCTTCATCGCCAGTTTCGACAGGCTCGTCAAGGCCGCCTACCCCGACGGCCCGACCAGCGACGACTACACCTCGATCGTCGACGACAAGCAATACAAAGTCCTCACCGGCCTGCTCGACGACGCCCGCACCCACGGCGCCCAGGTGATCGAGGTCGGCCACCGGCCGCACGAGGCCGCCGACCGTCCGCACACCCTCGCGCCGACTGTCGTGCTCGGCGTCACCGACGACATGCGCATCGCCCACGAGGAGATCTTCGGACCCATCCTGCCGATCTTCGGCTACCGCACCATCGACGACGCCATCGACTACGTCAACGCCCGGCCCCGGCCCCTCGCCCTCTACTACTTCGGCGGCGACGGCCCCGACCGGCGCAACGTCCTCGACCGCACCACCTCCGGCAACGTCACCATCAACGGCACCCTCATGCACGTCGCCCAGGACGACCTGCCCTTCGGCGGCGTCGGCGCCAGCGGCATGGGCAAATACCACGGCATCGAAGGATTCCGCACCCTCAGCCACCCCAAGGGCATCTACACACAAGGACGCTGGAACGCCACCCGCCTGCTGCGCGCCCCCTTCAACAAGCGCACCGATGCCCTCCTCAACTTCTTCCTCCGCTGACAACAGCCATCACCCGCGCCACGCAGGTCTTCCCCCCCACCCCACAAGTGCGGCCTTCGTCGAGACCATCGGCGGCTCGGCAAAGACCCCGAGCGGCGACCTCGCGCACCAGGACGCACCACACCCGCGCCTCGGCCAAGCCCTGGCCGAGGCGAACACCTCCGAAAAGGAAGCCCACCGATGACTGACCACGACCTCGTTCTCGTCACCGGCGCCGGCGGCGTCGGCCGCCTCGTCACCGAACGGCTACGCGCGCACAACGTGCCGGTCCGCGTCCTGACCCGCCGCGAGAACGACCGCACGGCCGAGGTGCGGGCCCTGGGCGCCGAGGTCGTCACCGGGGACCTGACCCGGCCCGAAACGGTGGCGGCCGCGCTCGACGGCGTCCGCCGGACGTACTTCGGGCTCAGCGTGTCCCCAAACCACCTGCTGGCGGCGACCGTCATGGCCACCGTCGCGAAGGCGCACGGCGAACTCGACCTGCTGGTGGACATGTCGCAGATGACGGTGTCGCAGATGACCGCCACCAGCACTGAGGAATCCCACCAGCAAAGGCTGCACTGGCTGGCCGAGCAGGTGCTGGACTGGTCGGGCCTGCCCGTGGTGCACGTACGCCCGACGACCTTCCTCGACAACCCGCTGTTCACCGCCCTCGCGGCAGAGTCGATCCGCGCCAACGGCACCCTCGCCCTGCCGTTCGGCACCGGACGCACCTCGCCGGTCGCTGCCGACGACGTCGCCCAGGTGGTCGCGACCATCCTGCGCGATCCCGGTGAGCACTCCGGCAAGGTGTACGAGCTGACCGGACCACGAACACTCGACATGACCGAAGTAGCCCAGGAATTCTCCAAAGCGCTCGGCCGCACGGTCACCTACCGGGACGTCCCCCTGCAACAGTGGCGCACCGAGGTACTCGCCAAGGCGGGCCTGCCACAGCACACCGAGCAGCACATCGCGACCATGGCACAACTGCACCACGCGAACCGTTACGACAGAGCGACCACCGACGTCGAACGCATCACCGGGAAACGGCCCCTGACCGTCGAGGAGTTCGTCACCGCCCGCAAGGACTTCTACCTCGGCTGACTGCCGCAGCAATCCCAGGCGGCGGCATCACCGAAGCCACCGCCAGGCACGTCAACGGCGCGCCCGACCGCGACTTCCGTGGACGACACGTCTGTCCCGTCCTAGGGGGCGCCGCGGCCCCGCCGCGGGATAGCCGTCCGCATGCGGCTGTTTCATAGGCGAACACCTATGAAACACCGCGTCCGGCCGGGCGCGTCCAGGGCGAGCGCTGTTTCATAAGTCGATGCAAACGGGTGGTGGTCTGAAACACTCCTATGAAACGATCTCAGGGTGCACGACGATGACTTCCTGCGCGTAGAGGCCCACGACTGCCCGATGACCTCCTGCGCCGCCCCCGCCGGATCGCCCTGCCGCACCGGCCGGGGCAAGGTGGCCATCCAGTACCACACCCCCCGCTTCCGGCTCGCGCCCGCGTTCGCCAAGGCGCTCAACGTCCCCACCCCTGCCCTCCGCAAACCGGGCACGGCGTGGGCCCAGCTGCCCCGCCCGGCCGCGGCCGACGCCGAGCCCGCCGGGCACGCGCGGATCGGCTACGCCCGCGCCTCCACCGTCCGTCAGTCCCTGGACACCCAGCTCGACGCGCTCCAGACCGCCGGCGTCACCCGCGTCTTCGCCGAGAAGATCTCCACCCGGGCCACCATCCGGCCCGAGCTCGACAAGGCCGTCACCCTGGCCCGGGAACTGCGCGCGGCCGGGGTGGCGGTCACCCTCGTGGTGCACGAGCACAAGCGGCTCGGCCGCGGCCTGGATCTGGCCGCCCTCGCCGAGCAACTGAAGGCGGCCGGCATCGGGCTGGAGTTCCTCACCGGCGAACTGCAAGGCTCCCATGATCCCTCGGGCGTGGTGTTCACCGTACTGGCGGCCCTGTCGGGGATGGAACGCGAGTACATCCGTGACCGCACCCTGGAAGGCCACGAATCCGCCCGCGCCCGCGGCAAACACATCGGCGGCGCCGCCGTCACCGACGAGAACATGCTGTCCATGGCCCTGCACCTGCGCGCCCAGGACCTCAGCCTGCGCGACATCGCCGCCCGGCTCGTCATCACCAGCGGCAAGAAGAGGGGCCGTCACCCCTCGGCCGCGACCGTCCTGCGCATGCTGCGCGACCACGACCAGCAGAGCGCGACCTGACGGGTCCGGCCCATCAACGCCGGGAACGACTGAACGCGGGAGCTATTGCAGGCGGATCGCCTCGGCCGTCCGGTGGCAGACCGAGTACACCGGGTTCCCGCCGGCGTCCAGCCCGCCACCAAGCGGTCATCGATCACCACGGTGTCCTACTCGCCCGGGGCGACCATTCCCATCACCAGGCCCGTTAGCCACGGCCACGACGTCTCAACGGTGTCGCTGGCCGTCAGCGGGTGGCGGACCTGCACCGGCGACGCGTCCGGGAACGGGTTCGCCTTGCCGGGCCAGCGCTCCCGCCAATGCCTCCACGCCCAGCTCCAGGTCCGACTTGGCCAGCGTCGCCTCGATCGTGCCCGCGGCCAGCTCATCGGCCAGCGCCAGGATGACCGTGTAGCTCGCCGCGAACGCATCCACCGCAGCGACGTACTGGTCGACCTTCGCGGCCTCGGCCGCGTTCAGGTCCTGGGCCTGCCAGCGCTCGCCGGTCTCGACCCACAGCCACATGTCATCGCGCTGCACCCCGAACACCTGCTTGATCCGCTCAACGGTGTGGTCGTCCAGCAGATGCGGGGCAGCCGCGCCGGCTCCAAGGCCCGCAACTGATCGCGGTTTGCGCCCAGCTGCTCCAGGACGACCGCGGTCATCATGTCCACGTCGGTCACCGGCCGCCACTCGGGCTCGCCCCGGCCGTCCCTGCCGCCACCATCACCACGCGCCATGCCTCAGATCGTCCCAGACCGGCACCATCTGCCCGCCGTACCTTCAACACATCGAGACTCAGGGCCGCCTCCCGCACCATGATCATTATCAGCGCCAACCTTCTACCAGCGATGGAACGGAATCCGGCGTTAACCACGTGCAGAGGACCGCATCGGCAGGGAGTCGCTGACCTGGGAGAACCCCGTTAACGCCGGATTCCGTTCCAAATCTCTCTGACCCCCGACTCTTGGGCGCTTGCGCCTGGCGTACGCCGGGCGCGGTTGTGACCCTGCTCAAGCTCCTGGGGGTGTGTGCTTCCCGCCCGCCCGGTTCAGCCCCGGAGGGTGGCGAGCCAGTCGGTCAGCAGGCGGTTGACCTCGTCGGGGCGCTCCTGCTGGATCCAGTGGCCGCAGCCGTCCAAGAGGTGGGAGGCCGACAGGCCGGGGAGGGTGGCGGGGTAGGCGTCGATGGCGTCGGACATCCAGGTGGTGGAGGCGTCCAGGGCGCCGCCGATGAACAGGGACGGCTGCTTGATCGGGGCTCCACGGTGCGGGGCGAGCTCTTCCCAGTCTCGGTCCATGTTGCGGTAGCGGTTAAGCGCACCGGTGAACCCGGTGCGCTCGAACTCCCCGGCGTAGACGTCGAGGTCGTCCTCGCTCAGCCAAGCCGGGAGGACCCCCGGGGGGAAGCGGTCGCGCAGCCGGCCGCCGTGGGTGACGAAGTGCGGGTCGGGCTCGCCCGGGGCAGGCATGGTGTCGGCGGACAGGGCCGCGTAGAAGCCCGCGAGCCAGCCCCGGACGTCGGGCTCGATCTCCGCCTCGGCACGGCCGGGCTCTTGGAAGTAGGAGACGTAGAACTCCTGCTCGTGGCCGCCGATCTGGGCGAAGATCTCGCTGGGGCGGGGGCCGCCGGGCGGTGCGTAAGGGACGCTCAGCAGGCCGACGGCGCGGAAGACGTCGGGGTGGAGCAGGGCCGAGGCGGCGGCGATGCTGGAGCCCCAGTCGTGGCCGACGACCACCGCACTCTCCTCGCCGAGGGCGCGCACGACGGCGAGGTTGTCCTCCACCAGATCGAGCATGCGGTAGGCGTCGATCGCCTTCGGCTTGGAGGAGCGGCCGTAACCGCGCACGTCGATCGCCACCGCCCGGTGGCCGGCCGCGGCCAGGGCCGGGAGCTGGCGGCGCCAGGAGTACCAGGACTCGGGGAAGCCGTGCACGAGCAGGACCAGCGGGCCGGTGCCCTGCTCGACCAGGTGCAGGCGCCCGGCCGGGGCCTCGACGGTGCGGTGGCGGAGCTCGGCGGTCGGCTCGGGCTGCATGGGCTTCTCCTCGGTTCGCGGGCGGGTGCGGCTACCCATCGATCCTGCTGCGCGGCACCCGCCCGACGCGACCAGGCTTGCCATTCTGGCAAACTCACAGGACAGAGCGGTGGAGCGGCACGGCAAGAAGGAGCGGGCAAGGTGGCAGGCGACGACGTGGACGGCACGCTGGCCGCGATCGGGCCACGGTTGCGGGCCGCGCGTGAGCACCACGGCGCGACGCTCGCCGGTGTCAGCTGCGCGACCGGCATCTCGACCAGCACGCTGTCCCGGATCGAGACCGGCCGGCGCAAGCCCACCCTGGAGGTGCTGCTGCAGCTGTCGAAGGAGTACGGCGTCTCCCTGGACGAGCTGGCCGGCACGGCACCCACCCCCGCGGCCGAGCCGCGCGCTAGGGCGCCGCTGAGCTTCGGGGATGACAAGGCGGTGCTGCCGTTGACCCGGTACGTCGGCGGCCTGCACGCCCACAAGCATGTCCTGCCCGCTCTCGAGGACCCGCCCGCGCGGCCCCGTCAGGTCTCCCACGACGGCCACGAGTGGCTGTGCGTCCTGTACGGGCGGCTGTGGCTCGCGCTCGGCGACCAAGACCTCATCCTGACCGCCGGGGACGTCGCCGAGTTCGACACCCGCATCCCCCACGGGGTGGCGAACGCCGGACTCGGCGGACCGGTGGAGTATCTGATCATGTTCGGACCGCAGGGGGAGCGCCTACGGCTGCGCACCCCTCCAGCCGCCGGTCGCGGGAGCCGCCGGCCGAATCGTGCCCAGGCCGGCCGCGAGGCGCAGTCGTAGGCTCCGGAACCGCTCCGATACGACAGCGAAACCGCGACGTGCGCGCAGGTTCGCGGCCAAGGACCGCGTCGGCCGGGCCACCCCTTCCTTGCAGATCGCCTAGCGGCGGGGCCATCAGGAATGGTTTGAGGGCCGCCAGCATCTCCTCGGGTCCTCTTCGGCCGGATAGTGGCCGCGGTCGGGGATGATCACGCTTTCCATGTCGTCGGCGGGTGACGATTGCCCGGTAGCCGGTGATCACTCCGCGCTCTTCCATCCTCCTGAGACGTCGCAGGCACGGCGCGTTGGCGGGGCAGTACCAGACAAAGGGGTAGTCGTCCTCTGTCCTGGGCGATCCCCACCCCGTGGCCAACTTGGGGACACGATGATGGGCTCCGGAGGTGACGATGGCCGCGCATCGCGTCGAGCCTCCGTCGCGGTGTCGGAGGATACTGCAACAGCATCCGGCGTTCCATCCGGTTCCGCTGATCAGCGAGCCGCGCGGAGAACAGACTGCCCATCGCACCGTGCATGCCGTGGCCGGTGCATGTCATCGATGCTGTCGGCGACCATGACGCCCACCAGCGACATCACCTTCGCCGCGGAGAAGGCCCCGGTGCCGTCGTTCGAGGCCGCAGCCAGACCGTACTGTCCGACCAGCGTGGGCAGACCGCACCACCGACCCTAGGCCACCGTCCGCGATCAGGTCTGGGGTGTCGAACCGGACGAGACCAGTGGATCCCGGAATGAAAACAACCTCGCCGGAATGATGCTCTTCAAGCACGAAGGGCGTTGATCAGGGCGTCGACGGCGGCGAGCGCGGCGGAGGTGTCGAGTCCTGCGCGGGAGACCAGGGACAGGCCTTGGACGGTGAACAGCGCCAGCTGCGCCTGGGCCTCGGGGGTGGCGGCACGGGTGACCTCGCCGCCGGCCTGCGCGCGCCGCAGGGCGTCGGCGACGATCTGGGTGAAACGGGCGTGCGAGCGGGCCACGATGTCGCGGGCCTCGACGTCCTGCGGGACCAGTTCGGCGGTGGTGTTGCCGATCATGCACCCTTGCGGAACGCCGGCGTCGGAGGCGTGCTCCTGTGCCCGGGCCGGGTTGGCGAGGACCTCGCGCAGTGCGGGCAGCACCGGCCCGGACTCCAGAGCCGTGATCAGCTCGCGCTCGTAGGTGTCCCAGTACAGCTGGACCGTCGCCAGGTAGAACTGCCGCTTATCGCCGAAGGCGCCGTACAGGCTGCCTCGCTCCAGACCCAGCGCGTCGACGAGGTCCTGGACGGAGGTCTCTGCGTAGCCCCGGGACCAGAACAGCAGCAGCGCGCGCTCCAGGGCCTGGTCCTTGTCGAACGCGCGGGGGCGTCCTGTGCGTGCCATAGCTCCAGGTTACGACTTTTTGACCGCTCACACAAAAGTCTGTACGTTGATGGCCGGGCGACTTATTGAACGGTTGCATAGAAGTTGCTGGCGCGCTCGCGCACCAGCGGAGAAAGGCAGGACCCCATGGACTTCCACGGCAAGACGGCGCTGATCACCGGATCGGGTGCCATCGGCGGGCTCGGGCACGCCACGGCGAAGATTCTCGCCGCCAGTGGGGCAAACGTGATCATTACCGGCACCGACCCGGACCGCGGCGCCCGGGTCGTGGTCGACGTACGGCAGAGCGCGACCGGCACCGTGCGCTTCATCGGCGCCGACCTGGCCGACCCGCAGGCCGTGCGGCGGCTGGCCGACGACGCCGGGGCGGTGGACATCCTGGTCAACAACGCGGGCGTCGTCCCGTTCAGCACGACCGCCGACCAGGACCTCACCGCCTACGACGCCGCCTTCGCGGTCAACGTGCGCGCACCGTTCATCATGGTCGCCCGGCTCGCACCGAAGATGGCCGCCGGCGGGGGCGGCAGCATCGTCAACGTCACCTCCACCGCCGCCGGCCTGGGCATGCCGCCGATGGCGGTCTACGGCGCCACGAAAGCAGCGCTGGAATCCCTGACCCGCACCTGGGCCGCCGAATTCGCCGCCTCCAACGTGCGCGTCAACGCCGTGGCGCCCGGCCCGATGACCACCTCCAAGGTGGTGGCGGCCATGGGTCCGGACCTCGGCGGCATGGGACTGACGACCGCGCTCAAGCGCGCCGCCGACCCCGCCGAGGTCGCCCGGGTCATCGCCTTCATCGCCGGCGACCAGGCCAGCTACGTCACCGGCGCCGTCGTGGCCGCCGACGGCGGCCGTACCGCCATCTGACCCCCGACACGACGGCCAGGGCCACGTCCGCGGTGAGGGATCCGGCGTCAGGCGGGTGTCTCACGATGGCGGGGATGGCCCGTCACCATCACCACAATCACGCGCCTTGGCGCGAGTCAGGAGAACGAGTCCCATGGGTCGTCTTGCAGGAAAGCGCGCACTGATCACGGGCGGGACGAGCGGCATCGGGCTGGAAAGTGCCCGGCAGTTCCTCGCCGAGGGAGCGGCTGTCGCGATCACCGGCCGCTCGCGGGAACGGCTGGATGAGGCCGCCCGGCAGCTGGACGGCCCGGTGTTGTCCATCGTCAGCGACGCCGGAGACGTGCCCGGCCAGGCGGCGCTCGCGGCGCGGCTGCGGCAGGAGTGGCCGCGGCTCGACATCGTGATGAGCAACGCCGCCGACGTCACCCACCTGCCGATCGAGCAATGGACCGAGGAGGCGTTCGACCGGCTCGTCGCCACCAACCTCAAGGGGCCGTTCTTCCTGATCAAGGCCCTGCTGCCGCTGTTGTCCCGGCAGGCGTCCGTCATCCTCGTCGGCTCCGTCTCCGCCTTCGTCGGGCACGAGCACGCGGCGGTCTACGGCGCCGCCAAGGCCGGTCTGCTGTCCCTGTCGCGCGGGCTGACCTACGAGCTGAAGGAGCGGGGCGTCCGCGTCAACGGGCTGAGCCCGGGGCCGACCCTCACCGACACGTTCGCCTCGCTCGGCCCCGAGCGGCAGGCCGCCCTGTACGACGAGCTGCGGCGGACCGTGCCCTTGCATCGCATCGGCACCGCCACCGAACTGGCAAAAGCGGCCGTCTACCTGGCCTCTGACGAGTCCGCCTACACCGCCGGCACCGTCCTGCGCGTCGATGGCGGCATCGGAGAACTCGCCTACTGACCTCAATTCGTCAGCAGTCCTGCCTACGCTCTCGGTTGTGTGGATTGGCGCGGTCTTTCATAACGAACACCTATGAAACATCGCTTCCAGTCGGGGCGAGCGCGTCTTGCAGGAGGAGGAGCGGGCCCGGCAGGTGTTCCCCAGGGTCCTGGCCCGCTTCGAGGCGGCCCTGCAGGCACTGCCCGCCGAACAGGCCGGTCATCCCGTCACCCTGGCCCTGGCCGAACTGGTCGCCATCCGGGCTGAGCGCTTGCGCCGCGGCGGCGGGTTCGTGACCCTTCCGGAGCTGGCCGACATCCTGGACCGCCACTTTCCCGCCACATCGGCGTAGCCCCCGGATGCCCGGGCCGTTCGTCACCGCCCAGGCCCACGGGCGTCAACCCGCGCCCGGGGCCGGACGGTCGGCGAGCGCCCGGTAGACGCTGGCCACGGACGGGTGCTTGCCCGTGTTCTTACCCGTGGGGATGACCAGCTTGCGGGCGATGTCGGGCACGGCCACGCCGCGCTCGCGCAGCGACCGCGCGTAGGCGATCATGTCGTCGTCGAACACCTTCGGGCGTCCGCCGTGCCGGCCCCGCTCGCGCGCTGAGGCCTGCCCCTCCAGCGATTTTTCCCGGATGTACTCGCGTTCGGACTCGGCCATCCCGGCGAAGAAGGCGAACAAGGCCGCCCCGTGCCCGGAGGGGTTGTAGATGCCCTGCAGCGGGCCGGTCAGCAGCTCCAGCTCGATGTCGTGCTGGCGCAGTTCCTCGGCGATGGTCAGCAGTTCGGCGGCCCCGCAGCCCAGGCGTTTCATCTCGTGCACGGTGAAGATCAACCGCTGGTGCGGGACGGCGCGCTTGATGGTGCGCGCGTACTCCAACGCCTTGGCGAACTCCGGCCGCACTTTGACGCGGGTGCTGATCTTCTCGGCGAAGACCGGCTCACAGCCCGCCTCGGCCAGGGCGTCGAGCTGGCTCTGCAGCTCCTGCTGGGCGGTGCTGCAGCGGGCGTAGCCGACCCGCGTCGATTTCGCCGCGGCGGTCGGCAGCGCGGCCTCGATCGCCGGGCCCGCTTGCCAGGCGCGGCCCGGCCCGCGCCCGGGCGGGGTCCGCACCTCCAGCTCGGCCCGGAGCTGGGGCGCCAGCATGAAGCGGGGCGTGTGGTACTTGGGGGCGACCTTGCCGCCCCGGGTCCGGCAGGCGCTGCCCGCGGGCGCCTGGCACATGGGACAATCGTTATCTTGGGTCGCTCGCAGCCGTCAGGCATGTTGGGCAAGTGGGTGGTCCGGGAACGTGCCTGACGAGTATTCAGGGGTTGTAAGGCACGTTAGCCATGTGAGGCACCCGGCTGGAGGCGGACGCGACGCCGGCGGCCGGCGGATGCCCTTGGCGGTCGTGACCCTTACCGGGCCGTCACCGGCGAACGGGTCCGTCAACGGGCATCCGATGGCGCACCACGGCAGCTTCCGTCGATCGTGCTCGGCGAGCCTGACGCCCTGGACGAGCTGATTGAGCTGGGCGCGGCGTTCGCCCCGAGGAGGGCGACTTCGAGCTGCGCCTCTTCGACTCACCCACCGAGGAGCCGACCCGGCTGCCGGCGATCGGGGCCTACCACCAGCAGGTCGGGGTCATCTGGAACGGCGGGAGGACGCTCAGCCCGGGGCGGGCCACAGGCGGATGGTGCCGTCCGCGGACAGGCTGGCCAGCAGCCGGTCGTCCCAGCTGTAGCGCACGCTGAAGATCTCCCCGGTGTGGCCGGTTAGGGTGAACCGCCGGCCTGTGGCGAGATCCCACACCTCGACTGTCCGTTTGTCGGCGGATCGATCGGCGACCTGGTTCCCTCGAAAGTTCATTGTGCCCCGGTCGGCGGGGATGGCGGCAGGTTTCGTCTCGCCGGTGTCGAGGTCGATGAGGCGGGTGATGATCCAGCCGCCGTCGATCCTCGTCTCCGTGACGACCGCCGTCCGCGCGCCGGGCACGAACCATGTGCTCACGTCCTGCGTCATCTCAACGGAGCTCACGCGGACCCGTCGCCTGACGTCCCAGTACTCGATGCTGGGGCCGCCCCTGTCCAGGCGCAGGCTCCGCCCGTCGGAGCTGAGGGCGACGCTTGCCACGTGGGCACCGGTGTCGATGGAGCCGAGCAGCCTGCCGTCATCCAGGCTCCATAGCCGGATCTTCCCGTTCGCGAGCACGCCTGCCAGCACACCGCCGGCGATGTGCTGGGCGAGCACGCCGGTGAAGATGAAGGTGCGCTGGTCTCCCCACAGCCGTCTGACCGCCAGGGAACCGCTCGGGCGACTCCAGCGGATCAGGTAGGACCGGCTCCCTTCGACCGGCACCACGGGCTCCAGGTCGTACCCGGGCAGCGGGTTGTACCCGTGTAGGGGGCCGTCGATGACCTTTCCCGTCGCGGAATCGAACAGCCACATCTCCACGCCGGCCTTCACCGTCACGAGAATCTTGCCGTCAGGCGTGAAGTGCGATGAGCCGGCGATGGTCCCGTCGTCGATGCGGGCTCCCGTGCGGGCGTTCCACAGCGTGAGCTTGTCGCTGTCCGGCACCTTGACGACGAGCACGCCGCCGTCGGGGCTGAACGTGGGGATGTCGGTCCCTGACGCCAGGGGCCCGCCGATCCGGGTGCAGGTGCGCGGCTCCCACAGTTGGAAGTTGCCGGGCTCTAGGCTGGTGAGCAGGACGCGACCGTCAGGGCTGAAGTACAGCGTGCGGGTCGTGGCGGCGGTTTTGGGCAGGACGGTCCTGCACAGTTCCGCCCCGGTCCGCAGGTCCAGGATCGACAGGTTCACCGGCGATTCGAGCGCGGCCACCAGCCGACCCGCGGTGCTGAAGGCCACGTTACCGGGGCCGGGCACGCTGCGGCCGATGGGACGTCCGGTCTCCAGGTCCCACAGCCGGATTCGCCCGTCCGTCTGCTGCACTGTCATGGTCCGGTTGTCGTCGAGAAAGTGCATGCTTTTGGCCCTACCGGTCAGAAGGGTGCGAGAGGAACTGTCGGGCGGCAGCGTGCGGACCGGGGCGACGCACACGACCAGCGCGGCGGCGAGGCCCGCGAACGCTGCGATCCTGCTGCGCCCGCGCCGCCGCGGGCTCCGCTCGGGCGGCCTCAGCGCGGTGCTGGCCAGCCAGTCCTGCATCCGGATGTGCCGGAACCGGTACTCCCCGCCGAAGCGGGCTTCCCCTCGTAACGTGGAGACCGAACCAAGAGAGGTTTGGTCTTGGCAGGAACCACGAGGCGTCGCTTTGATCCGGAGTTCCGGGCTGGG
>NZ_JBITHZ010000058.1:0-54507 GCF_044458585.1 Nonomuraea sp. NPDC050451
ACCCCGTCCGGCACCAGCCTGGCGGGGTCTTCCTTGTCGTCCATATAGACAGCGCGAATGTCGCCTACGTGGACACCTTCAGCGTCGTCCTACACTCGGTCTGGATGAAGGGATCATCCCCGCGTGCGCGGGGAGCACACCCCCTTGTTCAGTTCGTTAGTTGCCGCCCAGGGACCATCCCCGCGTGCGCGGGGAGCACGGCAGCACATGAGCCCGGAACAGACAGGCGTAGGGACCATCCCCGCGTCCGCGGGGAGCACGCCATCAGCCTGATCAGCAAGGACATGACGGTGGGACCATCCCCGCGTGCGCGGGGAGCACACGAACCCCGTCTGGCGGATGCCGTGCAGGATGGGACCATCCCCGCGTGCGCAGGGAGCACTCGTCGGGGTCGCTCGTCGCGCCGAACAGCATCGGACCATCCCCGCGTGCGCGGGGAGCACGGTGGCGCGGTCCTGTACGAGATGAGCGAGCCGGGACCATCCCCGCATGCGCGGGGGAGCACCTCGTACACGTCACCGACGCCATGTGGGAGACGGGTCCATCCCCGCATTCGCGGGGAGCACAAGCTGGCTCGGTTTGACGGCGACCGCGACGAGGGACCATCCCCGCATGCGCGGGGAGCACCGAAGAGCGAGGGGGACTTGCAGGTTCTGATGGGGACCATCCCCGCGTGCGCGGGGAGCACACCTTCCGAGGCCAGCGCATCAACCCGATCAAGGGACCATCCCCGCGTGCGTGGGGAGCACAACCTGCCCCGGTACATGGCCGACCCGAGCACGGGACCATCCCCGCGTGCGCAGGGAACACGGCGAGCCAACCGACTACCTGCCGGTTCACGAGGGACCATCCCCGCGCGCGCGGGGAGCACTTGGGGGTGACGAGCAGGGTGCCGTCGGAGGTGGGACCATCCCCGCATGCGCGGGGAGCACCACACCTCCGCATGCAGCCCGTGGCCGGGCGGGGGACCATCCCCACGTGCGTGGGCAGCACGTGACGGCGAGTGCGGCCGTGCCGATGATGCCGGGACCATCCCCGTGTGCGCGGGGAGCACTGATCCACAAAGTCCTCGAACTCGGGGACCAGGGGACCATCCCCGCATGCGCGGGGAGCACGAAGTGGCCGCGGCCCGTCTCGTCCTTCATGCCGGGACCATCCCCGCGTGCGCGGGGAGCACCGACTGGTCGCCCACTACGGGCGGCCGAACAAGGGGTCATCCCCGCTTGCGTGGGGAGCACACGAACCACGTCTAGCGGATGCCGTGCCGGATGGGACCATCCCCGCGTGTGCGGGGAGCACTAGAAGCCAGCCGGGTCGATCTGCAGCACGACGGGACCATCCCCGCGTGCGCAGGGAGCACCTCGTGGTGGGGTCGGAGATCGAGGCCCAGTGGGGACCATCCCTGCGTCCGCGGGGAGCACACGCCGGGGTAATGCCTGGGAAGGTCGCCCCGGGGACCATACCGCCTGCGCGGGGAGCACGGGGCCAGCGTCGGCCCGAGGCTGGCGACCCGGGACCATCCCCGCGTGCGCGGGGGAGCACCCTGCAACCAGTACTGCGCAACCTTGTCGCGGGGACCATCCCCGCGTGCGCGGGGAGCACAAACCGCCCTCGGGCCGGTATGCCTCGGTCTTGGGGCCATTCCCACGTGCGCGGGGAGCACTCTCGCTGACCTGCGACGTTGTCAGCGGTGGAGCCCAAAATTAGCACTTCAGCGGATAAGGACGTAACGGTCATTTGACTATCAAGCTGCGATTCAGTCGTTCCAGGCTGCATCATTGCGAGATGTTGGGCAACTCAGCCTGCCTGACAAGGGGTACCGCAGAACCGTCTTCCATCGGCAACCTATCCTTGCCAGGCTCATCGCCCAGCAGGCCGTGACCGTGACGCTTGTCGATCGGCGCATTTGCGGGTTCTACATGGCGATGATGCCCTTTAATTACTCCATGCTCGGTGAGGGGACACCCCATGACCGGTTGGTTAAGGGATCATCTGCTGAGGCTCGTACGGTCCGGACCAAGCACAATCGAGAGCCGAACGTGCCGTTGCCAAGATGCAGGCAGTTAGCTGGCGGCGCTGCAGCGCGTGGAGGGCCATGGGATCGATGGCAACCGCGGCAGGCGGAGCGAGCGATCTTCGAAGTGTGCTTCATCGGCAGCGCTCTGGACCCGGTTGATCGGGTTATTCAGTGAATGTCGATCCAGGCGTCTGGCCTGCCTGGGGCAAGGCACGCAATGACCAAGTCCACCCCCTGGTCTGCCATGCTCTCGATACCGCCGCGGTAGCCCAACGCCTTGTAGGCGTGCTGACCGGGCCGCAATGCCGAGACGAACTGCGTGCTGCGTTCGAGCCGTTGGGCGAGGTGGACGCGTGGATCGCTACTCTCTGCGGGCTGCACGATCTGGGGAAACATAGCCCGACGTTTCAGGGGCTTCAGGTTGAAGTTGCCTTGGCGAGGTTCGATGAGTCGGCCGCTGCTGATCTGAGGAGGATGGCGAAGAGGCCGGAGCTCGGGCGGCGCATCGATACCCCGCATGGACTGGTCACGGCCATGCATATGAGAGACCTCCTCCGTCGCTGGGGCGCACCGCCGGCCACTGCCGAACTCGTTGCTGCCGCGCTCGGCGGGCACCACGGCTACTTCCCTGATGGGACAGCGCTGCGGCAGGCGCGGCGAGAGATCAACAACCACGGTGGCCCGACTTGGGAAGCACGGCGCGATCGGCTCGTCAGCGAGGTCATCGCTGTGCGCGGCCTGCCGGATCCCGGAGAGATCCCTTGGCAGGACGTGCACGTGAGCAGCGCCGCTGCGGTGGCCCTCGCCGCTCTGACCACGATCAGCGATTGGATCGCGTCGGACACCGAAAACTTCCCCTATGCCGATGTATTCGATCTTCCGGTCTACAACAGGAGAGCTGACGAACGCGCGTCGCTAGCCGTGGAGAGGCTTGAGCTGTGCCCCTGGGAGCCGCCCACGTCGTTCAGCGAGTTGTTCCAGGGTGAGAAGCCGCGGCCGGTGCAGGTTGTCGTCGAGCGTGTAACAGAGGATCGGGACCAGCCGACATTAGTGATCGTGGAGGCTCCGACAGGGGAAGGTAAGTCCAAGGCAGGTATCCAGGCTGCTGCGGCCTTGATGCGTAGCCATGGTCTCCTGGGGACGTACGTCGCTAATCCGACCAAAGCGACGAGCAACCAGATGCTGACCGAACTGGAGCAGCTGTTAGAGCGCCTTGGACACGACAAGACGGTCAGCGTCCGGCTGATTCACTCCGGCGCCCTCGATCACCTGAACGAGCGGGCAGCCGACCCTAGCGACGTGGGTCGGGACGACGAGGACGACTTCGATGTCCAGGCGAAGGAGTGGTTCACTCGTAAGAAGAGCCTGCTCGTCCCGGTCGGCGTTGGAACGATCGATCAAGCCCTCAAGGCGGCTATCCGGTCGGGCCACGTCTTCGTACGCCTGGCCGCGCTGACCAACAAGGTCGTCGTTATCGACGAGGTCCACGCGTACGACACTTACATGTCGACGCTGCTCGATCGGCTGCTCGCCTGGCTCGGACGGCTGGGTACGTCGGTGGTGATGCTGTCGGCCACGCTGCCTTCGGGGCGGCGGCAGGAGCTGGTGGCAGCCTGGCAATCGGGCCTGCTCAGGTGCCTGCCACGGGATACCCCGAAAGCGGAGCCATCCACCGACTACCCGAGGGTCACGGTGGCCGGCACCGGCAAACCCGTGGCCGAGGGTGCCGAGGTTTCCGACCTCAACGTCAGTCGCCTGCTTCATCTCACTCCGATCAACGACGAAGACGTAGTCGATTGGGCCTTGGAACAGGTGGCGGATGGTGGATGCGCCGTCGTGATGCACAACCTGGTACGAAGGGTGATCGCTACCCACGCGGCTCTCGTGACACGCGTTGCGGCCCTGCCAGCGGAGATACGCCCTCGGTTGTTCGTGATCCACGGTCAGTTGGACAACGGCCCGCGTCGGGCCGTTGAAACCGAACTGAAGGCCGCCTTCGGCAAGAACGGAGCACGGCCAAGGGCGATCGTGGTCAGCTCCCAGGTCCTGGAACAGGGACTGGATCTCGACTTCGACGCGATGCTCACCGATCTTGCTCCCGTGGACTGGCTGATCCAACGAGCTGGCCGGCTTCACCGCCACGACAGGGCGCGGGGGGAGCCTCGCCTGGCGATTGCGGGCGTGGTCGACACCGAGGCTGGCCCTCAGTTTCCGCGGTACAGCGAATCGGTCTACGCGCCGATCACACTCATGCGAACCTGGGCTCTGCTGCGGGAGAGGACCTGTCTGAACCTGCCTGATGACGTACCCACCTTGGTCGATGCTGTCTACGGGCCGGACGGGGCGATCACCTGTCCGTCCGGGTGGGAGGAGTTATGGCAGATCGAGACCGAACGTCTGGCTCACGCGCTGAAGGTGGCTGAGCGCAACGCCCGTCTCATGTATCTCCCGCACCCCAATGCGGTCTCTCACCTTGGCGAGTTGACCAAGCACAGCAAGCACGCAGGACAAACGCGAAGCAGGTGATATCCGCGGTGGAGCACTCCGACGACGTCCCTCCCGTTGACGTCGTGCTGTTCCGAGCGTCTCAGGGCGGCCGGGCCGTTCCGGTCTCTGGCGGTGACTCAGTCGACCTGACCGCTCTCGACTCTCCCGATGAGGACGTGTTACGAGCACTACTGGACGCTGCCCTCCAACTCGCCGTATCGGCTGACATGCCTGCCGATGTCGTACGGGCGATCGCTGCGACCCCAGTGCCGCAGCTTTTCCAACGTTCGCCGTGGCTGTACGAGCACAGGGTTCTCATGTTCACCGAAGACGGGTGTACGGTCGGTGGCCACGTGCTGCGGTATCGCGATGGCCTCGGCCTCCTTCTGGAGGACGCCGATGCCCTCGCCTGACGACATGGCGCCATCGTTCGATCTGCTGACTCAGCCCTGGATTCCCGTCGTGGGACTCGACGGGAGGGTTGATGCCATGGGACTTGAGGATGTCATCGCGAAGGCGCATACCGTCCGCCGTATCGCGACAGAGGCCCCCACGATGACGGCGGCTCTCCATCGCCTCCTCCTGGCGGTCTTTCATCGCGCATATGGCCCGCCCAATGAGACGGTATGGCGAGACCTGTGGGAGGCGGAGAGCATCCCCGCCGATCCGCTCCGCAAATACCTGGAGCGCCGCCGGGAGCGCTTCGATCTGTTCCACCCGGAAGTGCCGTTCATGCAGTGCGCTGAGTTGAGGTCCCTGAATTCGGCTACGGCGGCGAAGCTGGTTCCATACCGCGCCGTCGGCAACAATGTGACCCTCTTCGACCACACCACGTCCGAAGACAAGGTCGTACTGACTCCGCAAGAGGCGGCCCGGTGGCTGGTCACGGTTCAGGCCTTCGACCCAGGAGGGATGAAGACCCCGTACGAGAAGGACAAGTCGTCGGAACGGGCACCCTGCAACTGGTTCGGAGTCGTCCTGGTCGAGGGGCAGAACCTCAAGGAGACCCTCCTGCTCAATGCCATGGTCTACCTGCCGGACTACGAGAAGCCGGAGATGACCACTTCCGACGATAGGCCAGTTTGGGAGGAGCCGACTGGGCCTTCGCCGAGACCGGACAAGCGCACCGCGCGAGGCTGGACAGACCTGCTGACCTGGCCATCGAGACGCGTACTGCTGTTCACAAGGGAGCCGGGTGGAAGCAGCGTGGTGGATGGCGCTGTCATCACACCTGGGACGCGGCTCGATGTGAAGCTGCCAGACGAGGAGAAGATGGCGGCCTTCCGCACGCCCAAAGACGCGAAGGGGAAGTTCAAAAAGGACGCGCCCATGCTGCCGGTGCGGCTTTATCCCCTGCGCGGCGTATGGCGCCATAGCGTTGAGCTTCTCCTGAGCGATCTCTGGGAAGAGAACCGGTACCGCCAGCGCCCCGTGGCTCTCGATCAGATAGCCGAACTGGCAGAAAGCGGCTACATTCCCGCAGACGCTGTTTACACCCTCCGCCTCTTCGGCCAACATCTTGATTCCAAGGCGACGGTCGTTGAGACGTGGCTGGAAGAGGAGATTCCCGCACCTGTTCCGCTGCTTCGAGCACATGACGAGAAACTGAGCGGGATCATCGGCTGTGCGATTGCCCTTGCCGACGACGTGGGCTCCGCGTTGCGTTCGTTCCAGACGGAATATCACCGTGAGTTCAAGGCTGATCAGCCTGTGGCAGACGTCAGCCGCGGTTACTGGCCTCGCCTCGCGCGTCCGTTCGGAGCATTTCTGATCGACTTGGGCAAGGCTCGTACGGCTGGCCACTCGGAAGCGCCGACAGCGCGGGCATGGGGACGGCACGTGATCGAGCTTGCCCGTGTGGCGGTGGACCGCTGGGTTGCTGGTTCACCCGCTGAGAGCCGTGCCATGCTCGCGCTCGGAAAGCACCGCGCCATTTTCGACGGTCGCCTGGAGACCGCGGAGCGCGTCTTTCGTGCCCGGATCACGAGCTACACCGATGGACCGGAGGAGCCTGATGCCTGACCAATTCTCCATACGGCGGGACGCGTACATCACGTACCTCTGCGGCCTCGAAAACGCGTTGCGCTCGGATGACCGGCGGAGAGTGTCTGAGGCACGCGGGGTGCTCGCCAGGTTGCGTCACAGCTTCGTAGAGGGAAGGCAGTATCAGGCGTACGAGATCGTGTTCCAGCACGATCCGCCTCAGGGCGATGGCTCCGAACCGGAGACGTGGCTGCTTGTGGGCGGCCTGTTCTCGCTACATCCGTTGAACTGGCGGGGCGGGGGAGGATCGCGCTCGTTTGGCGCGTCGCTCGGCAGGCTGCAGAAGAAGCTGGAAAGCCCGGTAGTGGACCGACGACTGACTCAGTTGCTGGCCAAGGACAAACAGGCTCTCCCGCATTATCTACGCCAGACGATCCGGTTGCTGTCGGCGCACGACGTTCCCGTCCACTATGAGCGGCTGCTCAGCGACCTGCTTGTTCTGCTCGGCAAGGACCACCGAGGCGACAGGGCGAGCAGAGTACGCCTGACGTGGGCCCAGGAGTACTACACGCTGGCTTCTGCGAAGCCGGCCAAGGGCCATGACCAGCCTCCCACCGATTCCCCGGAGACGACCCAATGATCATCGAGCTTCATCTGCTCCAGTCCTTCCCCGTTAGCAACCTGAACCGGGACGACGTGGGCCAGCCCAAGACGGCCACGTTCGGCGGGCATGTCCGGGGACGCATCTCCAGTCAAAGCCTCAAGCGCGCCGCGCGGGAACTCTTCAAGGTGTACGGGCTCGACGAGTCCGAGGTCGGAGTCCGTACCAAGCGGCTGCTCGACGGCGTGGTAGAGCGCCTCGTCGCCCAAAAGCGTGACCGTGAGCAGGCGCAGGCCGTCGCCACGGCCGCCTTGCAGCAGCTTGGCTTCGGGTTGGACCAGAGCCGCGGGCTCACGGAGTACTTGCTGTATGTCGGAAAGGGAGCAATCGACCACCTGACGACGTACTGCGAGGAACGCTGGGACAGCCTGGAGAAATTCGCCGCCGCGAAGACGAAAGCTCAGAAGGAGAAGATCAAGCCGGACAAGGCCGCGCAGGCTATGGCGCGTCAGATTCTCGACGCTGGTCGGGTCGCGGACATCGCCCTGTTCGGCCGGATGATCGCGGACAACAAGGACCTGAACGTCAACGCCGCCTCGCAGGTTGCTCACGCCATCTCGACGCATGTCGTCGCCACCGAGTTCGACTTCTACACCGCAGTCGACGATCTGAAGCCGGACGCCGAGTCCGGAGCCGACATGCTCGGCACGATCGACTTCAACTCCGCCTGCTACTACCGGTACGCGAACGTCGATCTGATCCAGTTGACGGAGAACCTGCAAGGCGACATCGACCTCATCCGGCGCACCGTTCAGGCCTGGCTCCTGGCCTTCATCAACGCCGTGCCGAGCGGCAAGCAGAACTCAATGGCGGCGCGCACCATGCCCGACACGCTCCTCGGTGTGGTGCGTGACCACGGGGCCTGGAACCTGGCCAATGCCTTCCTCAAGCCGGTTGTCGACAACGACATCATGGAGGGCTCGACCCGGTGTCTCGTCGATCACTTCGGCAAGCTTCGCTCCTTCTATGGCGGTGAACAGATCCGCACGGCCGTTGCCGCATCCGTGTCTCGGGAGATCCCCGCCATCGAGGGGCTACAGGTCGTGGGCAGTCTCGATGCCTTCACCAAGGGGCTGCTGGCCGGCGCCGGGGAGTACGGCGGATGACGTACGACGGTCCCACGTCGCTCGCCCTGTGCTTCGACGCGCCGATGCAGTCATGGGGCATCAGGTCACGCGGAATCATCCGCGACACGATGACTGAGCCGACGAAATCGGGCGTCCTGGGTCTGCTGTGCGCGGCATTAGGGATCGATCGCAACGACGACGCCGCTCTCGCCGAGTTGGCCCGGCTTCGCCTGGCTGTGCGCGTAGACCGCGAGGGCGTCGTCGAGCGTGACTATCACGTCACGCAGAACGTCCCGACCACACAGGGCACTGGGCATCGCACAGTCGTCAGCGAGCGGTACTACCTAGCCGATGGGCTCTTTTTGGTGGTGCTGGAAGGTGATGAGCGACTGCTGACCAGGGTGGCCGAAGCGGTGGAACGGCCACACTGGCGGCTGTCTTTCGGGCGCAAGGCGTACGTCCCGGCGCGGCCCCTTCTCGCTCGTGGAGAAGGGCCGACGTCTCGGACAGCAGAGAAAGCTCTGGCCGCGTACGGGTGGCTGGAGAACTCTGCCACGGCCCGTGCCTCGATGAAGAGCCAGACGATCCGGCCTGGTCTGCGTACCGTCGTGGAATGCCCGGCGGACGCCCTCGATGCTGAGGCTCGTCATGATCAGCCTCTTAGCTTTGTTGAGGGTAACCGGCGTTTCGCGCCCCGCACCGTACGGACCGGAGAGGTCCCGCTGACTGACGAAATGATCTCCGCGGGAGAGAAGTTGTGTTTCTGACCAAGCTCACCGTCAACCAGCAGTCTCGCGCGTTCCTGCGCGACGTCGCCGACGTTCACGACATGCATAGAACGATCATGTCCGCGTACCCTGAGCTGCCGCCGACCGCTACTTTCCGCAGCCAGCATGGCGTGCTCTGGCGGCTCGATACGGTGGCGGGCGGCGGCCTGGTGCAATATGTCCAGAGCCAGACGGCTCCCGACTGGGAACGTCTCCCCGAAGGACTGCTCTTGCGGCCGGCGGAGGTCCGCTCCCTTCAGCCCGTACTAGACGTCATCGCGCCTGGACGGAAGTTCGCATTCCGGCTCATGGCCAACCCGACCCGTGATGTCCGTGTCGAGGACGGGAAAGAGCAGCGGAAGCGCGTTCCACTTCAGCAGCCTGCCCAGCAGATTGAATGGCTGATCAGCAAGGGCGAGCAGCATGGTTTCGTCATCCCCTCCAGCCGGCAGGGTGCTCCAGACGTGGCCGCGAATCCGGCCCCCAGACTGGTTGGGAAGAAGCGGGAAGCAGGGCGCGTCACCGTTGATCCTGTCCGCTTTGACGGTCACCTGGTTGTCACCGACTCGGCGGCCTTCACGGCGGCCGTGATCAACGGCATCGGGCGCGCCAAGGCGTACGGCTGCGGCTTGCTCAGCCTCGCACCTGCACGCGCCAACTGATCATCCCGTCCGCGCGCGTGGGTGTGGAGCGAGGGCGATAACTGTTACTGGAATTGCAGCCAGCTCAAGGCTTCCTTGTACATGGATGAACCCTTGCACCCGACCTCAAGGCTGGGGCAGAGGTCGTGTTCTTCGTGTCTTGGGCGGCCTGCGCACGCTGGAAAGAGCATGCGCAGGCATTCTCCCAGTAGGTCGTACCCTTGCCGCTGGGGTCATTCGTGATCACATCCCCGCGTGCGCGGGGAGTACTTGACTGTGAGAGTGGCTGTTCCTCTTCTCACGGGACCATCCCCGCGTGCGCGGGGATCATCTTGCATCAAGAAGAGTACTCACCTGTGGCGCCTGCGAGCCGCTGGCCTACGTCGTCACAGATCAACCGAGCCCATCGGTTTTATCGGGCAGCTGATCGCCCACCTCGTGTTGTCAGTGAAGCTCGATGAGAGTGTTCGCCCCAAGTAGTGCGGCCCCCGCCGCAGCCGCACCCGCGAGCAGCGCCTTGGCCAGGTCCTTGTGCGACCTGAGGTTCAGTAGCGTCACGGCTAAACCGATAACAGTAGCGAATAAGAGTAGGACGAAAGCCCTAACGGTGAATAACGGTGTCACTGGTTCTCCCATCGCGCTCGCTATCCCTCTTCTCACGTTACGCTGATGAGAAGGATCCTGCGGCCCATGCTCGTGATCGCCAAATGGGAGTACTGCAGACGGAAACATGTTCATGCAGGCTATGGGGGTGTGAAGCGACGGTCGCTGCCATGGGAGCCATGTCAAAAAGGCATAGATCTCGTTGCTCTGGCGGCTTGTATATTCCAATCAAAGTGCCTTGGACGGGCACCGAGGGGTCGCCCACGAGTGAGGCTTTTGCATCCCCCTGGCTGCGGGTTGCTGGTAACAGCATGATCGCGAGCCTGGTGTTCGCCTGACGACGTAAGAAACCCCTGGTAGATGGATTGATCACCACAACCAGATCCGTCACAACCAGGGGCCTCGGATGCTGTTCTATCGTGCTGCCGTCGATTTGTCGCGTTCAACGCTGAACTACGTCGCCGGAGTGATCCGCCAGCACCGCAAGGCGATCGGATCGGCCTGGCGGCTGCTCAACCCGGGGCAGCAGGCGCTGCTGGTGCTGGTCTACCTGCGTAAGGGCGAGACATTCAGCGAGCTCGGGGCAGGGTTCGGGGTGTCGACGGCGACCGCGTGGCGGTACGTGGAGGAGACCGTCGCGCTGTTGTCGGCCCGCTCACCGAAGCTCGGGCAGGCGCTGCGCAAGGCAAAGCGGGACGGGCTGCATTACCTGGTGCTGGACGGCACGCTGATCCGCACCGATCGGATCGCCGCCGATCGGCCGTACTTCTCCGGCAAGCATCGCGTGCACGGGATGAACGTCCAGGTCATCGCCTCGCCGAACGGGACGATCTTGTGGACCTCGGGCGCGCTGCCGGGTAAGACGCACGACCTGAGCGCCGCCCGCATCTGGGGCATCCTGCGTAAGCTCGAACAGGCCGGGATCATCGTCTTGGCCGACAAGGGCTATCAGGGAGCCGAAGGCCCGGTCCGCACCCCGTACAAGGGCAAGAACAAGCCCGAGTCTCAGAAGCTGGCCAATCACTCACACGCCCGCCTTCGCGGACCCGGCGAACGCGCGAACGCTCAGCTCAAGAGCTGGCGCATCCTCCGCAAGCTCCGCTGTAGCCCCAGCAAGGCCGGCCACCTCTGCAAGGCCATCGCCGTCCTTCAGAATCACCAAGTTGCGCAGGCAACGTGAGGATGAAAAGCATTCAGTGTTTGCGTCTATTCGAGCGGTTGCTCTCGGAGTGGCCGATTATTGCCATAACTCCCATAGTGGCCGATTCTGAACCGCCGCGCAGCTGGAGCAAGGTGGCTAAGCTCCGCCGCATGGGCGGCGTTGATTGCGTTATGTCGGCGACGCCGTGGCGTTGCCACAGAGAAGGGTCTTTGATTGCGGCGGTGAAATGTCCGAATTCTTCAAGGTGCTCGGAAATGGTCTTGGCGCCAGGCAATCCGCAGGTCGGCGAGAGTGCTCCCCGCGCACGCGGGGATGGTCCCCCGTGCTGGGCCTACCTGGCCAGCCTCGACAGGTACTCCCCGCGCACACGGGGATGGCCCCTAGCCATCCGCCTCGTCCCGCCGTCATGGCTCGTGCTCCCCGCGCACGTGGGGATGGTCCCGTGATCTTCACAGACAACGTGCTCACGACCCTGTGCTCCCCGCGCACGCGGGGATGGTTCCGCACTCGGGCCGACGAGCTCGGCGCCGGCGTGGTGCTCCCCGCGCACGGGGGGATGGTTCCTTGCCCATGTCGCGCGTCGCTGTCGCGCTATCTCCGTCCTGCGAAGCCCGGCGGAGATAGTCCACACGCCGTGGCGTTCAAAGCTGCACCGAGAGTGCTTCTTGTACACCTGGGACGGCTATGTGCGCCGCGACGTGCTGTACCTAGACGCTTTAGGCCGAGGCTCCCTGAGACGGGATATCCCAAACGAGAATCGTTCGATCTGCTGCCAGGACCCGGTTACGTTTGCGCGGCTGCTTGATGACGAACACCGGAACGCCCTCGGGGATGTCCAGTTCCTTCCGCTCGTCAGGCGACGGCATGCGGGCCGTGACCTCTGCTGTGCGCTCCACCGAGACCCGTTCAACAGGCACTTGTGGGCGGACGTAGGAGCCTTCACGCTTCACGGTGACGATCAGCCCCTCGCTGCGCAGCACCCCGAGCGCCTGGCGTACGGCGACCCGGCCGAGCTCGTACTGCTGCATCAGTCGAGTCTCTGAGGGGAGTGCCTGGCCAGCCTTGAGTCGCCCCGCTGCGATGTCCTCGCGGATGATGTCGGCGAGCTGGCGGTGCACCGGTCGATCGGAACCGAAGTCGATCACAGTAGATCATCATCACAACACCACTACCTCATATGGTCTAGTAGGCATATGCTCATAAGCGTCTACGTGCAGGAACGTTGCCACATCGCGAGGTAGGAGGTCAGCTCAATGGCTCAACGGTCAGGTCGTAAGAGGGATGACTGGCCATGTCCCGGGCTCTCCCCACACCCCTCTGAGCGAGTCACCGCCCCGAGAATCTCCATTGACTGGGCAATAGAAGACCGGATCAAGGACCATCATTCGGATCATCGGCGGGTGCTCGACTACACCTGTGCATGCTCGGAGATCGTCTACGAGTTGCTGGGCGCCGGCGGTATGTATTTGTTCCGTCGCACCGAGCGAAGCGCTCCTACCGTTGTCGCCTATGCCGGCCCCTGGCGATGGGCTAAAGCGGCCCCTCTGTGGCGACTGCTTCTCTCGGGTGAGGCCCGCTGATGGTGTCGCCTGAGGGGCCATGCGGCACACACCGCGAGCGGCTCAGATCGATACGCGTGGGGCGAGATCGCTCGCGCCAATCCAGGGGCGGTGGCAGAGCAGACGCGAAGGGGCGCTGTCCACCGAGATGGCGTTCATTACCGCGAAGCCGCGCTCGCCCTAGCCTTGAGTCCGTTGTTGCTCGGCAAGGGAGCCTCATGACTCACGGCAAAGCTCAGCCCGCCTACGCCACATTGGCCAGTGACCTCCGCCAGCGGATCGCCAGCGGCGAGTATCCGCCCGGCGGGATGATCCCGTCCGAGACGGCGCTCATGCAGACGTACGGCGTCGCTCGCGGCACGGTAAGGCAAGCACTCGCGGAGCTGGAACGCGAGGGCCTCGTCGTGAGCCAGATGGGTCGCGGTCGCAGAGTGCAAGGCCAGGCCGCAGAAGGCGCGAAGCCTGCCACGCGCTACGAGGACGTGGCCAACCAACTCCGCGTCGCCATCAAGGCCGGCGAGTTCCCTTCTGATGTCCGGCTGCCTGGTGAACCTGTCCTCGCCGAAAGGTTCGGCACGGCACGCATCACGGTACGCAAGGCCCTGGAACTGCTTCAGCAGGAGGGCCTGATCGTCGTCATCCCCAGCAAGGGCCGTTTCGTGGCCACCAGTTCGCCACCGAGCAACACGAGCAGAGAGGGCTGATCCATGACCGAGACCCCCACCACGCGAGGATTCTGCCAGCAGGACGCGTACAGAGCGCTCGTCGTGGCCTGTGAGCACGCCGGACTCGACAGTCGCGGGGCGGTGCCCATACGGCTCGGCGAGAACGCGCTGTATCGCCTCGTGTCGGCACCGGTGGTGGTGAGGATCGCTCGGAGCGTGGATCTCCTCTCCGATGTCCGGAAGGAAGTGGCGGTCGCGAACTGGCTGGAAGAAGCCGGCTTCCCGGGCGTACGCCTGTTCCCGGACTGTCCCCAGGCAACCGTTCACGAGGGGCGGGTGGTGACGTTCTGGCTGCACGTGGACAGTGGCGGGCCGGTGCCGGGATTCGCTGATCTGGTGGTGATGCTCAGGCAACTACACGACGTTCCGAAGCCGGTGGACCTGGTGCTGCCGTTGTTCGACCCGCTGGCTCGTGTGGAGGATCGTTTGGACAACGCCTCCAGCGTCGCGGACGAGGACCTCGAGTTCTTGCGGCAGCGGGTCAAGGGCCTCTACGCCGAGTACAACACTCTCGACTTCGCTCTGCCCGTCGGCCACATTCACGGCGACGGGCACAAGAACAACCTTCTCCGCCGTACGGATGGGAGTGTGATCCTGCTCGACTTCGAGGCGTTCGCCTGGGGGCCGCGCGAGTGGGATCTCTGTACGGGCATCGGCATCCCGTTCAGGGGGTTCCGGTGGGTGTCGACAGATGAGTACGCACAGGCTGTGGACGCGTACGGCTTCGACATCACCGAATGGCCGGGATTCCATACCCTGCGCCGGATCCGGGAGACCACGATGACCACGTGGCTCATGCAGAACGTGGACCAGAGTCCGGAGATCCGCGCAGAGTTCGATCGGCGTGTGGCATCACTGCGGCACGACCTCCTCCCACGCGTCTGGAGGCCGTTCTGAGCGGCTACCGCGCAGCGCTCGCCTCGGAGCAGGCTCGGGCGAGCCGGGTCTCGGTGAACGTCTGGAACTCGCGCACTCTTGGATCGTTCCCGAAGCGCGCGAGCTGCTTGACGAAGTCCCGTACGTAGCGCCGCGTCCTGGCCGACCGCAGGTCAGCCACGGTGGTCACTACCTCGCGCGCTACGGCGAGCCCATGCTCTAGCTCGCCGCCGGCCACGTGGCTCGTGGCCAGGATGGTGCGCACGAAGGAGAGGCTGCGCACGTAGAGGCTCTCGGAGAGCTCCACGCTCTGCAGCACCCGATCGCGGGCCCGGTGGTGATGGCCGAGGTCGCGGAAGCAATGGGCGAACTCCGCCGCCAGCTCGGCCTCGTCGAAGTACCGCAGCCACACCGGATCATCCTCGGGCATCCGCCGCTCGAACCAGCGCTCGGCCTCCCCTAGCGCCCTGCTGCACGCGGCCTCGTCGCCCTGAGATGCCAGCGCTCGCGCCTCCATGGCGCTAAACAGCGCCATGGCCGTGGGCGTTGCGGCGTCCTTGGCGCCCATCTGAGCGGCTCGGGCGAGGTTCACGGCCATGCCGTAGTGGCCCAGGTAATTGGCCTGGTGGCTCATGCCGGCCAGGATGCGGCCGCCGAGCATCCGGTTGTCCGCCTCGCGGGCCAGGTGGAGGGCCTTGGTCATGTACTGCTGGGCAAGGCCGTGGCGACCGGTGTCGTACGCCATCCAGGCCGCGAGGCGCAGCATGGCCGCCGTCTCGGAAAGGAACTGCTTGCCGAGTGCCGTGTCCGGCCTTATGTGCTTGAGGAGCGGTTCCACCTCCATGGCGATGTACTGCACCACCGTGGACCGCGCGTGGCCGCCGCCGAACCGGTAGTCCAGCTTCGCGAACATCGCCGTCGTCTCACGGACGGCCTCGACACTGGAGGCGGTCACCAGGCGCCCCTCGGTCAGAGGCTTCGGGATCGGTGCGGGATTCACCAGCCACGTGACCATGGAGTCGTTCCAGGAGTCCGTCGAGACGTCGCTCTCGACCACCTGGGGGTTGGCCGAGAGGTCGCCTGATACGAGGACCGTCACACCATCGCTCAGACCGCCGGCCTGCTGCTTGCGCGGGCTGGCCTTGAACGGTGTCGCCTCGGCGTACATCATGCCGATGTCGCGGACGCTCACGCGCTCGCCGAGCTTGCGGCTGAGAGCGTCGGCGATGAAGTGAGGTGTCATTCCGCGGGGGTGCATTCCGTCGAGCCAGCGTTTCACCGACACGTGATCGCAGCGGATGTCCGCGCCATGGCTCACGGCCACGTCCTGTACCCGCCGGGCGAGGGCCTTGTTGGAGCACGCGGCTCTCGTCATGACCGCTGCGAGCTGGTGATTCGGCTCTCGGAGCTTCATGGCACTCCCGGCGCGCAGCGGGTCGGCGACCCTGGGTGATCAAGGTGTCGCCGACAGTTTGCACCCCCTGCGGGCCGTCGTGCACCCCCATTCGCTCAATTGCACCGTCTTTTGAACGCTGCCGTACCCCCTGACCTGCGCGGTTTTCTAGTGCCACGAACACGGCGGGCCTCGAAAGAAGCTTGACGGACCCGCCAAGCCTGTTCTATACCTGTACAGGACAGGATCTCGATAGAGGGCCTGTCAGCAGGAGAGACAGGCCCAACCGCGACCGGAAGGGATCACCGCCAAATGCCTGCTCTCCGACCCCGACGCTTCGTGCCCACGGTGCTGATGATCCTCGCGGCCTTCTTCGTGGTCACTCAGCCGCACAAGGCCGCAGTTGCCGTCAACACCGCCGTGGGCGCCGTACAGACGATCGCCCAAGCCCTGATCGCCTTCAGCAACGGTCTCGGCTGAACTTCCAAACAGCAGAAGCCGGGGCGCGGCCCAAAGTCGCCAAACCTGATCCGCGCCCCGGCACCCCTTAGAAGAGGTGTCTTCATCATGACCCACGGGTCCAGCAACACGCAGCCCGCATCCGACCTGCCCATGATCGGCGTGACCTGGAGGTCCATCCAGTGGATCTGCCTCGTCTGCGGTGGTGCCGAGGAGATCGCGTCCGACGAGGAGGCTCCGACGCCGCCCGTCTGCTCGACCTGCTACCGGCTCGCCGTCGCCGAGGCCCTCGCCGGTCTGCTGGGGGTGCGGCGATGAACGAGGTGACCGCCGCCGTCCTGGGCGACGAGGAACTGTCCGATCTCCGCGACGACCTGCTGAACGCCAACCCGGCCTGCGAGAGCGGCGATGCCGAGCTCTTCACCGGCCCTGACCTGTTCGAGCCCGAGCGGGAGGACGCACGGGAGGCCCGGGAAACGACGGCCAAAGCCGTGTGTGCCCGATGCCCGGCCCGCGCAGCCTGCCTGGCCTACGCGCTGGCTGTACTCCCCGAGGCCGGCATCTGGGCGGGCCTCACCGCCGACGAACTCCGCGACCTGCGGATGGTGGCCGCCTGATGGCCCGCTTCCAGTGCGCCGACTGCGGCAAGCGCTCGCGTAGCGCGTACCGGTGCCGTAGCTGCGGCGTCCGCTGCCAGGTCGAACTCTGTGCCGCGCACGGCACCCGCTGCCTGCCCGGCTGCCGCATGTGCCGCATCCTCACTCGCTCACAGTCCGGCATCTGAAGGGAGGTCCCATGCACGAACCGACCCGTGGCGCTCGCCTGTCGCCGTGGCCGCTCAACTGCTGCCCGCGCTGTAAGGCGCAGCTCGACGGCGGCCCCGTCCAGTTCTACTGCGCGCCGTGCCGCCGCGGCGTATTCGCCGCAGACCTCGACCACCAGATCCACGCCCCGATGAGGAGGGCCGCATGATCACCGTCCTGCTCTACCTGATCACGTTCGCCGCAGGGTTCCTCTCCTGTGACCTGGTGCGCATCGCGCAAGAACGCTTGCGCCTGCGCCAGGCCGTACGCTTCACCGTCGACGCGGCCGGATCGCCGGACAAGGTGCTCCGCATCTGGTCCAGCCACCGCGCGAACTGGTGCGACCGCCCAGGCTGCCCGCGTTGCCGGGGACGGTGGGGCCGATGACCGCCACCATCTACGGACCCCGCCCGCTGAGCGAAGGCGAGCAGACCGCCATCTCGGTCACCGCCGCTGCCGTGGCAGGTCTGGGTCTGCTCGGGTTCGTGATCAGCTTCGCCACGGTGGCCAAGGCTGCTGTGCCGTCCTTTGGCTGGTTCGCCTGGATCGTTCCACTCGGTATCGACCTTGGCATCGCCGTCTTCTCCGCGCTGGACATCGTCCTCGCCCGGCTCGGCATGCGCCTCCGCCTGCTCCGACTGGTGCCCTGGTCGCTGACCGGCGCCACTGTCTATCTGAACGTGGCCAGCGAGGAAACCCTGTTCGGGATCGTCGCTCACGCCATGCTCCCCGGCCTGTGGGTCGTGGCCGTGGAGGTCGGTGCGTACGCCATCCGCAAGCGTGCCGACCTGGCCAAGCCCGACCACATGGAGTCCATCAGGCTCTCCCGCTGGGTGCTGGCCTTCCCGTCCACCTTCGCCCTGTGGCGCCGGATGGTGCTGTGGGAGATCCGTTCCTATCCGAACGCTCTCGGCCGCGAACGTGACCGCATCCTCGCCCGCACCGACCTCCAGGACCGGTACGGCTGGCTGTGGCGCTTCAAGGCCACGCGCCGCGAACGAGCGCTCTACCGGCTCGGCGAACTGGCTCCTGACCGCGTCCAGCTCGCACCGGCGCCCGAGCGCCCCGCTCTGCCGCCGAAGCCCAAGCACAGGGCCACGAAGAAGACCGCAAAACGATCTCGCGCCGATGTGGATGACCTGATGCCGCTCGGCTGGCAGGTCGCCGCCGACCACGAGACGCGCGGCATCCCGCTCACCCGCGACCGGCTCCGCGACGCCATCCGGCAGACCGGCCAGTCCGTCTCCACCGACCGCGCCGGGGCACTCCTGGCCCGCCTGCGGACCGAAGCACCACCAGACCGGACCGCAGCCGCCGGACCGACCGCCGACGTCGCGGCGGACGGACCGGAGGACCCGACCGCGGACGAACAACCGGACGAAGCGCGCTCCGACCGCGCGCCGTCGCAGAAGCAGGACGCGGCCCCCACTCCGCCAAGAACAGTGGCCGCGCCCCGCCACCCCGCTACCGCCAAGGCACACGAGGTGCACTCATCATGACCCACGACCCGCACGAGCCCGACCGCCGTCCAGCACCCGGCCACGAACTCGACGGCTTCGAATGGACCGAGCGCGCCCAGGCCGAAGACGGCGACGCGGACGTCGTACCGCTCGACTCCCGACGTCGTACGCGCCAGACCGACGAACCCACCCCGGACGACGACTTCTTCGACCGCGAGACCATCGCCATCACCGACCGGGTCATCGGCCCGCCGGTCGACCCGCCCGACGAGGACGCCGCACCGGTCACCACGCGGGTCAAGCGTCGCCGTGCGCCGATCATCCCGGCATGGCTGCGCACCTGGCAGTCCATCCGCGCCATGATCGCCTGGCAGCTCCGCGACGCCGCATACGTCCTCGGCTACCACGGCGCTCGCTCGCCGAAGTACCTGGTCAAGATGCTCTGGTACGCAATCCCGGGCGTCTTCAAGTCCATCGGCCGGCTGCTGCACTGGGCAACGGCAGAGGAGGGCAACTGGGCGCTTCGCCAGTACGCCGCAGACCGTAACGATGCCGAGATGTGGCTCAAGCTGGACAGGCAGCGCCAACGCCAGTCCCGCTGGCGCTGGACGGTCGTTCTGGCGCTGACCATCGTTGCTCTGGTGGGCCTGCTGGCCTTCCTGGTAGCCGATGTGCCCGGCTGGCTGCGCCTCGGCGTGCTGGTCCTGGCCGTGCCGCTGCTGGCCCGAGCCGGACGACCCGCCGACAACCCGATCACCAACCGCGTGAGCGATGGCCCGCGCTACCGCAAGCTGACCGCCGAGCTGGTACGGCGCGCGCTGCTGCACTGCGGTATCTCCGGCATCACCCAGGCTGTCAGTAAGGACCCGAACGCCATCAGCTTCCCGCAGGAGATCCACCGGGACGGCCCTGGCCACCTGGCGATCATCGACCTACCGTTCGGCGTGGAAGCCGCTGAGGTGGTGGCCCGCCGGGGCCGTCTCGCCTCAGCCATGCGGCTCCCCATGGACCAGGTCTGGCCCGAACCGGCCGCCGGCCACCCCGGCCGCCTCGCCCTGTGGGTCGGCTACGAGCCCTCCTCGCAGATGAAGCAGCCGCCCTGGCCGCTGCTGCGCGACGGCCAGGTGGACGTGTTCAAGCCGTTCCCGTTCGCCACGACGCCGCGCATGGAGACCGTCAACGCCGAGCTGGTGTTCCGCAACTGGCTCGTCGGCGGTCAGCCCGGCTCCGGCAAGACGTTCGGACTCAGGCTCGCGGTCCTGGCCGCAGCCCTCGACCCTCGCGCAGAGCTACGCATCTACGAACTGAAGGGAGTAGGAGACTTCAAGGTCCTGGAGCCGGTCTGCACCGAGTATGGCAACGGCTTCGATGACGAGACGATCGCCCGCTGCGCCGCGATGTTCGCCTGGCTGTACAAGGAGTGCGAACGCCGCTCCAAGCGCATCGCCCACTACCACTCCCTCGGCAAGGCCCCCGAGAACAAGGTCACTCCCGAACTGGCCTCGCTCAAGGGCTCCGGCCTGCACCCGCTGATCGTGGCCGTGGACGAGATCCAAGAGCTGTTCCTGCACCAGCAGTACGGCAAGGAAGCCGGCGAGATCTGCGAGAAGGTCATCAAGCTCGGCCGCGCCCTCGGCGTGATCCTGCTGCTGGGCACCCAGATCCCGGACAAGGACAGCCTGCCGACCGGCATCACCCGCAATGTCAACACCCGCTACTGCATGAGCGTCGCCGACCAGACCGCCAACGACATGATCCTCGGCACGTCCATGTACAAGCAGGGCTACCGCGCCACGGTGTTCCAGCCGGTGGTGGAGGCCGGATGGGGCATCCTCGCGGGTCTCGGCAAGCCCGCCGCCCGCCGTTCCTACTACCTCGACACCAACGACGCCGACAAGGTCATCACCCGCGCCAAGCGCCTCCGCGGCCTGGCTGGCACCCTGCCCGAACCCGGCACCCAGGCCCGCGAGGACGCACCTGTCTTCGACGTCCTGGCCGACCTCACCGAAATCTGGCCCGCCGGAGAGACCGCGGCCTGGAATGAAGCCCTGTGCACCCGCCTGACCGAACTCCGGCCCGACGTCTACACCGGCTGGAAGTCCGAACAGCTCACCAGTGCCCTCAAGCCGCACGGGCTGCGCGTGGGCGATATAGGACGCCGTATCGACGGCAAGCCCGTCACCCGACGCGGCATCCGTCTGGACGACCTCACCGAGGCCATTGCCGAACGTAACCGTCAGAAGCGCTCCGGCTGACTTGTTATGGGGCCGCTAGCGCTAGCAGTCGACCCTGCTAGCGCTAGCACACCCGCTAGCACAAGAAACAAGCCCTGGCCAGGCCGTTAGCACGCTAGCGGCCCTCCTCGACCACGCCCGAAAACCGGCCCAGGAGGCCATCGTGCACCCTGCCCTGCTCGTCGCTATCACCACGATCATCAGCACCCTCTGCTACGCCTCGCGGTGCTACCTGAGCCCGTTCGGCCGCTGCCGCAAGTGCGAAGGCAAAGGCCGCATCCCGCACCGCCGCGGCGGCACCCGGTACTGCCGCCGCTGTGATGCCACCGGCCTACGCCTGCGCATGGGCCGCCACCTCTGGAACTACGTCCGCCACCTGCACCACGACGGCCGATAACAACGAGCGGCCCCGGCGCACAGCCACCAAGCACGACGCCGGGGCCATGCCCCAACCGATTACCGGCCCCGCAGGGCCGACTCAAGGAGCAACCACCAGCATGACACCTCGCCCACCCCGCCAGACGCGGTCTTACGCGCTGGCCGCCGCCGCCCGAGGCTGGCACGTCTTCCCGCTCACACCGGGGGACAAGGTGCCGCTCAAGGGCTGGAAGTGGAAGGAGCACCACACGACCGACCCCGACACCATCAGCCGCTTCTGGAACAGCACCGCGTTCAACATCGGCATCGCCACCGGCCCCTCCCGCCTGGTCGTCATCGACCTCGACACCCCGAAGGCGGGCGAGCAGCCACCACCGCCCTGGAACCAGCCAGGAGTGAACGACGGGGCCGACGTCCTGGCCTTCCTATGCGAACAGGCTGGCCAGCCGCTACCCCTGGAGACCTTCCAAGCCCGCACCCGACGCGGTGGCACGCATCTGTACTTCACCGCTCCCGAGGGGCTGACGCTCGGCAACACCTCTGGCGCCAAGGGACAAGGGCTCGGCTGGCTGATCGACACCCGTGCCACCGGCGGGTACGTCGTCGGCCCCGGCAGCTTCGTCACGTTGCCCGACGGCACCGGAACCTACGAGGCCATCCACACCATCAACCCCGCACCACTACCGCACTGGCTCACCGAACGCCTCACACCGTCAACACCCGAACGGCCATCGATCCGCTTCACGGCTTCCGACGTGCTGGCGACACTCGGCACTCAATCGACCGGCTACGCACTGGCCGCACTCCGCAATGAACTCCAGCACGTACTCGACGCCACGCCGGGCACCCGCAATCACACCTTGAACGCCGCAGCCTTCGCCCTCGGCCAACTCGTCGCCACGGGCCTGCTACCGCACCGCCTGACCGAAGATGCCCTGCACACCGCCGCTCAAGCCATCGGCCTGTCCCCCCGAGAGGCCACGGCCACCATCCGCTCCGGTCTCACCTCCGGAGCACGCCAGCCACGCCGGGGGATCGCATGACCAACCCGCTCGACGCCAACACCATCCTGGAGAACCTCGACGCCAATGCCACCATCGCCCGCCTGCACCGCGACCTGACCATCGGCCTACCGGCACCTGCTCCGGCCGCCAGCCCCGCCATGTTCTATGGCCTACCAGGGGAGCTGGTGCAGGCCGCCGACCCGTCAACTGAGGCCGACCCTGTGGGAGTCCTGGTCTCCGCCCTGTCGGCCTGTGGCGCCGTCATCGGCCCTGGCCCGTTCGTCCAGATCGGCAACACCCGCCACCCACTCCTGATCTGGCCGCTGCTGTTCGGCCGCACCGGCTCCGGCCGCAAAGGCCAGGCCACCGACACCGCCGAGATCTTTCTGCACCACGCCGGCATCGGCTACGCCGACCTTTGCGTCACCGGCCTGTCCTCCGGCGAAGGACTGATCGAACGCATCCGCGACCCCGACAGCCCGGACGACCCCGGCGGCACCATGGACAAACGCCTGTCGGTCACCGAGCCGGAGTTCTCCACCGTCATGGCCCGCGCCAAGCGCGAAGGCTCCACGCTCGGCACGATGCTCCGCCAGGCATGGGACGGCCGCACGCTCGCCGTCCTCACTCGCAACGCCTACCGGGCATCCAACCCGCACATCGCGATCATCGGCCACATCACGCCGAAAGAGTTCCGCATGCGCTTGGCGGAGGCGGACATGGCCGGCGGCTCCTACAACCGCTTCCTACCGATCTACGTCGAGCGCTCCAAGCGCCTGCCCATCCCCGAAGGCGTGGCACCCGATCTCCTGGCTGGCCTCAGTGGCAAGCTCCACGACGCCATCAAGCGGGCTCGCCAGATCAAGCGCATCGCCCTCGACGAGAAGGCCCGCGCCTTGTGGTCGACCGAGCTGTACGAGGAGTTCACCGCCGCCGACGACGAAGACCACGCCTGGACCGAGTTCACCCGCCGCTCCGCCCCGTACTGCCTGCGCATCGCCGCCCTGTACACCGCCCTCGAAGCCCGTGCTCACATCACTGCCGCCGACCTTCAGGCTGCCGCTGCCCTGGTCCGCTACTCCATCGCCTCGGCCATCTTCGTCCTCGACAAGCAGATGCGAGACCCGAAGATCGACCGCATCCGCCGCGCCCTCGATCAAGCCGCCGACGCCGGCCTGACCCGATCAGAGATCAGCGCACTGTTCTCCCGCAACGTGCCCAAACAGACCCTCGACGAGCTGTTGGCCAGCCTCACCGCCACCGGCCAGTACGAGACGTTCACCACACCCACCGGAGGCCGCCCGTCCGTCCGCTACCGCCGTGCCAGCCCCGACGAAGAAAGAAGAAACAAGCCCTCATGACCCACAAGACCCAGCTCTCAGCAGCGAAAACGCGCTCGGCGTGGATCGCATCTTCCTTCGTCGCCCACGAAAGAACCCGGCAACCTCGCCGACACCAGCCGAGCAGAGCCGATCACCGCCACCCCGGGATCTGACCCGCGAGAACGACAACCCAACCACGCCCAGCTGACTCTTTCTTCTTTCTTCGTCCCGACGACGCCCGGCCCACAGCCACCAAGCACGGGGCCGCTCACCCAACCGCCTGATCCGCAAGGAGACGCCCTTTGGCCACCGGCCCGAACTCACGAGGGATGCTCACCCTCCCCGAACTCTGCACCGAACTCCAGATTTCCCGCTCGACCTTCTACGACTGGCGCGCCAAGGGCCGCGCCCCACGCTGCCTCAAGCTCCCCAACGGCGATCTCCGAATCCGCCGGACCGACCTGGACCGCTGGCTCGACAAGATGGAGGAGGCCGCCTGATGAAGGAGATCACCTACGACGTACGCATCTACAAGACCGAGATCTACAAGGGCAAGACGGCCACCACCTACTACGTGCGTTGGAAGGTCGGCGGCAAAGTCTGGCGCAAGCCGTTCCGCAACGCGGCCCAAGCCGACACCTACCGCGGCGAGCTCCAGGCCGCGGCCCGCCGGGGAGAGGCGTTCAGCCGCGCCATCGGTGAGCCCGTCTCCTGGGGCCGCACGCACCAGGCAGAGATGAGCTGGTACGACTTCGTCTGCAGGTTCGTGGATATGAAGTGGAAGGCAGCCGCGCCGAAGTACCGCCAGGACATCGCCCGCGCGCTCACCGCCGCATCGCCGGCCATGTACAGCACGACGCGCGGCAAGCCGGAAGACCGCGAGCTCCGCAGCGCCATGCACCGCTGGACCTGCAACACCAAGCAACGAAAGGAAGCTCCCGAGGAAACCGAAACCGCTCTGCGCTGGCTGGCATACAACACCAAGCCCGTCTCCGCCCTCACCGACGACCCCGGCCTCGTTCGTGACCTCCTGGACGCCGCCACGTCCCTTCTGAACGGCCAGCGCGCCGCACCAAACACCGTCCGCAAACACCGGATGCTGCTGTCCAACGCCCTCGACTACGCCGTAGAACTCAAGCTACTGCCCGCCAACCCGCTCAAGACGCTGAAGTGGAAGCCACCCGCCGGCACCTACGAAGTAGACCGGCGCAGCGTCGTCAACCACTCCCAGGCCAAGGCGCTGCTCGCCGCCGTGAAGGCGCAGAAGCCAAGCGGCGAGCGCCTCGTCGCGTTCTTTGCCTTGATGTACTACGCCGCCCTCCGCCCCGAGGAGGCCATCAACCTGCGCCGCGACAACATCACCCTCCCATCTCTCGCTAAGAACCCGGAATCCGGCGAGATGGAGGAGCCACCAAACGCCTGGGGAGAACTCCACCTGCTCAAGGCCGCGCCCTACTCCGGACGGGAATGGACCGACACCGGCACCGCCAGACAGGAACGCGCACTCAAGCACCGCGCCGAAGGCCACACCCGTACGGTGCCCATCCCTCCACCGCTGGTCCGCATCCTTCGGGCACATCTCGCAGAGTTCGGGAAGGGACCGGACGGACGCGTCTTCTATGGCGTGCAGGGCGGAGAGCTTCCATTCATCACCTATCGACGCGCCTGGAAGGCCGCACGGAAAGTGGCACTCACGGAGAAGGAGTTCGCCTCGCCTTTGGCGGCCCGTCCGTACGACCTTCGCCACGCCTGCGTGTCAACCTGGCTCAACGCCGGCGTCTCCGCTCCTCAGGTCGCCGAGTGGGCAGGCCACAGCGTGGACGTGCTCTTGCGCGTCTACGCCAAATGCATCGTCGGCCAAGACGAGATCGCCAAGCGCCGCATCTCCGACGCCTTGGAGTGACGTCCCGGCCTGCGGGGCGCCCCTCATGACTGATAGGCGCCTCCGCAGGCCCTGCGTTGGGCCGAGTGCCGGGGCAAGACCATCCCGCGTGCGCGGGGAGCACGCCACCGATCTCGACATCCGCATGATTACCCTGGGACCATCCCTGCGTGCGCGGGGAGCACTGAAAAAACCCATTATGACCATGTTTGGAACGGGGCCATCCCCGCGTGCGCGGGGAGCACGACGGAAAAGTTCTCTGGCGGTCGGGGTAATGGGGACCATCCCCGCGTGCGCGGGGAGCACCACACCGGGCCGCGCGGGGAACTGTAGTGCCCGGGACCATCCCCGCGTGCGCGGGGAGCACACGTTGTCCACGACCACGCCCATGTCCGTGCTGGGACCATCCCCGCGTGCGCGGGGAGCACGTGCCATCCGGCAAGGTGATCGTCAGCGCGACGGGACCATCCCCGCGTGCGCGGGGAGCACCGCACCGGGCCGCGCGGGGAACTGTAGTGCCCGGGACCATCCCCGCGTGCGCGGGGAGCACGCCGAGAAAGTCAAGCAATCAAGCGGCGATAAGGGACCATCCCCGCGTGCGCGGGGAGCACTCTCGCTGACCTGGGCATTTAGCGGCTGCCGAGGGCGTTTTTGAGTACTTTCATTGAATCGGACATTGTGGACTCCCGGTAGGGCTGGCGTATGGCAGCGAGACCTCGCGTCTGGCTGTCCGAGGCGTGGCGTGGAGTACGGTATGCCACCGGCCGCGCACATTTTGTGTGATCACGCGCCAACGATCAGCCCCAGCCGCTCAAACTCGATCCTCGCGCATAGCCACCCGGGTTTCTACTGGTCATAGGCAGGGGACGTGATCGTGCTGGTGTCATGCGATTCCATACTTCCGCCTGATGGAGTCAGCTTCTTCCTCAGTCACCTCACTCGGCGTACGACCCAGCAACTGCCGTAACTCGTCCATGATCGCTTGTCCGGAGGTTCTGGCTCGCGTACTGAACAGATTGAGCTGGGCGTCGAACTGCTTGGCGGTGGAGCCGGTCCAGACCTTGCCGGAACGGAACATCCGGCAGGGCCTCTCGACGTCAGCATTGATCTGCTCGATCATTGGGCCGACCGTGCGGATAGCGTGCTGGAGCGCCTCGTGTAGCGGGTTGCTCACCATCGCGGGCATCGGCTCAGTCCTTCGTCTTGGCCTCGACGATCAGCTTCGGCCCGACAAGCTTCATCAAAGCCACCACGTCGGCGGTGTTGTCCCGCCCTTTGACGCCTCGCCACAGCTCCACGATCACTTTGTCGAGGCCGTGCACCAGAGTTGCAGACGCTTGGGTGTTGTCAGCGCTGCCGTCCTGCCCATAATGGCCGATCGAGCCGGGAACGATCTCCGGTAGGGGTTTGGCACCCTTGCTGATCACCCACTCCACCTCTTCTTTTGAGCCATCGGGAGACAGAGTCACGTCCAGTACTTTCGGCCCGTCCGATTGATAGATGAAACATCCGCCGGAGCTCTCGCCCTCGTTCGCGGACATGGTGAATCGTCCCTTCACCACGGGGTCCTGCACGCCAGTCATCAATCGCACCGCGTCGAGTGGAATGTAGTCGCAGAGGTATGGCGGGGCCGCAACCGATGGGAGCGGCGTCGTGTTCACCGGAGGTTCATCTTGCGAGCACCCGGCCAGCAGGGACAGTGCGCTCAGCGTTGCGACCGAAAGAGCGAGATATGGTCTCATGATGCCTTGAACTCCGAGAACCCTCTTTCGAAACCCGTTTCCAGGTCTCCGGAAATCTTTTCCCAGGGCGGCCCGGCAAGACCGTCGTAGAGCCATCTTTCATAGGCGTCAAGCCTTGGGTGGATGTCGTCGTCGTACGGCGTCATCTCATGGAACGTCATAAGCGAGTTCCCGTCGTCTTTCAAGAAGTTGTTGGGCGCCTTCCGGGGGTCTTCTCCCTCTCCTGCACCTTTCAGGGAACTCCACGGATGCGTACTGGCGGGCGGTTCGGGCTTGCCGAACAACCCGTTCTTGAGCATGGCATCGGCGGCGATCTGATCGAGCAAGAACTTCGCCTGGCTCTTGGCTGTGTTGGCGTTGTACGTTGCTTTGTCGGCGTTCGCTGTCGTCTTGGCGGCGTCCTCGATCATGCCGGTCCATGCGCCCACAGTGCCGGCCGTTATCGCTCCGGCAGCTGCCTGCGGAATCGCGAGCCCGGTGTTGACCACCGCCGTGAATATCTTCATGCTCCGCTCCTGCGCCTCATCCAGCTCCTTGCCTTGCTGGATCTTGGCGAGCCCGCTGGCATCGGTGATCAAGCCGAAGCCCGCCCCGGCTTCCTGCGCGCTGGCCTTGAGAACAGACTCACCTTTGCCGCTGGCCACCTGTGCAGCGGCATAATTGAGTAGACCTTTGGTCCATGCCGTCTGCGCTGCCGTGACTGTGCCCAATGCGTTCGGGTCGTGCTTGAACGCGTCCTCCATAGCCTTGCGCAGATCCTCTTTCTTGAACTGCGCTCCCCATACCTGATCTTCTGGCGGAAGATTCGCACGATGGGCGCCGAACACGCTGGAATCCTCATCACGAGCTGCTTTGGCGGCGCGATTGACGTCGTTGATGTAGGCAGCCAGGATGCGCGCGGTGGTACCGGTTGTCGCGAAGGAAGGGCCTTCGGTGCCTGCCAGGACACGCTGGGCCTCCCAGCGAATGAACTCCGAAACCATCTTGGCCGAGATGAATCCAGGCGACGGCTCTTGCGGTGTGCCGGAGTGGTCCCGGTAGGTCATGGTCGCGGCTTCGAGCGCTTTTCCGAAAGCCGTTCCGTTGTCGTACATCGGCCGCTCGGTGACGTACCGCTTCATGGCGTTGGGATCTCCGGCGAAGAAGTCCTGAGCCGCCTTCGGATGGTTGGCCAGCGCCGTCATCACGCCGATCATAGGATCCTGCGGAATGCCTGCCGAAGCGGCATCATTCCAGGTCTTGCGGTCCAGACCTTCCAGCGTCCTGGCCACGGCCACCAGGAAATCCCGTTGGTAAGTCCCGTGGGGGAGGAGCGCCGACAGCGCGTGCTGATCGACCGGTACTCGCAGATTCGACAGCAGTTCCTTGCGCCATGACGCATTCAACCGCGAACTGGCCGCCCCGAGCGCCTTGCCCAGTGCCGCCTGTAAGCGCCGCTTGTCGGAATCCTTCTGGTACACCAGCGCCGCCATGAGATTCCGGAACCGCTCGGTCCCCAGCGCGTACATCAGCGATGTGGCGAACCCCTCGTCCCCCGCCCGCTTCTCCAACTCGGCGATGGTCTTCTCGTCCACCGCGCCGTTCCGGCTGACCTCACCTAGCTTGAGCGCAGCCGCGTACACGTCCGGATCGCCGGAAGCTCCGCTGTACATGGTTTCGTCGAAAGGGCGCAGCCCGCCGGTAGCATCTGTGCCCCATTCCGTGGTCACGGCCTGGATCGTCTCGTTGCGGCGCCGTAACTCCGGCCGCTTGGCGCCGATCCAGTTGCCGAGTTCCCGCATCGCGTTCAGCCGCGAGGTGTCCAGGTCGAGGTTCTCCAGCATCCGGCGGATCTGCGGCTCGTTGCGGCCGAGGGTGTCCTCCGCTTGGCCGAGGTCGCGTTCGAAGTCGTGCATCAGCTTCGGATCGATCCCCGAGTACTCCCAGTCGGGCGGCTGTGCCATCGCCGGTGGCGTGAGGGAAGGAGGCGCCGGGGTCGTGTCGGTGCGGGCCGGGCGGTCGGCCGGCGGGTGATCGGGTGACGCCTGGGGGGTTGGCGACGGCGGGGTCGTCATGACGGGTCTCCAGTACGTACGAGGACGTCCGGATTGTCCCTCAGCCACGCCTTTCCCGCGAGGGGCGCATAACGCACCAGCATTGTCATTTCCCGGCTCTGAGATGCTGAGACGCCAGGACGTACGCAGCGCGCGCTCCGTGGGTTCGCTCCTATAAGCAGACGGTGGCATCAGATTGAGCAACCGTAGATCACTTGATTCCGTCCGCGATTCCCGCAACCAACCTCTCTGTGTGACCGTCTACCTACTGTCAGTTAATGATCTCAGGGGTGATGGTGAACGCTCTTCCACCGTGCGCGTACGTCCGCAAGACACCAGCCAGGCCACGGCGAAGGTGGCGAGCAGCGTGGATGGCGCTCGCTCTCGCCGCGACCATGGGATTCAGCGGCGGCTTCGGCTACTCGCTGGGCCAGGCCGCTCAACGGCCCCAGCAACCAACCCACCCGAAGCTGGCAGCCATGTCAGTCACACAAAATCGACCTCCTTCGACGCCCCCTGTGACCCCATCGGCCAGTCCATCACCTGTCGCCACGCTCGATCGTCCGGTGCCGAAGCAGATCTCCCACCCCGTACCCGGGCAGAGGCTCCGACCCAAGCATGCCAAGATCCACAAGCACCATCACAAACGCCACAAGCACCACGCGAGCAGAAAGCACCGCACGGTGCACCGCACACCGTGCGCCCGGCTCAAGGCTTTCAAGGCCCGGTTGTGCCGAACCTTGTTCCAGCGGCACTGAAACATCCACCGACCCTGATCACGATGCCCGCGCGCCTCTACGTCGTCCACGGGACCACCCCCGCGTGCGCGGGGAGCACCCGACCACGGCGGCGATGGCGATGACCAGCCAGGGACCATCCCCGCGTGCGCGGGGAGCACCCGACCCTGCGATGCTGCAGTTCGAGAGCACGGGGACCATCCCCGCGTGCGCGGGGAGCACGACCCGCACTCCTGCGGACAGAAGCGGCACCGGGGACCGTCCCCGCGTGCGCGGGGAGCACGGCGCCCGGCCGTCCACGGTCCGGGAGCAGTAGGGACCATCCCCGCGTGCGCGGGGAGCACGTCCACCAGCGCATCCCACACGGCCAAGGTTCGGGACCATCCCCGCGTGCGCGGGGAGCACTCGCTGGAGGTGACGGACGCGATGTAGGCGCCGGGACCATCCCCGCGTGCGCGGGGAGCACGGTCCGGTAAGGACACTCTCGCGGATGCCCTGGGGACCATCCCCGCGTGCGCGGGGAGCACAGGCGGGTGCCGCGGATGCGGTCGAGGATCTCGGGACCATCCCCGCGTGCGCGGGGAGCACAGCGCCCGCATCGTCTACCGCAGGACCGACCCGGGACCATCCTCGCGTGCGCGGGGAGCACGAGCTCACGCGGTGGGTCGAGCGGCCATCCTGGGGACCATCCCCGCGTGCGCGGGGAGCACCAGCCTGGCGGAACCTGGGCTCGCCTACGTGCGGGACCATCCCCGCGTGCGCGGGGAGCACAGCTGCGAAATCGAGGACAAGGACGCCACGTCGGACCATCCCCGCGTGCGCGGGGAGCACTGCACGTGGATCCCGCTGACGGACGGCGCCACGGGACCATCCCCGCGTGCGGGGAGCACCCGCAGATATCAGCGTCCGCGAGATCGTCGTGGGGACCATCCCCGCGTGCGCAGGGAGCACGCGAACCTGGGCCCCGAGCAGGTGTTCCGGCCGGGACCATCCCCGCGTGCGCGGGGAGCACCCCTTCGCGAGTCCGTTGTCGGTCGCCATCCGAGGACCATCCCCGCGTGCGCGGGGAGCACAGGACGTCGGCCACCTGTGCCCATTTGGGCGCGGGACCATCCCCGCGTGCGCGGGGAGCACACGACCTGGACGACGTGCCTCGTAGTGCTCCAGGGACCATCCCTGCGTGCGCGGGTAGCACTTCTCCAGGCTGCCCCGGCTCATGCCGACGTAGGGACCATCCCCGCGTGCGCGGGGAGCACGGCTCGACTGGCCACGCCCCGGAGATGACCGCGGGACCATCCCCGCGTGCGCGGGGAGCACGCCTGGACGGGGGTGTAGCCGCTGCTGGCGATGGGACCATCCCCGCGTGCGCGGGGAGCACTAGGCGCCCGCCGGGCCGATGGGCTGGATCCGGGGACCATCCCCGCGTGCGCGGGGAGCACACCACGATCGCGGTGCAGTACGACCTCGACCTGGGACCATCCCCGCGTGCGCGGGGAGCACACAGGGCGTCGGCTGCGGTGCGGCCGAGGCCCGGGACCATCCCCGCGTGCGCGGGGAGCACTCATGCCGCTTCTCCCGGTTGTCGGTCAGCTCGGGACCATCCCCGCGTGCGCGGGGAGCACGAGAACGCGCCGGGCATGATGATGTCGCCGACGGGACCATCCCCGCGTGCGCGGGGAGCACTCCACGTACTCGTCCACCATCGCTCGGATCATGGGACCATCCCCGCGTGCGCGGGGAGCACATGTACGCGCCCCTGGCGCGCACCGCGCGGCCGGGACCATCCCCGCGTGCGCGGGGAGCACGCCGCGGCCACGAACAAGCAGGTCAAATCCGCGGGACCATCCCCGCGTGCGCGGGGAGCACTCTCGCTGACCTGCGTGTTTAGCGGCGATGGGGGCCGTTCTGAAGCACTTTTGTGGAATCGGACATTGCGGACTCCCGTGATGGCTTGCGAAAGGGTGATGATCACAAGTGGTTGGTGGAGGGGTTCAAGCGTGTTGCATGCCGTCAGCCGTGCGCACGTATTTGGCACAGCTAATCTGGTCGGGCTGTTGCTGCGCTCGCAAGCAGGCAACTCTGGCTCGCCCAAACGGACTCGTCCTGTGTGCCCAGGGAGCATGCGATCATTGCGCTGACCCAGAGCGGCGAAGCAAGGCCATCCAGCGTGCGCAGATAGGGCATCCGGGGGTCTGGCCGGGAGCAGCCGACAAGACCGTTCTCGCGTGCGCGGGGAGCACATCGGCCGGGAAGCTGCCGACACCGACGACATGGGACCATCCCCGCGTGCGCGGGGAGCACACGATCGTCTCCTACATGGCGACAGGTCGGCTGGGACCATCCTCGCGTGCGCGGGGAACACCCGATCTTCTCGCATGTGGCCATGAACGCCTGGGGACCATCCCCGCGTGCCGCGGGGAGCACTTCGCCTCCTCCTGTTCCTCACGCAGGTCACCGGGACCATCCCCGCGTGCGCGGAGAGCACAAACTTGCGCCCGAGCGGGAGTCGCAGGAGAAGGGACCATACCCGCGTGCGCGGGGAGCACAAGGCCTCTCGGTTGGCCCGCCCCTTCTCCGTAGGACCACCCCCGCGTGCGCGGGGAGCACCGGGGCGGCGAGGGCCTGATCGAGGCGGCGACGGGATCATCCCCAAGCGCGCGGGGAGCACAACGCGGGAAACTACTCCTCTGCCAAGCCCCAGGGACCATCCCCGCGTGCGCGGGGAGCACGGCAGGAGGCTGACCATGCCGTGGCTCACCCGAGGATCATCCCCGCGTGCGCGGGGAGCACCTGAGGAAGATCCTGTCTCGGACGGTTGCGCCGGGATCATCCCCGCGTGCGCGGGGAGCACATCGTCCCCGAGCTGGCCGAGATCGCCTTGGCGGGATCATCCCCGCGTGCGCGGGGAGCACAGGTGCCAGAGCAGAACGCGGCGGGCCCGCATGGGATCATCCCCGCGTGCGCGGGGAGCACGTGAGGAACTCGGCCGCGATGTCGTCGTCAACGGGATCATCCCCGCGTGCGCGGGGAGCACACGTACCAGAACATCGAGCAGCGCAACCTGCAGGGATCATCCCCGCGTGCGCGGGGAGCACGGCCGAACCGTGAGCCGGCACCGGCGCCGCCAGGGATCATCCCCGCGTGCGCGGGGAGCACACCGGTAATGGAGGGAGGATTGCATGCCCGTCGGGATCATCCCCGCGTGCGCGGGGAGCACAGCACTCCGTGCGCCTGGGGACGCAGGCGCACGGGATCATCCCCGCGCGGGGAGCACTCTCGCCGACCTGCGACGTTGTCCACGATTGGGCTCAGAATTGAGCACTTCCACAGAAAAGGGCATAGCGGACATTCTGGTTATCAAGCTGCTGATTCAGTCGTCCCAGGCTGCATCATCGGCGGGGTAGCAGGCAACTTGGCTCCACTCCCCGCAAGATGTGGCCGTCCCCGTGTGCACGGGGAACATCCCCGAACCCTCTGCGACGGATCCTCCATGCAAGACCATCCCCACGTGCGCGGGAAGCACCTGCACGACGACGGGCTGTACCGGCACCTGCGGGGATCATCCCCGCAGGTGCCGGGGAGCACTTCGTGCCCGCCCCGAGGTTGGTCGCGACGTTGGGGCCATCCCCGCGTGCGCGGGGAGCACACGGTGATGATCCCCTTGATCAGACCGCCGCGGGACCATCCCCGCGTGCGCGAGGAGCACCATGACGCGGGCCTGATCCTCCTTGACGGGACGGGACCATCCCCGCATGCGCGAGGAGCACGCCGGGACGGGCCCGCCGTCCTTGCCGCCGGCGGGACCATCCCCGCGTGCGCGGGAAGCACATAACAACGGTCAAGGGCTCAATGCCCCTGTCGGGATCATCCCCGCGTGCGTGGGGAGCACAGGTCGAAAGAAGGGCATCTGGGGTTGCCGGGGGGATCATCCCCGCGTGCGCAGGGAGCACGAGATCTTGGACAGCATGCGCAGCCCGAGCATGGGATCATCCCCGCGTGCGCGGGGAGCACCGACTCTGCGTCAGCAGAACCGCGACTTTGCCGGGATCATCCCCGCGTGCGCGGGGAGCACGTCCGCCAGGCCCGCGTGAGGGCGTCAGTCTTGGGATCATCCCCGCGTGCGCGGGGAGCACTCCTGAGCGGCGAGAAGATCGTGCAGTGACCAGGGATCATCCCCGCGTGCGTGGGGAGCACGAGGTGTCATCCACCTCTTCGTCGTCGCGGGCGGGATCATCCCCGCCTGCGCGGGGAGCAGGTCGAGGAGTGGCACCCCGAGGGGATGACCGCGGGATCATCCCCTCGTGCGCGGGGAGCAGTCTCGCTGACCTGCGTGTCCAGCGGCGAAAGGGGCCGTTCTGAAGCACTTTTGTGGAATCGGACATTGTGGACTCCCGGGATGGCTTGCGAAAAGGTGATGATCGCAAGTGGTTGGGGGAGGGGCTCGGCAAGAGCGTTGCATGCCGTCAGCCGTGCGCACGTATTTGGCACGATCATCCGCAAGCGATCACCCACAACCGCACACCGCCGGACACATCAAAAAGCCCCTGACTCGCGTTTCCGCTGGTCAAGGGCGCTTTGTTGCTGGTCGGGCCTGGTGCCCCCGGCAGGATTCGAACCTGCGGCACCCGCTTTAGGAGAGCGGTGCTCTATCCCCTGAGCTACGGAGGCGGACTCTCGTAAGCCTAGCGAAAGTCTGGCACTGCGTGGGACGTGGAGCAGGGGTGAGTTTGGTGGGGTTGGTTATGGGTGCTCTGAGCTGCGGTAAAGGCATGACAAGTGGACGGAATCTTGCGGATCCGGCGTCGATAGCGTCTGCCTGTGACCAGGAGGCGATGCAAGCAGGCGCGGCGGCGGCCTGTCGTGTTGTTCGGGGCGTTGTTGGCGCCGGCGATCCTTGCTGGGGGGTTGTTGGCTGGGGAGATGCGGGGGTTTGAGGGGAGTGTCCCGGCGGTGGTTCGGGAGCGGGTCGTGCGGATGGGGTTTGGGCCGGTGGTGGTGCGGGCTCCGGCGCATCCGGATCGGCTGTACGAGGGGAGTGTGCCGGCTCCTGTGCGGGTGGTGAGTCGGCCGCGGGCTGTTGTCCCGGCGGTGCCGCCTGTTGAGGATTTGGCGCCGCGGGTGGAGGAGCCCGTTACGCCGGCTCCGGTGCGGACTCAGACTCAGGTTGGGTGTTCGGGGGAGTGGGTGGACACCTGGTTGTGGGATGTGTGCCGTGAGGAGGAGGAAGGGGTGGGGTTGAGGGTTGGTGGGAGTTTGGTGCCTGGCATCTGATAGGCCCTGTTTTGGGTGGTGGGATCTGCCTGGTTGTGGGGGTGGGCGGACAGAGTGCGCTTTTTGTCTCATAACAGCTCTCCCGAGTTCGGTCCGGGCACTCGGGGGGCTGTAGTAACGTGCGTGCCTGACCCAGGTAACGAGTTTGCAAACGGAGGAGTCGAAGGTGCCAGCCCCTCGATCAGCGGGTCTGATCGCGGTAGTCATGGCGGTGGCTTCTCTTTTCGTGCCTTCCGGGCAGGGGCGCGCTCAGGCGCAGGTCGTGCAGAAGCAGGAGCGGCAGGCTCCGGGCGACCTGGCGGAGCTGCGCAAAGAGGCCGAGCGGTCGGCCAAGGAGCTCGAGGACGCCACCAAGGCCCTGGAGAAGCGGCGGTCGGACATCGCCGCCTCCGAGAGGCAGCTGAAGACGAAGCTGTCGGCTCTGCAGGATCTGGAGCGGCGGGTCGCGGTGATGCGGCAGCCGGTGTCGCAGATGGCCGAGCTGCTGTACGAGCAGCCGATCATGGCGGACGGGATCGTGCCGTTCCTGTCCGGGACCGCGGATGAGACCACGCTTCGGGCGCTCAGCGACGTGACTCAGATCGTCTCCGTACGGCAGCAGGCCGTCGAGCAGACCAGCGCGCTGTACAAGCAGGCCGAGGGGCTGGCCGCGGAGGCGCAGGAACTGCGGGCGGGCAACCTGCTGGCCGAGGCGCAGCTGGCGGCCGAGGTGGACACGCTCCGGCAGCGTTCCGACAAGATCGTGAAGTCGTTGACCGCCGCGCTCGTGAAGATGGGCATCAAGATCGACAAGGTCGGGCGGGCGGCGCTGGGATGCAATCCGTTGCGGGCGGCGACGGCCAACGACTATCCCAACGGGCTGATTCCGAAGAGCATGCTCTGTCCGCTGCAGCAGAAGGGTTTCAGCCTGAGGGCCGACGCCACCATCGCGTTCGTGAGCCTGAACGAGGCCTATCGGAAGCGGTTCGGGAAGAACATGTGCGTCACCGACGCCTATCGGAGCCTGGCCGAGCAGCAGTCGGTCTACTACCGGCGGCCGGGGTTCGCCGCCGTGCCGGGGCGGAGCAACCACGGGCTCGGGTTGGCCGTGGACCTGTGTGGAGGGGTGGAGAGGTCCGGGTCGGCGGAGTTCGTCTGGATGGAGAAGAACTCGAAGAGGTATGGGTGGTTCCATCCCTCCTGGGCCTACAGCAGCCCGTTCGAGCCATGGCACTGGGAGTACGATCCCAAGATCGATTCGCTGCTCTAGCGCCCCTACGCGACCTGTGAGCTGCAGAAGGCGCAGCGGGACGCGGCCTTGGGGATTTCCGACAGGCATTCGGGGCAGTCGCGGGTCTTCGACCCGATCTTGGCGGCACTGCGGTCTTTGAGATGCGTGTACGGCTTCATCAGCAGGTAGTAGACCACCGTGGCGACCATCAGGAACGAGATGACCGCGTTGATGAAGTTGCCGTACATGAAGTTGGACCGGCCGACCGTGACCTTGAGTGAGGAGAAGTCGGGCAGGCCGCCGAACGCCGAGATCAGCGGGGTGAGGAGGTCGGCCACGAACGACTGCACGATCGAGTTGAAGGCCGCCCCGATGACGACCGCCACGGCCAGGTCGATGACGTTCCCCTGCATGAGGAACCTCTTGAATCCGCTCATGAGAAAAGCGTAGCTGAGCGATTACAGCGGGTTAGCCTTGATAGTGATCGAAAGGCGGCCGGTCGTCTGGGCGGAGGCGAGTTCGGCGGCCTGGGTCGGAGTGGTGGCTAACACGATCAAGGCGCCGTGGGTTTCGCTCGTCGTTTTGGCCGACTGGGGGATCGTGATGATCCGTACGTCTTCGGCTACCGCGTGGGCCGGATGGATTTCCTCCCGGGCCGCCAGGACGGTGATCGTGGCCCCCGGGGTGAGGAGGCTCGCGGTCGCGGCGTCGGCGATGCGGACCGGGGTGGCGACCATGCCCGGCGGGAGCCGGTACGAATGGAGAAGGCGGACATCCGTCAGCGGCTCGCCCTTGCGCATGGGGCTCGCGAGCACCTGGCCCGCCGCAGCTGCGCGTACGGCACCTGTGGGTGGATGGTTGAGGGCCGCAGGGGTCAGGTCGCCAGGGGCGAGAGGGCCGGGAGACAGGTCGCGGGCCGCCACCAGGACCGTGGGTGCCGGCTCGGGGCGGGTGGCGATGAAGGCCGACAGGACGGCCAGGGCGGCCAGCGCCGCCGCGGCGAGGCGGCGACGACGGCCGTAGCGGATCAGCCAGGCCCGGATCACGGCAGCTCGAAGGGGAGCTTGATGCCGTCAAGAGCCGCCCCGCACTGGCAGCTGCGCTCTTCTGGGAGGGCTTGTACGGTCTCCGCCACCAAGGTGCGCATGCGGGTGACGTTTTGCGCGAAGAACTCCAGGACCTCGTCGTGCGTGACGCCCTGACCGGCCTCGACCCCGGCGTCATGGTCGGTCACCAGGGAGAGCGAGGTGTAGCAGAGGGCCAGCTCACGGGCCAGGATGGCCTCGGGGAAGCCGGTCATGCCGACGATCGACCACCCGTTGCCCGCGAACCACTGGGACTCCGCCCGCGTCGAGAAGCGTGGGCCTTCGATGACCACCAGGGTGCCGCCGTCGACGGTCTCCCAGCCGGTCGAGCGGGCGGTCTCCACCGCGGTGGCACGGCCTGACGGGCAGTAGGGGTCGGCGAAGGAGACGTGGACCGCGCCGTCCACGTCGTAGTACGTCTGGACGCGGCCTGAGGTGCGGTCTACGAGCTGGTCGGGGATGACCATGGCGCCTGGGCCGTACTCGGCTCTCAGGGAGCCTACGGCGCTGGGGGCGAGCACCTGACGGACGCCGAGCATGCGCAGGGCCCAGAGGTTGGCGCGGTAGGGGATGCGGTGCGGCGGGAAACGGTGGTCCCGTCCGTGTCTGGGGATGAACGCCACCGAACGCTTGCCGATGCGTCCGACCGTGACGACGTCGCTCGGGGGGCCGTAGGGTGTGGAGAGCTTGATCTCTTCCGCGTCGTCGAGCAGCGAGTAGAAGCCGGAACCGCCGATGACGCCGATGTCTGCGCGAGTGACCATGGCCGAGAGAGTAGCCGGATCGGGGACGGGCCAGGGCGAGCCGAATTCCGTTCTGTGGATAACTCGATTTCGGCTCTCAAGGCCTAAGGGGATGGGCGCCCAGGGGCCGGAAGCTCAAGGGCATCCTGAGGTTTGGGCGGCTGCCGTCCGGCTTTGCGCATCAGCGGGCGGGGATGGCTGGCGCGTGGGGATCCAGGATCCCTGAGAGTGGGGGGCCGGGGCCGGATGTCTGGCGTTGGCAACGGTGCACACGCGGGCGGGAGATCTGCGTCGGGGCTGCAGTGGCACGCGAGCGTGGGCCCGGCTGAGGGGGTGATCTGGGCCTGTGCGAGGCGGCGCGCGGGGTCCGGTATCGGCCTGTGTGAGGGGTGGGGCGGTTCCGAGGCATGTGCGGCCGCGGCGGTGCGCGGATGGAGGTCGATGTGGGCCCGCGCGAGGGGTGGGCGTGGCCCGATGCGTGTGTCTCGCCGCGGTCGTGCACGGATGCGGGCCGCGAGGGAGACGCGTGCATGTGGGTCCGACCCATGCACGTGGCCGCGGCGGTGGATGGCGCGGGTCCGACGCGTTGGTGCGCGAATCCGCGTGACGAGCGTGCGGCCGCACGTGCGAACCCGCCCAGGTGCCCGTGGCCGCGGCGGTTGACGCTGCGCAGCCGGGTCCTGGGGGGCGCTACTGAGAAAGGGAGGCCGCGGTGGCTGACGGGAAGGTCAGCTGGAGGCTGCGGCGGGGGCGGCGGCAGGGGTGGACGAACTCGTGTCCGAGGGCTTGCTCTCCGCGGGCTTCGACGACGAGGAAGAAGAGGACGTCGTGGAAGTCGAGGTCGACGACGAGCGGTTGTCGGTCCGGTAGAAGCCCGACCCCTTGAACACGATGCCGACGGCCGAGAAGACCTTGCGCAGGTTCCCCTCGCAAGCAGGGCAGATCGTCAACGCGTCGTCGGTGAACTTCTGAACGACCTCAAGCTGCTCGCCGCAGTCGTTGCAGGCGTACTGGTACGTCGGCACGCGCTCCTCCTTAAGGTCTGGCACTCGAGGGATGCGACTGCTAATGGTAACCGATTAGGTCAAACGCCTATTCCAGTCCCCGCTCTCCGTACCAGCCCGCCAGCTTTCCGCTGCGGCTCACGGCGCGCAGGCGGCGTTCGACCTGGTCACGGCAGGAGGCGGTGGTGACCAGGAGGATCTGGTCGTCCACCCTGATCCTGGTATTTCCGGTGGGGACGAAGGATTTGCCGTCACGCACGATCAGGGTCACCTGCGCCCCGGCGGGCAGGCGGAGCTCGAAGATCTCCACGCCGTGCAGCCGCGAGCCGGGAGGCACCCTGACCTGCAGCAGGTCCGCCTTGAGCTCCTCCAGCGGCGCCGCCTCGACCTCCAGGTCGTGCGCCTCGCCGGGCGCCGCCACCCCGAGCAGCCGGGCCACGAACGGCAGCGTCGGCCCCTGCAGCAACGTGAACACGATGACGATCACGAAGACCTCGTTGAAGATCTCCTTGGATCCCTCCACGTTCGACGCCCAGGGGATGGTGGCGAGCACGATCGGGATCGCGCCGCGCAGCCCCGCCCACGACAGGAACGCCTGCTCGCGCCAGCTCACCCTGCCGACGCGCAGCGCCCAGGACAGCAGCGAGCTCGTCATGACGGAGAGCGGCCGCGCCAGGAGCACCAGGACGGTGCCGGCGATCAGGCCGGGCACGATGGACGACGGCATCTCCTGGGGGCTGGCCAGCAGGCCGAGCATGACGAACAGCCCGATCTGGGCCAGCCACGCGGCCCCCTCCGCGAACCCCCTGGTCGCCGCCCGGTGCGGCAGCCGCGAATTGCCCAGGATCAACGCCGTCAGGTAGACGGCCAGGAACCCCGAGCCGTGCAGCAGCACGGCCCCGCCGTACGAGACGAATGTGAGCGAAAGCACGGCGAGCGGATAGAGACCGGAGGCGGGGAGCGCGACGCGGCGCAGCGCGTACGCGCCCGCGGGGCCGACGGCCAGGCCGACCGCGGCACCGATGATCAGCTCGACCGAGGTCTCGAGAAGGAACGTTCCCAGGGACGCCGAGGAGCGCCCCGCCCCGCTGAGCAGCACCACGGCGATCACCGTGGGGGCGTCGTTGAAGCCGGACTCGGCCTCCAGCACGCCCGCCAGCCGGGGCGGCAGCGGCAGCCTGCGCAGCACGGAGAAGACGGCGGCGGCGTCCGTGGAGGCCAGCACCGCGCCGAGGATCAGCGCCGTCGTCTGGTCCATCCCGAGAAGCGTCTGTACGACCAGTGCCACCACGACGATGCTGACCGCCACGCCGACGGTCGCCAGGATCAGGGCCAAGGGCACTGAACGGCGCACATGGGACCAGTTCGTGGTAAGTCCACCTTCGGCCAGGATCACCGCCAGCGCCGTCAGTCCGATCTGCTGGGCGAGCTGCGGGTTGTCGAAGGGGATCCCGAACCCGGCCTCGCCCAGGACCAGGCCGAAGCCGAGGTACACGAGCAGGCTGGGCAGGCCGGTGCGGTGCGCGACGCGTACGGACGCGATGGCGGCGATGACAATCGCGGCGCCAAGAAGAAGCCAGACATCCAGTGTCATCTGGCCCCCTCTCGTACCTGCGGTCACATAAGCCTAGTGAGTCCCTCTGGGGTCGCGGCAAAACGGACGTGCCGGTCATGAGGCTCCGCCGGGATGCCGTCGATCAGCTCGCCGTCGTGCAGCAGAGCGACGGTCGGGACATTGGGGCCCACCCTGGCCAGGGCACGATCGTACGAGCCGCCGCCCCGTCCCAGACGTACACCCGTCGTCCTGTCCACCGCCAGGGCCGGGACGATCACGAGGGCGGCGGTGCGGATCGCGTCGACGCCGCGGCGGGTGTCGACCGGCTCCATGATCCCGAAGCGGCCCGGGGCGAGCGAGTCCGGCCCGTCGTACACCGCCCAATCCAGGTCATTGTCCTCAAGCAGGATGGGGAGGATAACGGTGGCTCCATGTTTCCAGAGAGCGAACACGAGCCCGTGCGTATCCGGCTCCGACCCCGTTGACCAGTAGCAGGCCACGAGACCGGCCATCTGGACCCACGGCTGGTCGAGCAGCGTTTCGCGGATCTTGATGGAGTTTGCCCGCTGTTGTTCGGGGGAGAGGGAGGCACGTGCCGAGCTCAGCTCACGACGCAGGTTCAGCTTGTCCACAGATACCTCCACTAGGGTCTACTCATGGCTGACTTCGACCCTGTGACGAAAGCCGTCGTGCCCGCCGCGGGTCTGGGCACCCGGTTTCTTCCGGCGACCAAGGCGACACCGAAGGAGATGTTGCCCATCGTCGACAAGCCCGCGATCCAGTATGTCGTCGAGGAGGCAGCCTCCGCTGGGCTCCTCGACGTGCTCATGGTCACCGGCAAGAATAAACGCTCCATCGAGGACCACTTCGACCGCGCGTTCGAGCTGGAGGAGGCCCTCGAGGCCAAGGGCGACGAGCACCGGCTGTCCCAGGTGCGCGAGCCGGCCTCGCTGGCGACGCTCCACTACGTACGTCAGGGCGAGCCCAAGGGGCTCGGCCACGCGGTGCTCTGCGCCAAGCAGCACGTCGGCGGCCACCCCTTCGCCTGCCTGCTCGGCGACGACCTGATCGACTACCGCGATCCGCTGCTCAAGCGCATGATCGAGGTGCGTGACACGTTCGGGGGGAGCGTGATCGCGCTGATGGAGGTGCCCAAGGAGCAGGTCTCCCTGTACGGCGTCGCCACCATCGAGGCGACCGCCGCCGACGACGTCGTACGCGTGACCGACCTGGTGGAGAAGCCGCCGGCCGACGAGGCGCCGTCCAACTGGGCGATCATCGGGCGCTACGTGATCGACCCGGCGGTGTTCGAGGTGCTGGAGAACACGCCGCCGGGCCGTGGGGGCGAGATCCAGCTCACCGACGCGCTGCGCACGCTCGCCGGGCGCGGATCCGGGGACGGCGGGCCCGTGCACGGGGTGCTGTTCAGAGGCCGCAGGTACGACACCGGCGACAAGCTTGACTATTTGCGGACGGTGGTGAAGTTCGCGGCGGACCGGGAGGACCTGGCGCCCGATTTCGTGCCGTGGCTGCGGGAGTTCCTCGATGAAATCGGTTGACGAGCATCTGGCTGAGATCCTGGCCACTGTTCGTCCGCTGGCGCCGCTGGAGCTGGAGCTGGAGCAGGCGCTGGGGGCGACGCTGGCCGAGGAGGTGGTCTCGCCGGTGCCGCTGCCGCCGTTCGACAACTCGGCCATGGATGGCTATGCCGTACGGGCTGCCGATATTTCGGATGTTCCGGTTACGTTGCCGGTGACGGACGATGTGGCGGCCGGGTCCGTGGAGCTGCGGGCCGTGGGGCCCGGGCACGCCGTACGGATCATGACCGGCGCTCTCATGCCGGCCGGGGCCGACGCCGTGGTGCCGGTGGAGTGGACGGACGGAGGGACGGTCACCGTACAGATCTCCCGCCCGGTGAGCGCCGGCAACGCGATCCGGCGGGCGGGGGAGGACGTGCAGGCCGGCGAGGTCGTGCTCAAGCCGGGCACGGTGATCGGGCCCGCCCAGCTCGGGATCATCGCCGGGGTGGGACGGCGGCGGATCTGGGCGCGGCCGCGGCCCAGGGTCGTCGTCATCTCGACGGGCGCGGAGCTGGTCGAGCCGGGTGGCCCCCTGGCTCCCGGGCAGATCTGGGACTCCAACAGCTTCACGCTGACCGCCGCCGTGCGGGAGGCCGGAGGTGAGGGGTTCCGAGCGGGGTCTGTCGGGGACGATCCGGGCGTACTCCTCGATCGGCTCGACACCCACCTGATGCGGGCCGACGCGATCATCACCAGCGGTGGCGTGTCCATGGGGGCGTACGAGCCGGTCAAGGAGGCTCTGTCACCCCTGGGAACGGTCCGGTTCGAGAAGGTGGCGATGCAGCCGGGGATGCCGCAGGGGTTCGGCGTGCTGGGGGAGGACCAGGTGCCGATCTTCGCGCTGCCCGGCAACCCGGTGTCGTCTTTTGTGTCTTTCATGCTGTTCGTACGTCCGGCGCTCGACAAGATGCGCGGGCTCTCCGCGGACATGCCGAAATCGGTGACCGCCCGCCTGACCGGGCCGGTGCGCTCGCCTGCCGGGCGGCGCTCGTTCCTGCGCGGCGTGCTGGCTTCGGACGGCACGGTGTCGCCGGTGCACGGGCAGGGCTCCCATCAGCTCGCCGCCCTGGCCTCGGCGAACGCGCTGATCGTGGTGGCGGAGGACGTGACCGAGATGCCCGAGGGGGCGACTGTCGAGGTGATCCGGCTGTGAGCGACTCGGGGCTGACCCATGTGGATGAGACCGGGGCCGCGCGCATGGTCGACGTCTCCGCCAAGGACGTGTCGGCTCGCACCGCCACGGCGACCGGGCGGGTGCTGCTGTCGCGCGAGGTCGTGGAGCTGCTGCGGTCCGGCGAGGTGCCCAAGGGCGACGCGCTGGGCGTGGCGCGGATCGCGGGGATCATGGGGGCGAAGCGGACGCCCGACCTGATCCCGCTCTGCCATCCGATCGCGTTGCACGGCGTGAAGGTCACGCTGGACGTCGAGGACTGGGGCGTGGCGATCACCTGCCGGGTGAAGACGGCAGACCGCACCGGCGTGGAGATGGAGGCGCTGACGGCGGTCTCCGTGGCCGCGCTGGCGCTGATCGACATGGTCAAGGCGGTCGATCCGGCCGCGGTGATCACCGATGTGCGGGTGGAGGAGAAGCTGGGCGGCAAGACCGGCCGCTGGACCAGGGAGCCGGAATGATCCGCGCGCTCGTGATCACCGTGTCGAACCGGGCGTCGGCCGGGGTTTATGCGGATAAATCCGGGCCGCTACTCGTGGACCTGCTGCGGCGCGATGCGGGCTGCGAGGTCGTGGAGGGCCCCTTGGTGGTGCCCGACGGGGAGCCGGTGGAAGCAGCGCTCCGTGACGGGCTGGCGCAGGGCTACGACGTCATCGTGACCACCGGGGGCACCGGGTTGACGCCCATGGATCTCACCCCGGAGATGACGGCCAGAGTAATTTCTCGGGAAATTCCTGGTATAGCCGAGGCCATTCGGCTGGCGAATCGGGAAAAGGTCCCGACCTCGATTCTGTCCAGAGGGCTGGCCGGGCAGGCGGGCGGCACCTTGATCGTTAATTTGCCGGGATCGTCGGGGGGCGTACGCGATGGCGTCGCCGTACTCGCGCCGATTCTCCGGCACGCGGTCGATCAGATCCGGGGCGGCGATCACCCGCGCTGATCGCGATTCTGTGATGCGTGGCGACATCGTGCCCGATGGGGGGATGATGAGACTGTGGATCGACTTCGTGGCTGGCCGGTGACCCTGAACGAAGGTCCGGTAAGCCTCCGGCCGCTGCGGCTGAGCGACGTGCGCGTGTGGCGCGAGACCCGGCTGCGAAACGCCGACTGGCTACGTCCCTGGGAGCCCAGCAATCCCGAGACACCACTGTTCAGGACCGGGCTCGGCCCGTACGTCTCCATGGTCGGCACCCTGCGCCGCGAGGCCCGGCAGGGCCTGGCGATGCCGTGGGTGATCACGTACGGCGGGCGCTTCGCGGGGCAGCTGACCGTGGGCGCGATCGTGTGGGGCGCCGCCCGTTCCGCCCAGGTCGGCTACTGGATCGACGGGGCGCTCGCCGGGAAGGGGATCACCCCCACCGCCCTCGCCATGGCCGTTGATCATTGCTTCTTCACCACGGGGCTGCATCGGCTGGAAGCGAACATCCGCCCCGAGAATCAAGCCAGCCGTCGGGTGGTTGAGAAGCTCGGATTCCGGGAAGAAGGCATTCGGCGGCGCCAACTCCACATCGACGGAGCCTGGCGCGACCACATTTGCTACGCGCTGACCGCTGAGGACATTCCTGGCGGCCTGCTCGTGCAGTGGCGTCGCGCGCGTGAGTCAGCGGCTCACGGGGGGCCTTCCGTCGAAGAGGTTTGACGATCTCGCGACACACCGCACCGAATGCTCGTCAATTAGTGACACGCGGTCTTACGGTGCGTGACGTGAGCACATTGAAGGCGCGACGAGCACACTCGCGTCTTTGTGCTGCCCGGAGGTGCCCATGAGCAGCGCCTTCCTCTATCTGGTCATCGTCGTGATGTGGCTTTGCGTCCTGATCCCGATGTGGCTGCGCAAAGACAAGACGAACCTGGCCGAACTGGCCGAGCTCGAAGAGCACTACACCGGCGAACACCAGCTTCCCGATCTCGACAACCTGGACCCATCGGACGCGGACGAGGACGACGGGTCGGCTCCTGCCGAGGTCGAGAAGGTCGATGTACGCCAGTTCCGGCTCCGGCGCCGCGCCATCATCGTGGCCCGCCGGCGGCGGCTGCTGTTCTTCACCACACTGCTGGTGCTGGCCTCTGTCGTGACGGCCGCGGTCAAGATGATCCCGTGGTGGGGCGTGGCTCCCTCGGTCGTCATCATGTTCGCGTACATGGCGTTTCTCCGCATCGCCGTACAGGTCGATAGGGAACGCCGCGAACGGGCCCGCCAGGCACGCGCTGAGCGCCTGCGGCGAGCACGCGAGCGGCGGCGGGCCGCGGAGGCGGCCGCCCAGGCTGAGGTCATCGATCTCACGGCGCTGCATGCGGACGTCCTCTTCGATCAGTACGCCGAACCGCCCAAGCGGGCGGTGGGTGACTGAAACGGTGGCGCGAGGACCCCTCAGAGTTTGCTAACCTGGTCGAGTCCTTGGGGATGTAGCGCAGTCCGGTAGCGCACTTCGTTCGCATCGAAGGGGTCAGGGGTTCGAATCCCCTCATCTCCACCCAGGTCAAAGGCCGCTTCCGAGTGATCGGGAGCGGCCTTTTGATCTTCTGAGTGACATGCTGCTGGACCGCTAGGCGTCCGTGATGTCGTTGAAGATGCGATCCATGGCCAGGGCGCCGGTTTGGATGACGGGCCGGATCTGGTGTCGATAGACAGTTTCGGTCACGGATGTGCTGGCGTGTCCGCACAGTTTTGCGATCTCGTCTATGGATAGGCCGCCATCATCGGGGAGCAGTGATACGAAGCTGTGTCGTAGCTCACGTGGTGTCCACGCGTCGGCGTAGATGCCCTTGATGCTCTGATGGCGTTGCGGAACTCAGGGCTCATCAGCGCACGCGTGCGCGGCCGCGGGGCCGGCCTTCACTGCACGCCTCCGGCGCGGGTACTCCGGCTCCGGGCAGCCAAGATCGTTTCCTGATCGCTGAGTTGCGTGTGTCCGGCACTTCGCCGAGATGATGACGCACCACCGTGGCCGGCAGCTCGACGCCTGGATGACCGCGGTCCTCGCCGACGACCTTCCTGAGCTGCACTCCTTCGTCGCCGGCCTGCGCCGTGACCAGGACGCCGTCACCGCCGGCCGCACCCTGCCCTACAGCTCCGGCCCCGGCGAAGGGCACGTCAACCGCGTCAAAACGATCAAGAGGCAGATGCACGGCCGCGCCAACCACGACCGGCTCCGCAAGCGCGTCTTACTGGCGGACTGATGGCCCACTCGCGGAATGTGTGCCTGATCCAGTATTCACGCGTCGTCGAGTGCGCCGTGAGGCGCTGTTGATTCGAGTGGAGGTGAGAGACCTTCATCGCCTGCCCTGTCGCAGCAGGGAAGCGGAGCTGAGGGCAGCCCGATCCGGGTGGTGCCGGGAAGGGTGACAAGCGGCCCTGACAAAGCCGGAATGTGCCAGGACTGCCAGATGGCGCAGGTCCGGCGAGCGGGACGGAAAGGAGTACGCGAGGAACCGGCGTTTACGTCGCGCCGCCTGACGCTTCAGTCCCACCGGCTGGATCCGGTCGTGGTACGCAGCGTTCTGGCCTCCGAGCTCCCTGCGCTGGAGCACCTGGAGCTCTTCCTCGGCTCGGCGGACAACGTGGGACGACTGGAGTGCCCCTGAGGATTCGGGTGTCGAGGACGACTGGGAGCCCGACCCGTACTTCCCAGCGATCATCGACTGAGCGCCGCGCCCTCTGGGGTGAGCAAGCGGCTCCAAAGTCCCCCTGGCGACGATTGCCCTGCTCGTCGCTCCAGCCGCCGCCCGGACGAGCACGCGCTGCTGCGGCTGGTGATGCTTATGCACCAGGCCGCCGTCCGGGCTCAGTCCGGCGACCACGAGCAGGCCATCGGCGACTACACCGCGGTCATCACCGTCGACCCGAACGAGTCACGCGCCTATTTCGAGCGCGCTGCCCTCCACCGACACCTCGGGCGATTGACCGAGGCGCTGAACAACTACGACCAGGCCGCCCGGCTGGCCCCCGCCCTCCCCCGAGGTGTTCTACAACCGCGGCAACGTCCGCGCGGACGTCAAAGAACTGGACGGGGGCGTCCAGGTCTCCGTCCTGGTCGGCCAGCGCGAGCGCCAGGCCGGCCTCGACGTCGCGCCGGACGTAGATGCTGTCACCCATGCCGCGCAGGAGCGCGGCCCGGTTCACGTAGGCGTCGACGGCTCCATCCCCCATGTGGATCTCCAAGGGTCCCAGTACGTGAAATCTCATGATTTGCCCCCTCTTGTCGTGCCGGAGATCTAAGGTCTAAGGCGGCCCAGGGATGTCCGAAATAGCCCTCCGTGGGTTCAGGACAACGCGGCAAAGGCTCCGGACAACAAGAGGTGAGTGAACATTGGGGCGGCCCGAGCAGCCGGTGGATCCGCTGGCCGGTCCCGTCGAAAGGCTCGCCTGGGAATTGCGCCGGCTCAGGGACGAGGCCGGGCGACCGAGCTACCGCGTACTCGCGCAGCGCGCGCATTTCTCGCGGAGCACCCTCGCCGAGGCGGCAACCGGGACGCGGCTGCCCACTCTTGAGGCGACACTGGCGTACGCCGTCGCCTGCGGTGGCGACCCCGCCGAATGGGAGCGGAAGTGGCATCTGGTCGCGGCCGAACTCGAACGGTCGCAGCGCCGTTGCCCTTACCCCGGCCTGCTTCCGCTGGACGTCGACGCCGCCGACCTGTTCTTCGGCCGGGACGACCTTCTCGAGGTCCTGCTGAAGGCCGTGAAGCAGGGACCGCTGACGGTGGTCCGCGGGGCCACCGGCAGCGGCAAATCCTCGTTGCTGCGGGCCGGGCTGGCCGCGCGGCTGACCGCCGACGGAACTACCGTCACGCTGCTCACTCCGGGTGCGCACCCGCTGTCCCGGTTGCACGCCACCGACGCTGACGGCTCCGACGTGATGATCGTCGACCAGTTCGAGGAGACGTTCACGCTCTGCGCCGACGAGCGGGAACGCGCCGGCTTCCTCGACGCGCTGAGCGAGCTCGTCAGCGGTCAGGACGGCCCGGCGCTGGTGATCGGGATCCGCACCGACTTCTACGAGCGCTGCATGTCGCATCCCGGTCTGACCGCAGCCCTCCTCGACAGCGTTCACCTCCCGGTCGGACCCATGTCCGAGCAGGAGCTGCGCGCCATCATCACCGAACCCGCCGGCCGGGCGGGGCTGAGCGTGGACCCGGATCTGGTGGTCACCGTGGTGGCCGAGGCCGCCGAGCAGACGGGGGCGCTCCCGATGGTCGCGCACGCGCTGCGCGAAACGTGGAGCAGGCAGCAGGGAGACACGCTGGCGCTGGCGGACTACCGGGCCGTGGGTGGCGTGTCCGGCGCGATCGCGCGGACCGCTGAGCACCTGTACGCCGATCTGGAAGACGACCAGCGGCAGTTGCTCCGCGCCGTGCTGCTGCGGCTCGTCGCCCTGGGCTCGGGCAGCTCCGACACCCGCCGCGGTCTCGACCGGGACGAGCTCGCCGGCATCGGACTCGCCGGCGAGCTGGACGCGGTCCTCGACCGGCTCGCCGCCGCCAGGCTCATCGTCGTGGACCAGGACCTGGTCGACATCGCGCATGAAGCGCTCCTCACAAGCTGGCCCCGGCTGCGGGAATGGCTCACCGCCGACCGTGAGACCCTTCTGCGGCACCAGCGGCTCACGTCTGACGCGGCCGAGTGGGACCGCAACGGGCGCGGCGAGGACTACCTGTATCGCGGCACTCGCCTCGCCCTCTGGGACGGCGAGGCGAGCTTCGTACCGCTGAACGAGCTGGAGCGAACCTTCCTGGCGGCCTGCCGCTCAAGCGCGACCGAGCGCGACCGGGCCCGCCGCCGGACCCGTCTCGCCTTCGGCGGGCTGCCGGTCGCCGCCGTCGCGGTCATCGTGCTGGCCGCGCTCGTCCTGGTCCAGATAGGCAACCGGGGCGTCGAGCGCGACCGTGCCGCCTCGGTACGGCTGGCCGCCGAAGCGCGCCGCCAGCTCCAGCAAGACCCGGAACTGGCGTTGCTGTTGGCGATCGAGGCGTACGAGGTGGAGCCCACTTCGGAGGCCGACCTCGTGCTCCGCCAGGCCACTGCAGACTCCCGGCTGCGCGGCTCCACCCCGGTCGGCCTGCGCAGGGTCACAGGAACGACGGCCACCCCGGACGGTCGAAAGATCGCGATCTGGGGCGCCGGGTCGGGCCCGGCGGGCCTGGAGATCTGGAGCCTGGACGGTACCGCACCGCGCCGGGCCGGCCATGTGCTCCAGGCGGATCGGACGGACGGCATCCTGAGCGCCGCGTTCAGCGAGGACGGCCGGCAACTCGTCACCGGAGGCTCCGGAGGAGAACTGGTGCTGTGGGACCTGGCGTCAAGCGGTCCGCCCGTGGTTCTGGGGACCGTTGACGGTAGCGTCCACGGCGTCAGCGTCAGCCGGGACGGCAGGGTGGCGAGCGCGCACAGCGACGGCGTGCGCATCTGGAAGCCGGGACGCTCCAAGCCCGTCAAGCTCAATGTCCCCGGCCGCGCGGTCAGGAGCGTCTCGTTCAGCCCCAGCGGCCGGCTGCTCGCCACCGGGGGCAACGGATCGCCGCTGCGACTATGGGACATGACCCGGGACCGGCCCGTTCTGCAGCGCGCGGCCGCGCGCGGTGAGCCGGAGCAGGTGGCCGTCAGCCCGCACGGACCATGGGTCGCGACCGTCGAAGGCGACGTTCCCCGTGTCTGGGACGCGACGGAGGCGTCGGCCGGCGACTGGATCCCGCAGATCGAGCTGGCCGGCCACGCCCCGAAGCTGAACGGCCTGGTGTTCACCGCGGCCGGGGATCGCATGGCGACCTACGGCGCCGACGGCGTGATCCGCGTCTGGACGACGGGCAGCGACGCCGACCCGCTGGTGTTGCGCAGCCCGAAAGGGAATCCGCGCGGGGCGGCGTTCACCCCGGACGGGAAGTCATTGGTCAGCGTCGATGCGGACGGCTCCCTGCGGACGTGGGACATCACGGCGGGCGACCCGGCACCGAGCGAGGGCAGGCCCCTGGCGCTCAGCGCTGACACGAGCACGGTGGCGGTCAGCGCGGGGCCGGATTTACTCCTCAGCCCGCGGGACGTCCGCATCAAGATATGGCGCGGCACGACCCCGGCCGAGGTGCACGGCCCGCGTGATTCCGGCTACCTCGTCGCGTTGAGCCCTGACGGCCGGCGGATGGCGGGCATCGGCCGGGCCGGGACCCTGAGCCTGTGGGACCTCACCACCGCCGGCGCGCCAGTCACCACACCCGCGCCCTTCCGCGGCCTCCCGGGCGGCCTGGTGTTCAGCGCCGATGGAAAGCGGATCGTGGCGGGCGCCTTCGACACCGAACCGCAGGTGTGGCAGATCTCCCCGTCCGGCGGGCTGACAGCGCTCACCGGCTGGCAGGCCCGGCCCACGGGCCGCGCCGACGGCGACGTGGCACTCAGCCCGGACGGCATGAAACTGGCCGACGCCCGTGACGACCACACCGTCGTCGTCTGGGACCTGACCGGCAAGAGCGAGCCGAAGATTCTTCGCGGCCATGTGGAGGACATCACCGGCCTCGCCTTCAGCCCAGACGGGCTGCGACTGGCCGCCGCGGCCGCGGACGGCGCCATCCGGCTCTGGGACACCGGCGGCCGGGGCGAGCCCGCGGCCGTGCTGCAGGGCGCCGAGAACACCGTCCGTAAAGTGAGGTTCAGCCCTGACGGCACCTGGCTGGTCACCAACGAACCCGCGGGCCACCTGCGGCTCTGGCGGGCGACAGGCGGCGGCGAACCGCTGGAGTTGACCGGCTGGGGCGCGACCGGCAGTCTCGCGGCGTTCAGCCCCGACGGTACGCGGATCGTCAGGGGGTTGAGCCCGCAGATCATCCTCGGTCGCCCGCTGGTCACTGGTCTGGGCGGCAGCCTCGTCCGGACCCGCGCCTGCGAGGTGTGCGGCCCGGCCGGAACGGTGCTCGAACTGGCCAGATCGCGCCGTACCCGCGAGCTGACCGCGGAAGAACGCCGCAGCCATCTCGGCCCGAACTCCTGACCTTCATCGTTGCCCCGGGCCGCGCGAGTCCAGCGTGGCGGTCGTGGGCGAGCGCGCCGTCCGCTTCATCGACGGCCACCTGCCAGGTATACCGGGGGACGCATCCCGCGCCGAAGCCCGCGGTGGACGGCGCCTAGCATCACGGCCCGGGCGCTTACGATCGGCGGGCGCCTGTTTTCGTTTTCCGGCCTGCCCGACATCGACGGCGTGGACGTCATCCACGGGCTGCGCGGCCGGCCCGCGTCCGCGCCGTCTCCCACCGCTCGGCCATCCAGGAGGCCGAACTGGCCAGCGTCCGGATCGGCGACCACACGGTGGACCTGACCAGCAAGACGATCTCCGGCGGCCTGCGGCTGACGCCCACGGCATGGCAGCTCCTGGAGATCCTGCTGCGCAACCCGGGCAAACTCATTCCCCAGCGCTACCTGCTGACCGAGGTGTGGGGAAGCAAGAATGTCAAGGAGACCCACTACCTGCGCCAGTACATGGCCCAGCTCCGCAAGAGGCTCGAACGTGACCCTACCCACCCGGCCCACTTGATCACCGAACCGGGCCTGGGCTACCGCTTCACACCATGACACGCACACTCGCGCCGCCTCGGCCCAGGATCTGCTGATTCTGTCCAGGCCGCTCTCCCGGATTCCCCGAGGGGAGGCGGAATCCGGGGCTTGGTGCCAACGGCGCGCCAAGCGCGGTTCTGGCATCCATTCCGGAATGCGCCCGGGCACGGCGGCGCCGAGGGGGATCGCCCGGGTTGGCGACTACTTCGTCTCCGTCGACATCAGCGGCGACGTCTATGACAAGGACAAGTCGAAGAGCAGGTTCCTCTCCGAGCAGGTCGTCTACACGGCGATCACCGATCTGATCAACGCGCTCCCGCGCTCAAGTGCTTGACGGGGTCGGGAGGTTGAGGGAGGTCCTGGGCGAGCAGGACCTCCATCTCCTCCTCGGTGAGGAGATGGACGTCACGCAGAATCCGAGCTGACTGGTGCCAGCGCTTCCGTGCCTCGTCCTGCCGTCCAAGATCGTGCAGGGTGTCGCCGAGCCCCCACAGAGAAACGGCCTCCAGCGCGCGGGCACCGGCCTTGTGGTGGAGGTAGGCCGCCTTCCTGTATCCGGCCTCGGCCTCATCGAGCCTGCCGGCGCGTCGGTAGGCATCGGCCAGCGTGTCGGTCGCCGTTGCCTCGCCGAGGGGATCGTCGAACTCCGCCCAGATCTCCAGGCTTTTTCGGCCCGCGTCGATCGCGTCGTCCAGCCGGCCCATTCTGATCAGCACCGCGGCCCGGCCGTTGAAAATCATCGCTTGGTAGTCGCGCAGGCCGCTGGCTGTCGCTGTCGCCATCGCCTCGTCCTGGGTGGCAAGCGCGTCGTCGAACCGCCCGAGCTTGCCGTAGGTCGTGCCGAGGTTGTGGAGGGTGCCCGCCTTACGCAGGGGCAGACCTGCTCGATCCCAGCACACGAGGGCACGCTCGAACTGCTCGACCGCAGGCTCGAAGCGACCTTGGTTCTTGTGGATGCTGCCCAACTGGTTGTGCCCGCGGGCTTGGCCCGCCCAGTCGCCAGTGCGGACGGCCACCTGCAGGGCCTGGTGGTGGATCTCGGCCAGGTCGGCGAGCCAGCCTCTGTGGCTGAAGGGTCTGTTGAGACTGGCGGCGAGGCCTTCGACCGTGCCGGGATCGTCGGTGCGGGTGGTGGCCTGCCGGGCGACGGCGATGAGGTTGTCGCGCTCCAGCTCGATCCAGTCGATCGCCTCCTGCGGTGTGTCCAGGCCAAGGCCCGGCTGGTCGGCGCGGAGGTGTCTGACGATGACGGAGGTGGGGTTGAGCAGAAGGCTGGCCGTCCTGGCTGTGGCGAGGTAATGGTGTAACGCGCGGCGGGTGGCGGCCGCTCGATCGCTGTCCTGGACGATGTCGTCGGCTTGTTCGTGGGCGTAGAGGCGGACGAGGTCGTGCATCCGGTAGCGGCCCGGCCCCGCCGGTTCGAGCAGCCGGGCATCCAGGAGGCGGTCCAGCGCGGCCTCCGCCGTGCGCTCGGGCCGATCAGCGAGAGCGGCGGTGGCTGCCGGGGTGTGGGTGGGCGTGTCGAGGAGCCCGAGCAGGGCGAACAGGTGGGCGGCGTCCTGGCCGGCGGGCTCCTCCTTGAGGTGATGGAGGCTGACGGCGATGCCGGCGCGGACGGCCAGGTCGGCGTACTCCAGCGTGTCCAGGCGGCGGGTGGCGTCGGCGAGCCTGTCGGCGAGGTAGGACAGCGTCCAGTCGGGGCGGGCGGCCAGACGTGCCGCCGCGATGCGCAGGGCGAGGGGCAGGCCTCCGCAGAGCCGGACGATCCGCCCGGCGGCCTCCGGCTCGGCGTGGACCCGCTCGGGACTGGCGATCCGGGCCAGCAGCGTGGTGGAGTCGGACGGGTCGAGCCCGGGCAGGTTCAGCTGGCTCGCCCCGTCGAGCGAGGTGAGAACCTGCCGGCTGGTGATGACGACCGCGCACCCCGATCCGGCGGGAATGAGCGGGCGGACCTGGTGGGTGTCGAGGGCGTTGTCGAGGATGATCAGCACGTTCCGCGCCGAGGTGAGGGATCGGTAGCGGGCCGCGGCCTCGTCGACCGTGGCCGGTACGGCGGAGCCGTCCAGCCCGAGCGAGCGCAAAAGCCGGCCGAGCGCCTCCAGCGGCGACAGAGGCCGGAGCCCGTCGGTGGCGCCGTGCAGGTCGATGTGGAGAACGCCGTCGGTGTAGCGGTCGGCGACGGCGTGCGCCAGGTGTACGGCCAGCGCGGATTTGCCGATCCCGCCGGGACCGCCGATGGCGACGATCGCCGGCGTGCCGGCGCCCGGGCCGGTGAGCGCCTTGTCGAGCCAGGCGAGCTCGACATCGCGGGCGGTGAAGGCGCGGGTGTCGGCGGGCAACTCGGCCGGGGCGACGGC
>NZ_JBITHZ010000059.1:0-52975 GCF_044458585.1 Nonomuraea sp. NPDC050451
ACGTTCAACAAGTTCGACCCGGCCTCGCCGTTCGGCGGTTACAAGGAGTCCGGATACGGCCGCGAGGGCGGTTTGCACGGATTGGAGGCCTACCTTGACGTGTGAGCATCGCCGTCCCCGCCGCGCCAGGCGGCGGGCACAGGCCACCAGGGGTCACGCCTTCGCCAGGGCCGGGCGGCCCGTACGCACGGGCTGGTACGCCCACCGCTGCGGCGTGAGCCGGTGCGGCCAGGTCTTCGTGCCGGTCCAGATGTCGCAGGAGTCCACGTGGAGAGGGCGGGGCGATGAGTAGGTTGTCCGTCAGAAAGACCTACAAGCTGTTCATCGGAGGGGCGTTCCCGCGCTCGGAGAGTGGGAGGTCCTACCCGGTGACCTCGGCCAAGGGCGAATTCCTCGCCAACGCTTCCCGCGCCTCGCGCAAGGACGCCCGCGACGCCGTGGTGGCCGCCCGCAAGGCGTTCCCCGGCTGGTCGGGCGCCACCGCCTACAACCGGGGGCAGATCCTCTACCGCGTCGCCGAGATGCTGGAGGGGCGGCGCGCGCAGTTCGCCGAGGAGCTCGGCGGCGGCAAGAAGGCGGCGCTGGAGCAGGTGGACGCCGCGATCGACCGGCTCGTCTGGTACGCGGGGTGGTCCGACAAGATCGCCGCCGTGCACGGCGCGGCCAACCCGGTCGCGGGCCCGTACTTCAACCTGTCCTCGCCCGAGCCGACCGGCGTGGTGGCCGTGATCGCGCCCGCCGATCCGCTGCTCGGGCTGGTGTCGGTGGTCGCGCCCGTGATCGTGACCGGCAACACGTGCGTCGTCGTGGCGTCCGAGCGCGCGCCGCTCGCGTCGATCACGCTGGCGGAGGTCCTGGCCACGTCCGACCTGCCCGGGGGCGTGGTGAACGTCCTCACCGGGCACCAGGCCGAGCTGGCGCCCTGGCTGGCGGCGCACATGGACGTCAACGGGCTCGACCTGACCGGGGTCGAGGACGCCGACCTGGCGCTGAGCTGCGAGCAGGCGGCGGCGGAAAACCTCAAGCGCGTCCTGCGCCCCTCCCGGCAGGACTGGACGGCCGACCCGGGGACCGGCCGGATGACGCGGTTCCTGGAGACCAAGACCGTCTGGCACCCGGTCGGGGCCTGAGCACGGCAAACGGGAGCACACCGGGAAAGGGGATCGATGAGTCTCGGTGAGTTCCTCCGGGCCCGGCGCGCCCGGCTCAAGCCGCAGGACGTCGGGCTCGGGCCGGGGGTGCGGCACCGGCGCGTGGCGGGGCTGCGCCGGGAGGAGCTGGCGCCGCTGGCGGGCCTGAGCGTCGGCTACTACACGCGGCTGGAGCAGGGGCAGAGCCCGAACGTCTCCGACGAGGTGCTCGACTCGCTCGCCCGCGCGCTGCGGCTGGACGGCGACGAGCGGGCCCACCTGCACCGCCTGGCCCGCGCCGTCCGGTCCCGCCCACCGGTGGGGCCGGAGCTGCTCAGGCACGGCATCAGGCGCATGGTCGAGTCGTTCGCCGAGGTGCCGGCCTGGGCGGTGGCGTGACGAGCACGAGCCATTCACGTGTTCATGCGGACCAGGCTGCGGCACGGCCCGCACGCCGACCAGCGCCCCGCTGGAGGTACACCTGCCAGGTGCACCCTCAGCGGCTCAGAACGCGAAGCCGGGCGGTCTGACCGGGGGATGGGCGGCCTGGAGCTGGGCGGCCAGGCCGAGGAGGTGGGGTTCGCCGCCGGGCGGGGCGACGATCTGGACGCCGATGGGCAGCGCGGTGGAGTGCGTGGCCAGGGGGACCGTGATGGCGGGCCAGCCGCACATGTTCCAGGGGCCGGTGGCGGGGGCGTACCTGACGTTGGTCAGCGCGTTGCGGAGGAAGCCGCGCTCGCCCCAGCGCTCGGCCTTCGGCGGGACGGCGGCCAGGGCGGGCGTGATCAGCACGTCGGCGTCGCCGAACCACTGGTCGGCCCCGTAGCCGCTCCAGCGCTCCCGGCCGCGCACGCCGTCGAGCTTGAGCGCGCCGAGCACCCGGCCCGCGCGGGCCAGCCCGCGGGTGCGGCGTTCGAGCCGGCGCCGGTCCAGGCCGTCGGCCGACGCGGCGGCCCTGGTGAGCCAGGTGGCGATCGTGGCGGGGCCGAGCCAGGCGGGCAGCCTGTCGCGGTGCTCGACCACCGTGTGCCCGGCCTGGCGCAGCGTCTCCGCCGCCCCGCGCACCGCGGCCTGGAACTCCCTGTCCACGGGCAGGCCGGCGGGGAGCGGCTGGGGCGCGTACGCCACCCGCAGGTCGAACGGCTCGGGGCTGTCCTGGGGCGGCTGCGGCTCCCAGATCTCGTCGTCGTCCGCCCAGACCGAGCGCAGCATGGGCGGCCGCGGCTCGACCCGCCGGCCGCCGCGCCAGGACTCGGCCAGCGCCGGGTCGGCGGCCAGTACGGACAGCGCCAGCGCCAGGTCGGACGCGGTCGTCGCCAGGGGGCCGTTCTCCGACAGCCCGTCCCAGTGGTCGGTCGGCGGGGGCACGAGCCCGGTGCCGGGCTTGACGGCCAGCACGCCGCAGCAGGCGGCCGGGATGCGCAGCGAGCCCATGCCGTCGTTGCCCAGCGCCAACGGCACCATGCCCGCCGCCACCGCCGCGGCGCTGCCCGACGACGACCCGCCGGCTGTCCTGGCCGGGTTCCAGGGGTTGCGTACGATGCCGTACGCGCTGTCGCCGAGCGCGACGAGGCCCAACTCGGGCAGGTTCGTCAGGCCGACGACCACCGCGCCCGCGGCCCGCAGGCGCGCCACCGTCACGTGGTCCTGCGGCGCGGGCGCGTCCGCCGTGACCGCGGACCCGCCGCGGGTGGCCTCGCCCGCGACCTCCAGGTTGTCCTTCACCGCCACCGGCACGCCGGCCAGCGGCAGCTCCGCCAGGTCGCGCCGTTTCTGTACGGCCTGCGCCTCCTCCACGGCCTGCTGTCTGATCCGCCGGAACGCCCCTACTTTGGAATCCCGCTCCGAGATGGCGTGAAGGTGCTCCTCGACGACGGTCGTGGCCGTGACGTCCCCACGCCGGACGGCCGTCGCGATCTCGATAGCGGACCTGCCTGCCCACAACATGACTAGAGTCTGCATCCTGGCCGCGCGGCTCGATAGGGTCGATACACGTGAACGGACCCTCCCTTGCCCTCCGTCAGCGCTCGCTGGGTGACCCCGCGACCGAGTTCCCGCTGTTCCCGCCGCTGACGCGGGGTTGTCCCAAGACCAGCACCGACGAGATCGCCTATCCGCTGGAGATCACGTACGACTACGGGCGGGTGGATCCGCGCCTGTTCGAGCAGGAGCCGGGCACGGACCTCGCGCGCTGGTCGCCGCTGCTGCCGCCGCTGGAGGCGCCCACGCTGGGAGAGGGCGGGACGCCGCTGGTGGAGTTCGACGGGATCCACGTCAAGGACGAGTCCCGCAACCCGACCTGGTCGCACAAGGACCGCCTCAACCGGGTCGCGGTCAGCGCCGCCGTCGCCTCGGGCGCGCCCGGCGTGGTCGTGGCCTCGTCCGGCAACCACGGGGCCTCGGCCGCCGCCTACGCCGCCCGGGCCGGGCTGCCCGCCATCGTGCTGACCTCGGCGGATTCGCCGCCCGCCGTGCAGGCGTTCGTGCGGGCGTACGGGGCCAAGGTCGCCTCCGTGCCCGCCGAGGCGCGCTGGCCGCTGCTGCGCGAGGTCGTCGACCGGCTCGGCTACCACCCGGTCAGCAACCAGACCGTGACGCACACCGGGCACCCGTTCGGGCCCGAGGGCTACAAGACGATCGCCTACGAGCTGTTCCTGCAGCTCGGAGGCGTGCCCGCGGCCGTCTTCACCCCCACCGGATACGCCGAGCTGCTCTACGGGATGTGGAAGGGGTTCGTGGAGCTGCGGCTGCTGGGGCTGGCCGACGCCGTGCCGCGGATGTTCTCCTGCGAGACGGCGGCCGGCGGCCCCCACGCGCGGGCGCTGGCCACCGGTGCTCCGGCCGCGATCGTCGAGCTCCGCGAGCTGGGGGCCAGCGACGCGTACGGCATCGCCGGGCAGGTCGGCGGGCACCGCGGGGTGGTGGCCGTGCGCGACAGCGGCGGCGAGGCCCTGCTGGTGACCGACGAGGAGCTGCGGGCGGCGCAGCGGGACCTGGCCGGGCAGGGGCTGTGGCAGGAGCTGTCGGGCGCGGCAGGGCTGGCCGGATACCGGAAGCTGGGGCGGGACTTCGACGGGCCTGTCGTGTGCGTGGCCACGTCGAGCGGGTTCAAGGACGTGGGCGTGGGGGCCGAGCGCTTCCCGGTCCTGGAGAACCCGACCCTGGACGATCTCGCTCCAGACGCGTAGCGGGCGAGAGCGTCATGCCCGCCTCTCCTTGGCGCGGCGGGTGGGAGGCGCGGTCAGCGGGTCCTCCGGCCAGGGGTGCCTGGGGTAGCGGCCGCGGAGCTCCGCGCGTACCGAACGGTAGCCCTCACGCCAGAACGACGCCAGGTCCGCGGTGACGGCCACCGGGCGGCCCGCCGGGGAGAGCAGGTGCACCACGACGGGCACGCCGGAGATCTCGGGCGTCTCCTGCCGGCCGAACAGCTCCTGCAGCTTCACCGCCAGCACCGGCCGGTCGCCCGAGTAGTCGACGCGGATGTGGGAGCCGCTGGGGACCTCGATGCGTTCGGGGGCCGCCTGCTCCAGGCGCTCGCTCCAGGGGATCAGGCGTTTCAGCGCCGCGGCCACGTCTATGCGCTCCAGGTCGGCCCGGCGGCGGGCCCTGGACAGCTCGGGCTCCAGCCACTGGTCGGCCAGGTCGATGAGCGCGTCCGTCGAGGGCCACGGGGCGCCGATGGCGCGGTGGCAGAAGGCCAGGCGATCTCTCAGGTCTTTGGCCTGTTTCGTCCAGGTCAGGACGTCGGGCTCCGTACGGAGGCCGTACAGAACTGCCTCGCGGACGTCGGCGTCCTTGAGCGGGGCGGCGGACAGCTCGATCGCGCCCAGGCGCTCGACCCGGCGGGCGAGCACGTCGCCGTGGCGCTCGCCCGGAGGGACGTGCCAGGCGATCTCGTCCTGGGTGGTCGTGGGGTGCGCCAGCCTGGCGGTCTTCTCGTCGATCTCCACGGCCTGCCTGATGCGGGCCGACGCCGAGCCCGTCTGCCGGTCGGCGACCGCGATGGCCAGCCACTCGGCGGTGTGCAGCCTGGACCCTGCCGCGAGCTGGGCCTGCGTGCCGGACGCCATGAGGTAGCCGCCGCCCCGCCGGCGCGCCACCCGCTCGGGGAACGCCAGCGCCACCGCCGTCCCGGCCAGCACGTCGCCGGCCAGGTCCGAGCGGCCCGTGCCGGCGGCCCGCTGGAGGCGCCTGGTCTCCTGGCGCCAGCGGGCGGCGAAGCCGGTGCCGCCCCGGCGGGCCGCGCGCCAGACCTCCACCAGGTCGTCGCCCGCGTCGCGCGGCAGCTGCTCCGACAGCAGGGCCACCACCTCGGCCGCGCTCGGGCCGAGGTCGAGCAGGGCCCTGGCCAGCCGGGGGTGCACGCCCGCGAGCGCCATCCGGCGCCCGCGCTCCGTCACCCGCGAGGCCGGGTCCAGCGCGCCCAGCGCCTCCAGGGTGCGGGTGGCGGCGGACATCGCAGCGGGCGGCGGCGGGTCCAGCAGGGCCAGCCCCGACGCGTCGGGCGCGCCCCAGCAGGCCGTCTGCAACGCGAACCCCGTCAGGTCGGCGAGCGCGATCTCCGGCCGCGCGTGGTCGGCGAGGCGGTCGTGGTCGGCCGCCGACCAGCAGCGGTAGACCGTGCCCCGCTCCTCGCGCCCCGCCCGGCCCTCGCGCTGGCCGGCCGACGCCTTCGAGACCCTGACCGTGGTGAGGGATCCCAGGCCGCGGGCGTGGTCGGTACGGGGCTCGCGGGCCAGGCCGGAGTCGACCACCACCCGGACGCCGGGCACGGTCAGGCTCGACTCGGCGACCGACGTGGCCAGCACCACCCTGCGGGCCGAGCCCGGCGCGAGCACGGCGTCCTGGACGTGGGCCGGGGCCTGCCCGTGCACCTGGAGCACCTCCACGCCGTCCAGCATCCCGGCGACCCTGGCGATCTCGGCCACGCCGGGCAGGAAGCACAGCACGTCGCCGTCCCGCTCGGCCAGCGCCCTGCGGACCACCGAGGCGACGTGGGACAGGAGCGCGGGGTCGACGCGGAGGCCGTGCGGCGGGGCGACCGGGCGGGCCGGCGGGGCCCACACCGTTTCGACGGGGTACGCGGCGCCGGTGGCCGCGACGATCGGGCCGCCGATCAGCCGGGACCACGGCTCGGCGTCGGCGGTCGCCGACGTGGCCAGCAGGCGCAGGTCGGGCCGGAGCGTGTCGCGTACGTCCAGGAGGAACGCCAGCGAGGTGTCCGCGTCCAGGTGCCGCTCGTGGCACTCGTCGAGCACCACCGCGTCCACCCCGGCCAGCTCCTGGTCCCGCTGGAGGCGCTGGAGCAGGACGCCGGTGGTGACGACCTCGACCATCGGGTTGGCGCCCGTGTGGCGCTCGCCCCTGATCGTGTAGCTCACGCCCATCCGCCTGGCCGCCGCGCGCACGGCCAGCCGCCGCGGCTCGGCGACCAGCACCCGCATGCCCGCCTCGGCCAACGCCAGCGGCACGACCGTGGTCTTGCCCGTGCCGGGCGGGGCCGTGAGCACCGCGCTGCCGTGCCGGTCGAGCGCGGCGAGCAGCTCGGGCAGGACGTGCCGGATGGGCAGCGAGTCGTGGCGCATCAACGCTGGGCGGGGACGTCGGCGCTCGGGCCCAGGGCGGCGCTCGGGATCCCGGCCGCGGAGAGGACCGAGTCGAGCAGGCCGGGGAAGCGGGACTCGAGGTCGTCGCGGCGCAGGCTCATGAACTTCAGCCGTCCCTCCTGCTTGGTGATGACCACGCCCGCCTCGCGCAGCGTCCGGTAGTGGTGCGAGGCCGTCGACTTGTGCACGCCCAGGTCGTCGCCCGCCTCGCCGCAGTTCATCACGCCGCTCAGGGCGAGCCGGACGACGATCTCCAGGCGGACGGGGTCGGACAGCGCCCGCAGGACCTCTGTGAGCTGGATGTCCTCCGTCGCCGGGTGAGGTAGCAGGCGCATGGTCAAACCCTACCTTCGTTTTATTGTTTGACAACAATCCAACTATAGGTCAGTTTGATGCGTGTCCAACTTTTGCCTGGAGGCTCCATGACTTCGCGGCTCTACCCGCTTGCTGTCGGAAATTTCGCCATCGGTACGGGCATGTTCGTGACCGCCGGGCTCCTACCGCCCATCTCGAAGGACCTGGGGATCTCGTCCTCCGCGGCGGGGCAGCTCATGACCGTCTTCGCGCTGGCGTACGCGGTGCTGTCGCCGATTCTCGCCGCCCTGACCGCCCGCCTGTCGCGCAGGACCCTGCTGCTGGTGGCCCTCGGCGTGTTCGTGCTGGGCAACGTCCTGACCGCGCTGGCTCCGACGTACCCGCTGGTCATGGCCACGCGGGTGGTCGCGGCGGCGGGGGCGGCGATGTTCACGCCGACCGCGTCGGGCGTGGCGAACGCGCTGACCGAGCCCGAGCGGCGCGGCCGGGCGCTCGCGCTGGTGATGGGCGGGATGACGGTCGCGAACGCGATCGGCGTGCCCCTGGGCACCTGGCTGGGCTCGGTCTCGGGCTGGCGGTCCACGCTGTGGCTGGTGGCGGGGCTGGGCGTGGTCGGGTTCGCCTGGGTCGCGACGGTGGTGCCGGCCGTCAGGATCCCGACGTCGGGGCGGCTGCGGGAGCGTCTCGCGCCGCTGGGCGACCGGCAGGTGCTGGCGGTGCTGATGACGCAGCTGCTGCTGTTCGCTGCGGGGTTCACCGCGTACACCTACATCGGGTCGCTGATCGACCTGCCGCTGCCCGCCGTGCTGTGGGCGTGGGGGATCGGCGGCATCGTGGGCAACCAGCTCGGCGGGCGCTTCACCGACCTGTACGGGCCGCGCAGGATGGTGCTGCTCGCCCTGGGCGCGAGCACGTTGTTCCTGGCCCTCATCCCCGTCGCGAACCTGGCCCTGCCCGTCGCCCTGGTGTGGGCGTTCCTGTGGGGCGCGCTCGGCTGGCTGGTGGCCCCCGCGCAGCAGTTCAGGACCGTGTCCGTGGTGCCTGACAACGTGCCGATCGGCCTGGGGCTGCTGTCGTCCGCCCAGTACGTGGGGCTGTTCCTGGCCGGGCTGGCCGGCGGCGCGACGCTCGACTGGTACGGCAGGACGGGCGTGACCGTGCTGGCCACCGCGTTCGGGCTGGTGGCGCTGCTGTTCACGCTGGCCACCTACCGCCCGGCGGCGGTCTCCCCGAAGGAGGGCGTGTCCGTCGGGTAGCGCGCCGTCGGCCAGAATGGTGATCATGTCCGAAGACGTCGACCCCCGGAACGAGCCCGCCCCCTTCGGGGCCGTGGTGCTCCTGACGGCCGCCTCGGCGGTGGCGGTCATGGGGCTCAGCGCGTTCCTGTCCCAGCCGCCCGCCCTGAAGATCCTCCTGTTCGGCCCGATCGCCCTCGTGGCGTTCGAGGTGGTCGTCCACGAGGTGTGGTGGCAGCGCTGGTGGGGCGCGATCCCCGGCGCGGTGGCGGGCCTGGCGCTCTACTTCGAGGGTCGCGCCGCGCTGAGCGACCTCGTCGGCGACACCTGGGCCCACCCCGTCGCGTACGTCGCCGCCTGGACCCTCTTCGCCGTCGTCTTCGCCCTCTGCAGCCGCTATCCCCGGACCCTCCGGGCGACGTGATCTTCTCCGCCGCGTAGGGGACGCCGGGTCGGTCCGCAGGCGGACGACGGGCGGCGGGCGCGGCGCCTACCGTCGGCGGCATGTTGAACGACCAGGTGACCTTTCGGCGCATCGCGGCGGGCGTACTGCTCATCGTGGCCCCGCTGCTCCAGGCCGTCGCCGTCGTCGTCGATCCCGGCACCTGGGGCGACGACCGGGAGGCGGTCAGTTACGGCGCGAACCCCGCGCTGGCCCAGACCGAGTCCGCGCTCTACCACTGGAGCTGGATGCTCATGGCCGTGGCCGCGTTCGGCCTGGCCCATCTCACCCGGCGCAGGGCCACGCGGCTCGGCCACGTGGCGACGGCGATGACGGTGATCGGCTACCTCTCGGTGTCCGCGCTGCTGATGACGGACCCCGTGGAGTGGTGGCTGGGGCAGCACCACTCGCCGGAGGAGGCTCAGCGGATCCTCGACGAGATGCTGAACCTGCCCGGGGTCGTCATCGGTTTCCAGATGCCGTGGATCTTCTTCGCCGTCCTCGGCCTGCCGTTGCTGACCGCGGCCGTGTGGCGGGCGGGCTTCGTCGGCTGGTGGGTGCCGCTGCTCGTCTTCGTCGGCTACGTCGCCTCGTTCCCCGTCCCGTACGGGCCCCTGACCGTGGTGTTCTGGATCCTGCCCGTCGTCGCCCTGGGCTGGACCGGGTTGAAGATCCTGCGCATGGGCGACGAGGCGTGGGCGGCGTACTATCCGGCTCCGGCCCTCGTGTCAGCCTAGGGCCGGGATCCAGCCCGCGGTGACCGCGAGGATGAGGAAGAAGCCCAGGATGATCCGGTAGATCACGAAGCCGGTGAAGCGGTGGGTGCTGATGTAACGCAGGAACCAGGCCACGGCCAGGTATCCGACGACGAACGAGATGACCGTGGCCAGGATCGTCGGCCCCCACTCGGGGGCCGGGCCCTCGCCGATCTCGCTCAGCTCGTAGACGCCCGAGCCCAGCACGGCGGGGATGGCCAGCAGGAACGAGTATTTGGCGGCGTCCTCGCGGCGGTAGTCGAGCAGCAGGCCCGCGGTCGTGGTGCCGCCCGAGCGGGACACGCCCGGGATCAGGGCGAGCGCCTGGGCGAAGCCGTACACGATGGCGTGGGTGAAGCTGAGGTGCTTCTCCAGCGTCAGCTTGTTGCGGGCGGTGCGGTCGGCGAACCAGAGGAGGACGGCGAAGACGACCAGCGTGGTGCCCACCAGGCGCAGGTCGCGGAAGACGGTCTCGATCTGGTCCTTGAACGTCACGCCGAGCACCACGATCGGCAGCGAGCCGACGATGATGTACCACCCCATGCGGGCGGCCCAGTGACCGCGCAGGTCCTTGTTGAACAGGGATCTGGTCCAGGTGGAGATGATCTCCCAGATCTCCTTGCGGAAGTAGATCAGCACGGCCAGCTCGGTGCCGATCTGGATGACGGCGGTGAACGCCGCCCCTGGGTCCTGCCAGCCGGCGAAGGCGGAGACCACCCGGATGTGGGCGCTGGAGGAGATCGGCAGGAACTCCGTGAGCCCCTGGACCAACCCCAGAACCACCGCTTCTAGCCAGCCGATCACGACGACAACCTTCCGAGAACGCGGGAGTGACGAGGGTGAGGCTAGCGGATGCCGGGGCCGGTGAGTTGCTCGCGTAGCGTACAGAGTCCCGGCTACCCCGACCGCGAGTACGGATGAGACCTCACAGGCGCTGCCACATCGCGGCGGCGGCCTCGGCGTAGTCGGTGAAGTCGCGGGCCGGGCGGCCGAGCGCCTGCCGCACGCCGTCCGACACGGAGGCGTTGCGGCCGTCCAGGATGCCGGTGAACAGCGCGGCCAGGCCCTCGGCCTCCTCCTGGGGCACGCCGTTCTTGACGGCCGCGGTCACGTACTCCTCCGGCGTCACCTGCACGAACGAGATCTCCCTGCCGGTGGCCCCGGACAGTTCCCCGGCCGCCTGCGCGAACGTCAGCAGCCGCGGCCCGGTGAGCTCGTAGAGCCTGCCCGCGTGGCCGTCCCGGCTGAGCGCGGCGGCGGCCACGTCCGCGATGTCGTTCACGTCCACGAACGGCTCGGGCACGTCGGCGACCGGCAGCGCGATGACGCCTTCGAGCACCTGGTCGTAGAAGAAGCCCTCGCTGAAGTTCTGCATGAACCAGCTGCAGCGGACGATCGTCCACTCGGCCCCGGACTCCCGCACGGTCCGCTCGCTGGCCTCCGCCTCCGGCTCGCCCCGCCCGGACAGCAGGACCAGCCGCCGCACGCCGCCGCTCACGGCCAGCTCGGTGAACGCCTTGACGTCCTCGTACGCGCCGGGGAAGGCCAGATCGGGCACATAGGCGAGATAGACGGCCGTCACGCCGTCGAGGGCCTTCGGCCACGTGGAGCGGTCCTGCCAGTCGAAGAGAGGGCGGGACCCGATCCGCACGGGCAGGCCGAGAGCGTTGAGGCGGTCAACCACACGGCGGCCGGTCTTGCCCGTGCCGCCCAGAACCAGAATCGTCATATATCTAGTAAGCCGCCATACCCATAAGACTCTCCATGGTTGAGAAGCGCAATGGCATATGCGATCGTCTAGCCCATGGATCAGCTGGCGGCGCTACTGGACGGCCCGCGGGCTCGTGGCGCCTTCCTGCTCCGCTCGATCCTGGATCCGCCCTGGTCGATGCGCATCCAGGACGAGGCCCCGCTGTCGTTGATCGCGCAGGTGCGCGGGGAGTCGTGGATCGCGTTCGACTCGGGCGAGCCCGTGCGGCTGTCGCCGGGGGAGGTCGCGATCGCCCGGGGGCCGGAGCCGTACACGGTGGCCTCGGAGCCCGGCCTCACGCCGCAGGTCGCCATCCTTCCGGGCCAGGAGTGCAAGACGATCGACGGCGAGTCGCCCTACGACACCATGTCCATGGGCGTGCGCACGTGGGGCAACGACCCGTCGGGGGGCACCGTGCTGCTCACCGGCACGTACAACCTGGAGGGCGAGGTCAGCCGGCGGCTGCTGGACGCGCTGCCGCAGCTGCTCACCCAGCCGGGAGACCCGATCAGCTCGCTGCTCGGCGCCGAGATCGTCAAGGACGAGCCGGGCCAGGAGGCGGTCCTCGACCGGCTGCTCGACCTGCTGCTCATCGCGGTGCTGCGCTCGTGGTTCGCCACCCACGCGAACGAGGCGCCCGGCTGGTACCGCGCGATGGGCGACCCGGTGGTGGGCCGGGCCATGCGCCTGCTGCAGAACAACCCGGCGCACCCGTGGACGGTCGCGGCCCTGGCCGCCGAGGTGGGCGTGTCCAGGGCGTCGCTGGCCAGGCGCTTCACCGAGCTGGTCGGCGAGCCGCCGATGTCCTTCCTCACGGACTGGCGCCTGGCGCTGGCCGCCGACCTGCTGCGGGAGCCGGACGCGACGATCGGCTCGGTGGCCAGGAAGGTGGGGTACGGGAGCCCGTTCGCGCTCAGCGCGGCCTTCAAGCGGGTACGGGGCGTCAGCCCGCAGGAGTACCGGGCCGGATGAAACCACTGCTGCTGCTGGACGTGGACGGCGTGCTCAACCCCATGGGCCGGCCCACTCCCGACTTCCGGCGTTACCGGTGCACGATCGACAGCGAGGTCTACACCGTGCACCTCAACCCGCGCCACGGCCGCAGGCTCCTCGACCTGGCCCTGGCGACCGGCTCCGAGCTGGTCTGGGCGACGACCTGGGAGCAGCACGCCAACGAATGGATCGCTCCCAGGATCGGCCTGCCCTCGCTGCCCGTCATCCCCGTGAACCCGGACGTGGTCTCGGAGCGCGGGGAGATGTTCAAGACGCCGCACGTGGCCCGGTACGTGGGCCGGCGGCCGTTCGTCTGGTTCGACGACCAGGTGTGGGCGGAGGACGAGGAGTATCTCAGGGTGCATCAGGGTCTGGATGACTTCCTGCTCGTCCACGTGGACCCGGTACGGGGACTGACCAGCCGACATCTGGGCATGGCACATGAATGGCTGACCCTTACAGGGTTTTCTCAGGGTTCCTGACGGGAGTCCGTCGGCCTGGCTGCCCGTTGAACAGGTAGGTCGTCACACACGGAGGAAACATCATGTACCGCTCACGAGAGCACAGGATTCTGGCCGGCGTCTGCGGCGGTCTCGCCGACAAGATGGGCCTGCCGCCCACTCTCGTCCGGATCCTGTGGCTGCTGCTCTCGCTCATCCCCGGGCCGCTGTGGGTCGTCTACGTCGCCATGTGGATCCTCGTCCCGGAGGAGCCGAAGGGTTACCGCTCGGCGGCGTGACGTCCGGCACAGGCGCCGGCGGGCCGCCCGCCACGGATGGGCGGACGGCCTGCTCGACCAGTCACTAGTCCCCCATGGGCGGCTGCCCCCCTGAGCCGTCCTGGTCGCCCCAGCTCGGGTCGTCGATCTCGGTACAGGGCTTGACCTGGCCGGTGATCACCTGAGCCTTCAGCTTCCAGTACGGCTTCTCGGCGAACTCCAGCACCAGAGTCTGGCCCGCGCCGACGTACTGGGGACTGATGTCCACCCCGGAAGTCCGGGGGCGGGCGGCCTTGTAGGAGACGGAGTTGCGCCACTCCTCAGCGTTGGCGGGCTCGCCTCCGACGGGTTCGCCTCTTCCCGGGGCGCACGTCGTCCTGGGCTTGAGGTAGGTGACGTCGGCGGTGACGCCCGCCTCCTTCAGGTCCTGCTCCAGCTTGTCGGCGTCCCTGAACTCGTTGATCTCGACCCGGATCGTGCCGTCGCCCTGCTTGGTGACGGCGTACGCGGGCGTCTCCGCCCCGGTCAGCAGGGGGACCGCGATCGCCGCGGCGGCGGCCAGCCCGGCCACCGCGCCACCGGCGAGCAGCCGGCGGGTGACGCGGCGACGCCGTTCGGTCCGCGCGCCGATCTCTGCTTTCAGCTCCATCAGCAGTTGCTCCTCGAATCTCATCCTGGTGCTCCATCCATGACGAAGGGCAGGTTTCGCAGCGTCTGGCGGGCGCGGTGCAGGCGTACCTTGGCGGTCCCCGGCCGGATGCCGAGGGCGTGCGCCGCTTCGGTGACCGTGAGCTGGTCGATGACGACCAGCTCCAGCACGGCGCGTTCCCCCTCGGGCAGGCCGGCCATGGCCTCGAAGGCCCGCCGGGCAGGCTGCTCCGCGTCGATGCGCTCCTCGAGCCGGGCGACGTCGTCGGTGTCCAGCGGCCGCCGCCCGCTCACCCGGTCGGTCAGCTGGTACTGCTTGTACGCCCGCCGCCGTTCGGCCGAGATGGTCTTGCGCGCCACGCCGTACAGCCAGGCGATCTCGGTGCCGAGGTCGGCCCGGTAGGTGTGGGCCGAGTCCAGCACCGCCACGAAGACCTCTGCGACCAGATCCGCGACCGTGTGCGGATCCTCGACGCGGCGGGCGAGGAACCGGGTGACCGCGTCGACGTGCCGCCGGTAGAAGGCCTCGAACGCCACGGGGTCCGTGGCGATCTTCGGCTGTTTGAGACGCACCGGCCAAGCTCCCTTCGTCGGTTCACGCCCCTGCTTGGTGAGAAACCGGAAAAGGGTTACAAGACCACGTTTCCGGGCGGCTCGGGGCTGCGTGCGCCGATGCCCGGGATGCGGCTTATCCTCGAAGGATGAGGGCAAGGCCGCTGACACTCGTCCAGGACGATCTCGTCGACTACGACGCCGCGATGGAGCGCATGACCGACCTCGTCGGGCAGCGCCAGCGGGACGAGCGGCCGGACACGCTGTGGCTGCTCAGCCACCCGTCGGTCTACACGATCGGGCGCCGTACGCCGATGTCCCACCTGCCCGCCCCCGATCGGGGCATCCCCGTCATGGAGACCGGGCGCGGGGGCCAGCTCACCTACCACGGGCCGGGCCAGCTCGTCGGCTACCTGATCGTCAAGCTCGCCGAGGACCAGGGCATCGTCGACTACGTGCGTGAGGTGGAGCTGCGGCTGGTGGAGGCGCTGGGCAAGCTGGGGCTGCCCGCAGAGCGCCGTGACACGCCGCCGGGCTCGGAGCTGCTGACCGGCGTCTGGACCACCGAGACCAGCCGCAAGATCATCTCGATCGGCATGCGGCAGAGCCGGGGCGTCACGAGCCACGGGTTCGCGCTCAACGTGGACGGCGACCTGGAGCCGTGGAACTGGGCGGTCGCCTGCGGGATGCCCGACGTGGACATGACCTCGCTCAAGCGCGAGCTGGGCACGGCCTCGATGGACGAGGTCCGCACGGTCGTGGCCGCCGCCTTCGAAGCCTCCTGAGCGGCGGGTACGGCCGCGGTGGCCGTACCCGCGTGCCGGGTCAGGAGATCGGGACCTCGTCGACCGTGCGGCGGGGGCCGGTGAACCAGTGCTTGGCCGACAGCGTCCACCACAGGGCGATGCCGATCAGCACCACCCCGACCGCGATCGGGGCGTAGTTGACCGAGGTCCAGGTGAAGGTCTTGTCGCCGGGGACCCCGGCTGGCGAGATCGGCAGGATGAAGTAGATCGAGACGACGACGATCTCGACGCAGGCGATCCAGCAGAGGACCTTGTACTTGCGGCCGAGCGTCCACGGGCCCGGCTTGAAGGCGTCGCCCGCGCGGAGCCGGAGCCAGATCGGGATGAGGAAGGCCAGATAGAGGCCGACGACCGCGATCGACACGACGGCCAAGAACGCGACCGGCGTGGTCAGTCCGGGAGGCGCGTAGAGGGCGGGCAGGGTGATCAGGGCGGCCACGACGCAGCCGCCGATGATCGCGTTGACCGGGGTGCGGTTGCGGTCCACCTTCGACCACAGCCGCCAGCCGGGCACGCCGCGGTCGCGGGAGAACGCGTACGTCATGCGCGACATCGAGGTTACGCAGCTCATCCCGCAGAAGAACTGGCCGATCGTGGAGATCGCGAAGACCGCCGTGGCCAGCGGGGCGGAGAGCGCGGTCTCGAAGATGGCCCCGACGAACCCGCCTTGTTTGTTGATCTCGTCCACGTTCGTGGCCGCGAACAGGAACGACAGCAGCAGGATCCAGCCGCCGATCGCCGAGTAGAAGATCGACTGCCACAGCCCGCGGGCGGCGGTCCTGGCTGCGCCCTGGGTCTCCTCCGACACGTGCGCGCAGGCGTCGAAGCCGGTGATCGTGTACTGGGTGAGCAGGAAGCCGAGCGGCAGCACGTAGAACCAGAACGACAGCCCGTCGGAGCCGGAGCTGAAGCCGGAGTTGTTGTTCGTGCCGCCGAAGACGAAGCCGAGCGACTGGTGGTGGTCGGGCGCGAAGATCAGGATCCCGACCACGATCGCGGCGCCCGCGACGTGCCACCAGACCGAGACGTTCTGCAGCAGCGAGATGAGCTTGTGGCTGTAGATGTTGATCAGCGCGTGGGCCACGAGGATGATCACGAACAGCAGGAACGCCTGTGACAGCGTGGCTTCCCACGCGCCGTCGGTGAGCAGCTTGATCGTGGTGTTGAGGAACGTGGCGCAGCCGTAGTCGACCGACGCGGTGACGGCGATGAGGCCGATCAGGTTGAGCCAGCCGGTGAACCAGCCGTGGATCGGCTTGCCCAGCGTGGCGGCCCACCAGTAGATGCCGCCCGCCGTCGGGTACGCCGACACCAGCTCCGACATGCAGAAACCGATGATCAGGATGAACGCGGAGATCAGCGGCCAGCCCCAGGAGATGGCGATCGGGCCGCCGTAGTTCCAGGCCTGTCCGAAGGTGGTGAAGCAGCCGGCGAGGATGGAGATGATCGAGAAGGAGATGGCGAAGTTGGAGAAACCGCTCCAGGTGCGGGCCAGCTCCTGCTTGTAGCCGAGCTCGGCGAGTCGCCTGGAATCCTCTTCAGTGGTCATTGAGGTCTCCCTGGGGGGCGCGGAGGACGCTCCATTTGGACTACATCTAGACCATTTCCTTCGTCAGGACAAGGCGTTACAGATGGGTTTCGGGCTCGTCAGGGTGTTCGGCCAACCTTCAGGACGATCTTCCCGGTGACGGAACCGCCGAGCTGGGCGGCCTTCGCGTCGTCCAGGTCCTCCCACGAGCCGGTCAGGCCGATTTCGAGGAAAAGGTCGCCCGCGGCCACGAGGGCGAGCAGGTGGGCGAGGTCGTCGGCGGGGGCCGTCACGTCGCCGAAGGAGTTGAGCGACCTGGCCCGGCCCAGGGAGAAGGTCGAGTTCGGGGGGAAGACGGCGGGCTGTCCGGAGGCCCAGCCGACGCTCTGGAGGTTGCCGCCGGGCTTCAGCAGGGCCCAGGCGGCGACAAGCGCCGGACCGCCGACCGTCTCGATCACGACGTCGACCGGTTCGACGCCGTCCAGGCCCACCGCGATCTCGACGGGAGCTTCGAGGCCGGCCGCCAGTCGCTCCGCGCGTTCCGGCCTGCTGACGGAGGCGATGACGTGGGCGCCCGCGCGCCTGGCCAGCTGCACGGCCAGCCGTCCCACGGCCCCCGACGCCCCGGTGACCAGGACGCGCGAGCCCGGCGCGGGTCCGGCGGCCCGCAGGGAACGCAGTGCCGTGAGGCCGGCCATCGGGAGCGCCGCGGCCTGTACCAGGTCCACCCCGTCGGGCACCACCGCGAGCGAGCCGGTGTCGAACGCCGCCCGCTCGGCCCACGCGCCCGCCCCGAACGCCGCCACCCGCGCCCCCTCGCGCGGTCCCGTGCCGTCCTCGGCGGCGCGCAGGACGACGCCGGCGGCGTCGTAGCCGAGCACGGTGCCTTCCGGCAGGCGGCCCATGTGCCGCAGGTCGCTGAAGTTGACGGACGCGTGACGGACCTCGACGAGCGCCTGCCCGGGCTCCGGCGCGGGTTCGGGCACCTCCACCAAGCGTCCCTCGGCTCCTGGGCCCACGACCAAAGCGCGCATGCTCATCCTCCCTGGCATCAGGATGCGGACTGTCGGTCCGCTTCGATGGCAGGGATAGTATGAGGACCGACGGTCCGCTTGCAAGAGGAGGTAAGGTCGGTGCGGTCAGACGCGACCCGTAATCGGGAGGCGATCCTGCGGGCCACGGAGGAGCTGCTCGCCGCCCACGGCGCCGAGCACATCTCCCTCGACCGGGTGGCCGCGGCGGCGGGGGTCGGCAAGGGGACGCTGTTCCGCCGCTTCGGCAGCCGTACCGGGCTGTTCCAGGAGCTGCTCGCCGAGCGGGCCGCCGCGCTGGCGCTGGCCATCGAGACGCCCGGCTCCGCGCTCGGGCCCGGCACGCCGCCCGTGGACCGGCTGCTGGCCTTCCTGGACGAGCTGTCCGAGCTGGCCGAGCGGAACCTCGCGCTCTTCGCCGCGCACGAGCGGGCCTGCGCCGAGGACAAGTACGGCGATCCGACCTACCTGCGCTGGCACGCGCACGTGACCGCCCTGGTCGCCGAGGCCCGGCCGGAGGGCGACGGCGGCCTGGACGCGGAGTTCGCCGCCCATGCGCTGCTGGGCTCCTTCGACGCCGACCTGGCCCGGCACGTCATGGCGGACGGCGGCGTGGCGCGGCTCAAGTCCGCGGTCAAGGGCCTCGCCGAGACCCTGCTCCAGGGCGCGGCTACTCCGCGAACGCGTCGGTAGCGGCCTGGCAGAAGGCCTTGAGATCGTCCGGCTTGCGGCTGCTGACCAGGGTGTTCGGCCCTGACGTGCAGATCACGACCTCCTGGTCCGCCCACGTCGCCCCCGCGTTGCGCAGGTCGGTCTGCAGGCTCGGCCAGGACGTGATGGTACGGCCGCGCACGACGTCCGCCTCGATCAGCGTCCAGGGCGCGTGGCAGATGGCGGCCACGGGCTTGCCCAGGTCGAAGAACGCGCGGGCGAACCGGACGGCCTGCGGGTCCATCCGCAGGTAGTCGGGGTTCGCGACGCCTCCGGGGAGCACGAGGCCGTCGAACGAGGCCGGGTCGGCGTCCTCCACCGTGGCGTCCACGGCGAACCGGTCGCCTTTGTCCAGGTGGTGGAACGCCTGGATCTGGCCCTGCTTGGTGGAGACCAGCTTGGGCGTGCCGCCGGCCTGCTTGACCGCCTTCCACGGCTCCGTGAGCTCCACCTGCTCCACTCCCTCGGGCGCGACGAGGAACGCGATGGTCTTGCCGTCCAACATGTGACCTCCCTTGGGTTGAGTGCTTCCCTTCCCCCTTTCCGGGCGTGCCCGTAGTATGCACCTTTACCCCTAGGGGGTATAGTGGGCGGCCAAGGATCAAGAAGTGAAGGAGCGAGGCATGACCGTCACGACGTACCAGGTTGAGGGCATGACCTGCGGCCACTGCGTGAGCGCCGTGACCGAGGAGGTCGGCAAGGTCGCGGGCGTCAGCGGGGTCCAGGTGGACCTGGCGGCCAAGGCCGTGACCGTCACGAGCGAGGCGCCGATCGAGCGCGAGCTGATCGACGCGGCGGTGGTGGAGGCCGGTTACGAGCTGGCGGGCACGATCGAGCTGCTGCCGCAGGCGGGGGGTTCGTGCTGCGGCTCCGGCGGCTGCCACTGACCGCCCCGTAGGATGCCTCATCGTCCCCTCGGGGGTGCCGCATCACGGCAGCCCCAAGGGGACTGAAAATTTACACCGCAAAAGGAAACGAGAATGAAACAATTTTCCGCAGCGCGTTGACACGCGGACTCCCTATGGTGTGCCTTTCTCTACACAGGAAAACCCCCGCCTGAAGGTGAGGCACATATGAGCAAATGGATCGCGCGCCTGGCAGCGCTGGGTGTCGCGCTGTTAGTGGCGGGTCAGGGCGCGACAGCGGCCCATGCCCAGGAGCCCGCGGCGGGGAAGAAGACACTGCGCGTCGGGGCCACGCAGTCGATGGACTCGATGAACCCGTTCCTGGCGGTCCGCCTGGTCTCGACGTCGATCCACCGCTGGATGTACGGCTTCCTCACGGTGCCCGACTCCAAGACGCTGCAGCCGAGCGCGGACCTCGCCGAGTCGTGGACCACGTCGCCCGACGGGCTCACGTGGATCTTCAAGATCCGTGCGGCCAAGTGGTCGGACGGCAAGCCGATCACGGCCGATGACGCGGCCTGGACGTTCAACAAGATCATGACGGACGAGGCCGCCAAGACGGCCAACGGCCCGGCGGTCGAGAACTTCGAGAGCGTCACCGCCAGCGGCCAGGACCTGACGATCAAGCTCAAGTCGCCGCAGGCGTCCATGCTGGACAACCCGATCCCGATCATGCCCAAGCATGTCTGGGAGTCGGTCACCGACATGGCCAACTACGACGCCGAGAAGTACCCGGCCGTCACCAGCGGCCCGTACATCGCGATCGAGCACAAGAAGGACCAGTACGTCAAGCTGCAGGCCAACCCCAACTACTGGCGGGGCAAGCCCAAGATCGACGAGCTGCAGGTCATCTTCTACGACAACCCGCAGGCCGCCGTCGCCGGCCTCAAGAACGGCGACATCGACCTGCTCGGCCGCATGGCCCCGGCCGAGTTCGAGGCCGTCCAGAACGACCCGAACATCGAGGCGTGGAACACCCAGGGCCGCCGCGCGGCGTACCTGCAGATCAACCACGGCGCCACCACCACCGACAACAAGCCCGTCGGTGACGGTCACCCGGCCCTGAAGGACGTCAAGGTCCGCCAGGCGCTGCACTACGCCATCGACAAGCAGAAGCTGGTCGACGAGGTCCAGAACGGCCTGGCCAAGCCCGCCGACGGCTCGATCGTGCCGCCGATGTACAAGGACTTCTTCTGGGAGGCCACGGGCGACGGGAAGGTCACCTACGACCCCGCCAAGGCCAACAAGATCCTCGACGACGCCGGCTACAAGAAGGGCTCCGACGGCATCCGCACGATGCCCGACGGCAAGCGCAAGCTGGAGCTCCGCTTCAGCATCCACACCGACACCCCGGTCGAGGACAAGCTCGCCGAGTACCTGACCGGCTTCTTCAAGGAGGTCGGCATCACGCTGACCACCAAGAAGCTCGACTCCAGCAAGTTCACCGAGGAGACGGGCGTCACCGGTCTCTTCGACATCGCGATCAGCGGCTGGTCGGTCAACCCGGACCCCGAGGAGGTCCTGGCCACGCACCTGTGCAGCCGCAGGCCGGCCCCGGGCGGCGAGGGCGGCGGCACCGAGTCGTTCTTCTGCGACGAGACCTTCGAGAAGCTCTACCAGGAGCAGCTGAAGGAGCTCGACCGGCCCAAGCGCGCCGAGACCATCAAGAAGATGGAGGAGCGGCTCTACACCGAGGCCCCGGTAATCGCGATCTACTACCCGAACGACCTCGAGGGCTACCGCAAGGACCGGATCACCAGCATCACCCCGATTCCTGAGGACAAGGGCCTCCTGTACGGCGGCAGCGGCTACTGGCCGTTCTACACCGTGGACGTCAAGGCCGCGGCGGCGAGCGGCGGCGGCAGCGGCGGCGGCTCCAACACCGGCCTCATCGCCGGCATCGTGGGCGGCGTCGTGGTCATCGGACTGGCGGGCTTCCTCCTGAGCAGGCGGCGTAAGAGCGTCGCCGACGAGCGCGAATGACCACTCCGCTAGAAGCAGCAGAGCCCGCCGTCCAGGCGGCGGGCCCTGGTGACGAGCGCCCCACCCACCGCGGCACGCTGCAGTACGCGCTGTCCAAGGCCGGTGGGGCGCTGTTCAGCATCGCCATGGTGATCGTCGGGACGTTCTTCGTGTTCCGGCTGCTGCCCGGCGACCCGGTGCGCAACCTGGCGCAGGGCCGCAACATGACGCCGGAGCAGCTCAACCTCGAACGCCACCGGCTCGGGCTGGACAAGCCGGTGCTCCAGCAGTTCTTCGACTTCGTGGGCAACACGCTCAGGCTCGACCTGGGCACCTCCTACGAGTACAAGCGCCCGGTCCTGGACCTGATCGGCGAGCGCATCGGCCCGACGTTGCTCCTCGCGGGCACGGGTCTCGTCATCGCCGTCAGCCTCGGGATCTGGCAGGGCACGCGGGCCGGATGGCGGCCGGGCACGAGGTCCGACCGCGTCTCCACCGGCGTGTCGCTGGTGCTCTGGTCGGTGCCGACGTTCTGGCTGGGACTGCTGCTGATGATGGTGCTCGGCGTCGGCATCGGGCCCATTCCCGGCCTCTTCCCGTTCAGGGGCATCGAGAGCGTGGACGCGCCGGACGGCTTCGCGTACGTGCTGGACGTGGCCTCGCACATGGTCCTGCCGTGCCTGACCCTGGTGGGCGTGGTCTACGCCCAGTACCTGCTGATCATGCGCTCGTCGCTGCTGGAGGAGGTCAGCCAGGACTACGTGACCGTGGCCAGGGCCAAGGGGCTCCGGGACGACGAGGTCCGGCGGCGCCACGCGGTGCCCAACGCCCTGCTGCCCACGGTGACCCTGGTGTTCATGCGCATCGGCTTCGTGGTCGGCGGCGCGGTCACCGTGGAGACGATCTACACCTGGCCCGGCCTGGGGCAGCTGTTCTACCGCGCGATCAAGGTGCCTGACTTCACCCTCATGCAAGGGACGTTCCTGCTGATCACCGTGGCCGTGATCCTCATGAACACGCTGGCCGACGTGGTCTACCACATGCTCGACCCGAGAGTGAGGTCGGCATGACCAGCGTCGCCGCGGCCCGCAGGCGGCTCGCCCTGAGCCGGTTCTGGGCCGATTTCCGCACTCACAGAGCAGGCGTCGCCGGGACGGTGGTCCTGCTCGTAGCCGTGGTGCTCGCACTGATCGCGCCGCTGTTCATCGACGAGGGCGTGACCAGCGTCGTCGATGCCACTGGCGACAAATTCGCCGCGCCGAGCCTGGACTTCCCCTTCGGGACCGACGAGTCCGGCCGCTCGATCCTGCTGATGGTCTGGTGGGGCTCGCGCACGTCGCTGCTCATCGGCTTCCTCGCCGCCCTGCTCAGCATCGTCATCGGCACGGTCATCGGCATCGCCGCGGGACACTTCCGCGGGTGGGTCGGCGGCGTGCTGATGCGGGTCACGGACTGGTTCCTGGTGCTGCCCTCGCTGGTGACCGCGCTGGTGCTGGCGGCCATCCTGGGCGGCACCACGTTCACGGTGATCATGGCGATCGCGGTCACCTCCTGGCCGTCCACCGCCCGCCTGATCAGGGCGCAGACGCTCGCCGTCGAGGCCCGGCCGTACATCGAGCGGTCGAAGGCGCTCGGCGGCGGGCACTGGCACATCACCACCCGGCACGTGCTCCCCAACGTGGCGCCGCTGCTGCTGGCCAGCACCACGCTGGAGGTGGCCAGCGCGATCGTCACCGAGTCCACGCTGGCCTTCCTGGGCGCCAGCGCGAACAAGACGTCATGGGGGACCATGTTGCGCTCCTCCTACGACTACGGCGCGGCCACGCACGGCGCGTGGTGGTACATCCTCATCCCCGGTCTCGCCATCCTGGTCGTCGTCATGGCGTTCACACTGGTCGGGCGGGCGCTGGAGGCCGTGCTGAACCCGCGGCTCAGGAGGGCGGCATGAGTTTGCTTGAACTCGACGATGTGTCGGTGACGTACCGCATCGCCTCGGGCGAGGTGCCCGCCGTACGCGGTGTGTCGCTGAAGCTCGACTCCGGAGCGGCACTCGGAGTCGCCGGCGAGTCGGGATCCGGCAAATCGACACTGGCCATGGCGCTGTTGCGGCTTCTGCCCCGCGACGCGCGTGTCGAAGGCCGGATCCTGCTCGACGGCGAGGACGTGCTCACCATGAAGTGGGGCCGCATGCGCGCCGTACGGTGGGCCGAGGCCTCGATCGTGTTCCAGGGCGCGCAGCACGGGCTCAACCCGGTGCGCAGGATCGGCGACCAGATCGCCGAGCCGCTGCTCGTCCACGGCCTGGCCAAGCCGGAGGCCGCCCGCAAGCGCGTGGCCGAGCTGCTCGAACAGGTCGGCCTGCCCGCCTGGCGGGCCCGCAGCTACCCGCACGAGCTGTCCGGCGGGCAGCGGCAACGTGTGATGATCGCGATGGCGCTGGCCTGCTCGCCCCGGCTGATCATCGCCGACGAGCCGACCACCGCGCTCGACGTGATGGTGCAGGCCCAGGTCCTGACGCTGATCAAGGAGCTGGTCGCCGAGCACGACATCTCGCTGATCATGATCTCGCACGACCTGTCGGTGCTGGCGGACGTGTGCGGCCAGCTCGCGGTCATGTACGCGGGCCGCGTCGTCGAGTACGGGCCGTCCGCAGAGGTGTTCCACGACGCCAAGCACCCCTACAGCCGGGCGCTGGCGGCGGCGTTCCCCACGGTGGGCGACCCGGCCTCGCGGCTGGCGCCGAAGGGCCTCGGGGGCGACCCGCCCGACCCGATGCGGCTCCCGGGCGGCTGCTCGTTCCACCCGCGCTGCCCGGTCGCGCTGGACGAATGCGCCACGCTGGACGTGGAGCTGTGGCCCGCGGGTGAGCGCCGTACCGCCGCTTGCGTGCACGTACGCGAGAAGGAGGGGGCCTCATGACCGAGACGCAGACCACCGCCGAGACGGTCTCGACGGCCCGGCCGAGCCTGCTGGAGGCCCGCGACCTGCGCGTGGAGTTCCCCTCGCGCGGCCGCCGCGCCAAGGCCGTGGACGGCGTGAACCTGGCCATCGGCGAGGGCGAGATCGTGGCCCTGGTCGGCGAGTCGGGCTGCGGCAAGACCACGCTGGCGCGCACGCTGCTCGGCCTCGAACGCCCCACCTCGGGCGAGGTCCGCTACGGCGGCGCCGCCCTGGACTACGGCTCCAAGGCGCTCAAGGCGTACCGCAGGCAGGTGCAGCTCGTCCTGCAGGACCCGACCGGCTCGCTCAACCCCAGGCACACCGTGTACGAGGCGGTCGCCGAGGGGCCGCGCATCCACGGCCTGCCGGACGAGCGGGAGATCGTGGCCGAGGCCCTGTCCAGGGCGGGGCTGCGGCCGCCTGACCGGTTCTTCCTGCGCTACCCGCACGAGCTGTCCGGCGGGCAGCGGCAGCGCGTGGTGATCGCCGGGGCGCTGGCGCTGAACCCGAAGGTGCTGGTCGCCGACGAGCCGGTGGCCTCGCTGGACGCCTCCGTACGCGGCGAGATCCTGGCCCTGATGCTGCGGCTGCGCGACGAGCTGGGACTGTCGGCGCTGGTCGTCACCCACGACCTGGGTCTGGCCTGGAACATCGCCGACCGAGTGGCGGTCATGTACCTGGGCAGGATCGTCGAGTCGGGGCCGGTGGAGCAGGTGCTGACCGCGCCGCGGCACCCGTACACGCAGGCCCTGATGTCGGTGCTGCCGGAGTCTCCCGAGCGGGTGGTGCTGACCGGCGAGCCGCCGGACCCGACCAGGATCCCGGGCGGGTGCCGCTTCCACGCCCGCTGCCAGGTGCTCGCCTCCGGGAAGGCGGCCGAGGCGGGGGTGGACGCCAGGTGCCGCTCGGAGCTGCTGGACATCCTGCCGGCCGTGCCCGAGGCCCAGGCGGCCTGCTACTACGCGGACGCCGTCGGCGGTTAGCCCAGGTCGGCGTCGTGGACCAGGATGGCGGCCTGGACGCGGTTGGCCAGGCCCAGCTTGGCCAGCACGCGGCTGACGTGCGCCTTCACCGTCGCCTCCGTCAGGCGTAGCTCGCGGCCGATCTCGGCGTTGGACAGGCCGCGGGCGAGAGCCCTGATCACGTCCTCCTCCCGCCCGGTGAGCCGGTCGAGCTGCCTGCGCGCCACCTCGGCGCGGGAGGGGGCGCGGTCGGCGTACGAGGCGATCAGGCGCCTGGTGACCGAGGGCGAGAGCATGGCCTGGCCGGCGGCGACCGTGCGGACGGCGGCGGCCAGCTCTCTCGGCGGGGTGTCCTTGAGCAGGAACCCGACCGCGCCCAGGCGCAGCGCCTCGTGCACGTACTCGTCCAGGTCGAACGTGGTCAGCATGATCAGCTTGGGCGCGTCCGGCTCGGACAGGAGCCGCGCGGCGGCGGTCAGGCCGTCCATGCCCGGCATGCGGACGTCCATCAGCACGACCTCGGGCCGCAGCCGCCGCACGGCGGAGACGGCCTCGGCGCCGTCGCGGGCCTCGCCGGCGATCGCGATGTCGCCCGCCGCCTCCAGGATCAGCCGCAGCCCCGAACGGACGAGCTCCTCGTCGTCCACGACGAGGACCCTGATCATGCCGGGATCCTGGCGCTCACGAGGAAGCCGCCGCCGTCCTGGACATTGGTACGGAGCGTGCCGCCGAGCAGCTCCACCCGTTCCCGCAGCCCCACCAGGCCCCAGCCCGCGCCGGGCAGCTCCGTGGGCGGCGACCCCGGCGCCCGGTTGCGCACCTCCACCTCCAGCTCCTCGGGCCCGTAACGGATGAGCACGTCCGTGGCGGCGTCGCCCGCGTGCTTGTGCACGTTGGTGAGCGCCTCCTGGACCACCCGGTACGCGGTCCGCTCCACGGCCGGCTCGACCGGCCGCGCCGCGCCCTCGTCGTGCCTGGTCACCGCGATGCCCAGGGCGCGGGACTGGTCGAGCAGCCGGTCGAGGTCCTCCAGGGTGGGCGGCGGCCGCAGCGCGGACTTCTCGGGTGTCCGCAGAACGCCCAGCACGTCGCGCAGGTTCGCCAGCGCCTCCCGCCCGATCCCGCCGATCAGGGCGGCGGCCCGTTCCGTCTCCTCGTCGGCTGCCCGCATCTCCAGCGCCCCCGCGTGCAGCACCATGAGCGAGACCCGGTGCGCGACCACGTCGTGCATCTCCCTGGCGATCCTGGCCCGCTCCTGCGCCCTGGCCTGCTCGGCCCGCATGACCTGCTCGTGCTCGCGGCGTTCCGCGCGCTCCCCGGCCGCGTCCCGGCGGGCGCGCACCAGGAGGCCGAGCGCCAGCGGCAGCCCGATCACGGCCAGCGCCAGGAACAGGGCGTTGCCCGTGGTGGCGGTCATCAGCTCGTACGGGCCGCTCCGCTGCGCGCCCACGAGCGCGGCGACCCCGCACACGGCCAGGCAGCCGCCGAGGTAGGCGGCCAGGCGCCGCCCGCTCAGGGTCAGGCCCGCGAAGTAGGAGGCCACCAGCAGCGGCGGCCACATCACCAGCCACACGTAGCCGACGGCGCCCACCGCGGCCAGCGGCCACCAGGACCGCCGCGCCTGCCACGCGGCCAGGCCCGCGACCGCGGCGACCGCGGCGAGCACCGGGAGTGGCAGGCTCGACGGCACCCCGGCCTGCCCCTTCACCACGAACAGCGAGGCCGCGAACACACCTGCGCCGAGCAGCACGAACCGCATGCCTCACAGCGTATGGGCCACCCGGAAAGGGACATTACGACGAAAGTAGTAAGAGCCGATCGACGATCGGGGCGTCCGGGTCGGCGGTCCCCGGCACCAGCCTGGGCCCATGCGTAAAACCCTTGCGACAGTCGTGATGTCACTGGCCGTCCTCGCCGGAGCCGGAGCCGCTCCGGCGCAGGCGGCCGACCTCGCTCTTCCGAAGCCGACCGGGCCCAGGTCCGTCGGCACGACCAGCCTGCACCTGGTGGACTCGAGCCGCCCCGACCCCTGGAACCCCGAAGCGTCCCGGCGCGAGCTGATGGTCTCGCTCTGGTATCCGGCCAGGAAGGCCGTGGGGCGGCCCGCGCCGTACGTGACGCCCCAGGAGTCGGCCGCCATCCTGAAGAGCTTCCCGGACGTCTCCCCGGACGCGCTCACGAAGACCAGGACGTACGCCAGGCTCGACGCCCCCGTGAGAGGGGGCAGGTTGCCCCTGGTCGTCATGTCGCCGGGCTTCTCCTTCCCGCGCGCCACCCTGACCTCGCTGGCCGAGGAGCTGGCGAGCAGGGGATACCTGGTGGCGGCGGTGGAGCACACGTACGAGTCGGTCGCGACCACGTTCCCCGACGGCCGGACCACCACCTGCCTGGCCTGCGTGAAGGGCCAGGACAACGTCAAGGTGGCCGCCAGCCGGGTCAAGGACGTGCGGTTCGTGCTCGGCGAGCTGGTCAAGGGCCGGTGGGGCAAGGTGATCGACCGGTCGAGGATCGCCATGGCCGGCCACTCCATGGGCGGGTACGCCACCGCCCAGACCATGCTGGCCGACACCCGGATCAAGGCCGGCGTCAACCTGGACGGCACGTTCGCGCTGGACGAGCCGCTCGACCGGCCGTTCATGCTGGTCGGGGCGCCGGGGCACGCGCCCGGCTACGGCTCCTGGGACAAGGCCTGGGTCAATCTGAAGGGCTGGAAGCGCTGGATCACGGTGGCGGGGACCGACCACTCGGCGTTCGTCGACTACGCCGTGCTCAGGCCGGCGCTCGGCCTCCCCGCGCAGGAGCTGGACGGCGCGCGGGCGCTGCGGATCACCCGCGCTCACCTGGTCAGCTTCCTCGACCGGCACCTGCTCGGTAAGCGGACCCCGGTCGAGGACTATCCCGAGGTCACCGATCACACCCGGAACGCGTCGGCGTTCTCCGAGGCCCACTGAGCGAAGCTGCGCGCGTCCCGGCCGGTGACCTCGCGTACGGTCGGGACCACCGTGTAGCCGACCTCCGGGGTGTTGCCCAGGGCCTGGACGAGGAACTCGATGGTCTGCTCGCCCATGCCGTCGGCGGCCCACTTGGCCCGCGCCTCGTCCACGGTCAGCTCCACGTACTCGACGTGGCGGCCGATCGACGTCCCCAGGATCTCGACCTTCTGCCTGAGCGTGATCGCCTCGGGACCCGTCAGCACGTACGTCCGGCCGCCGTGGCCGCCCTCGGCCAGCACCGTCGCGGCCACGGCGGCGATGTCGCGCTCGTGCACGAGGGCGCTCAGCCGGTCGCCGAACGGCTCCTTGATGACGCCTTCCGTCTTCACCGTCTGCGCCCACCAGCGCAGCGTGTTGGACATGAACTCGACCGGGTGGAGCAGCGTCCACTCCAGGTCGGTCGCGGCCAGCGCCTGCTCGAGCGGGCCGTCCTCGCGGCCTCCCAGCACGGTGACCCGCCGCACGCCCGCCTTGACGGCCAGCTCCACGATCGCGGCGCCGTCCGGCAGGGGCGCGTAGTCGTCGCCCGCGAAGTTGATGAAGTGCGCGCCGGTGACGCCCTCGAAGGCGTCCTTCAGCGACTCGGGCCGGGCGAGGTCACCGGCGACGACCTCGACGCTCTCGGGAAGTCCGGCCTTCTCGGGGTTCCTGCTCAGGGCGCGTACGTGCTGCCCGGCCGCGAGGAGCTCCTCGACGACGAGACGGCCGACGGTCCCGGTGGCTCCGGTGACGAGGATGGTCATGGCGAACCCCTTTTCTTCGGAACGGAACGTTCTGCTCTTACTATAGCAGAACGGAACGCTTCATTCCATGTAGCTCTTGAGCGAGATGGCGTTCGCGGCGCGGTGGATGGGGCCCGCGATCCTGTCGATCATCCGGTCGCGGCCGGGCAGGTGCGGGAGCAGCCTGATCATCCTGGTCTGGAACCAGATGGCCACGGGCGAGCCGATCACCATGCCCTTGACGTTGGCCGGCCCGAGCGCCTGGTTGGCCTCGACGAACCCGCGCATCTCGCGTTCGTAGCCCTCCGCCCCGCCGCCCTTGGCCAGCTCGCCCGCCAGCACGTACGCGCCCACGAGCGCCAGGCTCGTGCCCTGCCCGGAGGCCGGGGAGGCGCAGTACGCGGCGTCGCCCACCAGCACGACGCGTCCCTTGAACCAGCGGTCCATGTGGATCTGGGTGACCGAGTCGAAGTAGAAGTCCTCGGCGTCGCGTACGGACTCCAGCAGCGCGGGCACCTCCCAGCCGGCCCCCGCCATGGCCTTCACCAGCAGTTCCTTCTGGCCCTCGGTGTCGCGGTGGTCGTAGGCCAGCGGTTCGGACGACCACATGAACAGCGCCTTGGCGCGGGTGTCCTGGCGGGTGCTGTAGACGTTCGCGGTCCGGCCGGGGGCCGCGTGCACGGCCTCCTCGCGGTCCAGGCCCAGGGTGTTGGGGACGGTGCAGATGGAGATGTAGTAGCCGAGGTCGCGGGCGTACTCGGACTCCTCGCCGAAGGCGATCCTCCTGGTGTTGGAGTGCGCGCCGTCGGCCCCGACGACCAGGTCGAACCTGCGGGGCGCCGAGCGCTCGAACGTCACCGTGCCGTCCTCCGCGATGTCCGTGACGGAGTCGCCGAAGACGTACTCGACGTCGTGGCGGGTGAGGTCGTACAGGAGCTCGTTGAGGTCGCCGCGCATGATCTCGGCGTCGTCGCCCGTGCGCCCGCCGAACAGGTCGGCGTCCATGGTCGCGACCTTCCTGCCCCTGGCGTCGTAGTGGGTGGCGATCCGCATGTCCGTGCTCGCCGCGCGGACCGCCTCCATGAGGCCCATGCGCTCGATGACCTTGAGGGCCGCGCCCCGGATGTCCACCTTGTAGCCGCCCTCGCGGATCGCGGGGGCCCGCTCGACCACGGTCACGTCGAAGCCGTGCCGCCTGAGCCAGTACGCGGTAGCGGTGCCGGCGATGCTCGCGCCTGAGATGAGGATGCTCTTCGTCATGGCCATGACGGTACACATGTCTCAGACGCTTGTCTAGGACGGATTTTCAAGACATTTGTGCTAGGCTCCGAGCATGGGAAACAGGGAAGATCTGCTGGCCGGGGCCAAGCGATGCTTGATCGAGAAGGGCTATTCGCGTACGACGGCGCGCGACATCGCCAACGCGTCCGGGGTGAGCCTGGCGGGCATCGGTTACCACTTCAAGTCGAAGGAGGCGCTGATGAACGAGGCGCTCTTCGAGGCGATGCGGGAGTGGGGCGACGACCTGGCGGCGACCCTGACGGCCGACGTCAAACCGGGCGCCACGCCGCTGGAGCGGTTCGAGGCGGCCTGGGACCGGGTGGTGGAGTCGTTCACCCGCCTGCGGCCGCTGTGGCTGACCCAGTTCGAGCTGCTGGGGCAGATCGACCACCTGCCGGAGGTGCGCGAGCAACTGGTGCAGGCCACCGGGGAGGCGCGGCTGGGGCTGGCCGAGCTGTTCGAGGGGGTGGAGCTGGGGAGCGATCCGGAGCGTGAGCGGCTGGCGGGGACGCTCTACCAGGCGCTGCTGACGGGCTTCCTGTCGCAGTGGCTCCTCGACCCGGACAGCGCCCTCTCGGGCCGCGAGGTCGTCACGGCCCTACGCTCATTCGCCTCCTGACACCCTCCGCCCGCCCCTGAGCCCCGGTCGGCACCCGCCGATGCGACGGTCGGCCGCCCTGTCGGCGCGCCCTCGGCCGGCGGTGCGGTGTCACGAGGGTGGTGGGCGTGTGGCGCTACGGTGGCCGCGTCCGCGAGCCGTCCTGGGGTGCCGGCCGGGCCGGTGCGGGTCAGAAGGCGCTGATGGTGGCGGGGGCGCGTTCGGTGCGGCTGAGCGTGCGGATGACCGCCGTGGCCCCGTGCCGGTGGACGGCCAGCCGGGCCAGGAGTTCGACCACGGGATCGATGATCGAGGACGGCAGCTCCGGCGTGTCCAGGCCCACGCTCGCCGCCAGGTCGTCCGAGTGCACGACCAGCTCCACGAGTCGCGTGAGCAGGAAGTCGTCGAGCCGCAGCGACCAGCCCGTCCACGGCAGGCCCACGACCCGGTCGTCGGGCTCGGCGGACAGGGCGGCGGTCAGCAGGTCGAGCAGCGCCTGCGTCCGGTCCACCAGCGCCGCGGGCCCGTCCGCGGCGGCGGCCTGGCCGCCGCGCCTGACGCTCACGTTGCTCTCGTGGTCGAGCCCCGCCTGCACCCACGGCGACCTCGAATAGTGCTCCAGGAGCCCGATCGGCTCGCCGGCCGCCCCGTCCGGTGAGAGCACGTCACGTACGCGGACGAGCTGGTGGGCCAGGTGCCCCGCCAGTCCCGCGACGCTGAACTCGGTCAGCGCGCTCGGCTTGTCCCAGGCCGCCGCCACGGCGGGATCGCGCAGCAGTGACACCGCCGACGTCGCGGCCACCAGATAGGACTGCCTGATTTCCCCCATTTGCCGCCCTTCCCCTGGTTTAGGTGGTAACTCGCGCCAAGACTATCCCTCCGACAATCAGGGCGAGCGCCGCCATCCTGCCGATCGAGACGGGGTCGTCGTTGAGCACGATCCCCAGGGTGATCGCGCCGACCGCGCCGATGCCGGTGAAGACGGCGTACGCGGTGCCGACGGGCAGCGTGTTCATCGCCTGGGACAGCAGCCAGACGGCGGCGGCCATCAGGACGAGGGACACGAGCGTGGGCACGGGCCGGGTGAAGTTCTGCGTCGGCTTGATGCTCTGCGACCACGCCACTTCCACGAGGCCGGCGAGGAGCAGGACGATCCAGTTCACCGGGCCGCCTCCTTGAGCGCCGCGGCCAGGGACTCCTCGTGCTTGTCGCGCAGGTGCGCCAGGGCCGGGTCGAGCAGCGCGTTGACCAGCTCCGCGTGGATGAACGTCACGTCCTCGACCCTGAAGTGCCCCTTGAAGAAGTCGCGCAGGTAGCGCTCCTGGTGGTCGTAGGGCTCGCGCGGCGTGCCCGGCCCGTACGCGCCGCCCCGCGCGCTCGTCACCACGAACGACCGGCCTTCGAGCGACATCTTCGGGAACGTGATCTGGTCGAGCCAGGCCTTGAGCGAGGAGGGGATCGAGTAGTTGTACATCGGCGTGCCGATCAGGATCACCTCGGCCGCCACCACCTCGTCGAGCAGCGGCTCCACGACGGCCCACGCCTGCCGCTGGGCGGGCGTCCGCACCGCCTCCCGATATCTCGAAATGTCGGTTATCTCGTGTTCGAGGATGTGGTCGCAGAGCTCGGTCCACGCCTCGCCGATGTGCGGCACCGGCCGCGCGGCCAGGTCCCGGTACGCGTACGGGCGATCGGGATGCGCCGCCCGCCACGTGTCGGCGTACACGGCGGACAGTCTGCGCGAGAACGACGCCCGGCGCGCGCTCGCGTCCAGATGCAGCAGCATGATCTCTCCTTGAAGGCGTTAACCGGACACACTGTCCACTTCAATATAACCGGACGCCATGTCCACATACAATCGGACGCATGGAGAGAGCCGACGCCGCGCGGAACCGCGCGCGCATCCTGGAGGCGGCCGCGCAGCTCTTCGCGGAGCGGCTCCCGCAGGACGTGACGATGGACGACATCGCGAAGAAGGCCGGGGTGGGCCGGGGCACGCTCTACCGCCGCTACCCCGACCGGGCCTCGATCGCCGTCGCGCTCCTCGACGAGCACGAGCGGGCACTGCAGGAGCGGCTGCTGCGCGGCGACCCGCCGCTCGGCCCTGGAGCGCCGCCCGGCGAGCGGCTCGCCGCCTTCTACGCCGCGATGGTGCGCCTCCTGGAGGACCACCGGCACCTGGTCCTCGGCTCGGAAGTGGGCCGCTCGCGCTTCGAGACGGGCGCGTACGGCTTCTGGCGGGCGCACGTGCGCGCGCTCCTGGTCGCGGCCCGCACCCCGGATCCCGACGCGCTGGTGGACGTCCTGCTCGCGCCCCTGGCCCCCGAGGTGTACGGCTACCAGCGCTCGGCGCTCGGCCTGACCCCGGAACAGATCGCGCAGGCGCTGGCCAAGCTCACGGCGACCCTCAGGTCAGGGCCTTCCTGATGGCGGACCTGACGAACGCGCGGGCCAGTCTGCCCCTCCTGAACCGGCTCAGCACCGGCCTCGCCGTGCCGTACCTCCGCGCCCGGATGTCGGCCACCACGTTCTCCGGAGCCCCCAGCTCGGCGAGCACGTCGAGGGCCTCCCGCTTGCTGATCATCCGCCCTTCCCGCAGCGTGACCGTGGCCCTGGCGACCGTGAGCAGGCCCAGGTCCACCCAGATGTCACGCAGCCAGCGCCGCCGGGCCCGCGTCTTGACGAGCCAGTAGTCGCGCAGGTCGCCGCGTACGAAGTCGGTCAGCTCCTCGTCCGACACCGGCGGCAGCAGCCCGGCGGGCGGCGGGCCGTACAGCTCCAGAGCCCCTTCGTGCAGCTCGCGGCGGGTGACCGCGCCGACGGGACGGCGGAAGATGCGCGAGTGCGCCCAGGTCACGTGCTCGACCGAGGGGTCGGCCAGCTCCTGCCTGGCCATGTACGAGCAGTGCAGCTGGGCGGCCAGCGGCCCGTCGAGCGCCCGGTGGGCGGCCTTGATCCGGCGCCACTGCTCCATCGTCACCGGCGTGTCGACGACCGCGATCAGATCCAGGTCGCTGCGGCCGGGCTGGTAGTCATCGGTGGCGAGCGAACCGTGTGCCCATAAGGCGACCAAAGGCACGGCCGGTTCGACGCCCCGGAGAAAGTCGCTCAGCAGTCGTTCGGTCGCCGCGTGCATACTGGCAACTATGATCGATAAACCGCCGGGTGGGAAAGCCGCGCAGATCACAGCGGGTCTACGCGGCTCCGGTCAGGTCGTCACAACGCGTTGAACAGCGCGCTCACCGACTCCCCGTCGTGGATGCGGCGCATGGCCTCGGCCAGCGCGGGCGCGATCGACAGCACCGTGAGCTTGTCGCTGGGCTTGGGCGACGGCACGGTGTTGGTGCAGACGATCTCCTCGACCTCCGGCAGCGCGCTCAGCCGCTCCACGGCCCCGCCCGCGAACAGCCCGTGCGTGCAGGCCACCCGCACCGAGCGGGCCCCCTGCTCGCGCAGCCGGTCGAGCAGTTCGATGACCGTGCTGCCCTTGGCGATCTCGTCGTCCAGGATGATCACGTCCTTGCCCGTGACGTCGCCGATCACGGAGCTGATCACCACGCGGTCGTCGCTGAAGCGCTGCTTGGCGCCCATGGCGACCCCGGTGCCGAGCAGGCGCGCGAAGTGGGCGGCCTCCTTGGCGTTGCCGAGGTCGGGGGAGACGACGACCGTGTTCGACAGGTCGTACCGGCGGAAGTGCGCGGCCAGCTCGCGCAGCGCGTGCAGGTGGTCGACGGGGACGCTGAAGAAGCCGTGCACCTGCGGCGAGTGCAGCGTCATCGCCAGCACCCGGCTGGCGCCCGCGGACACCATCAGGTCGGCGACCAGCCGCGCGCCGATCGAGATGCGCGGGGCGTCCTTCTTGTCCGACCGCGCATAGGCGTAATGCGGAAGAACCACAGTGGTCCTCGCCGCGGACGCGCCCCGCGCCGCGTCCAGCATCAGCAGCAGCTCGACCAGATGCTCCTGTACGGGCGGCACGAGCGGCTGGATGAGGAACACGTCGCGTTCACGGCAGTTGGCCTGGAGCTGTACTTCGAGGACATCGTTGGCGAAGCGCTCGATGCGTACCGGGTGGAGTGGCGTACCCAGATGCCTGCAGATCTCTTCGGCCAGCTCAGGATGGGCGCTACCGCTGAAAACCGTGATGTCTCGCACGATTCCGTAAGCATAGCCACCCGACCTTGGCATTCACGAGAGCGACCCGGCGGTGCGGTCAAACGAGCAGCAGATCGGAGGTCAGCTCGTCGAGGCCGGGCAGGACGCGCCAGGCCAGGGCCAGCGCGTCGGGAGCGGGCGGGTAGTGCGGGTGCGGCACGGCGATCACGCGCATGCCCGCCGCGTGCGCCGAACGCAGCCCATTGCTCGAGTCCTCCACCGCCACGCACTTGCGCGGGTCCGCCCCGATCCGCCGGGCGGCCTCGAGGTAGCCGTCGGGCGCCGGCTTGCCGCGGTCGACCTCCTCGGTGGAGACCGTGGCCGCGAAGCACTCCTTGAGCTCGGCCGCGTCCAGCACCACGTCGATCAGTCTGCGCGGGGACGAGCTGGCCAGCCCCAGCGTGACGGCGTCGGACAACCGCCGCACCGTCTCCACCGCCCCCGGCATCAGCGGCACCCCGTCGCGGTAGCGGGCGGCCATCTGGTCCACCACGCCCCGCGCGATCTCGTCGGGAGGCAGCGACACCCCCAGCGAGTGCAGGTACGCGGCCCACTCCCCGGTGCTCATGCCCATGAGCCTGGACTGCGTGTCGGGCTGCCAGGTGCCGCCGTGTTCGGCGACGAACGCCCGGCGCACCTCCTCCCACACGGGCTCGGAGTCCACCAGCACGCCATCGAGGTCGAACACGCACGCTTCCACCCGACAAGCCAACCACACGGCGTCGAGGAGCCGAGCCAGACCTGTCCCTATTGCCCGAGATTCATCCTATTAGGGGTGTTTGTTGAGCTATGTGGAGTGATTCCCGGGCACTCGGCTAGGCATGGCAGACCTTCCATTTCACGACAAGGACGACTTCGCGGACGCGGACCGCGGGTTCATCGCGAAGCTGAGTCCGGCAGTGATCCAAACGGTGGACGGCCGGGTCATCTGGGACAACGACTCCTACGGCTTCCTCCAGGGGGAGTGCCCGGCAACGGCCCATCCCAGCCTCTGGCGGCAGGGTCAGCTGTGCGCCAGGCAAGGTCTGTACGAGGTCGCCGAGGGCGTCTACCAGGTCCGCGGCCTGGACCTGTCGAACATGACCCTGGTCGAGGGCGAGCGCGGCGTCCTCGTGATCGACCCGCTGATCTCCACGGAGTGCGCCGCCGCCGCGCTCCGGCTCTACCGCGGGCACCGCGGCGACCGCCCGGTCACCGGCGTGGTCTACACGCACTCGCACGTCGACCACTTCGGCGGCGTACGCGGCGTCACCGGGGGAGGCGTGCCGATCCTGGCCCCGGAGGGGTTCATGGAGCACGCGGTGTCGGAGAACGTCTACGCGGGCCCCGCCATGACCCGCCGGGCCGTCTACATGTACGGCCCCGCCCTGCCCCGCTCGCCCGAGGGCCAGATCGGCTGCGGCCTCGGCATGACCACCTCGACGGGCACCGTGTCGCTCATCCCGCCCACGGTGGAGGTCACCCGTACCGGCCAGGAGGAGACCGTCGACGGGATCCGGATGGTCTTCCAGCTCACGCCCGGCGCCGAGGCCCCCGCCGAGATGAACTTCCTCTTCCCCGACCGCCGCGCCCTGTGCCTGGCCGAGAACGCCACGCACAACCAGCACAACGTCCTCACCCTGCGCGGCGCGATGGTCCGCGACGCCCGCGCCTGGGCGCGCTACCTGAACGAGGCCGTCACGCTGTTCGCCGACAGCGCCGACGTCGCCTTCGCCTCGCACCACTGGCCCACCTGGGGCAGCGGCGGCATCGTCCGCTTCCTCGAACAGCAGCGGGACATGTACGCGTACCTGCACGACCAGACGCTGCGGCTGCTCAACAAGGGCCTGACCGGGCCCGAGATCGCCGAGGCCATGCACATGCCGCCCGAGCTGGAGCAGGCCTGGCACACGCACGGCTACTACGGCTCGGTCAGCCACAACGTCAAGGCCGTCTACCAGCGCTACCTGGGATGGTTCGACGGGAACCCGGCGCATCTGTGGGAGCACCCGCCACGGGAGAGCGCCGTCCGGTACGTCGACTGCCTGGGCGGCGGCTCGGCCGTGGTCGCGTTCGCCAGGCGCTACATCGACGAGAACGACCTGCGCTTCGCCGCCCAGCTGCTCAACCACGCCGTCTTCGCCGACGAGGGCAACAAGGAGGCCCGTGACCTGCTCGCCGAGGTCTACACCCGGCTCGGCCACGGCGCCGAGAACGCCGTGTGGCGCAACTTCTACCTCATGGGCGCCCTGGAGCTGTCCGACGGCATCGTGCCCGCCACCGTGGACGCCGCCTCGCTCGACCTGCTCGCCGCGCTGTCCGTCGAGCAGATCTTCGACTCGCTCGCCATCCGCGTGGACGGGCCGCGGGCCTGGCACGAGCGGCTGTCGATCGACTGGTACCTGACCGACCTGGGGGAGCGCTACCGTACGACGCTCTCGAACGGCGCGCTCATCCAGCAGCGGGAGCCTGCCGACGAGAGCGCGGACCTGACGCTCCGGCTGACGAAGGACCAGCTCGTGGGGCTGCTGGCGGGCAAGGGCGTCGGGGGCGTGGAGCGCGAGGGGGACACGGGGGCGCTGCAGCGGCTGGTCGCCGTGCTCGACCGCCCGGCGCCCGACTTCGCCATCGTGACGGCTTGATCGAGATCTTTCACTCCGGCCGTTCGACCTCGCGGTGCAGCGCCTTGCAGGCCAGCGCCAGCAGCGTCACCACCGCGGCCCCGACGCCCGGCCCGAGCACCAGCGGCAGGGTCAGCTCACCGGCGTGCCACACCGCCGCCAGGATCGCCGCCGAGGTCAGCACCGCCACCCCGAACATCGCCCCCCACAGCGGCAGCACGTCCAGATACGCGAACAGCAGCGGAAACGCCAGCCACACGAACGGCGGCGCCGCCACCGCCAGCACCACCCATCCGGCCGTCACGAGCGCGAGCCACACGACCCGCCGGCCTCCGGACATCACCGGACCGGCGGCATAGACGACGCCGAGCACCAGCCCCCCGACGGCCACGGCCACCCGGTCCTCGCGCAGCGAGCTCACCACCGCGAGCACGAGAAGCCCGCAGGCCGTGGCATGCACCGCCCACCGCAGCAACCGCGACGGAATGTCCATCATTACTCACCAAGAGTAACCACAAGACCTCGGCGCCGTCACGCCTGGCGGCGCCGCCCGGTGAAGACGGTGATCAGGAAGTACAGCAGCCCGGCCAGCACGAGGGCGATGACCACGCCGATGTTCGCCCCCGCGAACGTGCCCGCCTTCATCTCGTCGCTCATCAGGAAGCCGACGATTCTGGCGATGTTCGGGTCGCCCGACGTGATCAGCCCGAGGCCCACGGCCGACGCCACGACCAGCGAGACCAGCCCGGCCCAGTTGAGCGCGGGCGCGCCCGGCCGCAGCAGCCGCTCGTCGTACGACCTGCCGCCGGCGCGCAGCCGCCACATGTCCACCAGGAAGATCGCCACCCAGGCCGCCATCACCACCCCGATGATCGCCAGGAACGCCTGGAAGGTGCCGAGGAAGCTGCTGGAGACGAACAGCAGGTAGTAGCCGCCGAGCACCATGAGCACGCCGTCGATCAGCACCGCGTAGTGCCGCCTGATCGGGACGCCGAGCGCCAGCATCGACAGCCCGGACGAGTAGATGTCCATGATCGCCCCGGCCAGGAAACCGCCGATGGCGGTCAGCAGGTACGGCAGCAGGAACCACGTCGGCAGCGCCTGGGCCAGCGCGCCCACCGGGTCGCCCCCGGCGGCCTCGGCGAGCTTCGGATCGCCGCCCGCCAGCAGCACGCCGAACACGAGCAGCACCATCGGCGGCACCGCGCCCCCCAGCGTCGTCCACAGCGCCACCGACCTCGCCCGGGAGTTCGCGGGCAGGTAGCGGGAGTAGTCCGCGCCGCAGTTGACCCAGCCCAGGCCCAGCAGCGTCATGGCGAAGACGACCCCGCCGACCCACTCGCCGGGACCCGCGCCGCCCTTCAGCGACCCGCCGAGCTTCGGCAGCATGAGGGCCATGTAGACGACGGTCAGCACGACGAACGCGTACGTCAGGTACCGCTGGACCGCCATGATCATGGCGTGGCCGTACACGCCGACCGCGATCACCACGACGGCCGCGACGGCGAAGCACACGGCGGTGGCCGTGGCGGCGGGGACGCCGGGCGCGATTCGCGCCAGGATCGCCGCGCCGCTCTGCGCGGAGAGCGTGACGAGCACGATCTCCCAGCCGACGTTCGAGATGTAGGAGAACACGGCGGGCAGCTTGTTCCCCTGGTACCCGAACGGCGCCCGCCCCAGCGTCATCGTCGGCACGCCCGACCGCGTCCCCGCGACCGCGACCAGGCCCACGAGCAGGAACGACAGCGCGTACCCGACCGCCCCGGTGATGATCGCGGGGATCACGCCCAGGCCGAGACCCACCATGTACACGCCGAAGGCGACACCGAACAAGGAGAGGTTGGAGCCGGCCCAGGGCCAGAAGAGGTCCCCCGGCCGGCCGCGCCGCTCGGCCTCGGGGACCGCGTTGATGCCGTTCTGCTCGACGGTCATCGTGTCCATGATCGGACGTTACTCGCCCCATACCCGGTAAGAGAACCCTCAGAGGGCGGTGAGAGTCTGGACGGGATGAGCGCGGAGACCGGGTTCGCCAGGCGGCGGCAGGCACTGGCCGTGTGCCTGGTGTCGGCGTTCATGACCGGCCTGGACGTGAGCATCGTCAACGTGGCGCTGCCGTCCATCCGCGCGGGCCTGCACGCGACGGAGGACGGCCTGCAGTGGACCGTCTCCGGCTACGCGCTGACGTTCGGCCTGCTGCTGGTCCCGGCCGGGCGCATAGGGGACGCCAGGAGCCGCAGGACGCTGTTCATGTGGGGCGTGGCGCTGTTCACGCTCGCCAGCGCGGCGTGCGGCCTCGCCTGGGACATGAAGGTGCTGATCGCGGCCAGGCTCGTGCAGGGCATGGCGGCCGGAACGGTGAACCCGCAGGTGTCGGGGCTGATCCAGCAGATGTTCGAGCGGCACGAGCGGGGCCGGGCGTTCGGCGCGCTGGGCGCCACCATCGGCCTCTCGACGGCCGCCGGGCCGCTGATCGGCGGCGCCCTGGTCACGCTGTCCGGACCCGAGCTGGGGTGGCGGTGGGTGTTCCTGGTGAACGTGCCGATCGGGCTGGCCCTGCTGCCCCTGGCCTGGCGGGTCCTGCCGGCCCCGCGGCAGGACGTGCCGCGGCGGCGGGAGAGCATGGACCCGGTGGGCGTGCTCCTCCTGGGCGTCGGCGTGGCGGGCGTGCTGCTGCCCTTCATCCAGCGCCACCAGTGGGAGGGGAACGCCGGATGGCTGCTCATCCCCGTCTCGCTGCTGATCCTGGCCGGCTTCGTGACGTGGGAGCGGTTCTACCGCCGTGAGCCACTCGTGGACCTGGCGCTGTTCAGGAAACGCTCCTATCGCCTCGGCACGGCCATAGGGCTGTTCTATTTCGCCGGATTCACCGGCATCTTCTTCATCTTCACCCTGTACCTGCAGAGCGGCCTCCATTACAGCCCCCTGCTGGCGGGCCTGTCGATCACGCCGTTCGCCCTCGGCTCGGCCTCGGCCAGCGTGGTGGGCGGGCGGCTGGTGTCCCGCGCGGGGCGTCTCGTGGTGGTCATCGGCCTGATCACGGTGGTCGCCGGCCTGTCGGCGACCATCGCCGCCACCGCACTGGTGCCGGGGCCCGGCGCGGGCCTGGCCACCGCCCTGCCCCTGCTGGTCGCGGGCATCGGCAGCGGCCTGGTCATCTCGCCCAACCAGGCCATCACCCTGTCGGAGGTCCCGCCCGAGGGTGGCGGGAGCGCGGCGGGGGTCCTGCAGACGGGCCAGCGGCTGGGCTCGGCGATCGGCATCGCGACGGCCGGCTCCACGTTCTTCGGCTCGCTCGGCGCGGGCTGGGCGACCGCCTTCCGTCACGGCCTGATGGTGGTCCTGCTGTTCATCCTCATCGCCCTGTCGGCCGCCGTGTACGACCTCGCCCGCCGACGCTAGTGCCTCCTTTCGGGACCCCTCCCGGCGCACGGCTTGTACAAAGGCCTCACCCCCTGCGGCCGAGCTACGCGAGCACGGCGTACCGGGCCGCAACAGCCGACGAAAGGGAGACCATGCACCCCCGGAAGGCCATCACCGCCCTGACCCTCGCCTGCGCCATGGTCGCGCCGCCGGTCCTCACCGCGGCCCCGGCCGCCGCCTCCGCCAAACCCAATTTGCGGGCCTGCTACGACGGGAAGTGCAAGTTCACGTTCACGAGGCCCGTGAGCTTCCGCGTCTCCAGCAGGTACGGCCTCGGCAGGGTCTACGTCTCCAAGGAGTACATGGGCGGCATGTTCAACCAGGACATGGTCGTCGTGCGGGCCCCCGGCCTCACCTCGTCACTGGGGGAGGGCGCGAGGGGCGAGTTCCGGTACGGAAAGAAGCGCACTCTCAACTTCCGCGTGTTGTCGATCACCGACCAGGGGGCGACGATCCGTTTCGAAGGATGACCGCCAGGGCCCGCGCGCGGCTAGGCTTCGACGCGGAGGTGGGCACCATACGAACGAGGTTGCGGAAGCTCCGCGCGGGCGGGCGGGAGTTCGTGTGGAAGGGCGAGCTCCACCACGTGTCCGGCGAGCGAGACTGCCACAGATGCGTCCGCCTGCGCGTTTGGGGCGCCGGGAAGAACAGCCGCGTGCTCCAGGCGGACCTGCTGTCGAAGGCGGTCCTGCCGTGGGGCTGCGCGAGCGACAACTCCTACCCGACGCCGAAGGACGTGCGGGAGGTCATCGACCATGCCCTGACGCATGGCTGGGACCCTGACGCCGGCGGCGGGGTCTTCTTCCTGAGCGAGGACGAGCACGCCGCCGAGTTCGAGCTGACCGATTTCCTCCTCACCGACCGCCTCAGAGACGAGGGTGCGCCGGACCCGACCGCCCGCGTGCTCAGCGCCTTCGACCGCGCGAACGGATCGCCTTCCTAGCGGGTCTCGCCGATCGCTTCCCCGGCCGGCTTTCGCTCCCTCTCAGCTGAACATTCTCCGCTCTGACGCGAAATGATGGCCCAGCTCGCTCGACGGGCTCCGGGTGGACGAGAAGACCGTCGGCGAGGTCCTGCCCGAGCTCAGGAAGCGCGGGCTGAAGGTCACGTTCCTCATCATGGAGATCGCGCCGGGTAACCCCGGCGGCTTCGGCGAGGGCCCCACACAGACCACTCCCGTGGGCGACGACTGGGTCGTGTGGGAGGCGGAGGAGTCCATCCGCGAGCCCCGAGTGATCCGCCTGCTCGTCACCGACAAGCGTTACGACAGAAACCCTGTCTACGGCGGTCCGCGCGACAACGTCATCAAGGAATAGCGGTTCTTGATTGGCGAGGAGAAGTGGGAGATCGTGGCGACTCGAAGCCCATTCAGGACGGAGACGAAATGCAGCCTCCGCACCAAGGCAGCGAGCGCCACCTTCCGCCGCTGGGGAATCCGGCGCCGACGTCAGGTCTCGCCGTCGCCAGCCTCGTCTTCGGGATAATCGGGCTCCTCGGCAGTTGGTTCCTGCTGGGCATCCCGTCCATCACGGCCATCGTTCTGGGCCATGCGGCCACCGGCAAGACGAAACGCGGCATCAGGCCGGGCCACGGAATGGCCGTGGCGGGCCTCGTCCTCGGCTACGTCGTGGTCGTACCGGCATTCCTTTTCATCGGGTTCCTCGTTCTCACCCGACCGCAGGCGCTCGCGGAATTGGTCAACACAGGGTTCTCCTGGTTGAGCCCCTGAACCCGGTGTCAGTTCCGGTCCCGGATCCGCCCTGTGGCCCAGGCGTACTCCCACGCCTGGATGTCCGGCGGCTCGATGCCGAGGCCGGTCAGAATGGCGCAGACCTGCTCGCGGTGATGGTTGGCGTGGTTGAGGGCCTGAGCCACGAAGATGCCGGCGCGGACCTCGCGGTCTCCGTCGTCCACGACGACCACGCGTTCGACGTCGATCGGCTTGGCCAGCACCTCCTCCCAGAGCTGCTCGGCCTCCGACGCCCAGCCGAGGAGTTTCCGCAGGTCGGCGTCCTCGTCGCTGTCGACCCAGGCCGGCTCGGCTCCGGCCAGGCGCCGTACGTAACTCCCGTCTGCGGCGATGACATGGCGGAGAGTCGAAAGGATGCCGCCGAAGGTGCCGACGCCGCGAACTTCGAGTTGTTCCGCCGAGAGGTCTTGTCCTTGGCAGAATTCGACGAGCCGCTTTGTCGCCCAATTGTTGTGGCGGATCGCATCGAGTAAGACCTCGTTCATGATCTCCTCCTTCGTTCCGGCATCAGTCGCGATCCTGCCGGGCCACCGCTCGGGCGGGCAACGCATTTAGCGCCGGCCGGGGCGTTGTCCCTGAGCACCTCCAGATGGACCGCCTTGCCGGGGTGGTGGGCGGCCGCCCAGCCGAAGGCGCGGATACCCGAGCGTTTGCGGGCAGGGCGGACGTGGAGGTTGTCGAGCAGGACCCGGCCGCCGGGCTGCGCGATCAGGTAGGTGAACCCCTGCAGCGCGTCGTCCTGCTCGGCCGGCAGCAGGTGGGAGGCGTTCTCGACGGTGGTCGGCCCGCCGGCCGCGAGCCGGGCGGCCCGGAGCGCCTTGCGGTCACCCACTCGCCATCGGCCCGTTCCGGTCACAGCGTTAGCCTCATGATCGTGACGACCAGAAACTCGCACTGCTCCTTCTGCGGCACGGCCTACCTCCCGGACCAGGAATGGCCGCGGACCTGCGCCGGCTGCGGCAACACCAGCTACCTCAACCCGCTGCCCGTCGCCGTGATGGTGCTGCCGGTGGACGAGGGCCTGCTGGTGATCCGCCGTGACGTCGAGCCTCGCCGCGGCGAGCTCGCCCTCCCCGGCGGCTTCATCGACATCGGCGAATCCTGGCAGCAAGCGGCCGCCCGAGAGCTCCGGGAAGAGACGGGCATCATCGTCCAGGCGGACGACGTCCGGCTGTTCGACGTGCTCAGCGCCCCCGACGGCACGGTGCTGATCTTCGGGTTGGGGCCGCGTACGAGCTCGGCCGACCTCCCACCGATGACGGCCACGGCCGAGACGACGGAGTGGCTGGCGATCGACCGGCCGCAGGAGCTGGCGTTCCCGCTGCACACCCGGATCGCGGCGAAGTACTTCACGGCGAAGTGACGTCGGACAGCGTGAACGCCGTTGCTCCCGCCGGGCAGACGCTCGAGCCGGCTCGGGGTCAGTCGGGAAGGTCGGGCCTGGCGTCGTCCCAGCCAGAGTCCACGACCATCCAATAGTCCAGCATCCTGCCGGGAACCTGCCACTTCTCGCTGTCGGGGCCCGGTTTGAGCTGGACATCCCGGTTGCCCAGGACCTTGCCGGTTCGCTGGTCGAAGAACACCTCATTTTGGATCGTCCCGCGGCCGTCGGCGCTCTTGAACGGGGCCGCGAGGGCGACCGCGGTGCGGCCGAGCGGATCCGTGACGGTGCCCAGCTGCCGCACGCCGGGATAATCGGTGATCAGGCGCATGAGGCCGGCTCGTACCTTGGGCGGCACGGGTGTGTCCATGAGGACGTAGAAGACCCGGTCCAGCACGTCTTTGGGGCCGTCGCAGTGTCTCGGCGCTCCCGTCCGGCCTGACGCGAGCCTGACCGAGCCCTCGCACAGGAGCTTGCGCAGCTCTTCGGGATCGGTGGGGAGCTCTTGGAGCTCCTGGTAGCTGAAAAGGCCGACGCCGGCGATGGCGAACGTGCCGCCGCCGTTCTCGCTCGGATCGTCCACCTCCCAGGCGCCCGACTTCGTCCTGAGAGTCCTGGTCACTCCCGACGAGCGTACCGTCCAGCTTGAGGGGGAGCCCGCCGCGCGCCAGGCGTCGGCGTCGGCGCGGGTCTGGGGCTTACCCGCGAAGGTGCGGCCGTAGAAGGACTCGCCGTCGCCGCGGGTTCTTCCCGTCCAGCTGAAGTACTCGTCGCGCTCCTCCACGACGTACCCGCCGGTCCTGCCGAGCGCGAGCGCCGCGTAGGCGGTGCGCTGGTGCGTGTACCAGTAGCGACCCTGCGGCTGCAGCTCCGCTTGGGAGGCGGCGGCCAGCATCATGCCGCGGGGCGACAGGGCAGGCGGGGCGGCCTCCACGCCGGTCCGGGGTCGCGCGGGGTCGTCGGTGGTGAGCGCCATGCCCGCCACCACGGCCGCGGCCGTGGCGGCGGCCACCAGGCCGATGGGCATGCGCCACGTACGGCGAGGACGCGGCCGCGCGGTGTCGTCCTGGCTCAACATCCGGTCGCGGGCGGCCGCCGCGACCTCCTTGGACGGCGGGGGCGGGTCGTCGTACACCCCACGTACGAGATGCAGTTCGTTCATCGATGTGTCTCTTCCTCATCAAGCAGGGGATTCGTGCCGCCCAGCGCCTTGCGCAGCTTCCTGCGAGCCCGGTTGAGCCGCGAGGACACCGTGCCGAAGGGCACGTCCAGAGCCTGCGCCACCTCGTCGTAGCTCAGCCCCGAGAGCGCCACCAGCAGCAACACGTCACGCTGGTCCGCGGACAGGCCGGCGATGGCCCTGGCCAGCGCGCCTTTGACGCCTTGCGCGCTCACCTTCGCCGTCACCTCGTCCTCGTGGCCCGGGGCCGGCTCGGCCTCCGGATGCAGCCGGCCCATGGCACGAAGGAGACGCACCTCGTCGCGGTGGTATCGGCTGATGAGGTTGGTCGCGATGCCGTAGAGCCAGGGGCGGGCGCTGCGACGGCTCGTGTCGTAGCGCCGACGCTGACGGAAGGCAAGGGCGAACGTGTCAGCGGAGACGTCGTCGGCGGCGTGCGGACCGAGCCGGCGCGAGACGTACCGGTGAATCTCCGCGTAGTGCGCGTCGAAGACCGCGCCGAAGCGTTCGGGCTCGTCCCACGACCGCTCGATCACCTCGGCGTCGTCCTGCGGCGGCGGGACGACGCCCGGGGGATCGGCCAGATATGGCTCATTCATTCAGATGCCTTGTGGTTAGCGGGACATCGGTCACCTGTTGTTGCCCGCAGACCGCTCTCGCCTTCCCCCTGAAGCCCTGCCGGACTGATGAACGTTTCGGGACTCCCCGTCTACTGATCGGCGGATACGGACTGGTGCTGCTCGGGCAGATGGCTTTCCGAGTGCGCCCACACCAGGACGTTGTCGTGCCGTTCCCGCTGGAAGAAAGCGACCACCTCCTGGTCGGAGTGGCGCAGGCTGAAGTGGGTCAGCACGAACAGCGTCTCCGGGTGCGCCTCGATCACGGGTTTGAGCCGGCTCCAGACCGTGTGCCCGACCCGGTCGGCGCGAGGCAGCTCACTGTCGTGGAGAAAGGTGCACTCGGTGATGATGACCGGATAGCTGAACAGCCAGGGGTTCCGCTCGAACACCGACACATGCGTATCGCCGAGGAAGGCGAAAAGAGGGCGGCGCACCTGCCGGTCGACCTCCACGCCTTCTCGCCGTTTCTGGGTCATGATCCGCCCGAACGCCTCGCCGCGTCCGTCCCGGACGAGGTCGTCCCGCAGTTCCTGGAATTCGGGCAGCAGTTCCTTGACGTTCTCACTGAACGCGTAACCCACGCAGGGCACCTTGTGCTCGCATCGCACCACGCGGACGTGGTGGCCACGCGGGCCGAAAGTGAATTCGTCGTCCTGCCGCACGCCGTGAAGGCGATAGGCCGGGGCCAGCGCCGGATCGTACGGCGCCGCGTGATTCAGTTCGGCGGACGCGCGCAGGAAAGCCTCCACATAAGGCAGCGCCTCGGCCGGCAGATAGATGTCGGCGCCGGATGCCCTGGCGGCGAGATAGTCGAGATCCTTGGCGTGGTCGTGGTGCGTGTGCGTCAAGAAGACCGTCTCGGGCTGCCGCCCCTCGCACAATCCGGCGTCCAGGGCGCATCGCAACTCCGGTATGTGGAAGAAGGTCTTGTCGTTCGCCCGGGAGTAGCCGGTGAGGGTGAACGCGGTGCCGGGGATCCGCCATGTCTTCCACTGCCGGAAAGGATGCCCCTTTACCAGCAGGTCCGGATGCTCGGCCTGCCGTTGGGAGGTCTGTGTCATCGGGTACGCCTTCCAGAGGTTTTTTCGCCGTGGCCTTAATGGCTGCTCGCCAGATTCGCGGTCCGGTGGCGAAATTTCCAGTGGATATCTCTGCCCGGGCCGGCTGCCTTCCTCATGCCGGCGGCCGAGCGCAGAATGGGCCGGTGACCATCGAACTGGGCTTGATTCCCGCACCGAGCCGGCTCGAATGGGCCGGAGGTTACGGGCTGTTCACAGGGGTCGTGCGTACCCGCCTCGATCCGTCACTCCGGCCTGAGGCATATCGACTGACCGTGTCGGCCGACGGCGCCGAGATCGTGGGCGGTGACGAGGCCGGTGTCTTCTGGGGGCGTCAGACCTTACGGCAGATCCAGGGTCCGGACGCCTTTCGCCGTGCCCCCATCGCACGAGAGCCGGTCACGGTGCCGTACGTGACCGTGCACGACGAGCCGCGTTTCGCCTGGCGGGGATTCATGCTCGACGTCGCGCGCCATTTCCTGCCCAAGGAAGACCTGATGCGGTACGTCGACTTGCTGGCCGCTCACAAACTCAACGTGTTCCACCTGCATCTGACCGATGACCAGGGCTGGCGCGTCGAGATCGAACGGTATCCCAGGCTGACCGATGTCGGCGCGTGGCGACCGCGTACCCGCATGGGCTGGGGCGAGCCGGCGATCTGGGAGGAACGGCCGCACGGCGGGTTCTACACCAAGGATGACTTGCGCGAGATCGTCGCGTACGCCGGGGAGCGGCACATCACGGTCGTCCCGGAGATCGATATCCCAGGTCATTCGCAGGCGGCCATCGCCGCCTATCCCGAACTGGGAAACACCGACGTCATCGACACCACCGCGCTGGAGGTGTGGACCGAATGGGGAAAGAGCCCCAATGTGCTCGCCCCCACCGACGCCGTACTGCGTTTCTATGAGGGTGTTCTGGAAGAGGTGCTGGAGGTTTTCCCCAGCCTGTTCATCCACATCGGCGGCGACGAGTGCCTCAAAGGCCAATGGCGCGAGTCACCCACAGCGCAGGCACGCATCAGGGAATTGGGACTCAAGGACGAGAACGGGCTCCAGTCCTGGCTGATCGGCCACTTCGATCGCTGGCTCGCCGAACGTGGCCGTCGCCTCATCGGCTGGGACGAGATCTTGGAGGGCGGCCTGGCGGAGGGCGCCGCCGTCGCGTGCTGGCGGTGGTACACGGGCGGCATCGCCGCTGCCGAGGCCGGGCACGACGTGGTGATGTGCCCTCAGCAGGAGGTCTACCTCGACCACGTCCAGTCCCACGATGCCCGGGAGCCCGTGCCGTTCGGATGGGTGCACACGCTGGAGGACGTCTACCGGTTCGAGCCCGTACCGCCCCGGCTGGCGGGAACGGCTCACGCGGCCCGCGTCATCGGCACCCAGGCCAACCTGTGGACAGAAGTCGTCGAAAGTCGCGGGCGAGTGGACTACCAGGCGTTTCCCCGGCTGGTCGCGTTCGCCGAAGTGGCTTGGTCGGACCTGCCGGCTCCCGACGAACGCGACTTCGACGACTTCGAGCGCCGGATGAACGCGGCACACTACGCCCGCCTGGACGCGCTGGGGGTCGCCTACCGCCCACCCGATGGCCCTCGCCCATGGCAACAACGCCCCGGCATCCCCGGACGCCCACACCACAAACCTCGACGAACCTGGCGAATGGCCTGACCTGCCCCCGGCCTGGCAAGCGACCGCTCTTCGAGCCTCTGGGCGTCTGGGCGTCTGGGCGGCGATCATCGCTCTACCTGGGTTTTCATGCTGAGAGAGGCCCTGATCCCGCTACGAACGGGCACCCGACACCAGCAAGGCCGACAAGGATCCCAACCTTCCAGACGCACGCCCCTTCAGCTCGTTCTGAACGCCACCGATCGCGAAGAGAATCACACCTGGCGTCGCACGGCGCTGTGCGCGGCCCGGCGGTGAAGCGATATCAGATTTGCGCCATCCCCGAGCGCTGCAAGTAAGGGACCACGTCGAACAAAGGAGAACCTCGTCATGTCGTCGACCGTCCTCTACATGTCCATGTCCCTCGACGGCTTCGTCGCCGGCCCCAATGAGGGACCCGACAACGGCCTGGGTGACGGCGGACACCGCCTCCACGAATGGACCGGAGGCGTCGGCGACGGGGCCGATCGTGAGGTCCTTGACGATTTTCTGTCCACTGGAGCAGTGCTCGCCGGCCGCGGCACCTTCGAACCGGCCGGAGGCTGGGGCGGAGACCATCACGAGGGCGTGCCCATCTTCATCCTCAGCCGCCATCAGCCCGCCCCTCAATTCGCGCAGTGGCCCAACGTCACCTACCTGAGCGATCTCAAGGACGCCGTACGCCGCGCCAAGGAGGCCGCCGGCGAGAAGAACGTGCTGGTCCATGGCGTAGGTACCGCCCAGGGTTGTCTCCTGGCGGGGCTCCTCGACGAGATACAGATCCACCTGGTCCCGGTCCTGCTCGGTGAGGGCCGACGGCTCTTCGAACACCTCGGCGCCGACCACATCGAACTGGAGACCATCCAGGTCATCCGAGGACGGGAAGCCACACACCTCCGCTACCGCGTCCGCCGATGACCTCGCCCACCGCGCCGAGTCGCTGGAAGGCCATCGGGATTCGATGAGCGTCCGTCGTCGGTTCCTGTGCAGACGGTCGCGATCTCCTCGCACCGCACTCAGGCCTGACCAACCGAGCCGATCAGGGAAGGTCTGATGTAGTCGGCGCGGTGCAACCGCACTCCGGTGGCACGCTCGGCCAGCGCAAGCGCGCTCGCCAGCGGTTCTTCGGTGCCATCGTCGAGGTCGAGCCCCAACTCGTGTACGTCGGCCAGGAGCGGATCAGGGTCGAGACCGTCTCGAAGGGAGTAGGCATACCAGCTGAATGAGCTGATCCGCCGGCCGTCGACCAGATAGAAGAAGTCATCGTGCATGACGTCAACGAATACGGTGGCCACGACGGTGCCGGCGGACAAGGGAACCGACTGCTCCCATAACATCCTCGCCCATCCGTACTCAAGAACGGTCCCGCCCTGTACGGCATAGGCCGCGATTCCGAACTCGCCGGTATTTCCATGGACGGCCCCGATCCGCCGAAAGGCTTCGTCGGGAGGTAACCCCCGTACGAAGGTCAGGCACAGTCCCGACTCGCCACAGCCATCAGTGCACTCCTCCGCCAGCCACGCATAGTCGGCCGCCGTCGCACCACTCATGAACATTTCTCCTTAGCGACGAAAGACCGCCTCACCAGATCGGGAGACATCCCGCATGCTTTCCGAAGCGGTGCGCCTGAGCATCGAACCCCCGCTGCCAGCGCGGAAATCGCAGGACCTTGGCTCGTAGCGGCGCTGACGTGCGCCGGAGAGCGGTCTCGAGGCATACTCGGCTGATCAGGTGTCGTAGAGGCCGTCCCAGGGTGCATAGAACCCAAGGTTGTCGGGGTACAGCTCCGCACACTCCTCGCCCTCGTGGTCTTCCAGCATCAGGCCGAACACCACGCCATCGAATTCCAACTGAAACGGACGAATGGCAATGTCGCCGAACTCTAGATCGGGCAGTTCCACGAGCCATTCGCTCAGACGCCGATCGGCGGCATCTACCGACTCCCTGTGCCTGTCATCGGCTCCGGTACATTCGATGCGCGAGTCAAGGTAGTGACCTTCAGGACTGAAGCGGTGAAGGACGGCATACCACCGCTTGTGGGACAACCAATCCTCTGTTCTTGAGTAGCCCTCCCGGAAGGCAGGCACAACCCCGCCAAGGAACTGACCTTCGCGCCACTGGCCGATGCGGTCGGTGTGATAGTCGGGCTCATATGAAATCGGAATGACCTCGGGATACGCCACGCCCAGAACCGTAGCCGTCCCGTACGACAATCTCCCGTTTGTCTGTCGAGCGCTCGGAGCCGGGACGCACCTTCGCGACAACTCATGGCGCTGCAACAGAGCGGTGAGTTCGTCTGGCAGGCGAGTGCCATCGACGTGGACCTGTCTCTCAAAAGGGCCCTCTCCGTCAAGATCTCCAGCCCGACGCAGCCGCTTCCTCCTGCTCGCACATGGCCGTCACGCCGTACATCAACCAGGCCAAGAGTCCGGCGTACTCGATCAAGGTTCGCGAGATCTTCAACGCGGCCGCTCGATAGCTGACCGACTGCGACCGGCTGCATTCCGAGCGCTCACCAGCAGCCAAGGACACTTTGGCGAGGCGGCTGGATGTTCAGCGGGGCCGCAGGAAGCAGCAACTTCCGGCGGCCCCGGTCTTCCACTCACGCGACATGGTTGGAAGGGCTCCAGCGTACTGTTTCAAAAGGAGGTCTGGCGATGAGCCGCACCGCATCGTCTCCACCATCCCCGACACGGCGATGCTCTTCAGGCGACCGGGCCGACCGGGTCACCGTCCGCATGCTCGACAGCCAGGCGGTAAAGGACTGGGCCGACAGGAGTGTCGCATCCGGTTCAGCGGCACAGGGGGACGCTCTCAGGCAGACGGGCGCATCATCGGCATCCCCCCAAGCGATAATCCCGGCTCTCAAAGAGCACCTGCGGCTCCACGTAAAACCTGACAGGAACGCATCCGGCAAGGGCGCGGCCTTGCTGCAGGAGTCGCATTGGGCGATGTGCTCGACGCGCAGCACGTTCGGTCGTTCGGCGCTTCACTGCAGTTGTCGTAAGGACGGCCGGGCGGACCTCGCGCTTGCGATCCCGACCGAGTCGGCAGTGGCCGTACTGTCAGGCTCGTCCGGTGATGTGAACACGGCCAAGCCCATGTTCATCAACCCCGACCAGGGCGCTACGCGTGGTTTTCAGACATCGGATTCGGCCGCTCATCACACTGAACAACCTTGGCCCCATGACCCTGGCCTGCTCGGCTTGTCCAGGTTGATGGCGGGCGGGATGATCAGACTTCCGCCTCAGCCACCTACGACCTGACGCCTACCACCCCGGAGCTGGAGCGCCCCGCCGGAGGCAGAATGGAGGGCAACCGCCAGAGACAGGGGTTGCAGCATGATCGAGCAACCTGGTGCTGCGCTGGATATTCGTGGGGCGCTGCACGATTGGTATGCGGTCCTGCACGTGAGAGGTGAGTTCTGCGGCGATGCTCGCTTGGGGGCTCGTCTTCGCGACGCGATGGCGGGACTGCCCATGCCGGATCCGCCCCATGTGATCCTCGACCTGGCCGGCGTTGTCTCTTGGGACAGCTGGACCATCGGAGCGGTTCTTTCGAGCGTGAAGCGGGTGATGACAGGTGGTGGAGCCCTGGTCGTCGCGGCAGCTCCCGCCGACCTGCGGGCGCACTGCCGACGGATAAGGCTGGATCGGGCGTTCCCGTTCCGCGAGACGGTCGAGTTGGCCGTGGAGGAGCTGCGCCCTGGCGGGTGAGCGGCGGTGCGGCGCTCGGTCGGCGAGTTCGGTGGTACGACGTGCTGATGCTTCGGCCAATGCCCCGCGAAAACGACCCTTATCCCCTACGCGCAGCGCGGCGGTGCTCTCCGGCGGCACAACCTCGACAAGGCCCGAGAGCCCTGCACGTCGCGAAGGGTCGGGATCGGAAGATCGTCAAAGAAGGCCTCAAGCCCAGGATCCCGTTGACCGCTGAACGACCGGGCAAGCAATGGCACGTCAACTGGTGAGCGCCGTGAGACTGGATCCAAGGCGGAAGGTTGACCGTGGATAGGGTCGTTACAGTTGCGCTCTCTTCGGTGCAAGTTGAGAATCGTGACCGTGGCATATTGCCTGACCTTTTACTGCCGCAGCGGTGAAGAAGAGGGTTCCTCGGCGATGATTCAGTTTCTCGAGGCTCTGACCTCGGAGGACGATCGCCTTCTCGTTGAGTGTGGGACGGGAGACTATCTCGACCAAGTGGCAGTGTGCCGTCTCGCAACCGACGATGGTGATGGCCGTCCGGTGGCGGACTGGCTCACTCTGCAATTAGCCGTCGGTGTCGAGTACATCGCGGAACATGTGATTGAGAAATCTCCTGACGATGAACACGGTATCGGGGGATCAGATCTCGAAGCGGAAATCACTCTCAGCGGCTCGTCACCTGATTGGTCGCTGGTTGAGCGAATCTGGACCACTCTGGCTCGCCGCTGGTTGGCAGTCCCTTGGGATGAAATGTCCGGCTTCGATGTCGCTGTAGATGGTCCCCCTTGAATCGCCCCGGTTTCGGTGGAGACTTGATCTCTTGAGAGGATCGAGTCCATGCCAGGTAAGTCTCCCTACCCCGCCGAGCTGCGCCGTCGAGC
>NZ_JBITHZ010000060.1:0-49498 GCF_044458585.1 Nonomuraea sp. NPDC050451
TGGCGGTACGGAGGATGCAGATCAAGTTGCACCGGTGGGCGGTCGAAGCCCCTAACCGCCGCTTCGGTGACCTGTTCAACCTCGTCTATGACCCGGCGTTCTTGATGCACGCGTGGGAGCGCGTGTCCTCCAACGCCGGAGGACGAACTCCGGGAAGCGACCGGGTCACAACGTCCCAGGTCGAGACCCGGATCGGGGTCGAGGCGTTCCTGGCGCAGATTCGCACCTGGCTGAAGTCGGGCGAGTACGAGCCTGCCGAGGTGCGGCAGGTGATGATTCCCAAAGCGGGCGGCAAGCTGCGCAAGCTGGGCATCCCCACCATCGCCGACCGAGTGGTCCAGGCCAGCCTCAAGGCGGTGCTGGAGCCCATCTTCGAGGCGGACTTTCGGCCGTCCTCGTATGGGTTTCGCCCTAACCGGCGAGCGCACGACGCCGTCGCCGAGATTCACCATGTGTCCTCGGGCTCCAACAAGTACCACTGGATCCTGGAGGCCGACATCCACGCCTGTTTCGATGAGATCGATCACACGGCGTTGATGACCCGGCTGCGGGCAAGGATCTCCGACAAGCGCGTGAATACGCTGGTGAAGGCGTTCCTGAAGTCCGGGGTCATGACGACCATCGGAGATTGGGAAGCGACACCGGCCGGAACACCCCAGGGCGGCGTCCTGTCCCCGCTGCTGGCCAACATCGCCTTATCCGCGCTGGACGAGCACTTCGACCAGCAATGGCAACAGGAGATGCGGACCGACAAGCGGCGGGCCCGGCGCAGAAGGAACGGCCTGGGCAACTGGCGGCTCATCCGATACGCCGACGACTTCGTGGTGGTCGTATCGGGCGAACGCCACCATGCCGAGGCTCTGCGCCAGGAGGTAACAGGCCTGCTCGCCCCGCTGGGGTTGCGGCTGTCACCAGCCAAGACCCGCGTCGTCCATATCGATGAGGGCTTCGACTTCCTCGGCTTCCACATCAGAAGGCAGCGCAAACGAGGAACGCAGAAGTACTACGTCTACACCAAACCGTCCAAGAGAGCGATCCAAGCGATCAAGGACAAGGTGAAAGACCGAACACGCAGGGCCTACCAGGACATGCGCCGGGATGAGCTGTTGATCAGCTTGAACCGGATGCTGCGCGGATGGGCGAACTACTTCCGGCACGGAGTGTCCAAGGCGATCTTCGGCGCGATCGATAACCACGCGTGGCATCGCATCGTCGGCTGGATCTTCCACAAGCACTCCCGGGTCAGCTGGCAACAGCTACGCCGCCGGTTCTGCCTACCCGGTACCTGGAAACTGGCCTGCAACGGCGTCGAGTTCACCGGCGCGTCCAGCGTCAAAGTGAGCCGCTACCGCTATCGCGGAGCCAAGATTCCGACGCCGTGGACACCGCGACCGGCAACCGCCGTTGCTGGCGGTTGACCCCGGGCAAGACACGTGGAGAGCCCGGTGCATGGAGACGTGCACGTCGGGTTCGGCGGGCGGGTCGGGGAAACGGGCTGATCGCAAGGTCAGCACCGCGCTCCGACCCGACCCAACCACGCCCCAAACCGGGTTGATCTTGTGTCGTGACCTGCCCCGTTGATGCTGGACGGTCATGGCGCGCGCCCCGATTGTGACGTGCCACAGTTGATGTCGCTGTTTCTGTCGCGCTCCTGGCGAATCGATCAACGACTCGCCGCCAGGACGTCAACTGGTCACCTCACACGTACGCCTACACGCGAGCCAGAACCTTCACGCCCTTGCCGATGACGTAGAGCCGGTTGCCCAGCGATGCGGCGGCGAGTGCGGTGTTGGTGGTGCCGCCTCCCTGGACTTCGGGCCAGCCGTCGAACGGGTGGCCGTCAGCGGCGGAGTTCACCGTAGACGTGGTTGTCCCCCATTTGTTCCTCCCCAGTTTGGTTCTTAGTAGGGGGTGGGAGCGGTGGTGTTGCCGCTAGGCGGACCAGGCCAGTGCGTTGCGAATGTTGGGCAGGCGCCAGGAGCAGTGCGGTATGGGATGCCTCGGATTTCGCCCAGTGACAAGCGGAGAGAATTCGATCTCGCCAGGGTCTGCGGCAACTCGCCGGCCCTGGCCTCGGCGGCCTCGGCTTGCTGCCGGGCACTGCGCTCAGCGGCCTGGGCGACAGTGAGCTGAGCACGCGCGTCGCCGAGCTGGTCACGGACGGCGGCGAGGTCCGCATGATCGTCAGCAGCGTGGTCAGGGTGTCGCGCACCAGGTCGGCGTGGCCTTCGTCGGCCAGGCCGGGCAAGGCGGTGTCCATACGCTCTGCCTTACCGCCAGGGCCGCTGGGCCGGCGCGCCATGCCTTCCTCACCGCAGGCGACACCCTCGTCGTGCCCTCCCTGGACCGCTACGGCCGCTCTCTGGCCGACCTCATCACCATGGTCGGCGAGCTGCGCAAGCGCGAGATCGGCTTCACCTCGCTGCACGAGAACCTCGACACCACCACTCCGGGCGGGCGTCTGATCTTCCATGTCTTCGCCGCGTTGGCCGAGTTCATCCGCGAGCTCATCGTCGCCGGCACCCGCGACGGCCTGGCCGCCGTCAAAGCGCGCGGCCGCACCGAGGACCGCCCCACCGTCGTCGCCCCCGAGCTGCTGCGCGCCGCCCGCGACATGCTGCCCAACCCCGACAACTCGATCACCTCGATCGCCAACCTGCTCAACACGTCAGCCCAGGCACGCTCTACAACCACCTCCCTGACCTACGGCAGCTCCGCGAACACGGCCGACGCGAACTCACCGGCGAGCAGCAGCCGCCGACGTAGGATCCTCCACACCCGTGCCACGGCCTACTCACACGCCGCCGCCAGGTTGGCCTGCACAACCTTCGTCACCGGATGATCTGGACCCAGCACCCGCTCGCAGTCGGCCAGCGTCTGTTCGTACAGGGGGATGGCCCGGCCCAGATCCCCCGCCAACCCGTAGGCGTAGGCGAGGTGGTTAAGGGAGTCCAGAGTGTCGGGGTGGTCGGCGCCCAGCACCCGCTCGCGGTCGGCCAGCGTCTGTTCGTACAGGGGGATGGCCCGGCCCAGATCTCCCGCCGCCTGATAGGCGCCCGCGAGGTTGCTGCGGGATTTCAGGGCGGAGGGGTGGTCGGCGCCCAGCACCCGCTCCCGATCGGCCAGCGTCGCCTCCAACAGCGGGACAGCCCGGCCCAGATCCCCCGCCAATGCGTAGGCGGCGCCGAGGTTGCTGCGGAAGGTCAGGGTGGCAGGATGGTCGGCGCCCAGCACCTGCTCGCAGGCGGTCAGTGTCGCCTCGTACAGGGGGATGGCCCGGCCCAGATCCCCCGCCGCCTGATAGGCGTAGGCGAGGTTGCTGCGGGATTTCAAGGTGGAGGGGTGGTCGACACCCAGCACCCGCTCACAGTCGGTCAGTGTCGCCTCGTACAGGGGGATGGCCCGGCCCAGATCCCCCGCCGCCTGATAGGTGGCGGCGAGGTTGTTGCGGGAGGACAGAGTGTCGGGGTGGTCGGCGCCCAGCACCCGCTCGCGGTCGGCCAGCGTGGCCTCGTACACGGGGATGGCCCGGCCCAGATCCCCCGCCGCGTAGTGGACGGCGGCGAGGTTGTTGCGGGAGGTCAGGGTGTCGGGGTGGTCGGCGCCCAGCACCCGCTCATACACCGTGCGCGCGCGTTCTAAGGATGCGATCGCACGGGCGATGGCCCCCTGATCGTTGAGGAAAAGGCCGGTCAGGTTGAGCAGGCGGGCGATGGTGGCGGTGTCTGCATCTGGGGTTGTGTGACTGACCAGGGCCTCGACGTGCGGCAGCAGGGCCCGCCAAGTCGGCCACCCAGCCGGATCCTCCCACGATACGGGCACGGCATCGTCAAGCAGGCTGGTGGCGTGACCACGGGCGGTGTCGATGTCGGCAGCGCGGCGATGGGGATCGTCCGGGTCGGCAGTACGGGCAACGGCCTGGACCAGCCGATGCACCGTGACCGTCTGGCCGTCGAAGGTGATCATGTTGTAGGCGGCCAGCTCACCCAGCGCGTGCTGCACCTGCGGCGGGCCGACTGCCAGACCGTCCAGCAGGGTGCGGGGGATCGGCTCGGCGCCGTACCAGGCCAGGATGCGCAACAGGTCACCGGCCAGCGGGGTGTCGGCCAGGCGGGCGAGGGTGAGCCGCCAGATGCGGGCGATGGTGCGTTCGGCGGCGGCGCCGCGGGCGGCCCGGTCGTGCATCAACGCCGGATACTCTCGCAACAGCTGCAGGTAGCCGCCCGGGGCTAGCCGGGTCTGGTACAGGTACGCGCCCGCCTGCTCGATCGCCAGCGGCAGGCAGCCCAGCTCCCGCACCAGCTCCGGGGCGCCCTCCAGACCGTCCGCCCTCTGGCCGGGGGTGGCAGTCTGAGTGAGCAGGTCGACCGCGTCGCTCTCGGGCAGCACATCCAGCTGCAGCACCTGGGCACCCAGGCGGTGCCAGCCCTGGCCGAGCCGGCTGGTCACCAGCACCCGCCCGGACAACGTCCGGCCCAGCAGCGGCGCCACATCGGCCGGATCGGTGACATCGTCCAAAACCAGCAGCCACCCGTCATGAGCGGCCAGCCAGGTACACACTCGCTCGGCCAGCACCTCCAGCGGCAGCGCCGCAGCCAGCTCCGGCTCCAGCGCGGCGGCCAGCGCGGCCAGGCCGGCCTGCACCGCGGTCGGGCTGTCGGCGGTGATCCACCACACCGGATTACAGACCGTGGCCTGGGCGCGGGCGTAGCGGGCGGCCAGGGTGGACTTGCCCACCCCGCCCAGCCCGTGCACCGCGGCCACCACCACCTCGCCACCGCGCTCCAGCGCCGCCTCCAGCGCGGCCAACTCCTCGTCGCGCCCGACGAACAGCCCGACGTGCGGGAGGTTCACCGTCCGCGGCGAGGCGGCCACCTGCTCAACCGGCCGCGCGGTCGGCACCGTCTCATGGATGATCAGGTCACGCCCGGCCTGATACACCCGGCCGTGCCCGGAGGCGCGGCCCTCTATCGAGGTGCGCGGGTCATCGCTCATGGATGATCTGGTCTCGGCCGGCCTGGTAGACCCGGCCGTGCCCGCTCGCACTCGCCTTCAGCACCAGCGAACCGACCCGCTCCTGATCGGCCGGCTCCAGCGCCGGGGTGAGCACCTCCTCCACCACCTGTTTGATCTCCGCAGCGAGGGGAAGGATCGGCGCGCAGCAGCTGCTGCAGCCGCAGCTGCCTGGACCCAGTCAGGGCCTGCTCAGTGTCGGCGTCGCCGTCCCGGCGGTCCTGGAGCACCTGCTCGCGGACCTCGGCCAGCTCCGCCTCGACGGCCTCTGCCTGCTCGGGGCGGCCCCTGCGCCACAGCGTGACCACACCATCGCGGACCGACTGCCAGGCGTCGGTGGCCATGGCGGTCACCAGCGCGGTGCCCGCGGCTAAAACGATCGGATCCAAGCTGACCCCTCACGGCCGACGTACGGCCTCCACGGTAGAACCGGCCCTGGCCGCCCCACCCCCAGAACCGCAGATAATCACCCGAAGTCACTAAAGCTCGGCGACGCGACCGCATTGCCTACCGCGCCAGGTCGACCAGGACTCATCGAGGGCATCGGGGACGGGCAAGGCCCCGTTACCGCAGATAATGGCTCACTATCTGCGATAGCGAATCCGAGCTCGCCTCGGACTACCTGCTTGCTGTCAAAGTCCGGTCCTCAGTGCCGGAGGCCCTCTCGTCCCCGCTCGGCGGGAGCGGAGTGCAAGCTGGCAATCGCGGCTACGACCTGACCGTGTGCGGGGAGGCTGGCGTGGCGGAACTGGTAGAGCGGGCCTACGGTCCGCAGCAGCCCGAGGCGGTGCATGTCATCTAGAAACGGGATCAACCTGCGAGGTAGGCGGCGTTGGGTCAAGAGGGTGATCATGCAGGCCAACCACGCGTGGTGACGCCCAAATATCAGCCCGCCGACGAACATGCTCATGCCGAGCAGCACCAGTACACCCCAGCGGGGTGGCGGTCACCGAGGCCAGTGCTGGAGCCGATCCCGAGCGGATGGCTGCCAGGGTCGGGTCCCAGTCGTAGCGGGGCTCGGGCGGCAGGCACGTGTGGAGATAAGTAGCCGCGATGGATGGGGTGAGCGCGGTGGGGGCAATGACGGCCGCAGCCGTCACCACGAGCTCGGCCCACGCCCCGGACCGGCGGGAGTGCCGATCCGGGCGGTGCTCGTCTGCCTGATGATCTCCATCCACCGCAGCGGCAAAGCCACCCTCGCCGAAGCCTGGCGGCTGGCCGCCTTCTGCCTGTCCCCGACCGCCCGACAGCATCTGGGACTGGACCCCAACCGGCCACCAGCCGACGATCCGCACGCCTGCCTGGCCGACAACCGGAAATCGGCCGCTTCACCCCCCTCATCACGGGCCTGTACGTCTTCATCTTGCTCATGCCCTCCCTGGCGATGCTCGGGCCGATCGCCGCCGTGCTCGCCATCGGCGGCTGGGGCATCTGCTCCGCCCTGCTGGGCGCCGCCACCCGCCGGCGACTCCTGGAACTGCGGGAGATGGGCGGATCCGTACGAGCGTGCTCCGGCTCGTTCCTTGAGGCATGGCGCCGGACCGAGACGAGGTGGGCCGGTAGCACGTTGTTCGGCTCGATCGTGGTGGGCGGCCCGGCGTGCTCGAAGTCTGGAGCGGCGAGCGGTAATCGCAAGAGGGATAACCCTTAGACCGTCGCCGGGTTTGCCACGATGTGGCGGACCTGCTGCGGGGCGCATGGTTGAGCCATCGGAAACGAGATCACAACCTCTCCAGGAGCTCACCATGAACCGCTCGACCCGCACCCTGGCCGCCGCCGTCACCTTCGCCGCCACCGTGGCCTCCGGGCTCGCCGCCGCCGCTCCCGCACAGGCCGGCACGTGCGCGATCCAGCCGTACGGGCTGATCGGCGACTACTGGCGCTCGCTGGGCGCCGGGAACGGCCCTCTCGGCTGCCCCACCGGCAAGGAGTACAGCCTGCCCAACCAGAACGGGCGCAAGCAGCGCTTCGAAGGCGGCCAGGTGGCCTTCTCCCCGGACCAGGGCACGAACATGATCGTCGCGGCGTACGAGTCGAACGGCAAGGCGGTGTTCCGCTGGGGGCCGACGAGCCCGTTCAACTACGACTACTGGCGCATCCACTGGACGGCCAGCCCCAACATCGGCCTGATCGGCTTCCCCGGCCACGACGTCACCGTGCGCACCTCCTCCCGCACCGCGGGCAAGATCACCGGCTACCCTCCGGCCGGGGTGACCAACAGCGCGGGCTACCACGCGACGTACACCTTCTGGATCCAGGGCTGCGACGACAAGCTCACCGGCGACACCTGCCGTCAGGGGTACACCATCCCCGTGTCCGTCAACGCGTGAGGTTCGGTCGCGAGGTCCGGCAGCCCTGGGCGGCCGGGCCTTCGTGCTGTCAGACTCGATCGCATGCGGGTAGTGATCTGTGATGATTCGGCCCTCTTCCGAAGAGGGTTGGCGCTGCTGCTCGGCGCGGTGGGAGTCGAGGTGGCGGCCCAGGCGCGTGACGTCACGGAGCTGTGGGCGGAGCTGGGCGCGCATCGGGTGGACGCGGCGATCCTCGACGTGCGGATGCCGCCGACGTTCACCGACGAGGGCCTGGCCGCGGCGATCGAGGTGCGGGAGCGGTACCCGGAGCTGGGCGTGCTCGTGCTGTCGACGTACGCGGAGGGCGCCTACGCCGCCCGCCTGCTCGACGCGAGCCCGCGCGGGGTCGGCTATCTGCTCAAGGACCGGGTGGACGACGCCGCGGCGCTGCGTTCCGCGCTGGAGCGGGTGGCCTCCGGCGGCGCGGTGGTCGACCCGGAGATCGTGGGCATTCTGCTGCAGCAGCGTCACGAGGAGACGACGCTGGGCAGGCTCACCGACCGCGAGCGCGACGTGCTTCGGCTCATGGCGGAGGGCAGGTCCAACGCGGCCATCGCCCGTACGCTGTTCCTGGGCACCAAGACGGTCGAGGCGCACATCGCCGCGGTGCTGACCAAGCTCGGCCTGAGCCCGGCGGCCGAGGACAACCGGCGGGTGCTCGCGGTGCTCACCTGGCTGCGCATGGAGGGCGCCGATGTCCGTGCGAATCGTGATCGCTGAGGACTCCCTGCTGGTCAGAGAGGGCGTCCGCCGGCTGCTCGACCTGCAGGAGGACTTCCGGGTCGTGGCGGCCTGCGCGGACCTGCCCGAGCTGCTGTCCGCCGTGGACGAGCACGGCCCCGACGTCGTGGTGACCGACATCAGGATGCCGCCCGGCTTCGCCGACGAAGGGATCGCCGCCGCGATCCGGCTGCGGAGCAGTCACCCCGGGGTGGGCGTGGTGGTGCTGTCGCAGTATGCCGAGCCCGCCTACGCCACGCCGCTGCTGGCGGGCGGCAGTGCCGGACGGGCGTACCTGCTGAAGGAGCGGGTCAGCGACCCTCGGTCGCTGGTCGAGGCGGTGCGGGCGGTGGCGGCAGGCGGCTCGGTCATCGACCCGGCCGTCGTGGAGGCCCTGGTGGCCGACTCGATCCACGCGCGCTCCTCACCGCTGGCGACGCTGACCGGCCGCGAGCGCGACGTGCTGGCCCACATCGCGCAGGGCAAGAGCAACGCCGCGGTCGGGGCCGCGCTGTTCCTCACGGAGCGGGCCGTGGAGAAGCACATCAACGCGCTCTTCGCCAAGCTGGGGCTGGGCCCCGAGCCCGACACGAACCGGCGGGTGATGGCGGTGCTGCTCTACCTGTCCGCGCGGTCGGGGGATGCTAGCACCCGCTGACTGTAGTGGTCCCTCCCTTGGGAGGCAGGCCGGAAAGGAGGACGCTGGAGACATGACAGGGGTCGACGTCCTCATCGTTGACGACCAGGCGACCTTCCGCTCGGTGGCCAGGACGCTCGTCCGGCTGCTGCCAGGCTGGCGCGTGGTCGGCGAGGCCACGACCGGCGAGGAGGCCTACGACCAGGCGGCGCTCGAGCGGCCCACGATGATCCTGATGGACATCAACCTGCCGGGCATCAGCGGGATCGAGGCCACCCGGAGGATCCTGGCGCGGGCGCCGGAGACGAAGATCGTTCTGCTGTCGACGTACGCGGCCGACGACCTGCCTCCCGACGCGCGCACGTGCGGCGCGCTCACGTACATCCGCAAGGACGACCTCACCCCCGCGGCCCTGCGCGCCCTCTCCTGACCTGCCCTGCTGAGCGGTCAGTCGCGGCGCAGGGCCAGCCGGGCCGCCTGCAGGCCGCCCATGCCGTGCACGCCCCCGCCGGGTGGCGTGCTCGACGAGCAGATGTACAGCCCGGGAACCGGCGTGGCCCACGGGTGCGGTGAGTAGCGGGGACGGCGGGCGAACTGCGCGAGCGACGCCTCGCCGCCGCCGATGTCCCCGCCGACCAGGTTGGCGTTGCGGGCCTGGAGCGCGGCGGGGCCGAGGGCGTGGCGGGCGAGCACGAGGTCGCGGAAGCCGGGCGCGAAACGTTCGATCTGTGCCTCGATGGCGTCCGTCATGTCCCGGGCGGAGCCGTTGGGCACGTGGCAGTAGGCCCACAGCACGTGCCGCCCCTCGGGCGCGCGCGTGGGGTCGGCCACGGTCGGCTGCGTGAGCAGCACGTACGGCCGGGCCGGGTGCCGCCCGGCGGCCACCTCGGCCTCGCTCAGCATGATCTCCTCAAGCGTTCCGCCCAGGTGGACGGTCCCCGCCAGGCCGACGGACGGGTCACGCCACGGCACCGGGCCCGACAGCGCCCAGTCGAGCTTGAAGACGCCGGGGCCGTAGCGGAAACGGGACAGACGGCGCCGGTAGCGGGGCGGCAGCCGGTCGCCCGCGACGTCCAGGACCTGGCGCGGCGTGAGGTCGAGCAGCACCGACCTGGCTGGTGGCAGCTCCTTCAGGTCCTGTACGGGGTGCCCGCTGACGACCTCGCCGCCGTTCGCCACGAGCCTGGCGACCAGCGCGTCGGCCACCGTCTGGGAGCCGCCTGCGGCCATCGGCCAGCCGACGTGGTGTGCCAGGACGGCCAGCAGCAGCCCGTACCCGGAGGTGATCGGGGAGCGCAGGTCGAGCATGGAGTGCGCGGCCATGCCCGCGAGCACGGCCCGTCCGCGTTCGGTGCGGAAGAGCGTACGACCGAGCACGGCCGCGGGCAGGGCGGCCGCGGCGCCGAACCTGGCCGCGGCCAGCGGCGCGCGCGGCGGTGACAGCGGCGCGAGAAACGTGTCCACGAGCGGGTCGCCGGCGCGGACGGCGGCGCCGACGGTGGCCCGCCAGGCCGCCGCGTCCTTGCCCAGTTCCCGGGCCGTCCGCTCCAGGTCGCGGTGGACGACCACGGCGGGCTGCCCGTCCAGCGGATGGGCCGCCGCGACGGGCGCGTGCGCCCACTCGACACCTGCCCGCCCGGTGCCCGGGTCGGCGCCAGGCCGGTCGAGGTGCAGGCCGCGGAAGGCCGGGCTGGCGACGGCCAGGGCGAGGACCGTGGCGCACACGTCGTGGCGGAAGCCGGGCAGGGTGAGCTCCTCGGTACGCAGGCCGCCGCCGAAGCGGCCCGCCGCCTCCAGAAGGAGCACGCGACGCCCGGCCTCCGCCAGTGTCACGGCCGCGACCAGGCCGTTCGGCCCCGAACCGACCACCACCGCGTCGAACCCATCAGCCCTACTCACCGCCGTCTCCCACCGCCCGCGACACGGCGGGCCCAGAAACGGGCGTGTCGGGGATGGGGATGTCGCCGCGCACGGCCGTGCCCGCGCCCGGCGCGGACTCCACGCGCAACACGCCGCCGATCGCGCCCAGCCGGTCTGCCATGTTCACGAATCCGTGGCCCTCGTTCCCGTGGGCGTCGAAGCCGACGCCGTCGTCGATCACCGCGAAGCTGAGCCTGCCCTTCTCCGCCTGGATGCTCACCTCGATGGTGGCGCCCGCTCCCGCGTACTTGCCCGCGTTCTGGACGGCCTCCAGGCAGCAGAAGTACACGGCGGCCTCGACCTGCTCCGGGTAACGCCGCGGCAGCTCCACGTTGACCTGGTACGGCAGCGCGACCCGCCGGGTGACCGAGCGCAGCGCCTCGCCGAGGCCGTGGTTGCGCAGCAGCGGCGGGTAGATGCCGTGCGCGAGCTCGCGGAAGGCGGCGTTGGCGTTCTGCACGTCGGTACGCAGCTCTTCGAGCAGTTCGGCGGCCATCCCTGGGTCGTCCTTGATGATCTCCCTGACCAGGCCGAGCTTCACCGACAGCGCGACCAGGTGCTGCTGGGCGCCGTCGTGCAGGTCACGCTCGATGGCCCGGCGCGAGGCGTCGGCGGCGGTGACGATGCGCAGGCGGGACGCCTGGAGCTCCTCGTTGCGCTGGCGCAGCTCCTCCAGGGACGCCTGCAGGGCGTTGTCCAGCCGCATGTTGTGCAGGGCCAGGCCGACCTGGCGGGCCAGCTCGATCAGCACCCGGTCGTCCTCGTCGGTGAACTCGACGCCCTCGGGCGGCCGCCGTACGACGAGCAGGCCGAGCAGCTCACCGAGGTGGGCGGCGGGCGCGACCCGGATGAGGGAGCCGGCGGGATACCCGTCGAGCAGGGCGGGCAGCCATACCGTCAGCCAGGCGTTGCCGCCGATCCTGGTGCGGCCCACGACGAGGCGTTCGCTGTCGTTGAGCGTGATCTGCGCCTCGGGGCGCTCGGGGACGCTGGACGTGAGGTGCAGCAGCCCCGCCGTCCCCACCCACACCTCCGCGCCCTGGGGGCCGAGGGTGGCGCGCAGCGACTCGACGAGCTGCAGCAGCAGCTCGTCGAAGGGCACCGCGCGGCTCATCCGCGCGCCGAACGAGGCCAGGGCCTCCTCGGGGGTACGGCCGCGCCGGCCCAGCATGGACTGGCCGACCGAGACGAGCCGGAAGCGCAGCGGCAGCGCGAGCACGACGGCGATCAGCGCGGCCATCACGCTCGCGAGCAGCACGTCGTGCTCGGCGCCCACCGGCTCGTGGCCGAGGCCGATCACGACGACCAGATAGACGGCGACCACGAGCAGGCCCAACCCGGCGACGACCACCGCCTCGACCAGGGCCCGCTCGGCGAGCCTGGACACGGCCGGGATCTGGGCCAGCATCAGGCCGGCGGGCAGCACCACCATGGCGGCCAGCAGCCACGGCAGCAGCGTGCCGTCGCCGGGCATGCCGAGCAGCAGGTTCAGCGCGATCAGGACGGCGTCCGCGGCGGCGGTCACCACGGCCGCGGCCCCCACCCACTGCAGCACGCGGCGGTGGGTGGCGGGGGCGCGCGGGCAGCGGACCAGCACGCCGATCAGCGCCGCCGTCCCCGCCGCGGCGATCCACGCGATGACCCCGCCCGTCGTGACCGGCAGCCAGATCGCCCACGCGGCGGCGACGGCCAGGCCGGCGGTGGCGGTGATGCGGCGCGGCCACGACCCGATCAGGCCCTCGGGCAGGCTGAGGGCGCACACCAGCCAGGCCACCACCGCCACCGGCGCGACCCGGGGCCACACGGTGGCGGCGATCTGCGCGGCCAGGACCAGCCCGGCCGTGCGCGCGAGCAGCGGCCGGTCGGCGAAGAGCGCCGCGGCGGCGGCCCCCGCCCAGGCCACGCCGAGCACGACGGAGGCGACCGCGTACGCGTCGAGTCCGGTGCCCGCGGCGACGGCCGCCGCGACGGTCCCGAGCGCCAGCGTGCCGATCGGCGGGACGAGGGTGTGGGTCATGGCTCACTCCGCCCGCAGGACGTGACCGATGCGCAACTGGCCGGCCATCCTGCCCGGCCAGGCCGCGAGGAGGTTGGCCAGCAGCAGCGTCAGCGGGCCGACCAGGAGCAGCGCCCAGACGGCGACCGGCGGCACGTACGCCAGCGGCATGATGTCGGCGACCACGCGCCACAGCGTGCGCCCGACCGCGAGCCCGAGCGGGACGCCGAAGGCCAGCCCGGCCGACGCGAGCAGCGTGGCCTGGGTGACGACGGCCCACCTGGCCTGCCAGCGGGTCATGCCCAGCGCCCGAAGCACGGCGACCTCGTGACGCCTGCGCCGCACCGCGGTGGCCAGTGCGTGGCCGACCGCGCCGAGGGCCAGCAGGGCGAGGAAGCCCGCCAGCAGCAGGGGCAGAGCCTGCACGTCGCGGATCTGCCGTACCTGCTGGATCTCCAGCGGGTCGGTGAACGCCACGCCGGGCCGTCCCGCGGCCTTGGCGGCCACGGCCGTCAGCCTGGCCCTGACCTTCTCCAGATCGGCCCCCGGCCGCAGTGCGACCTCGGCGACGTGGAACTTGAAGGGATAGTGGGCGCCGCCGAACAGCGCGTCGTACCCGGCCGGGGTGACCCAGGCGCCGTCGCTGTAGTCGTTGTGCGGGCCCATCGGCAGGAACGAGATGCCGGTGACGGTGAGCCGGGTCGTCTTCTGCCCGCCGCCGAGCGTCACCCGGTCGCCGACCTTGACGCCGAACTGCGAGGCGCTGACCGGCGCGAGCGCGATCTCCTCCGCCGACGACGGCAGGCGCCCGTCGAGCATGAGCACGTCGATGGGGCGGCCGACCGGACGGAACGTGTACGCGGTGACGGACACTCCTGGCTCGCCTGCGGCGCCTGCCGGTGGCGACTCGGCGACCGCAATCTTGCCGTCGTTCACGCCGATGACGTCGGGGTCCTTGGCCACCTCCGCCAGCACCTTGTCGACCGGGACGAACTCCTGGCCGTTCAACCCGAGGAACGTTTCGAGCTGGTATGCCTGGCCGAACCTGATCGGATGTTCGGCGGCGTCGTTGACCCCGGCGGAGAAGGTGAACGCGGCCAGCACGCCGAACACCCCGGCGATTGCGCCGAACAGCGCGGGCCGTACCGGGACGGCGCCGCGGCCCCGGCCGGGTTCCAGCGCGAACCTCGCCCCGACGACGAACGGCACCGGCAGGCCCGCCCGGCTCGCGGCCATTGCCACGGCCGAGCGCCGGCCGCTGTGCTCGCCGGTGCGCCGGAGCAGCGCCGCGGCGGCGGCGGTGCCCGCGAGGACCAGCAGCGGGATGAACAGCCAGCCGCCGCCGAGGACCAGCCAGTCGATGTCGAACCCGGGCTCGGGCTCGTACAAGGCGGCGGCGCCGATGGGCATCCAGATCGAGGCGACCGCGGCGGCCACGACCGCGAGCGTGCTCCCGGCGAGCGCGGCGAGGAACGGGCCGGCGGACGCGGCCCCGACGGCCTGCCGTGGCGTCATTCCGACCGCCCGCAGCAACCGCAGGTCCACCATGGTCGCCGCCGTGTAGCGGGCGATCGACTGGCCGACGAGCACGATGGCGGCGGCCAGCGCGGCCAGGCCGAAGGCCAGCAGCGAGGCGGCTTCGAAGTGATTCAGGTTGCGGGCCGGTGTCACCCACTTCAGCTCCCAGTCCCAGATGTCGATGTCGCTGCGCTTACTGACCACGGCCAGGTCGCGGCGGAACGCCTCCAGGCCCGCCCTGCCGTCCTTCAGCCGTACCATCGCGTTGACGTAGCCGTTGGGGCCGAGGATGTTCTCCTTGTACGCGGCGTACAGGCCCGGCGTGGGCACGACGACTCCCCTGTCGCCGACGATCTTGTCGGAGAACCAGGGCGACCGGATGACGCCGACGATCGTCGCCGGGACGCGGGGGCCCTTCATGGGCTCGGTCGCGGGGTCGTAGTCGTCGCTGGACGCCTGTTCCCCGGACATCAGCTCCAGCGTGAGCCTGTCGCCGACCTTCTTGTGATAGGCCGTCAGGAACTGGGAGGTGACCATCACCTCGTCCGCCCTGGCGGGGTCGGCCATGCGTCCTTCGATGACCACGGGCCGCTCGATGGTGTTCAGGACGTTGCCGTCGGCGGGCGGGAAGGCGGAGATCTGGGCGGAGTTGGGGATGCCCGCGACGCCGAACCCGGACACCGGGAACTGCGTCAGCGTCTCCACCTCGGGCAGCGCCGCCACGGCCGCCCAGTCGAAGCCGGGTTGGTTGGGCAGCACGACGATGGTGAGCGGCAGGGTGCGCGCGGCCAGCCGGTCGATCGCGGTGTCGCCGCGCCGCGCCCCGGCCAGCGAGGCCAGCACGGTGCCGCCGGCGAACGCCACCAGGAGGGCCAGGACGAGCAGCGACCGCCAGCGGCGGCGCAGCTCCAGGCGGAGCCAGGTCGATATCACGCGATCACTCCGTACGCAGGACGTGGCCGACGTTCACCCGGGCGGCCTGCCGTCCCGGCCAGACGGCCAGCAGGTTGACGCCGAGGAGAGCGGCGGGGCCGATGAGCAGCAACGCGGGCAGCGCATCGGGGGGCTGGTAGAACAGCGGCGTCTGGTCGGCCACGATCCGCCAGAGCGTACGGCCGAGCGCCAGTCCCAGGGGCACCCCGAAGGCCAGCCCGATCATCGCGAGCAGCGTGGCCTGGGTGACGACCACGACCCTGGTCTGGGCCCTGGTCATGCCGAGGGCCCGCAGCACCGCCAGCTCGTGCCGCCTGCGCCGTACGGCGGTGGCCAGCGCGTGCCCGACGGCGCCGGCGGCGAGCGCGATGAGGAACGTGCCGAGCAGGGCGGGCAGCACCAGCAGGTTCCGCACCTCGGTGGACTCCTCGGGCGGCTGACCCGGCTCGGCGACGATCTTCCCGGCGCCGGGAAGCGCGCCGATCGACTCCCGGAAGCGGCCGGTGAACTGCTGCAGGTCCGTGCCGGGGCGCACCGAGACGACGGCGAGATGGTATTTGGACGTGTCGCCGAAGGACCTGCGGAAGCCCTCGCGGGTGAGCCAGCCGCCGTCGTCGTAGTTGTTGTGCGAACCGGCGATGACGAATCCCACGCCGGTGACCTTGAGCGTGACACCCGACAGCGTGACCGTGCCGCCGACGTCCACGCCCAGCTCTTTCGCCGAGGTCACCGCGAGCGCCACCTCGTCGGGGCGTTCGGGCAGCCGTCCCCTGTCCAGAACGGCCGGGAAGTCCGTGCCTTCCGGGCGGGAGTACACGGTCACCGACGTCCGCGGGGAGTTCAGCACGCCCACGTACGTCTCCATGACGTGGGTGACGTCCGGGTCCTTCGCGAGGGCGGCCAGGACGGGTCCTGCCTGGCCGAACTCGGTGCCGCCCTCGCCCAGGTAGGCCATGATCCGGTGCGTCATGCCGAACCGCTCGGGGTGGCCGGCCGCGTCGGAGACCCCGGCGGAGAAGGTGAAGGCGGCCAGCACGCCGAGCACGCCGACGACCGAGCCGAGCAGCGCCGGCCGTACGGGGACGCGGCCGTTGCCGTGGCCGGGCTCCAGGGCGAAGCGCGCCCCGACGAGCAGGGGCAGCGGCAGCCCGGCCCGCGCGGCGGCGAGCGCCACGGCCGAGCGCCTGACGGGTGCGTCGTCCCGTCCGGCGCGGCGCGCGAACCAGCCGCTCGCGAGGGCTCCCGCGAGCACCAGCAGCGGCACGGCGGCGCAACCGGCCAGCAGGACCGGCCAGTCGAGGTCGAATCCCGGCGACGGCTCGTACAGGGCGGCCATGCCGACCGGCATCCAGGGCGAGGCCGCCGCCGCGCCGGCGGCCCCGAGGAGCGTGCCGGCCACGGAGACGAGCGTGGGCGCGGCCACGGCCAGGGCGAGCGCCTGCCTCGGGGTGAGGCCGGAGGCCCGCAGGGCCTGCAGGTCGCCGAGCCCGGCCGCGACGTATCTGGAGACGGACTGGCCGACGAGCACGAGCGCCGCCACCAGCACGGCCAGGGCGAAGGCCAGCAGCGCCCCGCTCTCGAAGCGCACGACCTTCCTGGCGTGCGCGGCGTCGTCCTCCAGGTTCATCAGCTCGATGTCGCTCCTGCCGGTCACTTTCGCCAGCCCGGCCTGGAAGCTCGCCAGGTCCGCGTCGCCGCGCTTGAGCCGGACCAGGGCGTTCACGATGCCGTACGTCTTGTGGGTGCCGATGAAGTTCGCCGGATGGTCGCCGAACAGGGCGGGCGACACCAGGACCTCGCCCTGCCCACTGAGCTTGTCGCCGTACCAGGGGCCGCGGGCGACGCCGACGACGCGGGCGGGGATGACCGGGCCGTGCGGGTCGCCGTCGAAGTCGGGGGCCTCGGCCTCGCCGGGGGTCATCAGGCGCAGTGTGATCCGGTCGCCGACGTCCAGGGGGGACAGGGCGGTGACGGCCACCTCGTCGGCCCTGGCCGGGTCGGGCAGGCGGCCCTCCAGCACGACGGGTTTCTCGATGGTCCGGTAGGTCTCGGGGCCGCGTGGCGGCAGGTAGCCGTAGTAGTCCGGCAGCTCCTCGACGAAGAAGGGGGCGACGGCGATCTCGCCCACCGCGGCGACCTCGGGCAGCGCGCGCACCAGGTCCCAGTCGAAGTCCGGGTCGTTCGGGAGGGCGGCGACCGTGGCGGGCAGCGTACGCGCCAGCAGGCGGTCCACCGTGGCGGCGCCGCGGCGGGCGCCCGCCACCGAGGCGAGCACCATGCCTGCGGCCAGCGCCACCAGCAGGCCGAGCACCGCCAGCGACCTCCACCGGCGGCGTAACTCCAGCTGCAGCCAGAGCCGCGTCACGAGACCCTGCCGTCGCGCATCAGCACTGTCCGGCCGGCGCCGGCCGCGACGTCGGCGGAGTGCGTGACCATGACGATGGTCTGCCCGTCCTCGTGCAGGCGGCGGAACAGCTCCAGCACCTCCAGGCCGCCCTCGCTGTCCAGCGCGCCGGTCGGCTCGTCGGCCAGCAGCAGCGTCGGCTCGTTGACCAGGGCCCTGGCGATGGCCAGGCGCTGGCGCTGGCCGCCGGAGAGCACCGCGGGCACCTGCTGGGCGCGGTCGCCGAGACCCAGCAGGTCGAGCAGGTCACGGGCGCGGCTCTCCGCGGCCCGCCGCTTCCGGCCGGCCAGCACGCCCGGCATGACCAGGTTGTCCAGCGACGAGACGCCGTCGAGCAGGTTGAAGAACTGGAACACGAAGCCGATGTGGTGGCGGCGGAAACGGGCCAGCCAGTCCTCGTCGCGGCCGTCGATCCGCTCCCCCGCGACCTCGATGCCGCCCTCGTCCACGGTGTCGAGGCCGGCGATCACGTTCAGCAGGGTCGACTTGCCGCATCCCGACGGGCCCATCACCGCCACGAACTCACCCTGCTGGATGTCGAGGTCGACGCCGCGCAGCGCGCGGACGGGCGCGAGCTCGGCGGCGAAGGTCCTGCGGGCCCCGCGGATGCGTACGGCGGGCGCGGTGGCGAGGTCGCCGACCGGGACGTCGGTCTCCAAGGAGGACATATCAGTTCCCCTCCAGGTGGTAAGCGTTCACGGGATTGGCGCGGCCCTTGACGGTCCGCGGGCCGAGCGGGCGCCAGGACCAGCCGTCGCCGCCGGCGCGCACAGTCGACTCCGCGGCCACGGTGCCGGCCGGCCGGGCGAGGTCCTGCATGCGCTGCGCGAGGTTCACGGTGTCTCCGACGAGGGTGTACTCCACTCGTTCATCGCTTCCGAGTAGGGCCGCCGCTACGTCGCCCGTTGACAGGCCGATCCCGAGATCGAACGGAGCCAGACCGCGCGGGGACCATTCGGCGTCCAGCTCGCGCTGGCGGGCGTGCATGTCGCAGGCGGCGCGCACCGCCTGCCCGGCGTGACCGTCCGACGGGTCGGGGGCGCCGAAGACCGCCATGACGGCGTCCCCGACGTACTGCATGACGGTGCCCCCGGCGCCGACGACGGCCGCGTTCATGGCCCGCCGGTGCGCGTTGAGCTGGACGGCGAGCACGGCCGGGTCGGTGGCCTCGGCGATGCCGGAGTAGCCGCGGACGTCCGACATCAGGACGGTGACGTCCAGCCGCTCCGTCCTGCCGAACGCGCCGCGGTCTCGGCGCAGTTTGTCGGCCAGGCCGTTCGGCAGCAGCCTGGACAGCGTCTCGCCCTGCTCCTCGCGGCGCAGGATCGCGGTGTGCAGCATCCGCAGCCGCCGCAGCGCGCCCTGCCGACCGGCGGAGGCGCCCTTGGCCAGGTCGAGGAAGAGCTGCTCGACGGCGGCGTTGACGGACTCGGGCGGGCGGCCGAGCGACACCGCGATGGCCTTGACCGGGCGGCCCTCGGCCACCTGCCGCAGCAGCTCCTCCTCCGGAGGCGACAGCTCGCCCTCGTCGCGGGCGGGCTCGATCAGCTCCCGTACGAGCGAGGGGTCGATCAGCGACCCGCCGGCGGCCACCTCCTTGATGGCCCTGCCGAGCAGTCCTGCGTCGCCGACCCGGTCCTTCAGCAGGTACGCGTATCCGGCGGCGCCCCCTTCGAGCAGCCTGATGGCGTATTCGGGATCGTCGTACTGGCTGAGCACCACGACCCCGGTGCCCGGCAGCCGCTTGCGTACCTCGCGGGCCGCCTCGATGCCCTCGTCCTGGAAGGTGGGAGGCATCCTGATGTCGGTGACGATCACCTGGGGGCGCAGCCGTACAGCGCGCTCGACGAGCTCGTCGTAGTCGGCGGCGAGGCCGGCCACGTCGAGAGCGGCGTCACGCAGCAGAAGGGCGCGCACGCCTTCGCGGACGATCAGATTGTCGTCCGCGAGCACCACCGTGATGCGATCCACAAGGTGGATTAGACAATGGCGCGTTCCCTTGCGGCCAGGGTGTCAGGACGACGGGTTGGGGGTGCTGGCACCCCCTCGATTCCGCAGGGTGCCGCCCTCGCCCGTCGGGCGGCGCGCGCGCAGGGTGTGGTCATGAGAATCGAATCGCACGTGACTTCGCTCTCGTGGATCCCGTCGGAGGCGGTCAAGGGGTACACCAAGCCCGCGTTCACGATGGGCATCACGCACTACGACGACCCGCCGCCCGACGTCGTCGGCGACCTCGAGGCGCTGCGCGCGGCGGGTGGCTTCAGGTTCGCCAACCGGCTGACGGCGTGGGCCGAGTTCGACGGCGACCGGCTCGTCCGCTACGGCAGCGGCGGTGGCCTGATCATGGGCTCCACCACGGTGCGGCTGGGTCCGCTCGGGGTGACGTTCGCCGCCTTCAGCCTGCCCGACCTGCGGCCGGAGCCCGAGACGGGAGACGGCTGGGTGCGCTTCACGCAGAGCGCGGGCGGCAGGACCGCGCTGCCGTTCCCGCGCCGCGTCTCCCGCCCTCCCTACCTGCGGCTGCAGTCGCCGCTGGTGTGGACGACGCTGTCGCTGACGCTGCACGCCGACGGCCGGGCCGAACTGTCTCTCGACGGCGCGAGCCCCTTCCCCCGACACTGGGTGTACGGCGCGGACGAGAGGCTCACGCTCAAGGCGGGCGTGACCGACTTCGCCAGGTGGGCCGCCCAGCAGGGCCCCGAGCACACGCCGTGGGGGACGGAGGACTCCCTCGTCCTGGTCACCGCGGCCGAGACCGCGCTGGAGCGGGAGATGTCCTCCATGATCATGCGCGGCGGCGTCAGGCCACGGATCCGCTCGCTGAAGGAAGGTGAGGTGCTGATGCGCCAGGGCGACCCGGGCTCGTCGCTGTTCCTGCTGCTCGACGGCGTCATCGGCATAGACGTGGATGGCCGGCCGCTGCCCGAGCTGGGCCCCGGCGCGATCCTCGGCGAGCGCGCAGTCCTGGAGGGAGGTCGGCGCACGGCCACGCTCACCGCGCTCACCCCCATCCGGGTGGCCGAGGCCCCGGCTGACCTCATCGCCATCGAGGCCCTGTTCCGCCTGGCCGAAGGCCACCACCGCGAAGATCTCTCGGAGGTTCGGTGAGGGTCGCTCTCCTCGGCGTGCGAGGCTCGACGCCGGCTCCCGGCGCGGGCTTCGTCAGATACGGCGGCCACACGAGCTGTGTCGCCGTACTGCCCGACGACTCCGACGTGCCCCGCCTGGTCCTCGACGCGGGCACGGGCCTGCGCGGGCTGCCCGCGCTGCTGGCCGGGCGGGCCTACGAAGGCTCGATCATCCTGACCCACCTGCACTGGGACCACGTGCAGGGTCTGCCCTTCTGCCCTCCGCTCGACCACCCGGACTCACGGGTGGACCTGTACCTGCCCGCCCCCGATCCGCTGGCCGTGCTGACCCGGCTCATGTCGCCTCCCTACTTCCCCATCACCCCTGCCGGGCTGCACGGCCGCTGGCGGTTCCTGTGCTCGGCCGGCGGCCCGATGGAGGGGTACGAGGTGCGGGTGGCCGAGATCGTGCACAAGGGCGGCACGGCCCATGGGATCCGGGTCGAGGGCGGCGGGAGGTCGCTGGCGTACCTGCCCGACCACAGTCCCCAGCTCGGCAGCCCGGCGGCCGAAGACCTGGCCGCCGGGGTGGACGTGCTCCTGCACGACGGTCAGTTCCGCCCGGCCGAACAGGCGCTCGCCGACGCCTACGGCCACGCCACGGTCCCCGACGCGCTGGCGTTCGCGGCCCGCTGCGGCGCCCGCCGCCTGGTGCTCACCCACCATGCCCCGAGCCGTACGGACGACGAACTGGACATCCTGGCCAAGGAGTACCGCGAGGTGGAGTTCGCCCGCGAGGGCGACATTCTCACGATCTGACACGGCAGCCCAGGCCGGTCCCCCGAGGCCGGGGTGGTGAGGTGGGCCCTGCGATGACTTTTGAAGCGGTACACGGTGAGCCGAGTTCGGTCAGCGCTTCCGGACGGTCGAGCTGGGCGAGGGCGTCGAAGCTGATCCACGCGTCCTGGTCCCGCGCCAGGGTCCAGCGCTGGTCCTCACCCCATCCGTGGGCGGCCGGCCCGGCGTCCAACGCGTGCTCCAGACGGGCCACCTGCCGCTCGTCCAACCGGCAGGACTCGAACAACTCAGCTGTCGCCCGCGCGGAGCACCTCGCTCAACCGTCGGCGACGGCGTAGCGCCGACTCGACGGGCACCACGACGGCGACCGCCACCAGGAACACGACCGCCACCAGACCGAGCCCCCACCACGGCAGCGCCAGGACCGGATCGGCGCGGGTGAGCAGGTGCAGGGCGAGCGAGCCGAACGTCAGGCGGGCGAGCAGCACCCCGAGTAGCGGACCGCCCACAGCGGCGACCACCACCACCGGCAGCAGTTCTCCCGCGGCGACCCAGTGGGCCTCGCGGGGCCGCAGCCCGAGGGTGCGCAGCCGGGTCAGGGTCTGCCACCGCTCCGGCGCGCCGGCCGCCGCGCCGAGAGCGAGTCCCAGCAGGCCCAGGGCCGGCAGGGTCACGGCCGAGACCCACGCCAACCGCAGCAGCCCCGAGGCCAGCGGCCCATCCGCAGTCCCGTGGCCGACAGCGGCACCAAGGGTGAGCGCGTACGAGGCCAAGGCCGCGGAGGTCACGAGCACCAGCAGTGGTAGCACCCGGGCCGAGGCCGCCGCCGCCCTCGCGGCCCCGAACACCGCCAGCGGCCGCCGCGACCGCAGGAGCCGTTTGAGCACGAAGCGCGTCCCGAGGGGCAGCGCCCGCGCCAGCACGAGCGCGCCTGCGAGCGCGCCGAGGGCTGGCGTGCTCGCGGGCAGCACCCCGCCACCGATTCCACGCTGGTACAGAGCGACGATGGCGCCGGCCGCGGCCGCCAGCGCCCCGGTCTCAAGAGCGGCCCGCCGCAGTCGTACGGTGTTGCGCAGCCACCGCCGCGCACTCCGGTTCGCCGGGACGCGGCGATCCCGGATGGCGCGGGCGGCGGCGAGCGTGCCGAACGCCGGTCCGGCGGCGACGGCGGTGACCACCACGGGAGCCATCCACTCCCAGGAGATCCCCGGCGCGACGGCCCGGGCCAGGCCGAGCCCGGCCGCCGCGGCCAGCAGCGCCATCACGGCGGACTCGAGCAGCAGCTCGCCACCGATCACCGGCAGCGACATCCCTCGCTGCCGGGCGGCGGCCAGGGCAGGGGCGCGGCGGTGTACCAGCAGGTCGGCGGCGAGCAGCAGGACCAGGGCCGCGACGGCGAGCAGGGCGGTGAGCAGGATGGACGCTTGCGCGGACGCGGCGCCCACCTGGGAGCTCACGTCCCGCAACACCCCGTCGAGCCGCGTCTCCCACTTCAGCGAGCCGTCCCGGGCGCCGGAGGAGCCGGAGGCCGCCTTGAGCGCGACCACCTTCGCGGCAATCGAGGGGACCGCGTCCCAGGTGAGCCGGGTGGGGTCGGGCGTGAACCAGACGGTACGCCGCAACTCGTCCTGGCCGAAGGCGAGCCGGGCGTCGGGCAGCGAGTCGCGTGACAGGAGCCCGGCGAACCGGGTGGTGCCCGCGCCGTCCGCGCCGGCGACGGGACCCAGCAGCGCGGGGAGGAGCCGCCAGGCGGGATCGGCGCTGTCACGAGGCCGGAAGATGCCGCTGACCTGGACCGTCTTGACGTTCCCCTGGTCGTCGGCCAGCGGGATGCGGGCGCCGGGACGGAGCTGGAGAGCGGCGGCGTCCGCCTCCGACAGGCCCACCTGCACCGGCCACGGCGGCGCGCCGTAGGGAACCTCCGCCGTCTCGGAGGCGGTGGGCCGGGGCGGGCCGCCCACGATCCAGGTCACGTCGGGCCCGCCGCCGCGGGCCAAATAGGCGAGCTGGAACGTACGCAGCACGCTGCCATCGGTGATCTTGAGGGTGGGGCTGGTGACAGTGGAGACGGGTGGACGCAGGGAGGCGCGCAGGCCGGGGCCGAGTTCGTCCGTCGCCCTGGCTCGGAAGTCGTCGACGTCCTCGGCGAGGCGGGGATGCCGGACGCGGCTGCCGCCCGGCCCGTCGTCGGCTTCCATGCGGGCGTGGACCTGGAGGTCGCTGCCGGTCCTGCGTACCGCGTCCCGTACGGCGGCGTCGGCGGTCGCGGACAACATCGGCGGCATCGCGCCGGCAAGCAGCGTGACGACCGCCACCACGACGGCGGCCAGGAGCAACGGCCCGGCGTCCGCGCGGGCGCGGCCGACGACGCTGGGCCAGTGCGGTGCCGGGATCCTCACGACGCCACCCGCAGGTAGGCGGCATCGGCACGCCGGGCCTGGACGACGACCACCGCGCTCACGGCCAGCGCGCACCCGGCCAGCAGCCCGGCGAGCAGGACGGCCTCGGCAGCCCACGGCCAGACGGGCAGAACCTCGGGAACGGGCGCGGCGCCGGTGTCGGAGCGGACGAGCAGAGGCGCGACGACGTGGGTGGCCAGCGCGCCGACGACCGCGCCCGCCGCGAGCAGCGGCAGCAGGATGCCGACGTGCTGGCCGAGCAGCACGGTACGGATCTCTCGCCGGGTCATCCCCAGACCCCGCAGGCGCGCCACCTCGATCGCGCGGGCCCGCAGATCGAACGTCACGTGCAGGACGATCCCGGCGATCATCATCAGCACCGCGGCCGGTACGAGCAGCCGGAGCACGGCCGGCAGCCCGGCCCGCAGCGGGCCGCCGGTGAGCCGGGCGGTCTCGGACGCGCGCGTGGTGACGCTGCCGAGGCGGAGATCGGCCGCACCGCCTTTGGTGGGATGCCCGACCCACCACGCGTCCACGGGCACGTCGAAGTTGCCGCTGACGGCGAGCGCGCGGGAGAGGGCGTCGAAGTCGGCCAGGATGGCCGCGGCGCCCGGAGCGGACGGTACGGCCGGCAGCACCTCGGCCACGCTGACCTGTACGGGGGTGAGGCCGACGGTGAGGTCGAGCCGGGAGCCGCGCCGGGCGCCCACCTCGTCGGCGATGCGGGCGGAGACGGCGACGGGTACCGGTCCCGGGGCCGGGAAAGCGGTGGCGACCAGGTTCCTGGCGGCGTCCGGCGGGCCCTTCAGCGCGACGGTCGTCGTCATCCTCAGCTCGGTGCCCGCGGAGGTGCCGGTCAGGGCGACGGCCGGATCGCCGAGCTGCCCCGGGGCCGGCCCGGCTGAGGTGGCGGTCCAGGGCAACGCCCCAGAGGCTGTTCCCGGCACGGTGAGCGTCACGGCGACGCGGCTGTCCCCCGCCGGGAAATCCGCCAGGGCATCGGAGTGGCCGGTGCCCACGTTCCCCGTCGCGATCGCGAACGGGAGGGACACCGCGACCAGCCGGAGCCCTTCGGCCGTCGCGCAGTCCGGCAGCGGATGCGCTTTGCCGTCGAGCGGGATGGGTTCACCGGTGCAAGGGTTACGCAGCCCCGTCGCATCCTGGAACAGCAGCCGGGGCGTCACGGTGAGCGGCGTCGTACCGGTCGCGTTCCCAACCAGGGAGAGCCCGGCTCCGGCCGGGACGGGAAGACCGGCGGCGCGGGTCGGCGGCGCGAGGCCGGCGCCCACAGCGTTCCAGGTGCGACCGTCGTTCAGCCGCCCGCGCAGCAGCGCCTCGGCACGAGTGGTGTCCACGGCGATCAGCCGTGGCGGGTCACCGGCGCCACCGAGCCACTGCCCGACCGCGATGCCCCGATCGGTGGCCGGGCTCACCTCTCCCCCGGTGGCCGTGCCGACCACCGCGCCCTGCCCTGCGGTGGGCGGTGCGGTGAGGGTGAGCGCGAGATCGGTGCCGACGGACAGATCGGCCTGGTCCTGCTGGGAACGCTGCCACGTGGCGTCGAACCCGACCCCGTACGTAGCCGCCGCGCAGCCCAGCCCGATCAGCAGTCCCGCCGCGACCGCCTGCGGCCTGCGGGCGGCTTCGAACGCGGCCAGCGGAACCACCAGCCCGCGAGCCCGCCGAGCCAGCCGTTCCACAGCGCGCAACGCGGGCCACACCAGCCGCAACGCCACCGCGGATCCGGCGATGAGCAGCAGCGCGGGAGCGAGCACCCGTACGGCGTCGACGGGAGACCCCGAACCGGTCGGCTGATCGCGCAACTGCCACCAGCCGACGGCGGCGAGCGCCACGAGCAGCAGGTCGGCGCCGGACCGGGCGAGCAGCTCCCGCCGACCGCGGACACCTCCGGAGGAGGTCCGCAGCGAGGGCACGACGAGCACCACCGCCAGCGCCAGCGCACCGCCGACGACGGACAGCACCTGTACGGCGTTCACGCCGGGAGCCATGGCCAGCCCGGCCTCGGCCATGGGCGGCAGCTGGGTCAGCCCGGCGTGCAGGGCGGACGAGGCCGGGATCGCGACCGCGGTGGCGAGCAGGGCGAGCGCGCCGGCCTCGACGAGCGCGGCGACGGCGAGCTGACCGCGGCCGACGCCCAGCGCGGACAGCAGGGCGGTCTCGTCGCTGCGCACACCGGCGCTGAGCCGACCGGCGAGGGCGAGGGCGGTCGTGGTCAGGACGAGGCCGATGGCGGCGACGGCGAGCACGGCGGCCGTGGTGACCCGCTGCTGATCGTGAGCGGCGAGCAGGGTCGAGGGCAACCGGGAGGCGACGCGCTGGATCCGTACCCGGTCGCCGAGCGTCTGCCCCAGTCGGCGGTCGGCGCCGAGCACGGCCCGGGTGACGGTGTCGAGGTCGCGGCCGACGGGGGCGGACAGGTCGGGGTGGGCGGTGATCTCCAGCCGGTCGAGGGTGGAGCCGCCGCCGAGCAGGTCGGCGAGGTCGACGATGAACGGCCCGTACGCGTGAACCGGCTGTGCGGAGCGGCCGTCGCGATAGGCCAGGTCGTACCCCGCGGCGGCGAGGGGGTCACGGTCCCAGCCGGTGCCCGGCGGCGGGCGTACGACGCCGACCACGCTCACCTCGACCCCCTGGTCGGGATCGTCGGCCAACTCCACGCCGAGGCGGATCCGGCTGCCGACATTCAGGCCGAGCTGCCGCGCGGTGCTCTCCAGGACAACGGCCTCCGCCGGCGCGGCACCCGCCCGCGGCAGGCGTCCGGCAGCCAGTTGGGTGCGGGCCGACAGATCCTCCACCCCCGACAGGTACGCCACAGCCGGAACACCGACGCTGGGGAGCGACCGCATCACGGACGACGCGCGCGCGGCCGTCGTCGCCGCGAACGGAGCGAGGGCCGAGGTCAGCACGCCGCGGGTGTCGTCGGCGACGGATCTCGCGTGCTCGCCCCGGATGGTGACGGTGTAGGCGGTGACGTCGATCTGGTCGGAGGTGGCGCGGGAGGCGGCGGTCTCCAGCGCCTCCTCGGCGGTACGGGTGAGCAGGAGGGCGCAGGCCCCCAGCAGCGTGGGGCCGACCACGGCGACGGCCAGGAGGACTGCCAGCAATGGCCATTGCGCACGGGCTCGCCGGGCGACCAGCCTCAGCACGGACAGCACTGACTGATCACGAATCGCCCCGACCGTTCGAGCGCCCGTCGAACTGCCCATCAGGCCGCGTGCCGGAATGCTCGTCGAGACGCCCATCGTTGATGCGGATCACCCGATCCGCCAGCGCGAGCATCGTCGGATCATGCGTGGAGACCAGCGCCGTCACCCCCTCGGACTCCACCACCCCGCGCAGCAGCGCCATCACCGACAGACCGGTCTCGGCGTCCAACTGCCCGGTCGGCTCGTCCGCGATCAGCAGCCGGGGCGAGGCGGCCAGCGCCCGGGCGATCGCCACCCGCTGCTGCTGCCCGCCGGACAGCTCACCGGGAAGCTGTTCGGCGTGGGCGGCCAGTCCGACCAGCTCCAGCAGCAGCGCGACCCGCCGCTCGCGCTCCGCCGACGGTGTGCGGGCCAGCCGGAGCGGGGCGCCCACGTTCTCCGCAGCCGACAACACCGGGATCAGGCCGAAGGTCTGGAAGACGTACGAGACCTTCTCCCGCCGTAGCAGGGACAGGCCGTCCTCGTCGAGGGCGGTGACGTCCGTGCCGTCGACGAGGACCGTACCGGAGTCCGGGCGGTCCAGGCCGCCGATGACGTTGAGCAGCGTGGTCTTGCCGGAGCCGGACCGCCCGACGAGGGCGGTCATGGTGCCGGCCGCGAGCTCGAACGTCACGTCCCGCAACGCGTGCACGGCGGTCGCCCCGCTGCCGTACCGGCGATGAACGCCACGCACCCTGACCAGCGGCCCGCCGTTCATCCGGCCCCGCCGCCGTCGGGACGGATCGCGACGTGATCGGCCTCCAGCACCAGCCGGACCCGTCGCGTCAACGCCAGCGCCTCCCGGTAGTCGCGCGGCACCTGAATCCGCCCCGCCCGGTCCATCACCGCGTACTCCTCGGCGATCACCTGCGGGTCGCCGTCATCTCCGGTGGCGGTACGCCGCAACACTTCGCTGCTCGTGCGCCCGTCGCGAATCGCCACCGTCCGCTCCACCTGCCCACTGACCGCGGGGTCGTGGGTCACGATGACGACGGTGACGCCCAGCCGCCGGTTGATCTCCCGCAACAGCCCGAACACCGCGGCCGACGTGGCGCTGTCCAGCTCCCCGGTCGGCTCATCGGCCAGCAACACCCTGGGCTCGTTGGCCAGGGCCACCGCGATGGCCACCCGCATCTGCTGCCCGCCGGACAGCTGCGCGGGCCGTCGCTCGGCGCACTCGGCGACGCCGAGCAGGTCCAGTAACTCGGCAGTACGGCTGCGGCGTACCCGGCGGGGAGCGCGGGCCGCCGTCATCGGCAGGTCGACCATCTGCCGCGCGGTCAGGTACGGGATGAGGTTGGCGGCCGTCTGTTGGCGTACGAATCCCACGGTGTGCCGCCGATACCGGACCCGATCGGCTCGCGACATGTCCAGCAGATTCCACCGATCGACCCGCACCCGCCCGGCGGTGGGAGCGTCGACCCCGGCCAAGATGGACAACAACGTCGACTTTCCCGACCCGGACGCTCCGACGACGGCCACCATCTCCCCGCTGTCCACGACCAGGTCCAGCCCCTGCAGTGCCTGCACCTCGACCGACCCGGACTGGTAGATCCGCACCAGGCTCTCGCACACGATCAGCGCGTCCCGCCCGAACTCCGGCGCCTTCGCAGGAGGCTGCGGCAGGGACAACGGCGTGATGGACATCCCCCTCCTCAACCGCGGCACCGCTCTGATCTATGGCCAAACTCTATAGTCCACGCAAACCGGACCCCAAGATCCTTTCACACCGCGGATCTCACCGTGCGCTCGCCTCCGTGGAGAACTCCTCGATGCCGAGCACCCGCAGCAGCTCCAGCCGTTCACGGGTATCGGCGTCCGCCGGGGTGAGCACCAGCAGTTGCTGACCTTGGTCGGGAGTGACCACGGTCTCGCAGTCCATCGTCAGTCGGCACACCTGCTGGGGGTCGAAGCTGCCCGCCACGTCGCGCGGCACCCGCACCTCCACCGGGCCGACGTTGGTCACCACAGTCTTGGTGCGGCTGCCGTCGCGGCTGTTCCGCTGTTCTTCCCGGTCAGTCGTGCCGGTCGTAGCCGAGGTGATCGATGATCTCGCCTTCCAGCGGGGGCTCCAGCACCCGCCACCGCGGGTCCGCGGTCACGTCGAGACGGCCGTGCGCGACCACTGCTGATTGGTGCCGGTGTTGCACGGATACTGCTTGAGGATCACGCCGTCCGCGGTCGATGCGGACGGTACGTCCACGCATTTGCTGCTGTGTCGTGCCCGGAGCTGGAAGTAGCTGCCGTTGGCGACCATCTGGAACTGCTGGTTGGTGCCGGTGCCGCAGGTGTACTGGATGAGCTCGGCACCGTCGGCGGTTGAAGCGCTCACCACATCAAGGCACTTTCCGCTGTGGCGGCTGATGATGCGCCAGTAGCCGCTGCCGGCGTCCTGGAACTGCCACTGCTGCCACGCGTTGCCGCCGTACGTGTACTGGCCGACGCGCGCACCGTTGTCGGTGTTCGGTTGCTGGACGTCCATGGCCTTGCCGCTGTGGCGCGCGTTTATCGTGTAGACCGTCGGCGGAGGGGTGGGGCCGCCGATGGTGTCGCCCCAGCCATATCGGATCCGGTCGGCGCCGGAGGCGTTGCGGACGGTCAAGTTGAGATTGGTGCCGCTGCCGCTCAGGGCGTACATCGAGTAGTAGTCGTAGCCGAGGCTTTCGGTCGGCTTGCCGCCGAGAGCGGGCCAGTAGGTGCCGCCCATTTGGTTGTCGCGCATGACCTGGGCCATGGCGCGGATATGGCGCACGAAGTTGTCGGTGCTGTTGGCGTCGCCGTAGTTGAGGCCGGTAGACATCGGCGCGCCGAACTCGGTCGCGACCGCACGGGAGGCGCAGTTACCCAGACGCGTCTGAATGTGGGTTCGGAAGGCGTCGTAGGTCATCGCGCTGTAGAAGAAGGCGTAATGGTGGAAGGACAGCAGCGTGGAGTTGAAGCGGCTGTCGTTGCAGACGTCGCGCAGGTCCTGGCTGTAGCCGGTGCCACCGATGAGCACCCGTCCGGGCACTGCCGAGGTGTGGTAGCTGAGCCAGTTCGCTGCGACGTTGCGCCAGTCCGCCGAGGTGTAGCCGTGCGGCTCGTTCATCGGCTCGAAGTAGACGTTGCTGTTCGAGCCGTACGTGTTGGTCACGCTGGACCACATCGTGTTCCATGCGGCGAGGTTCGTGATCTTGCCGCCGGAGGCGGCGCCGTCCTCCCAATAGGCGAGGATGACCTTGAAGCCACGGGCGGTGGCGGCGTCAATGGCTCCGCGGTAGGCGTTCCACCAGGTCGTGTTGGCCACAGTGTGAGTGTTGATAGGCAGCCGGACGGTGTTGACCCCCATGGTGGAGGCCATGTCGTCGTAGAGGGCGTTGGCCTTGGCCCGTACTGTCGCGTTGCTGTCGGACTGGCTCAGGCCCTGCACGACGAGCGTACCGGTGCTGAAGTTGTCACCTAGCACGGCCCAGTTCATACCTCGGAATTGGCTGGTGGCGGCATTGGCCGGCGGCGCGGGGATGACGAGGCTTGCCACTGCGGCGAGCGCGGTCACCACAAGAGGGACCAGCGACCGGCGCAACGACCGGGTGCTCCGCGACGGTCCTGACGAGTAAGCGTCAGACGCCTTGGTCGGTGTCATGAAATTCCCATCACTAGATCTGACCTGGGTCTGTGAAGATCATGTTGCTGACGTACGTCCGAGCCGCATCGTGCTGCTCCAGGAGCAGGGCCGGCGGCTCCCCGGCCCGGGCCGCACCGATCGCTGTGCGAGGCTCCCTGCCACCGGAGGAATCAGCTGGTGATCCGGAAGGTGGCGTCCGCCCGGCCGGTGGCCGTGCTGATCGGATCCAGGCGAAGCAGGTAGTTGGAATGGCGGATGTACCGGTCAGGGAAGTTGTATGACTGGAACGACGCCGCCGAGGAGTCGGCCAGGCCCGCCACCCGGCGGAAGGTCGCGTCCCCGCGGAACGTGGCGGTGCCGTCATACTTGGCCAGAACGAAGTCGTAGTCGTAGTGCCGCAGGTACCAGCCGGGGAAGTTCGACGACTCCAGCGACACGCCCGCCGGATCGGCCAGGCCCGGCACGATACGCCACTGCGAGTCGGCGAGCGGGCTCACGTTCGGGTCGATACGGACATCGAAGTTGGTGTGTCGCAGGTAGCGGTCGGGGAAGTTGACCGACTGCAGGCGCAGGGTGCCGGCCGAGGCGGGTCCGCCCCACTTGGCCTGCAGCGCGGTGAGCTGCGCCTGGGTGATGCCAATGATCGAACCGTGCCGTTTGCGGTTGGCGCCGAGCGCGTATTCCGAGGCGGCGCGGACGCGGTAGCCGCTGGGAGCGGCGAGATTGGTCGTGGTCAGCGGAAGGTAGCCGCGGCCGGCGGCGTACTGGTCGACCCACAGGCCCCACTCGTCGCGGCCGTTGTACTGGTGCAGGATCGGGCCCTCGACCTGCGCGCCCGTGTAGCCGAGGTGGGAGATGTCGCCGAGCCGGGTCCAGCCGGTGAGGATCTGGTTGCTGCCCTCGATCGTGATCTGACCGTCGCCGGACGCGCGGATGTAGCGGTAGCCGCCAACGCTGCCGGGGATCTCCAGGATCTGCGTGTCGATGATGCCCTGGGTGCCCGGCCGGTCGATGTAGAGTTGCGCGGCGGTGAACGTGCGGAAGTCGCGGGTGCGGGAGTAGTAGATGCGGGCTTTGTCGACGCCGTTCCGCGGCGAGATCGTCGCCCAGTAGACGACGTAGTCGCCGCTCGCCGGGTCGTAGATCGCCTCGGGCGCCCACGCGCAGCCGGCGTCGGGGATGGTCCCGGCGACGTTCACCAGGCGCGGCGCCGACCAGGTGACGAGGTCAGGTGACTCCCATACGACGAGCGAGGTGCTGCCATCGTGCTGGGCGACGTCCCAGCCCTTGCCGGCGGCGATACGCAGGTCGGTGGCGATCAGATAGAACCGGTCGCCGGACGGCGCACGGACGATGGCGGGGTCGCGGACGCCGAGTTCGCCGATGCTGGAGGTAAGCACCGGCAACGAACTGTTGAGATCGGTCCAGTGCAGGCCGTCGGTGCTGGTGGCGAAGTAGATCTGCTCGCCGTTGGCGCTCTCGCCGGTGAAGTGCGCCATCAGATAGGCGGTGTAGGGGGCGGCGGCCTTGGCGGGGCGTTCGAGAACGGTGAGGCCGAGGGCGAGCAGCAGGGCGCCGGCCAGGCCGATCAGCGCCGTTCGCCGTAAGAGGTGTGTCATGGTCGCTCCGAAGGTGCGGTGGGGTCAGGAGGAGGTGCGGGTCCACTGCTGGTCAGTGCGGCTGCCGCAGGTGTACTGCTGGATGTCGGCTCCGTCGGCGGTCGAGGCGCCGGACACGTTCTGGCATTTGCCGCTGTGCCGGGCCGTGGTCCGGTACGACGGCGTGGCGCCTGAGCCCGTGATCAGGCCGATGGCGCTGCGAGTGCCGGCTCAGCCTCATGCTCGTCGCGGACGGGAACGTGATCGGCAGCCGCACGTACTGCGAGCCGTTCACGCGGCCGCCCCGCGCGCGCCCGCCGGTCGCCCATGTAGAGACTTGTCGTCGAGGTGCCCTGCACCGGCAGGATGTAGGCGGGCGCGTCGCCTACGTTGGTCCACCCGGTCCACGGGCCGGAGACGCCGGCGGACGTGGCGTACCTCGCTTGATCGGGGCTCCATCCGGTGGCCGCGCCGGAGCCGACCACCAGGTGGAGGGCGTAGCCGTCGCCGGACTGGTTCGGACGCTGAGGCCGGCGGTGCGGCCGTGCCGACGGCGACCGAGCTCAACAGGGACACGGGACCACCCTCCGGAATCCGCGGCAGAAACATTTGTTAGCGTTAACAAAAAGCTGTGAATCCCACCAAGAGCCTGAGAAAGGATCCCCCTGTGGGAATTGGGGCGACCGGATTGCGCGCGACGTTTGAGGCGTCTTGCCGCAGAGCGTTTACGCAACCATCTGACTTGTCAAGAGGCGGCCGAGAAAAGGGGGAATACGCTTTCCGTGCGCCGGCGCTTTGCCGTCGGCATTGATCACCTGTCACCCACATCGACGTATCGCTCAGCCACGCTTATAACAGGGACGATAGGGGGACAGAGACCAGCAGATAAACATCCGCTGCTTCTCGCGGCGATCCTCTCGCCCCGTTTACAGCGCAGGCTCAGGGCGATCGGTTGCGCACCGTCTGCGCGCTGACCACGACGGACAAGACGCAGGCCGCCGAAGGGATCGACGGGCCTGTCCGGGTTCGGCTGTTCGGCCGTTCAGGTAGCGGCGTCTCCGACTTGGTTCGGCAGGGTGATGAGCCGCATGCCGCGAGCGCGCCAGCCTGTGTCTTCTTCACAGTGGACGCCCTCACGCTGCGCCGGTTGTATGTCTTTTCCGTGGAGCGCTGGGAGTCCGGCGACACGGGCGAAAGCCGCTGCGCGTCTGGTCCGCGCGATGGGGGTGACGTTCACCCCGGAGCAAACGGAGCAAACGGAGCAAACGGAGCAAACGGTCGGATGAAGGTCATGGTCGACTCAGTGCGGCGGTGGCCGTCGAACGCCGCGATGGCGGGCAGTTCCTGACCCATCCCGGCCAGGTCGGTCAGGTAGACGTGCCGGCCGGAGGCCGGACGGCGCGGGTCCGCGTGTTCGCCCGGGCGGCGGCCGACCTGATGGCCGGTCAGCCCATCGAGATGAGGATGGGCGCGACGTATCGCCCGCGGTCGCCCGGGTGGCGGTGGGCGCCGTAGACCATCGTCGGCAGGGCCGCGGGTCCTTCGGTGGGCCCCAGCCCAGTGAGCCACGGGCGCAGGCCCGGGTAGGCGTCCAGCAGGTCGATCCGCACGTCGCGGTCGGCGCCGTGGGCGGCGGCCAGGATGAGCTCGCGGGCGGCTTCCTCCGAGGGCGCGACGACGGGGCCGATGACACGGTGGGGGCCGGCGTTCCAGGCCACGGCGAAGCCGCCGTCGGTGACGATCGTGCGCTCGGCCGTGGCCAGCAGGGCGGTCAGCGCCTTGCTCCGGTCGGCCCCGGTGACCTCGGCGTCCAAGTCGAGGAGCGCGGCGTGGTCGTCCGGTGTCGCCACACGGACTCCGGACGACCCCGCCGCCCCCTCCATCGGGCCCATAGTGATCGTCAGGCTGCCCGTGGGCCGAAAGCCCAGCCGCTCGTAGACGGGGCGCCCGAACCGGGTCGCGGTCAGCTCCACGATGCGGTCGCCGGCGGCCTCCAGGGCGTGCTCCATCAGCCGCGTGCCGAGCCCCTGCCTGCCGTACCTGCTGGCGACCAACATCATGCCGACGTCGGCCAGCGAGTCGCCGTAGCGGGTCACCACGACGCATCCGGCCAGGCCGTCGCCGTCGGCCGCGTCGACGGCGTAGACCTCACCCGTCTCGAACATCAGCCGCCATTTGGCCTCGTCGGTGGACCACTCGCGATCGCTTTCGAGCCGCTGGCACAGGGGCAGTTCCTCGGGACCGAGAAGTCGAATATCACTCACAGGCGAGAACCTACTCTGCCGGCCACCCCGGCACAGCCCCGGAGTACCAGAGCCTGTACAGAGTCGAGATCACAGGGATGGCCTGCGCTCCGGTCTGCGGTTCTGGCAGGCCCTCGCCATGGCGCGCCAAGACCTCACCGACGAGGGGTGGTCCATGATCGAGCCTCACTCGGTAACCGCGAGAACGGCCCGATCGGCCCAAGCCCGGCGTCGGCGGGCGTACGTACTTACAACCTGTCTACAGGTGCGGTCCGAGCAGGCTCAGGTCGGCGGGCGAGAGCCGGTCGGAAGCGGTCGCCGCCTGATGCCAGTACGGGTAGAGCAGCGGCTGGCGGCTGACCTCGTCCAGCCGGGCGCGCTGCTCGGCCGTCAGCTTCAGGTCGGCGGCGGCCAGGTTGTCGGCCAGTTGCTCGCTGGTGCGCGCGCCCACCACCAGCGACGTGATCGCGGGCCGCCCCAGCAACCAGGCCAGCGCCACCTGCGCCGCCGACACCCCGTGCTCCCCGGCGATGTCGACCAGCACCTCGACGGTGTCGTACAACTGCTCTTGATCGCGTACGGGAGGCTCGTTCCACTCGGTGAGCTGGCGGCCCTCGGAAGGCTGGGCGTCCCGGCGGTAGCGGCCGGACAGCAGGCCGCCGGCCAGCGGGCTCCACACCAGCACGCCGAGGCCCTGGTCGATCGCGGCCGGGATCAGCTCGTACTCGGAGTCGCGGGCCTGGAGGGAGTAGTAGATCTGCTGGCTGACGAAGCGCGGCAGGCCGAGCCTGTCGGCGGCGCCCAGGGCCTTCATGAGCTGCCAGCCGGTGTAGTTGGAGACGCCGACGTACCGGACCTTGCCGGCGGTCACCAGGTGATCGAGCGCCGCCAGGGTCTCCTCGACGGGGGTGCGGCCGTCCCATTCGTGCACCTGGTACAGGTCGATGTGGTCGGTACCCAGGCGGCGCAGGCTCGCCTCCGCCCCGGTGATGACGTGGTGGCGCGACAGCCCGGCGTCGTTGGGACCGTCACCCATCGGCATGCGTACCTTGGTGGCCAGCAGCAGGTCGTCACGGCGGCCCTGGATCGCCTTGCCGACGATCTCCTCAGACAGGCCGGTGGAGTACACGTCGGCGGTGTCGATGAGATTGACACCGGCGTCCACGCACATGTCGATCTGCTTGCGCGCCTCCTCCACCCCGGTGTCGCCGACGTAGGCGAACTTGCCCCCGCCGCCGAACGTCATCGTGCCCATGGTGAGCACCGATACCCGCAGCCCCGATCGTCCCAGCTCGCGATATTCCATCCCGTCATCATTCCAATCGGCGAGCGGCACCGCCAGGACGCCCGCCCCCGTTCCGTGACCTGGAGCCCCCACACTGATCGCCGGCTAGAGCCGGTGGTTTCGTCTTCGCGGGCGCCCCAGGCGTACTGGGTGCGGCACGGATGGTCGACGACCTGTCCGCCTCACTGCTGACCAAGCGTTTCCACCGCGAGATCGCGGGTGGCAAGGCAGCCGGAGATGCGCTTCGCCGGGCAGCAAGGCCGGGATCGGCGCTGCGTGGAACGCAGCCACATCGACCGCGATGAGAACGCCGTCGTCGTCATCAACAAGCGCGACACCGTCCGCGTCCCGCCGCGATGGTCGCCATCCTGCTCCTCAGGCCAGGCACACGCATCGCTTACGGCGCCGTACAACTCCTCGGCGACTCCAGCACCGCGGTGTGCTGGGTCGGCGAACAAGGGGGCCGCCTGTACGCCGCCAGCCAGCCTCGGCCCCAGCCGTGGCGCAGGGCTGCTCCATCGCCAGGCCTGGCTTGTCACCCGCCCCGAGGAACGCCTCGCCATCGCCCGCGCCATGTGCGGCATGCGGTTCCCCGGCGAAGACGTCACCATGACCATGCGACAACTCCGCGGACGAGAAGGGGCCCGCGTTCGCAAGCAATATCAGCAGCACTCCGACGCACCGGGGTCGCCTGGACCGGCCGTGCCTACCGGGCCGGCGATCCCTTCGCCGCCGGCGACCACCTCAACCGCCTGCTGTCGGCCGCCAACACCGCCTTGTACGGCATCTGCCACGCCGTCATCATCGGCCTCGGCGCCGGCCATCACAGCCGATGGGGGATGGTGAGCCGCAGGTGTGACCCGCTCAGCCGCGCCTCGTCGATCTCCCTGCCGGTGAGCCGTCCGACCAGGGTCAATGCCGAGGTGACGCAGGTGGCCAGGGACGGATGGTAGCCGTTCAGCGACCATTCATAAAAGCCGCCGAACGCCTCCGGCAACGGCTGCTCCGTTCTCCTCCGTCCAAGCCGACCATTCCTCGAAGGCCGGCCATTCCGGCGGAAGCTCCGGATCCGTCATCCAGCTCGTGTCGTCGATATCGAACATCGGGCCCTCCGCCAGCGGGTCGAGCGCGGCCGGGGCCCTGCCGGACCGCTCACCGGGAACGGTGACGCTGAACCTGGTGGTGTGGTAGCCGTCCGAGACGTACGTGAGACCACGCACGCCGTTCAGCCCCCTGTCCGGTGCCAAAACTCGCTCGTAGCACTGGCCTGCGGTTTCGCACGTCGTCAAGCAGCTCTGCGATACTCATGGATCAGGCCGCAGACGGCGCTTCGTCGCTCTATTCGAGCTGTGAGATCGACCACCTCGGCTGGATCGTGAAGGGGCTGACGTAGTGACAGCGCCGGATGCGGACGGTGCGCGTTGTAGTGGCGCTCGTACTCGGCCATGACCTGTCGCAGGTGCCGCTCACCGTGGACCAGAAGGTGATCGAGGCATTCGCGCCGAAGAGTGCCGACAAACCGCTCGGCGAACGCGTTCGCCCGCGGCGAGCGCGGCGGAATCTTGAGGGCGTGCACGTCCGCGCCGGCAAGCACCTCGTCAAATCCTCCGCCGAACTTGCCATCCCTGTTCCGGATCAGGAACCGGAACCCGTCGGCTCGTTCGCCCAGTTCCCATCACCAGATTGCGCGCCTGCTGTGCCGTCCAGGCACCCGTCGGATGAGCTGTGACACCGAGGATACGCACGCGCCGCGTTTCGATCTCCATGACGAACAATACGTACAGGCGTTTGAGGAACACCGTATCGACGTGGAGAAAGTCACACGCCAGGATGCCGGAAGCGTGAGAGCTGAGGAACTGGCGCCAGGTCGGTGAAGCCCGGCGCGGCGCGGGCCCAAACCCTGCCGCCGCCAGGACCCGGCGGACCGGCCCCTCCCCCACCCGGTATCCAAGACCGAGGAGTTCCCCCCTGGATGCGTCGATGCCCCCAACATGATTTCTCCCGTGCCAACCGGACGATCAGATCGCGGATCTCTTCGGATATTGGGGGTCGGCCCTGCTCGGCGGGGTAGATAGATCCACCTCTTCTTGACCAGCCTGCGGTGCCAGGCGAGCAGGGCGACGCAGCACCGCGACCTCATGCCGCAACACCAAGATCTCCATCTCTTTGGCAGCGCTGCCCCGAGTGAGCAGCACAGCCAGCCAAACACCCTGACCACCAGCAGATACAGGAGCCGAAACAGCGCGAGAGCCAAGCCTAGAAGACCAGGTCAGAGCCCTCTACATCAGTTCTGGCAACCGGACACGTGCTCAGCGCAACGGCGCTGAGCAGCGGACGGATGTGCTGCGTACCAGGTCTCGGTACTTGTCGTGGTCGTACGGTTAGCACTTTGCCGCCGGCTCGTCCTTGGCTCACTTCGGACGAGCCGGTCTGCGACTCCCTTGTCACGGTCGAGTCCACGCTGACCAGGTCAAGATCTGCCTGCGCAGCTTGGCTGGATCACGGGTCCAGCCGAGATACGGGAAAAACCGGCCATGAGTCGATCTTGATGCTCGTTTCCGCAGGCAGGCGTATGGGTTAGCGGTCGACCGTGATCAGTTTGAGGGCGTCTTCCTTGTCCTTGTCGGAGGGCAAGCTGTAGCGGCGGGTGGTCTCCAGGCGGGCGTGGCCAAGGATCTCGGCGACCAGGACGAGGTCGGTCCTGCCGCGGACCAGGGTGGTGGCGAGCGTATGGCGAAGGACGTGCGCGGTGGTGGGGTCGTCCAGGCCGGCCGTGTGGGCGATCTCGGCGATGATGCCAGCGGCGGCGCGGGCGGTCAGCCGGCCGCCCTTGAAGTTGAGGAACAAGGCGCGGTTGTCGTCGGCGTGGGGCCAGTTGGGGCGCTCGTCGAGCCAGAGTTGCAGCTCGTGACGAAGTTTGGGGTGAATGTCGACTTCGCGGAACTTGCCGCCCTTGCCGTACAGGCGCAGCCTGCCCTTGCGGGCCGACAGCCGCACGTCGTCGACGTCGAGGCGGACGACTTCGCTGATGCGGGCGCCAGCGTAGTAGGGGATCAACGCGATGCAGCGGTCGCGGGGGGACAGGTGTGCCTCGACGGCGCGCAGCCAGCGGATGCGGGCGCGTTCCTCCAGCGCGCGAGGCGCGCTCTTGGGGAGGTCTTCGCGGGTGACGCTGGCCTTGCCCAGGCCCAGGCGGGTGTAGAAGTCGTCCAGCGCGGTGAGGGCGGAGTTGACGTAGACGCGACTGCGCTTGGCGGGGCCATCGCGTAGCAGCCACATCCGGTAGTCGCGAACGGCCCAGTCGCGAGCCCGGGAGTGGGCGAGGGGATCCGCCGTGTAGCTGGCTGCGTGGTCGGCCAGCCAGGCCAGGAACATGCGCACCCGGGAACGGTAGGTGCGCCGGGTCTCGGCCGACAGCGGTGCGTGCTCGAGCGCGGCGGCATACTCGCCCAGGACGGTGTCGTAGGCGGGCGGGAGCCGGGTGGGGCGGGCGCCCGCACCGCGCTTCGTAATCTCGGAACCGGATCCAGGTTCCTGAGGCAACCCAGGTTGCGCAATCTCGGAAGTCACCGTGGGAGTCTACTTCCGAGATTGCGCCAATCTCGGAAGTACGGCGAATCTGGCTTGGCGAAGATCGCTCTCTGTGAGGAAGAAGCGACAAACATGCATCTATCACCATATTTCACCCTCAGGTAACATCAGGTCGCTTTACTTCTTCTTTACCTCAGGAGGTCAGGTGGGTTTCTTACCCAGGGCTAGCTCTCGCATGCCCGTACGCGGGCGTGCGAGATTCCGTGCTGCCGTCACCACAGTCACCGTGGGAGCGCTCCTCATCGGTACGGCTCACGTCGCAGAGGCCGCTCCGGGGCCAACATCAACGCCCCGGACGACGGACACGAGTAAACCGCAGCCGGTCACGGAGCGCCCTGATCGAGTGTCGGCCGCGTTAGCGGCACGGCAGCAGGGCAGCCGGGTGCTGGTGTCGGGCGAGACGACGGAGACGACGCTCACCTACGCCAACTCTGATGGCACGACCACGCTGGAGGCCTCCAGCGGCCCTGTTAGGGTCAAGCAGGGTGAGAACTGGGCCCCGATCGACAGCTCCCTGGTGGCCGCCGACGGGGTGCTGAAGCCAAAGGCGACGCTGGCCAACGTGACCTTCTCTGCGGGTGGTGGTGACAAGCCGCTGGCTGTGCTGGAACGTTCAGACAAGCAGTCCTACGCCCTCACCTGGCCCACCGCATTGCCCGCTCCGAAGGTCGAGGGCAACAAGGCCACTTACGTCGACGCCGCAGGCCCTGGGGCCGACCTTGTCCTCACTGCCCTGCCTTCCGGGTTCCGCCACGACGTGGTGCTGCGTCAACGCCCCACCGGTCCAGTGGAGTACAAGATCCCTGTTGATGCGGAGGGTCTGACGCTCGCCAAGACTGATCACGGCAGCTTGAAGCTGATCGACAGCAAGGGCAAGAGTGTCGCCACGGCACCTGAGCCGGTCATGTACGACGCCTCGACCGGACAGCCCGCCGTCAAGCGCGGAACGATCGACACCGAAATCAAGGCTGATGGGGACCAGCAGGTGCTTGTCCTCAGGCCCGACGCGGAGTTCCTTGCCGACCCGGACACCGCCTATCCGGTGACGGTGGATCCGACCACCACGCTGCCGGTACTGGCCGACATGACGGTGTTCTCCAACGGCGGGTTCAACCAGAGCCTCAACGTCGGCACCAGTGACAGCGGCAGCACCCGGACTTTCAGCCGTGGGTTACTGAAGTTCGATACCGGCGCACTGACGGGTCAAGTGGTCACCGACGCGCGGCTTGAGCTGCAAAGCAGCGGGGGCTGGGGATGCGTGACGGGACAGACCGTCAAGGCCCAGCGCATCACCAGCGCGTGGAGCGAGCGCAGTCCGAGCTGGTCGATCACGGCGACCTCCGACGGCGAACAGCCCGCGCGTGAGCCCGGTACTTGCACATCGCCCGGGAGCGTCCCATCGGGAACATGGACCTGGAACCTCACCGATATCGCCCGTGCCTGGGCCGGCGGCGCCTCCTCGAACGGCGTCATGCTGCGGTTGGCCACCGAAAGCCCGACCCCCTTCGTGGACCAGTACGACCGCAGCTTCGACACCTCTGAAGACGCCGGAACCGGTGGCATTCCGCCCAAGCTGGTCATCACCTTCGGCTCGACACCGTTCACCGGCCAGTTGAGAACAGCACCTGTGACCACCGGACTCGACGGCCTGGTGTACACCAACACCACATCCCCCACCCTCGTCGCCGACGTGCAAGACCCCGATGGCGGGCTGATCCGGGCCGAGTACGAGGTCGAGCACGACCCCGATGCCAACCAGGGCACCGGGCTGGTGTGGTCGGGCAACGTGGACGGCGTGGCCTCGGGCACCGAAGCGAAGATCACCATTCCTGCCGGGAAACTGACCGACGGGCAGAAACTGCGCTGGAGAGCCCGCGCATTCGACGGCACCAGCTACTCCGCCTGGTCCGCCTGGCAGAAAGTGGCGATCGACGCAACCGCCCCGCCAGCCCCCACGATCAGCTGCGATGTGAGCCCCGATACGTGGTACCCGCGGGTCGGCGACGACCAGCAGGCAAAGTCCTGCACCATCAGCGGCCTCAAAGGCAACAACGCCTACCTGTGGAGCCTGGACGACCCAGCGGCCTTCAACATCGTTCAGCTCTCGAGAGTCGACTCCGAGAACAACGACAACCAGTCGCTGGCGATCCCCACGGTGAACGACGGATGGCACACACTGTATGTGAAGATCCGCGACAACGCGCACAACACCTCAGCCGTCACGTCCTACAGCTTCGGCATCGGCCACGGCGGATTCGTCAGCCCCAAGCCGTCCGCAGTCGTCCAACGCCAGGTGACCCTGTCGACCGCGGCGGCCAACAGCCGGACCACGGTGCGGTACGAGTACCTGGACCTGGGCATGTTCAAGCCCATCCCCGCCACTGACGTCACTCCCGCAGGCTCATCGACTCCAATCGGGAACTGGCCGCAAACGCGGACCGACACCACCAAGAACTTCGCCGGCCTGACCTGGGACGTCCTCAAGACCGTCCAAGGCACCGGCAGGAGATCCATCGAGGGCGGCTGGGAGATCCGCGCCTGTTTCGGCGGCGCGGGACAGACCGAAGCCTGCACCAAGCCCGCTGTCATCACCGTGCAGCAATCGGCGTTCAACCCCTCCCAAGCCACGGCGGAGCTCGGCCCGGGCAAGCTAGCCCTCCAGACCGGGGACTACGCGGTGGAGTACACCGACGCGAGCCTCTTCGGCATCGCCGTCTCACGCACGCACACCACGCTGATCACGGACTCCACCGACCCGCTGCACGAGCCCGGGCCGGTGAATGAATGGAACATATTCGGCCCCGACTGGCGTGCAGGTTTTCCCTCCGTCCCTTCGACCATCGCCGCCTTCGAACCGCTCGACGACGGATCGCAAAACACCCTGACCTTCACCACGGCCGATGGGTCGACGCTGACCTATCTCCGCAACGGTGAGGTCTTCGCCGGAGTCGGCGATGCCGCTGACGGCTCGCGCGCCACGGTGAACCTCGCAGAAGAACAGCTGACCGTGACCGAGGCGAATGGCGCGAAGACCACCTACACGCGGCTCAACGGCCGTTGGGTCGTCGCCCGGACCCAAGGCGCCGCAGAAGAGTCCACAGTGCTGTACTTCCGCGACATCCAGGGCCGCATCACCCGGATTCTCGCTCCGACGGCAAAGGACATCACCTGTGACACGCTTCAGCCCGGATGCCGCGCGCTTGAGCTGTCCTACGCGCCAGCGACGACGGCGACCGGCGTGGCTTCAGGATGGGGCGACTTCAAGGACCAGGTGAAATCGGTGTCGTTCACCGCGTTCGACCCAGAGTCGAATGTGATGAAGACGACCGTGCTCGCCTCTTATGCCTATGACTCGACCGGGCACCTGCGGCAGGTGACAGATCCGCGCACCAACCTGACCACGGTCTACTACTACACCGGCGAGGGCAGGATCTCGCAGATCACCCCGCCCGGGCTTGCGCCCTGGCGGATGGACTACGACAACCGCGGCCGTCTCGCTCATGTCCAACGCGAGGGCGGCGACGTGGACCCGACCCAGGCCGTCGCCTACGACGTGCCGATCAGCGGCACCGGCGCCCCGATTGATGTGAGCGCAGCGCAGACCGTCAGGTGGGGTCAGGCGACTGACCTGCCCGTGGCCGGCGCGGGCCTTTTCCCCGCCTCACACGTCCCCGCCCGTGGGGCGAACGGAGCCTATACGCCTGCGGCAAGTGATTGGGAGTACACCGGCCTGGTCTACACCGACGTCAACGGCCGCCCAGTCAACACCGCGAGCTACGGCGCCGGGGCGTGGCAAATTTCCGCCAGCCGGTATGACGACAAGGGCAATGCGGTATGGGAGCTCTCCCCAGAGAATCGTGCCCAGGCGCTCACGCCTACCGGAGGCACCGACCCGTACGTGGCCGGACGCGGCGATTCGGCAGAGCGGGCCAACCTGCTGGCCACGGTCAGCACCTACAACGCCGACAGCGACCCACTGACAGTGACGGAGCCGGCCCGGCAGGTGCAACTGGCTGACGGCAGCCTGGCCTCCGCGCGCAAGCACACATCCACAACCTACGACGAGGGCAAGCCCTCCGCCTCGACCGTGTACCACCTGGCCACCACGACCAAGACCGAGCCCATCGTGCTGGACGGCAGCGCCACCCCCGCGGCGGCGGACGTGCGTACGATCCAGACCGGCTACGACCCGATCACGTCCGGGGACACGTCGGGCTGGAATCTGCGCCAGCCGACCAGCACCACCACGGTCATGCCCGGCCAGACCAACATCGTCAAGAAGACTCGCTACGATGCGGCGGGGCGGGAAATCGAGCGTCGGCAGCCAGCTTCAACCAGCAACGATGCTGGATCGACCGCGACCGCCTACTACACCGCGGGAGCGCATCCGACGGTGACCGCGTGCGGCGACAAGCCGCAATGGGCGGGCTCGGCCTGCCGGCGCGCCCCCGTGTCGCAGCCGACCGGCAAGCCGCTACCGGTCGCCACGATCGCCTACGGCTACTACGGCGATGCCACCAGTACCGTGGAAACGGTCGGTACGACGGTACGCACGACCACCACGACCTACGACACTGCCGGACGCCCGTTCAAGACCAAGGTGGAGGTGACCCCCGCCAGCGAGGGCGGCACTCCGGTACCTGAGAGCACCATCTCCTACGACCCCGCCACCGGTCTTCGCACCGGCGTCACAGCCGCGACCCTCACGCTCACCAATGGTTATGACGCCTTCGGACGCCTGGCTTCCACCACCGATGCCGACGGCAACACCACCACCATCGGCTACACCCTCGACGGGCAACTGGCTTCCACCATCGATGCCAAGGGCAGCATCACCTACGCCTACGACGGCACCGATGCCGCCGGCCGCGCCGAACGCCGAGGACTGCCCACCGCCATCACCGCCGAGCGGGTGGGAACCTTCACCGCCGCCTACACCGGCGACAGCAAACTCGCCGTACAGGGCTACCCAAACGGGCTGACCGCGACCCACAACTACGACAGCACGGGATTCCACAACAGTGTCGTCTACGCCAAGGGCTCCACACCCTGGCTCGCCTACCACGACACCAGCGACATCAGCGGCAAGGTGGTCCATTCCGGCGACAACCTGGGCAGCACCCAGCGTTATACCTACGATGGCGCCGGACGCCTCACGAAGAGCATGGACGCCACCGACAGTTCCTGCACCACGCGCCAGTACACGCTGGACCTCAACAGCAACCGCAAAAGCCTTGATGCCTTTCCCGGCGATGCCGACGGTAACTGTTCCACCAGCACCACGCCGGTCACCAAGGCCAGCAGCTTCGACACGGCCGACCGCATCACCGACACCGGATACGTCTACGACACCTTCGGCCGCACCACCACCGTGCCCACCGCGGACGTCACCGGCGGAGCCGATCTGACCATCGGCTACCACGCCAACGACATGGTCGCCGCCCTAACCCAGAGCGGTACGACCAAGACCTACGGCCTCGACCCCCGCGGCCGGATCCGCACCATCAACACCACCACGCAAACGGGCAGTTTCGGCACGATCGTCAACCACTACACCGGCGGCACCGACAGCCCCTCCTGGATCACCGAGGCCGACGGCAACTGGACCCGCAACATCACCGCCTTCGCCGGCTTGGCGGCCGTCGAACGCAGCAACGGCGGCACCCAACTCTCGCTTACCAACCTGCACGGGGACGTCGTCGCCACCTGCGACAACAACCAGAACGCCGGCGTCTCCGCCTATTTCGGTTACACCGAATACGGGCCGCGAAAGACCGGCAGCAGCGACCCGGGACGATATGGCTGGCTCGGCGCACATCAACGCTCCAGCGGCGACAGCCTCGCCGGCCTTATGCTCATGGGAGCACGCCTTTACAACCCGACAACGGGACGCTTCCTCCAGACCGACCCCGTCCTGGGAGGCAGCGACAATCCCTACGAATACGCCAGCCAAGACCCGATCAACAACCTCGATCTCGACGGCCATAAGAAGACAAAGAAGTGGGGTAAAGTAAAGGGGAAGAAGGGAAATCAAAACGGAATTATATGCGGTATCATCGAAGATTGGTACGGAAAGAAGAATTACTGTAATATCTATCTGAGCAGAGAGAATGCAGAGAAGCTGATCGCCCTCCTGGACGGCCTGTCCGCCGCCGCAGGCCTTTGTGCTAGTACCTCGACGGTAGTGGCGCTGGCTGCGGGACCAGGCGCGCCCGTACCGGCGGCAATCGCTGCAGCGTGCGCCCAGGGTGGAGCACTCGCAACACTAGGCAAATGGGCTCTCCAGACGGCATTGGATAGCACCGATGACAAAGGCATAAAAATAGTCTTTGGTGACGTGAACGGCGTACCATTCGGCTACATCACTCATCAGTAGAGATCCTTACGTGAAACTAAACCGGAAGCTAAGGTATACGATATTAGCGATCAATATAGTCGGACTGGCTATGATCGTCGCTTCTATCGTCATGTGGGTATCCACCGGGACCAACTCCAGCGTCATGGTCCAACTACCGCTGACTGGCGGGGTGATTATTGTGTCGCTAACCTCGGCGGTAACGCTGGTTGCGGTCGTCCGGAATGACCGGAATTCACGTCGTCGCTGATCTTGGCGAATCATACATGGTCGAGCCGAGCCATCTCGGCTCGACCACCAGGCCGAAGGCGTTTCCGTGGACGCGTTCGAGACCTTCTTCGGCGGCCCGAGGGCATCGCCGTGGCGCGATCGTAATGTCGGTCAGGGAGCCAGCAGGGCCGCAACGAACAGAGGAGGCAGGTCACGCCACATCAGCCTCCTCACCCAGATCAAGGTGGACGTCCATGTCCTCCAGCGGCGTGTTCAGGTCGTAGACGTAGTCGCCGAAGCGGCGCACGTTGTCTTCCTGGTAGGGGGACATGATGGCCACGTCGGCGCGATGCACCGCCCGCCCCTCGCGGCGCAGCTGGTTGAGCACCAACGACATGTCCAGGGTGGTCTGGTACATGATCAGGTCAGCGACCAGGGTGTTGAACTTGATCGCTTTCTCCTGCTCCTCTGGGTCGTTCTCGGCGATTACGCCGTTGTTGCCGAACCCGATCCACTTGGCGAAGTTGTTGTAGGACTCGACCATGTTGGTGGCCCGGGTGATGTTCTCCCGCAGCGAGGCGTCCGAGATGTAACGCAACAAGACCATCGTGCGGACCACTCGCCCCAGTTCCCGGAAGGCGCGGTAGATCTTGTTGCGCTTGGAGTCGTGCCGCAGCCGCCGCAGCAGCGTGATCGACGACAACTCGCCCTCGCGGATCGAGATCGCCACCTTCATCAGATCCTGCCAGTGCTCCTCGATCAGCTGCCAGTTGATCGCCTCGCCGAACAGCGCGTCGATGTGCGCGTATCGGGCTCCGGCCTCGGGGCGGTGGAAGGTAAGGTCCCGGAAGTTGCGGATTCGCGGCAGCAGCTCGAACCCGAACAAATGCGCTAAACCGAAGACGGGGAACGACTGTCCTTGGGTATCGGCATGGATCTCCTTGGGGGCCGCCTCGCTCTCCTGTTCCAGCAGCCCCTCGATGATGTAGACCGCCTCCCACACCCCACACGGCACAAATCTTGAAAAGAGCGCGATGTAGTTGTCGGCGATGTGGTGGTACGCGACGGCGCCGTAGCCTCCGTACCGGATGTGGAACTCGGCGATCAGATTGTCCACGTAGATGTCGTACTTGGTGCCATCGGCGGCCACAGCGTTGCCCTCGCCCCACAGCCGGGGCAGATCCAGGCGCAGGTAGGCGTTGACGACATCGGCGATCGCCTTGTTCAGGCTGGCCAGCGTCACGTGCTTGCGCACGGAGTAGGACAGCTCGTGCGCGCTGATGTGCCCGCCCAGGTGCCGGGCGGCCTGGGCGGCGCCCAGGTTGCAGCCGTAGGCGAAGGCGACCAGCAGGTAGCGCTCCAGCGGGTCGGCCAGCTTGGTGTCCGAGCCCGACAGCGGCCCGAAGTGGCGGAACCAGCGCAGGTGCCGGGTGGTCCGGGTCAAGATCTCCAATAGCGAGCGTTCCGGTAGCCGGTCTTTGACCGCCGTGGCCAGCTCCAGCGCGCCGGCGCTGTGCCCGGCGGACTTGCGCGCCTTGAGCGTGGGCCGGCCCTGCTCGTCGATGGCCAGGTCGGTGTTGTCGGCGTAGCCGGCATCGACGGCCGCGGCCACCTGTTTCATCCGGGTCTTCAACTGTGCGACGAAGCCCGCCGCGGTGTCGGGCAAGCCGGTCTCGGCGCAGTAGGTGGCCAGGTGCGGCTGGCACGCCTCCCAGCTGAGCAGCTGCGATTGCCAGTTGGCGTAGGCCTCGGAGCCGACCGCCGCCACATCTCCGCGCACCAACTCGTCGGCCAGACAGGAGAAGACGCAGATTTCGAAGTGCCGGCGCACCAGCTTGCCGGGGCGGCGCTTGTCGGTGACCACCTTCTGCCAGGTCTCCGGCGCGAAGGAGACGTCCACCTTCTTGCGTACCTTCACCGTGGAGATCTCGCCGGTCGTCTCATCGACGACCTCCTGCTCGGCCAGGTACTCATCGCTGATCAGCTCGGAAGTGCGGGTGGCGTGGGCGCGCACGAACTCCAGCGCGTCCAGCAGTTTGCGGTCGGTGGTGGCCGGCTCCAGCACCAGCACGCCAGCCAGGCGCAGCAGCAGGGCGCGGTGTGAGCGGTAGAAGCGGTCCAGGAGCGGCAGGTAGTTGTCGCCGTGGTAGGCGGCCAGCGCCTCGTGCTCGGCCATCAGGCCGGCCAGGCCGCCGTTGGCCTCGATCGTCTCCAGCATCGCCCGGCCGGTCTCGTGCCGCCGCCGCACTGCTGTCCACGGATTGGGCGCGCTCCGGGCCGTCACGTCGACGTCCTTGGCCGCGCTCAGCAGATCGCCGAGCACCGCGAGCATGCGCTCGTTGCGCTGGCGCTGCTCGGCGCGGATGGTCTCGAGCAGTTCGCGGGCCTTGGCGTGCATGGTGTTCATCCGCTTGCACAGCATGGTCACCAGGTCATCGCGGGCCCGCACCCGGGCCTGGTGCAGCAGGCACGCCTCCAGTACGATCCGCTTGACCTCGCCGTAGTCGCGCATCTCGGCGGCGTCCAGCGCCCGCGCCTCGGCCGCAAAGTGCGCGATCTTGGAAGCCGGGACGCCCTTCAGCCAGGCGTCGCTGGCCCCGGCACTACCGTCCAGCCAGGTTAGATGGTCCAACTGCTGGCGCAGCTTGGTCACCGTGGCCCGGGGCGCGCTCTTCTTGGCCCGATCATGGCCGCTGCGGCCGGTGGCCGGATCCACCTGCAGCATCCGTAGCATCCGCGCGTGATCGTCAAAGCCCATCCGGCCATACGCCAAGGTGAAGATGGCGCCGTTGACCTCGGCCCGGACCTGCGAGGCCAGGTCGTCCAGGGTGGAGAAGGCCGGGAACTCACAGCTGTTCTTGGCCAGCTCCTCCAACGCCACGTTGATCAGGTCGGCGGGGTGGTCCTTGGTCCTGGCCGCCAACCGGATCGCCTGCTCGGCCAGCTTTCGCGCGCCCACCTGATCCCCGTCCAGCCCCAGCCGGTCGCGCACCAGGGCCTTGTGGTTGCGGCCCGTACGCTCGGCCACGCCCGCCATGCCGAGGTGCTCGGGCAAGCCCAGCTCATCCCGGACGTGCGTGATCATCTGCGCCGGGATCTCCGCCAGCCGCGGGAAACGGCCCAGCCTCTGACAGCACTTCAGCCACACCATCAGCGACAGCCGATTCTCATCGGTGTCGGTCATCTCCCGCGCCCAGTCCATCTCCTCCAGGCTCGGCGTGTACGCCTCGCGCAGCTCCCGCTCGGAGATGGTCCGCTTGAACCTCGGATACGCAGTCTTGTCGATCGACGCCATCAGGCACACAGCTTTCGCAGCAGCCCCGATCGCCACAGAACAGGCGACACTGTAGCCGAGCGAACACAAACCGCGAGAGTGAACAAACGAAAACAGGGACCGGCCCAGCGGAACGTGCGCCAGAGAAGCCAACTTCCGAGATCACGCAAGCCCCCACGAAGAACTCGTCTCAGCAGCGAGCCTCCTTGCCGAACCAGGTCCCGGAGAGCCTCCCCTTACCCCAATGAAGATCGACTCATGGCCGGTTTTACCCGTATCTCGGAACCGCCGCATATCGCATCAGATGCGAACTGACGACACCTCGTGCCCCAGCGACTTGAACTCGATAGAGGACCTGCTGCGTGCACGCTTTCG
>NZ_JBITHZ010000061.1:0-46440 GCF_044458585.1 Nonomuraea sp. NPDC050451
CCGTCCGCGCCGGACACCCCGCCCGCCAACAAGCTGCTGGCACCGGGGGCAGGGCTGGTGGACCGCATCCGAGACCTTCTCACGGGCCGAGGACGTTCTTGACAGGCTCACGGGCAGGGCGTCGTCGGTGATCACCCCGGACACGAGCGTGCTGATCGTGGCAGTCGTGAAGTACCTGAGGCCAGCACGCGCGTTCTGGAGATCTTGACGTCTGACTGCTCCACTTTTCCTGGCTTGAGGTCAGGAGGACTTGGCGTGCCGTAGGGCGTCGGCCAACTCTTCCTTGCTCATATGGGACCGTCCGGGAATGTCGGCCTTCTTCGCTTGCTCGTACAGCTCGTCCTTGGAGGGGCCGTTGGTGGAGCGGCCTTGGGCGCTGAGCGCGTCCAGTTCCTCCGCCCTGCGCTTCTTGAACTCCTTGCCGAGGTCCTCAAGCCTCTTTCTACTGACGGACTTCGCCATGTTGGGGAGGATCCTGCTCTCCTCCTCCTGCACGTGGCGATTGACCGACTTGATCAGCTTGTCGAGCGTGCGGTCGAATGCCCTCGTCCCCGGCTCGGCACGCATGAGCGTATCGAGGAGGATCTCGACCTCCTTGTGCTCCTCAAGGCTGTGGTGGGCGTCGATATCGGGATAGACCCTGTCTTCCTCCGCCCGCGAGTGCGCGATCAGGAGGGCGTGCAGCTCGGCCAAGGTGGCCTGCTGGTCTCCCTCCTTGTTCTTGAGCCGCTCGAAGAGGCCCTCCACGACTCGGTGGTCCTTGGCGATCAGGGCGATGACGTCGGTAGCCATGAACCGGCAGCTACCCCTCGAGCCAGAGACCATTCGCCTCAGCTGCCTGGGCTGTCCTCCCAAGAACGGTGCACGCCCGCACATGGATACCTGCCCCTGAACAGTCTTGAGAGCGTCCGCGGCTTCGTTCAACGGGTTCAGGGCCGGTCAAACGTGCCCGCCATGAGCGATGATCTCCCCTTCTCCTCTCCCGATCGCTTGCTCCACCAGCAGAACTCCAGGAGGTGGCCGGCGACGAGGCGCTCTGGCGAAGCGGGCTCGTCCGGCTCGGGGTCGTCGCAGGGGCGCAGGTTCTGTTTCGATGAGACGTTCATCCACCGCATGCGTCGTGAGCCCGGAGCCGGGCCGACGATCACTGTCCACGCCTGTTCGCCGCCGCTGACGCGCGCCGGCCAGTACGGTCAGGCCGGCGACCCTACATCCTCAGACGATCACCTGACCCCCGAAGGGGCGGCAGAGGGCGGGCGGATAAGGGCCGCCGCGGCGCGGCGGATGGCACATCTGTCAGGAGGAACGGTGTCACACATGCCGACCCGTCGAAGGTCTCGACCGTGAGCGCGTGCGGCACCAGCTCCCGCACCGCCTGGGCAGGGTATCGCCAGTGCAGGAACGTCATGTGCGCCCAACGGTGGTACATCACCGGCACCGCCACGCGCGGGGGCGGCGGCGCCTTCATAGGGCGAGGCGGTGGTGCTCGGCGATGAGGCGGCCGTCGTGGCGGATGCGGGCCGCCCGGTAGGGGGAGACCGGGCGGGTGACGCAGTCCTGCGCGACGGTCTCGGCCTGCGCCTGGTCGATCCCCCACCCGATGGTGTGCCACCGCTCGTCCGCCGTGTCCAGGGCGGTGATCTCGAAGAGCTGCCGCGCCGGACCAGGCGTGCAGGGGGTGTGGTGGTGACCCATGCTGAAGCCTCCTCAGCGGTGGAAGGCGAGGCTGCGGACGGGGTGCTCGCCTTCGGTCTGCAGGCGGTACTCCTGGCCGGACTTGGCCCGGTTGTCCTCGATGACCAGCTCGGACGGCGCCTTGTCGCCGCCCATGAGCGCGTCCTGCATCTTCTCGAAGCGCTCGTGGGCCTCCTGGACGTAGCCGGTCCCCAGGGTGGTGTAGTCGATCTGGGTGGCGATCAGCTCGCGCAGGTAGGCCTTGTTCGGCTCGAAGGTGACCGGGGCGGGCAGCTCGGGGGCGCACACTTGCTCCGGGTCGCGGCCGTCGTGCTTCTTGAACAGCTCGGCGGCCAGCCGCAGGTGCTCCAGCTCCATGTTCAGGTGCAGCTCCCAGATGTTCTTCACCTTGGGGTCGGACTCGGTCTGCATGAAGGAGTGGTACAGGTAGCACTCGTTGTATTCGTGGTTGAGCAGCATCTCCCACCAGTTCTCGCCCGGATCGACGAGCGACTCGTAGTGGGTGACGTGTTCCTCCTCGATGAGGCCGATCTCCTGATACAGCTGGCGGGCGATCGGCTCCATGTACATGGGGCCGACGTTCATGTAGAAGTTCATGGTCTGCTGCTCGGCGGCCATGATGGTGAGCGCGTGCAGCTTGCTGATGGGGGCGGTGTTGGTGCGGTCGTAGGGCTCGCGCACGTTGTCCACCGGGTCGCGGTGGTGCAGGTAGGTGGGGCGGCCGGGCATGACCTCGGTGAGCGCGTCGACGATCTTCTCGGCCTTGCGGTGTTCGATCATCTCGTACAGGTTCGCGTACCGGTAGAGGTGGTCGAAGTCTTCCAGGACGCCGAACTGGTAGGCCTGCTTCAGGTATTTGTCTGGCTCCATCCGGGCGACCCAGGCGGTCAGGTCCACGGCGACCTGCTCGTAGGCCAGGGTGGTCTCCAGGACCGAGGCCAGGCCGGGCAGCAGCCAGTTGACCGCTTTTTGCTGCTGCGCCTCGATGTAGCGCACCCGTGCCAGCTGCTGTTTGAGCTCGAGGTCGGGGCAGTGGCGGGCGAGCTGGTGGCTGAAGAAGATCGCCTCGGTCTCGATCCCGTTCATCGTGATGATCCGGCATCGGGTGTACGGATCGGCGTGGTCGGGGTCGATCGGAGTCACGTTCAGCTCGCGCCAGTTCCGCAACTGCTTGTCCAGCGGGATACCCCGCTCCCGCAACGGGTTGAAGGTCATCTGCCTCGTGCTCCTTGTCGCTGAGACTGTGCCGGTGTAGCAGGCGTGACCGCCCGCTCTACCCGAGGCTTCCCGGCCCAACACCTGCACGCTCTCGGCGGCGGCCATAGCTTTGGCAAGGACCTCGGCTGCCGTTGGCGTCCCCACTCGTGCGGCCTCCTCTGCCGGGTAGGCACCGGCGGTGTCCGAGAGGAGACCGATCATGACCACCCAGAGGACGATGCCCGAGACGATGGGCGAGAGCGACGTCATCGACCTGCTTCTTGCTCAGCACGCGATGATCAGGGACCTGTTCGACGAGGTCGAGCAGGCCACGCCGGACCAGCGGGGCGAGGCGTTCACCCGGCTGGTGCGGCTGCTGGCCGTGCACGAGACGGCCGAGGAAGAGATCGTCCACCCTTACGCCCGCCTCAAGATCGACGGCGGTGACGCCGTCGTCGACGACCGCCTGGCCGAGGAGAACCACGCCAAGGAGCTCCTGCAGCAGATGGACCAGGCCGGGCCCAATGCCCCGGACTTCGCCGAGAAGCTCGCCGTACTGCGTGCCGCCGTCGAAGCCCACGCCCGCAGCGAGGAACGCTACGAGTTCACCCAACTGCGCGGCCACACCACCGAGGCCGAGCGCCGGAGCATGGCCCTCGGCGTCAAGGCCGCGGAGGCGATGGCTCCCACCCACCCGCACCCCGGCACCGAATCGGCGACCAAGAACCTGCTCATGGGAACCCCCATCGCGATGATGGACCGGGTGCGCGACGTCATCCGCCAGGCCATGGGCAAGCAGAGCTGACCCGGACGTGGTTGCCGGAGGTTGGAACGGGCCGGCCGGTAGGGGCCGGACAGGGTGTCTACGGCTGTCCGGCCCCGCGTCTGGCGCCGCACACCGCTTGTCCCCCCCGAAACAGCGGTCTGAGCACGCCTGCCGAGAGTCCTTGCGGCACTTCCTCGGCCTGTGCCGGAACTACCCCCGTCTCCGTCATGGCACCCCCATCCACAGACCGATTGTTGAAATAAAGATCCGGCTATGGCGCGATCGTCGCTCATGTCCGCGTAGACGGGCTGAGACCGCGGAGGTGGCATTGCCGGCTCGACGTCGTCCAGCATGGCCACCTGCGCCGGGCCCAGGTCGGCGCGAGAGCGCAGGAAGCGCAACGGGTGGCGGTAGCGACCGTGTTCGGTGGCGACGTCGGCCAGGACCTCCACCACCACGTCCGGCTCGACCTGGATGTAGCTGATGGGCTCCGGGCGTCCGTAGACTCCGCCGGCCCACGCCGGTGGCAATCGCGGTGGCCAGGGATGATCCGGCCCGGCTGGAGTCACCAGCCCGGCGATCTCGGCCGCCGCCTCGACGCTCAACCGGGTGGTCCGGCCGATCACGCAGAGACGGCCGGTGGTGTCGTAGCGGCCCAGCAAGAGTTCGTGGGGCCGGGACAGGTCACCGGTCACGCCGCCGATGACGGCCTCCGTCGTGCTGCGGTACTTGAGCTTCTGTTGGGGTGAATTGAGTGTCGTGCACTGTCGTGCGAGCGCGGTGTTCATGTGGGTGTGCGACAGCTTCTGTAGGGGTTGGCGCATTGGTGTGGGCTGTCGGTTTACGCTGGCCTCTTCCTGCAGGTCAGAGCGTTATGATCTTGTCAGGCACGTAAGGCATGTTGGCTGGCGTTGCAGGAATGTGCTCCGAGGGCGAGGCCCATGCCTGCGCCGGGACCGGCCGGGTCAGCGGCCGTGTCAGCGCGACATCGGCCGGGCATCAGAGCGGTCTACGACAGTAACGACCATGAACAGTTCAGTGATTGCGGCCGCGACGCCGCGTCAGGCGTACGCGGACAAGATCGTCCTGGACGGCATCGACTTCCGCCACACCATGCGGGGCCCGCTGGCCCGCTACGACGTCATGCTCGCGAGCCTCGTGGCCATCGGGATCACCATCGGGCTCGTGCCGGCCGGCAAGCAGGGGTCGGGGGTGCGGCCATTGGCTCGGCACCTGTCGTTCACCCCGCTCATCGAGACCCTGCGCGGCCTGTTGTCCGGCCCGTCGTCGGCGGGCCTGGTCATCATGGCGATCGCCGGGTGCGCCGGGCTCTCGTTGCTCGGCTACCTGTGGGTACGCGCGCAGGTCACGAAGCGAGCATGAGCTTGCCCGGCTCGCGCCGGTCAGCGTTCGGGCTGACTTCCTGCTGTTCAAGCTTGATCGGCGGGGCGATCACACCAAAGGCCCGTTCTGCGCTCTCATCGCGGGCCAGACGCAGCAGCCCCGCCCTCTTGTGGCGAGGGCTGCTGGCCTGAATCGGCCCGGTGGTCCGGTTCAGGAAGGCTGGGCGTGAGCCGCCCGGCAGTTCCCGACAGCACTTCCCGACCGTGTATTTGGCCACGGAACCCCAGGGACCTCCGCGCTTCAATCGGTGGGCACGGGCGACGCCGCGAAGAGGCCGCCCACAGACACCACCGATCACAGGGGGATCCCCATGCGGAACCGCATCGGCGCAACGCGAACCGCCGGGCTGCGCGCGCTCCTCGTCGGAACGGCGATGGCCGTGCCGCTGCTCGCCTTCACCGGCCCTGCGCACGCCGCCGGCACCGTCAGCAACAGCAATGGGCGCCTGGCCATCACCTCGACGACCACGAATAACGCCATCACGGTGAGCGTGTCCGGCTCGAACTTCCGGGTCTCCAACACCCTCACCACGCTCTCGGCGGGCGGCTCCTGCGTCCAGGTCAACGCCAACACCGTGGACTGCGCGGCGTCCAGCGTCACCGACATGACCGCGAACCTCAGCTCTGGCACCGACCTACTCATCAACAACACCTCGCTGCCGTCGCTGGTCTTCCTCAGCTCGGGCGGCGACATCTTCCGGGGCGGCTCCGGCCAGGACCTGGTCAACGCCGGCAGCGGCAACGACACCCTGACGGGCAACGGCGGCAACGACACGCTGCTCGGCGGCCTCGGCTCCGACCGCGCCACCGGCGGTGCCGGCACCGACAGCTGCACCGCCGAGGTCGAGGTCACCTGCGAGTCCTGACCCGGGCGTGCACCGCGCGGGGCCGTGGCCGCCGCGATTATCTTGGGTATTTGGATATCTCTGCAGGTCAGCGCATTGTTGATCAGTAAGGCACAAAAGGCGTGTTGCACCTCCAACGTGTGTCCAGGTGTTTCGGTCGAAACACCTGGAGGCGTTGTCGTGCGACAACGGCTGGGCCTAACAGGCGGGAGATCACGCGTTCTCGCCTCGCACGCTCGTCCAGGAAACGTTTCGAACCGAAACGTTTCCTGCTCGGATCAACCCCTGGGAACGGAAGGCCGTGACGATCGCCGGCGGTGGCTGAACGCCGTACGGACAGGGGGCGATCGGCGCCGCAGGCCTCCTTGTGAACGATCTCGATATTCCCCACCCCTGGCCTTGCGTAATTCCCCAGGGTCTGGCCGTGTTCTGTTCTAGTTGATCGAGCGGGTCTCTGTCTTGCTAGTGCTGGTTTTGGGGCGCTTGTTCGGCCGGTAGCTGGGTCCGTTCATGATGACTTGGTGGCTGGTGTTGATCAGTCGGTCGGTCCAGCAGCGGCTCGGCGACGACGGGGTTGGGGAAGAGGGGATACCAGTCGCTGGGAGCGCGGTTGCTGGTGATGATCAGCGAGCGGCCGCGGCGTTCGCTGACCAGCTCATAGAGGTCGTCAGCTTGCGTGGCGGTCAGCTGGCGCATGGCGAAGTCGTCCAGGATGAGAACGTCGGGGCGGATGAGTTCGGCCAGGCGCTTGTCCCAGGTGCGGTCGGCGTGGCCGCCGGCCAGGTCGGCCAGGATGCGGCTGGTCTTGGCGAAGCGGACGCCTGCGCCCTGGCGGATGGCCAGGTGGCCGAGGGCCTGAGCGATGTGGGTTTTGCCGACCCCGACGGGCCCGAACAAGATGACCGACTCGCCGGCGTGCAGCCAGCGCAACGCGGCCAGGTCGCGGATCTGGGCCGCGGGCAGCTTGGGGCTGGCGGCGAAGTCGAACTCCTCCAGCGTGGTCTGCTGCTCGAACTTGGCGCGGGTCAGCCGCCGGTGGAAAGCGACGGTCTCACGGCGGGTGATCTCGTCGTGGCAGGACCTGCAGGAACTCCAGATGGCCGAGCTCACCGCCGTGAGCTTGCGCCAGGCGGGCGTCCAGCGTCTCCAGCATCCCGGAGAGCTTCAGGGTGCGCAGAGCCTCGCGCAGGCCGGTGTCCAGCACGCTCATCGGTTGGTCTCCTCGTGCTGGTCGCCGGCGGGCAGGTGGCCATCAAGGTGCCCCTCGGGTGCATGGTGATCGTGGAGGTCGTCCGTCATTCCCTCCGTCGTCGCGGCCGCGAACAGCCGAGCAGGACCGTGCAAGAAGCCGCCGGCTCCGGCATCGCCGCTGGTCTCGGGCTCAGGATCGGTTTCGGTGCCGGCGATCAGGATGCCCTTGACGGTGCGGTAGGCGGGGTCACCGACCGACAGCGCCTTGGCGCAGGCGGCCTCCAGCCTGGTCTCGCCGTACTTGGCGGCCAAGCCCACCACGCCCTGGGCGGCGCGCAGTCGATAGAGGGCGTTGACTTCCAGCAGGTGGTCGACCACCTGGCGGCAAGGTTGGCCGATCTGGTCGGCCTGGGTGCGGCACCAGACCGGAGTGCGCATCTGGAAAGCGATCTTTTCCGGCGGGTAGTCGTTATGGTCGGTGCGTTTGCCCTGTTCCAGAGCGGCGTGCGTCTTGACCAAGGTCCCGTCGGAGAAGATCTGCACCATGGTCGCGGTGCAGCGCACGTCGACCCGCCGCCCGATCAGTTTCCACGGCACCGAATACAGGGTGCGGCCGACCTTGATATGGATGTCGAGGCCGACGACCGCGGTGCTCCAGCGGGCCAGCACGAACGGCGTCTGCGGCAGCGGCAGCAACGCGGGCGCCTCGACGGCCTCGAACACCGACAGCGGCGCGGCACCGCCCAGCGGGCGGCACTGCCGTCGCCCGGCCACCTGGGTGCACCAGCGGACGGCTTCGGCCTGCATGTGATCGAGGGAGACGAACTCCCGGCCGCGCCAGCCATGCGATCGGTGGATCCTGACCGAGGACGTGCGCGCCTACTTCGCGGGCGCAGGTTGGCGCGGCGTCTACCAGGCCCGCTGGTAAGAATCGCGCCACACGGCCCGAAGGAGCAGCATCGCCATCGAAGCCACATCGTCAGATTGCTTCACGTGAGGACTGCTTCCTGGAATGATTTCATGCTGAGCATCGGGGGCCCGTCCACGCAAAGGATGGCGGTGCCTGGCATGGCAGATCCGCAGGAGAAGTATCAGGTCGAAATCGACGTCTCCGACCCCTCAGAGCAGCGATCGCTACGGGCTTGGCTGGAGCGGGTCCCGGGGGTGCGGGTCGAGCAGACCGCGGTGCCTCCCGGTGCAGGCGAACAGGGTGCCGCAGATGTCCTGGCCGTGCTCGCAGGCAGCAGCGGAGTACTTGCCGTGGCGATCCGGACTCTGCCGGAGTTCATCAGATCCCGGCGCTCGAATGTGACGGTCACCGTGAAGACCGACCAGGGCAAGGAGTACACGCTCCACGCCGAAAACCTCAACGAGTTGCCGTCGTTCATCGAGAAGATGCTGGATGCCTGATGCGGGCCTGGACCTGGCGCGGTCGCGGGCCGTCCTGATCGGCACCGGAAGTTATCGCCACCTACCGCCGGTGCCGGCCGCGCTGCACAGCCTCGCCCGGATGGAATCGCTGCTCACCGGCGAGCTGTGCGGCTGGCCGGCCGACCGTCTTTCCGTGTTCCCCGACCCGCCGGAGCCCGGTGGGCTGCCGGACCAACTGGTGGAGCTGTTCCACGCGGTTGAGGACGTCGCATTGTTCTATTACGTCGGGCACGGCCAGGTCGATCCGCAGGACACATTGTGTCTGGGCTTGGTGAAGTCACGTACCGCCGCTGAGCGGCGCCGCTACACCAGCCTTGCGTTCGACACCGTCCGATACGCACTCACCAACAGCCGCGCCAAAGTCAAAATCGTCATTCTGGACTGCTGCTATGCGGGTCTGGCAGCACAGCCCGCTCTTTCCGCCAATGACGTCTCCGACCGGACCCGAGGGACAGGCGCCTACACTCTGGCGGCGGCGGGCGAATTCGCCCTCGCCTGGTACGAGACCGACCCCGCCGTTCCCACGCCTCAGACCTACTTCACCAAGTATTTCGCCGACGTCATCGAAACCGGAATCGCTGGCGAAGGGCCGGGACTGCGGCTGGAACCGATTTTCCACGAGGTCGTAGAAGCGCTGGCTAGAGACGGCAAGCCCGCGCCGACCAGCCGGGCCACCGATCGGGCGGCCCGATTCGTCTTCGCTCGCAACCGCGCCTACCGGCTGTCACCAGCGGATGAGCTCCACCACAGGCTTTCCATGGAGCCGCCCGGGAAAGTCACTGTAGGTCCGTCCGACCCTTCAGACAATCGCACTCGACCGAGCCGGCGTACGGTACTGATAAGCGGCCTGGCCGCGCTCACCGTGCTGGGCGCCGGCGGAACGCTCATCAGGCTCCTCACCGCATCAGAACCTCGCCCGCCGCGACCTGGCTCGCTCCGCTGGCGGTTCAAGACGGCGGGCGGTGTCGGTTCTCTTCCCGCGGTCGTCGATGGCACCGTCTACATCGGGAGCGGCGACTACCATCTCTACGCTCTCAACGCGGCCACCGGTGCACAGCGCTGGAAGTACCAGACCGGCGCCAACGTCTACCCGCCGCCCGTGGTCGCCGACGGCAGTGTCTACGTCGGCAGCGACGACAAGAACATCTACGCTCTGAACGCGGCCAACGGCGCCCTGCGCTGGCGGTATCAGACGGGGGACCTGGTCGCCGCGCGGGCGTCGGTCGTCGGCGGCACCGTTTATGCCGGCAACAACCATGGCACCGTTTACGCGCTGAACGCCGCCACCGGCGCGCTGCGCTGGGACTATCAGACCAAAGGCGTGATCCACGGGTTAGGGGCGGCGGAGAAAATCGTCTACGTGGGCAGCTACGACGGCAACGTATACGCCCTGGGCGCGGCCACCGGCGACTTGGTCTGGAGCTACTCGACTGGGGCCGGCGTCGGTTCGCGACCTGCCATCACCGGCGGCACCGTTTATGTCGGGAGTGACAACGACATTTACGCCCTGGACGCGGCCACCGGCACGCTGCGCTGGAAATACCCCACCGGAAACTATGTCTACTCCTCGCCCGTGGTCGCCGACGGCGTCGTTTACGCCGGTTGCGGAGACCGGTACGTCTACGCGGTAGACGCAGCGGACGGCACCCTACGCTGGAAGTATCAGACCGGAGGCGCCATCACCGCCTCGCCCGCGGTCGCCGACGGTGTCACCTATGTCGGCAGTTCTGACGGATACCTTTACGCCTTGGTCGCGGCCACCGGCGCCTTGGCATGGAGATATCAGGCGGAGAACGGGGTCCACTCTCCAGCCGTCGCCGACGGCGTCGTCTATTTCGGGAGCGAGGACACGTACGTTTATGCCTTGACCTTGCCTCACTGAGATGGCCGGACCAGCAGGTTCGTCGCGGATTCCACAAAGTGCGCGACGAGCGGGTTGTGGTCGTCGGCGCGCGTGGTGACGACCACCTGGCGGGGCTCCCAAGTGATCTTGGGTTCTTGGCCAGTTCTCGCAGGTCAGGAAAAGATGATCTCTTCTTTCACGTGTGGCACGTTGGCTGATCTTCACAGCATGTTGCCTCGAACGTGTGTACAGGTGTTTCGGTCCGAAACACCTGCGCATGGGCGGCCCAAAGGACCATCGTTATCTTGGATTCGCGGCAACTGGTCGAGGTCGGGCGCCGGTGGCTGGGTGGCGTTGAGCTCGCCGGTGCGTTGCTCCAGGAAGTCGGCCCACGGTGGCCGGGCCAGTCCTGCTGCACCTGGCGCATGTAGGCGGCGAAGCGGGCCCGGTGCTGGTCGAGATTGCTGGGCCACAGCTGATGGATTGCGTGGCGCGGACCGTGCTGGTGGTCAGGGTCGTTGCCGCGTTCGGGCAGCCAGCCGCCGTAGAGCAGCAGGCGATCAAGGAGCTGCGCGCCCAGGGCCGCGAAGTTCCCGACGAACTGCTGTCGTTCATCACCACCGGCCACCGCGAGAACATCAACTTCTTCGGGTTCATCACCGTCGACATCGAAGCCGAGCTCGCCAAGCTCATCGAAGGGTGGCGGCCCCTGCGCCCGACCAGAGTCCACGACGTGGGCCTGCCCTTTCTGCTCAACCCGTGACCCCGCTGCTCAGCGCACGATCCGATCAGGCTGTCACCCCGCCCGAACCACGCCCTCGCTGGCCGAGCTGGATGGCGTGCTGAGGCCATGGCCACAGTGGCCAGTTTTCACGCGACCTCGGCGCCGTAGGACGCCTTTTGACGCTGAAATCCCCATCCACGCGCGGGAGCGCAGATGGAATGGTCAGGCCTGCAGGTAGTGCAGGACGGCAAGTACCCGGCGGTGGTCGTTGTCCGACGGAGACAGGCCGAGCTTGGTGAAGATCTGCGTCACGTGCTTCTCCACCGAACCGTACGACAGGAACAGCGCGGCGGCGATGGCGTTGTTGGAACGCCCCTCCGCCATCATGGCCAGCACCTCGCGTTCCCTCGGGGTGAGCGTGCCCAGGGTCTCCGCGCGTCGGCTGGCTCCCATGATCTGGGTGACAACCTCGGGATCGAGGACGGTCTGCCCGGCCGCGATCCGGTCGAGCGCGGCCAGGAAGTCCTTGACGTCGGCGACGCGCTCCTTCAGCAGGTATCCCACGCCATGGGCGCCGCCGGCGAGCAACTGGGCCGCGTAACGCGTCTCGATGTACTGGGAGAACACCAGCACGCCCACCTCTGGGTGATCACGGCGAACCTGGATCGCGGCCCGCAGGCCCTCGTCGGTGTGGGAAGGCGGCATGCGTACGTCGACCACGGCGATGTCGGGACCGTGTTCCGCCACGGCCGCCAGGAGCGCGTCGCCATCGCCCACGGCGGCCACCACCTCATGGTCGCGGGAGGTGAGCAGCATGCACAGGCCCTCCCGGAGCATCACGGCGTCCTCGGCGATCACGATGCGCATGCACTGCTCCGTTCAGATGTGCAGGGGGAGTTCGACTGTGATCACCGTAGGTCCTCCGGTCGGGCTGTGAATGTCGATCATGCCGTCCAACATCTGGACCCGGGCGGCCAGTCCGCGTAATCCGGATCCGGTGCCGATCGCCGCGCCGCCGGTGCCGTCGTCGCGCACCCGCAGGGTCAGCAGTCCATCACGCACCCGTACCTCGATGGTGGCGTGCCTGGCGCCGCTGTGCTTGACCACGTTGGCGAGCAGTTCCGTCGTGCAGAAGTAGGCGATGGCCTCGATGGCCGGAGCCGGTCGCTCGGGCAGGTCGGCGTCGAACCGGGCGGGGATCGGGCTCCGTGCGGTGAGCGTGGCCAGGGCGACCTCCAGCCCTTGGTCGAGCGCCGGCGGGTGGATGCCGCGGATCAGGTCACGCAGCTCGGCCACGGTCTCCTTGGCGCTGCGGTGCGCGCTGTCGACGAGGACGCGGGCGCGCTGGAGCCGTTCGGGCTGGTCGGCCTGCTCGAGCTCGTCCTGGGCCATGCCCAGGCTCATGGCCAGCGTCACCAGCCGTGCCGCCGTCCCGTCGTGCAGGTCTCGCTCGATCCGGCGGAGCCTGGCGATCGCGTCGTTTGCGGCCAGCGCCCGTGCCTGCTCCAGCCGGCGGATCCGGGTGTCGCCCGGCGCGGGCCCGAGCAGCGTACGGGCGAGCATGCGCTCGGGGGCCAGGGCGAGGTGGACGCCCCACGGGGCGAGGAGCAGCAGCGCCAGTCCGGCGGCGCTCACCAGCGCCGCAACCGGCCAGCCGGGGGGAGACAGGTGCGCCAGGGCGGAGAACTGCCCCCACAGGGGGCAGCCGAGCAGGAGCAGGCCGCCTCCCCACAACCCGGCGGCGGCCGCACAGGCGACCCCGGCCGCCGGCAGCCGGAGCAGGCTATGGATGACGGCGCGCCATCCCGTCACGTCACCGAGCGCCGCGCCGAGCCGGTTCAGCAGGCCCGGACCGGCACGGAACGGGCCGGGATCGGGCACCCGCACCCCGGCCCACGCTCGTGCCAGCCGTCGATTGGCCGTGCCGAGCCCTCTGGCCGCCATCACGCTCAGGGCCAGCATCGGCACTCCGACGAGATTCGCCGTCAGTATGACGCTCAGCAGCACGAGAACGAGATGGACCAGGCCGGCTCCCACCATGAACGGCAACATCAGCGCGTAAGCGAGCTCACGCTGCGACCGCTCCCGCACCGGAGTAGTGATCAGCACACGCCACCTCTCTGCTTGCCTGTCCACGCTCCTCCTCGCCAGACGCCGCACGCCGTCCAGCCTGACGGACACGCTCGCGCGAGAACAGCCGGACAGCCCGTGGGGGACATCCCGAAGCCAACACGGAGGACGTCCCGGTGGTGGCCATCCGGTCGGTGTCACCAGAGTGATCACCATGACGACAACCAAGCAGCGGCGTAGGCGCGGCAGGACCAGAGGGCTGGTCATCGGTTTAACGGTGGCGGCGCTGGCGGGAATGACCCCGGAGGCCTCCGCCGCTCGGGATGCGCAGCCGACCTGGCGGGACTGCGCCGGCCAGGGCATACCGGCGGGCATGCAGTGCGCTGCGATCGAGGTGCCGGTGGACTGGGCCAAGCCGGACGGGTCGAAGGTCAAACTGGACCTGGCCCGGCTGCCCGCCACCGAGTCTGGGCACCGGATCGGCAGCGTGCTGGGGGTTCCCGGCGGTCCCGGGGCGAACGGGATTGACGACGTGAAGCGCGCTGCGACCGACCTCACCGGACTGCGGCGCAGGTTCGACCTCGTCGCCTACAAGCCGCGCACCACCGTGTGGCGTGATCAGATGCCCCCATCTTGCATACAGCCTGGAACGTCACTGTTCCAGCCACAGGGCCAGAAGCAGTACAAGGCCTTGGCCGCAGCGATGACCAAGGCCTTCAAAGCCTGCCAGAGCGCGGACAAGACCGGTCTGTTCGCCCACATGGACTCTCTGTCGGTGGCCAGGGACATGGAAGCGGTTCGCGAGGCTCTGGGCGAGGAGCGGCTGAGCTTCATGGCCAACTCCTACGGAGGAGTGGCCGCCGGCGCTTATGCCCGGCTGTTCCCGCAGCGCATCCGCGCCATGTATCTCGACGGGACGATCAACCAGGTCGACGGTTGGCCCGACCAGACGCTGCGGACTCTGCCCGTCCTGGAACGGGTCTTCACCCGATTCACCACATGGTGTGCGGACACTCCCGCCTGCGCGTTGCACGGACAGGACGCCGGGGCGGTCTGGCGCAGGCTCATTCGAGACGCCGATCGCAGGCCGATCCCGGTCACGTCGTCCGAGTTCGGCAAGGGCGAGCTGACCGGATGGCATCTGAGGAGTTTCGGCTTCATCGGCGACCCCGGACCGAACAACTCGCGGTGGCTGGCCTTCGCTGCGGCGGTCGACAAGGCCCGGGGCGGGGACGGGTCCGGTTTCGCCGATTTCGCTCTCGGCAACGCGCGGATCTGGGCCGCGCCCGGAGCGCTGGCGATGACGTGCGCAGATGACCGTGGCTACACCAGCTACGCGCAGCTGCAGAAGTTCCGCCGTCAGGCGCAGAAGATCTCGCCCAACTTCGGGGGAGCCTCATTCGACGCGCTCGGATGCACCGGTTGGCCGCTACCGGTCGCCAACCCATCCCGCCCGCTGCCGACTCGCGGCCTGCCGCCATTCCTGGGAGTCGGCAGCACGTGGGGCGACTACGCATGGACCGAGAGCTTCACCAGGATGATCCCGGGATCAGTGACCGTCGGCTACGACGGGCCCGGCCATGTCATGTACCTGTCGGGCAAGAAGTGCCCTATCCAGCACGCCACCACGTACCTGACCGACCTTAGGCTGCCCAAGCCGGGTACCACCTGCCCTGCCGAATGACAGCCATATCGATGGGAATCGGCTGCCCGATCAGCACCACCGCGAGATCATGAGGAGGCGCGCAGGTTGATCGGGTGACGCAAACAGCTCTCACAAACGAGCGTTTCTGAGACGGCCCGCCGGCGCCCGCAGATTGTCAGTGCCCGCGCATAGCGTTGGCTCACCCCCCGGACGCCAACGACGACGGGCGGGCCGGATGTCCTTCACCGCGCTTCACCCCACGCACTGAGCCGTGCCGGCGCGGTGGCGTCCTTGGGTTCCAGCCGCAGCGCCGGCAGGAGAGCGGCCGCGTGTATGAGTGACAGCGTGATCTTCGTCCCGGCGAGGGCTCCCAAGCGTCTCCGCCGTAATCACTCGTGAGCGGACCATTCCTCGGCCAGGAGCGCGTATGAGAGACCGTCGAGCCATCCCTTGGTGCGGTGGAGTGAGTCTCTCACCGTGTGCTGTTCGCGGCGCATCCCGACCCGCTCCATCAGCCGCCACGAGGATTCGTTGTCGTAGAAGCAGTCCGCGTGCAAGCGGCGCAGGCCAAGACTCTTGAAGGAGATGTCGATGAGGGCGCGTACCGCTTCGGTGGCGTAGCCCTTGCCGCCGTAGGAGGGATCGAGCGTCCACCCGAGCTCTCCTTGGACGCTTTTCGCCTGGTCAGCGACCTCTTCCTGGGCCCAACCGTCCTGGACCTTCAGTGTCAGGTCGCCGATCACCCGGCCGTCCAGTTCGACGATGAGCAGGTCTACGAGCCGCTCCTCGCGGAGGAAACGCTCACGGTAGTCGTCGTAGGTCTCTGTGGCGGCCGCGACCCATTCGTGAGTCTCCGGCAGCTGCCGGAAGGCCCAGGTCGCGTCCAGGTCGTCGGGGGCAGCCCGGCGCAACAGCAGCCGCTCGGTGGAAATCGGCCAGTCCAGCGTGTCAAGAGGGTGACGCATGGGCCCTCATACTGACAGCGGGCTGTGGTGATACACAAACGGATTACTGCGGGCGACGTCTCCGACAACGACGCGGCGATCGCCCTACAGGAACCGACAGGACACCAAAGCGACCAGGGCTCCCGGAAACCCGCGTCCTGAAAATCAAGTGGGCGCGGGGGCTGGGGCGGGCGGGGTCGTCGGCTCCGTCTGGGGGGCGTCGCGGAGGGCGTCGGCGCGGCGACGGCGTACCGCGAAGCTCGGATGAGCAAGGCGCGTTCAGATCAGTCAGTTTGAAGACGACCTCGGGAATCAGTGCAGAGGACTTCAGGAACCGACACATGGGATGGCCGACAGCCTCGAATCCTTCTCATAACTCTTTCTCACTCGAGTCCTCGAGCCACGTGGTTCTGAGAAATGGTCACGGTCCGGCGCCGTCGCCGGGACCTATCACACCGGCCGCTTTACCAAGGTGCCCCGGCTGGCCAAGCGACTGCGCGTCCAGACCCCCGCCGACCGCAGACCCGGCCAGCCGTGGCGGTCCGGCACCCCGCCGCCCGCCCCTGTCGACCCCGACCGACCCGCGGCTGACATCCGCATCGGCTACGCCCGCTGCTCCTCTCTCACCCAGGAACTCCAGTCCCAGCTGGACGCCTTGGAAGCGCACGGCATCGACCGCAACAAGATCTTCAGCGAGAAGGTCTCCACCCGCCTCAAAGTCCGGCCCGAGTTCGAAAAGGCCCTGGCCGCCGCCCGGCAGATCAAGGCCCATGCCCCACACTGCCGCGTCGTCCTCACCGTGTACGAGATAAAGCGGCTCGGCCGCGACGCCAGCGAGCTCATTGCCCTGGCCGACCACCTCACCGCACACGGCCTGGTCCTGGAGATGCTCGCCGGGCCGCTCGCCGGGATCTACGATCCGGCCGGGCCCGGCCGGATGCTGTTCGCGTTCTTCGCAGCCATGGCCGAAACCGAACGGGACGCAATTCGTGAGGCCACGCTGGAAGGACTGGACGCCGCAGCCCGCAAGGGCAACCACGGCGGCCGTCCCACCGTCATCACCGACGACATGATCCACACCGTGCTGCGGCGCCGCGCAGCCGGCGAACCCGTCGAAAAGATCCGCAAGGACCTGATCATCCCCACCGGCAAGCGCAAGGGCCACAACCCGTCCCTCGCCAGCATCTACCGCGCCCTCGCAGAACACGAGAAGGCCCAGCGCTACCCCGACGCTGTCCAACAGGCCCGCGACGAGTACGCCACCCTCCACCAAGGGCTCTAACCTCACTGACCCGCGGATCAGCCGTCAGCACCAACAACCACGACGAAGTCCTTCTACCTCGGCGCGGAACACCACGTCACTGCAGGCCAGAGGCAGGTTCGTTGGATTCTGCTCCATTGCTACCGGGACCTCCTCATCCTGCCTGCAGTCAGCAGCGCAACGTCTGTGTGCGGGGCCTTACTTCTGTCTCCGGAACACGACCGGTCACGCGCGCCCCTTTCGGCGCAGAGCACCCTCTGTAGCGATAAGTGGTCAAGGGCACACCTGCCGGAACTCCTCGGCCTCCACGTAACGCTGCCACTCGGCGCGGGTGAAGGAGCGGCCCGCCTGCGCACACACCGCGGCGGCGGGGTCGGCGGGCGTCGCGACGTTCCACAGCCGCAGGGTCAGATCGGCGCTTGCCGTGGCGAGCATGGCCCCGTCCGGGCTGAAGGCCACATCGGCCAGGGTCTTCGTGTGACCGGTCAGCGCGGGGCCGATCTGGCGGAGGGTCGGTACGTCCCACAGCCGCACGGTGCGGTCCCCCGAGCCGGTGGCGAGGGTTCTGCCGTCGGGGCTGAACGCCATCGCGCTGACCGAGTTGGTGTGACCCGTCAGGATGACCCCGTTCTGACGCCCGCTCGCCACATCCCATAGCCGCACAGTGCCGTCAGCCGCCGTGGTGGCCAGGAGCTTCCCCTCGCCGCTGAAGGCCAGGGCGCTGTGCTGGTCCGTGGCGGCGCCGTGCAGTGGCGCTCCGATTTGGCGGCGGGTGGCGACGTCGAACAGCCGTACGGTCTTGTCGCTGCCCGCCAGCGCCAGGATGGAGCCGTCAGGGCTGAACGCCTTCGCGGGCACAAAACCGGTGTGCCCCTTGACGACGATGCGAGGTCCGACCTCGCGGCGGCCCGCGACGTCCCAGATCGCGACGGAACCGTCGTGGCCGGTCAGCGTCCAGAAGGCACTGAGCCCGCCGTCGGCGCTCAGCTGGCCGAACGTGCCGAGCCTGTCGGCGCGGCCGATCTGGCGGCGGGTGCCGGCGTCCCACCGCCGTATGGTGCCATCGGTCCCGGCCGTGGTGAGCGTCCTGCCATCACGGCTGAACCTGATGGCGCGCATGCCGGCCCATTCGCGGGGCACCGGATCGTCCTCAGGGCGCAGGCGGGGGCCGGACTCGCGGCGGGTGACCACGTCGAAGAACCGGACGGCGCTGTCCTTGCGGTCGGTACCCATCGCGACCACGGGGTCGGAGGCGGCCAGAGTCTTTCCGTCAGGGCTGAAGGCGACATCGTACGTGCCGGCCATCGCTGCGCCGAGCTGCCGGTGCGCCGTCGGGTCCCACAGCCACACCTGGCCGTCCGCGTCGGCGGCCGCAAGGGTCCTTCCATCAGGGCTGAACGCCAGTCTCTCGCTCCGGAACCGCCTGTTGGTCAACGGGTCGCCCACCTGCCGGCGGCTCGCGGTGTCCCACAGCCTGGTGTAGCCGTCCGCGCCACCGGTGGCGAGCCTCGTCCCGTCCGGGCTGAAGGCCACCGCGTAGAAGCCGACGTCGCTGCCGGTTCCCCGCAGGACGCCACCGATCTGCTTGTAGGTGGTCAGATCCCACAAACGGACGGTCCGGTCCGCGATGCTGACCGTCGCGAGGGTTCCGCCGTCCGGGCTGAGGGAGATGCCGCTGACGTCGCCGGCGTGCCCGGTGAGCGCCTTGCCGATCTGGCGGCGGGTGCCGAGGTCCCAGACGCGTACGGTGTCGTCGGCGCCGGCGCTGATCAGACGTTTTCCGTCCGGGCTGAAGGCTACCTGATCGATGGAATCGCGGACGGATTCGTGGTCGGCGCGGCCGATGGGGGCTCCGGCCTGCTGGCGTTCGACGGTGTCCCACAACCGTACGGTGCCGCTCGTGGTCGCGGTCGCGAGAGTGCTGCCGCTCGGGCTGAACGCCATCGCGCGTACCCCGTCCACGACCTCCATCGGGCGTCCCAGTGGCCGGCGGGTGGCCACGTCCCAGAACACGACCTCGTGAAAGCAGGCCGTGGCCAGCACCTTCCCGTTGGGGCTGAAGGCCGTCTCGAATCCGAAGACGCACAACCCCTCATGAACGATCGGGTCGCCGAGCTGCCGGCGGGTCGCCGAGTCCCACAACCGGACGGTGCCGTTGTAGCCGGTCGCGATGATCGTACCGGTGGGGCTGAACAGCAGCTGGTCGATGGAGTCGTCCTGCGCGGAGAAGATTCCCCGGTCCGCGCGGGCTGCCACGTCGAGCAGGCGCCGACGCGTCTCGGGGGTTTCGGCCAGCCGCCACGCCGTCACGGCCTGCAGCGCGGACGTGACCGGATCGTCGGTGATCTCACTCTCCGTGGCGAGCCGGCGCGACACCGCCAGTTGCCGCTCCTGGACGGCCAGCAGGCGCTGCTGGTCGGCGTTGTTCGCCGCGTTCACGGCGATGCCGGCGGCGAGCAGGGCGAGCACCGACAGCGTGGCCAGACCGGCCATGACAAGGGTACGGCGCCGGCCCGCCCGCCGCGCGGCCTCGACGGACGCGGCGACGAAGCGGTTCACGATGGGGCCGGGCGGCGGGAAGCTGCCAGGGTCGCGGTCCCAGCGGGGCCGGCTGTCCTGTACGGCCAGCAGCCGGGCCCCGCGGTAGAGGAAGGCGGGGTCGCGGTGGTTTTCGGCCCATTGCCCGGCGTCCTCGACGAGTCGGTCGTACACCTCGTGCGCGGTCAGGTCAGGTTCGAGCCACTGCCGCAGAGTGGGCCAGGCGGTCAGCAGGGCGTCGTGGGCGATCTCCGCGCGGTCCTCGTACAGGGTGATCAGGCGCAGCCCGGCGAACGCCGACAGCAGCTCCTCGACCCGGCCCCTGCGTTGCTCCGAGTCCGCGGCCGCGGCGGCGTGGAGCTCGGCCCAGGTCGCGCCGCGTCGCACCATCCGCCCGCCTGAGGTGATCAGGGTCATCCGCCGGAAGATCCGCAGCGTGGCCTTGCGATCATCGGGAGACAGCCGGTCGAGCACCTCGTCAGCCGTACGCTGGACGGAGGCGCGAACATGGCCGGAGTCCTCGTACCCCCGGATGGTCAGCCTGCCGTCCTCGCGTCTTTCCCAGGTGTTGAGCAGCGCCTGTGACAACAGCGGCAGGGAGGCGGCCTCGAAGCCGCCGCCGGCACGCAGCTCACGCAACATGATCTCGACCAGACCGGGTTCCAGCTCCAGGCCCACAGCGGCGGCGGGGCCGGTGATGGCCAGCAGCAGGTCCGGCTCCGTCATCGGCTCGACGATCACCTGGCCGTCCTGGATGGCCTCGGCGAGCTGAGGGTAGGCGGCGCAGCGGTCCCAGTAGTCCGCGCGCACCCCGATGATCACCGCGGCGCCGGCTCCGGCCAGGGCGTGCAGGGTCTGGACGTACGCCTGGCGCTCCCGCTCGTCGGCCACCAAGGTGAACAGCTCCTCGAACTGGTCCACCACCAGCACGAACCGCCCGTCCGGCAGGTCGGCCTTGCCCACCCGCTCCTGCTCTCCCTCACCGGCCTGCTCCGGATGCTCCCTCGACCGCTCGCCGGCCTCTTCCGGAAGCGCTCGTAATCGCTCGCCGGCCTGCTCCGCGCTACCGCCGTACGCCTGCGCCCAGGCTTCGGCGAGCGCGCGGAACGGCTCCGCAGTCGGCGTGACGAGCAGGCGGGGCCAGTCCCGCGACCCGGGCAGGAGCGGCGTACCCTCCGCGAGCGCCGGCATCAGCCCCGCCCGCAGCAGCGACGACTTGCCCACGCCCGAGGCCCCCGACACCAGCAGGATGGAGCCGCGCCCCCGCAGCCGGGGCGCGAGCCGCTCCAGCAGGTCGCGGACCGCCCGCCGACGGCCGAAGAACAGCTCGCTCTGGTCGCTTTCGAACGGCGCGAGCCCCTGGTACGGGCACACCTCATTCTGGTCAGGCACCGTTCCGACCGCCTCGCGCCATCCCGAAAAGCGGGAACACGTTGCAGGGTTTCACCACGGATACCGTATTGATCAGGCCAAACACCCGTCAAGCGACGACATGCCCGATCCTGGCGTCGAGGGTGTCGTTGGCCGCCGCGCGGTGCACGCCGGGCTCGGGTTCACAGCGGTATCGAGTTCACAGCGCTCCGAAGACGCCGGTCCCGGCTGGTCTCGCTTGCCGGGATGTTGCCGCTAGCTTGCCCGCCGCCCGCAAGCCGGGCGTCCACCCTCCCGCAACAGGCGCGGCCGATCGTGATCTGGACCGCGATCGGAAGGGATGCCGTCATGGAGCAGCTCGTGGGGATCGAGCGGCACGGCGTGTCCGCTATGCCCGAGCACCGCCGCACCGCCCGGCCCGTGACCGTGATGTGGGTGCTCGTGGGCTCGAACCTGTCGCTCAGCGCGACGGTGTTCGGCTGGCTGCCCGTCACGTACGGACTGAGCTGGTGGCAGATCGTCGTGGCCGCCACCGCGGGCACGGCGCTCGGCCTGATGCTGGCGGCGCCGCTGGCGCTGCTGGGGTTCCGGGCCGGGACGAGCAACACGGTGGCCGCGGGCGCGCACTTCGGCGTGCGCGGCCGGCTGGTGGGCTCGCTGATCGGGCTGCTGCTGTCCCTCGGGTACACGGCTGTGGCGATCTGGACGGGCGGCGAGGCGGTCGTGGTCGTGCTCGCCCGGGTGAGCGGGACGGCGCCCGGAGAGGCGGCGCACGGGCTGGCGTACGCGGGGATCGCGGTGCTGGTGGCGGCGCTGGCCGTCTGCGGGTTCGAGCTGATCTCGCGCATCAGCGCGGTGCTGGTGGCGCCGATGGCGCTGGTGCTGGGCGCGGGGGTGGTGGCGTACGCGCCCGGCTTCGATCCGTCGTGGTCGGCTCCTACCGAGCTGAACGGCGCGTCGGCCTGGATTCTCGCCCTCGTCACGGCCGGGATCAGCGGACCCGTCGCGTACGCCACGATCATCGGCGACTACACGCGATACCTGTCTCCCCGGAGGCACAGCGCGGCAGGCGTGGTGTGGTCCTCGGCCGCCGGGCTGTTCTGCGGGCTGCTCGCGCCCACGCTGTTCGGCGCCTTCGTGGCGATCTCGACGCGGGCGGAGGGGGCGTACCTGGAGAGCGTGGCACGGGCGGCACCCGCCTGGTACCTGCCGCTGCTGCTGTTCGCCGGCGTGGCCGGGTGCCTGGGCGCGGCAGGCGTGCCGCTCTACAACATGGGGCTGGAGCTGCACGGACTGTTCCCGCGCACGTCCAGGACGGCGGGGGCGGCGGCCGCGACGGCGATCACGCTCGGGCTGGTGTTCCTGGGGCGTTTCACCGTGGGGGTGGAGGAGGCCGTGACCGGGTTCGTCGTGGTGCTGACCGTGGTGGCCACGCCGTGGGCGGTGATCGCGCTGATCGGGCACGTACGCTGCGGGCGCGTGTACGACGTGCGGGACCTGCAGGTGCACAACAAGAGCCTGTCGGGCGGCCGGTACTGGTACGCCGGCGGCTGGAACCCCCGGGCCTGCGCCGCCTGGCTGGCAGGGACCGCCGTCGGGCTCCTGGACGCCGACAGTCCCCTCTACACCGGCCCGCTGGTCGCGCTGACCGGCGGCCTCGACGTCGGCTACCTGCTGTCCGCGCTGGTCTCGGCCTGCGTCTACCTGCTGCTCGGCACCGGGCACGTGACCGGTGAGCCGATCCCGGACTGGCGGCAGACCTACCTCTGGCCCGCCGCCACCCGCTGAAGCCTGGAAGGAGAACGAACATGTTGGTCATCGTCGCCGTGTCGGTCGCGGTGGTCACCGTGCTGGTCGCGGCGCTGGTGTTCGTACGCAACGGACCCTGGGGGTTAACCGCTGCGGCGGAACGGGATTTCGCCGAGCTCAAGAAGTGGGTCGGCGCCTGCCTGGAGCAGGACCTGACCATGCTGGACGCTAAGCTCCCGCCCGGCGCGGGGACCGCCCGCGAGTACCGCCGCCTGGCCGAGAGCCACGTGCTGCGTGCCTCGGCCGCGGATGGCTCGACGTACTGGCTGGAGGTGTCGGCGTGCACGGAGGCGCTGGCCAGGGCCGGGCGGGAGCTCGCGCCGACAGCGGGCAAGAGCCCGCCGTGCCTGTTCGACCCGGCGCACGGGCCGTCCACGGAGACGGTCGAGTGGCGGCCGCGCGAGGGCGGCCGTCCCCGCCCGGTCCCGTCCTGCGCCGCGGACGCGACCGCCGTCGAGACCGGCCGCGTCCCCGCCTACCGGTACGTGACCTGCGACGAGGGCGAGGTCCGCTACTTCGACGCCCACGGGCTCTACGCCTCCTGGCTGCTCGGCTACTTCAGCGGCTTCGACACCGACCTCACCGCCCGGCTGCTGGCCGGCACGCCGCTCGGCGCCCATTTGCCCGATCTCATCAGGGGGATGTCATGAGCCTGGACTACACCAGAGCCACCCGGCTGTGCCCGGTGAGCGGCCTGAACGACCGGCTGCGGGCGGCGGTCACGGAATACGCCGGACAGCAGCTCCTCGGCGACCTGGAGGAGACGGCCGAGATCTGCTGCGAGACCCGCAGCGTCCCGATCCTGCCGCCGGGCGGCTTGCGGCGCGGCCTGCTGAACGGGCTGTTCAGCACGTTCCGGGTGGTCGGGCTGGAGATCGGGCCGTTCACGACGGCGGCCGTCGTCACGCCGGGCGTGATCGTGATCGCCACCGTCACCGACCGGGGCACGGAGGTGCGGCTGGGCGCCAGGCTGGCGGAGGTGTCACTGCGCGTCGTGGACCCGGCGCTGTACGGGCAGGCCACGGGGGTCGACGTGCAGGCGCGCTGGTTCGGGTCGTCGGAGGCGAGCTCGTACCTGCTGCCGCTCGACACCGGCGCGAACGGCCAGTCGTTCCTGGCGCGCCTCCGCGAGCTGACCGCCGCAACGAGACACGGGTGATGGGCGAGACACCGGTGAACGGTCAGGCCCGGCCCGCGCCGGCGTCTTCGTTCAACCGGACCGCGAGCTGCGTCCGACTGCGTACGCCCAGCTTGCGGTAGGCACTGGACAGGTGCGTCTCCACGGTCTTCACCTCGATCACCAGCTCCTCGGCGATCTCCCGGTTGGACCGGCCGCGCGCTGCGAGCGCGGCCACCCGCGCCTCCGACGGCGTCAGCCCGTACGGCCCCGGAGGCCGGGCCGGCTGCGCCGCCGCCCCGGCCCAGCGGGGCGCGCCGAGCTCGGCGAACAGGGTGGCGGCCTGCTCGGCGCTCTGCTTGGCCGCGGCTCGCCGTCGCAGCCGCCCCTGCGCCTGGGCCAGCGCCAGCGCCGTACGGCCGAGCTCGAACGGCATCCCTCCGGCGGTGAACTCCGCGCAGGCCGCGCCCAGCTCTCCGGCTGCCCGTTTGGGCGAGCCCGTGGCAGTGAGCAGCAGGCCACGGGCCCGGCCCGCGACGCCCCTGGCCAGCGGCCGGTCGATGAGGCGCGCCGACCTGGCGGCCCGTTCGGCCAGCTCGGCGGCTCGGTCGAGGCGGCCGAGCGCCACCAGCGCCTCCACATGGTCGGACACCGCGGTCGGGCACACGACTTCGAGCGCCGCTCCGAGAGAGGTGGCCGCCTGCTCCATGTGTTCCAGGTGCCGTACCGCCTCGGCGGGGTCACCCGCGGCGAGCTCGACGAAACCGAGCAGGGCCCGCAGGCACAGAGCGCCCGTGCCCATGCCGGACCGCAACGCCACGGCGAGCCCCTCCTCCGCGATCGGCCGGGCCCTGTCCAGCTCGCCCCGGTGGGCCAGCACCAGCGCCTCGGTGAACAGCGCGGACGTGGAGGGCATTCCAGTCTCCTGCCCGGCGCGGCGGGCGAGCGCGGCGCGTTCGGCGGCGGCGTCGAAATCGCCCGCCAGGCACTCGACCTCCGTCGCCCACATGAGCGCGGACGGGATGTAGGCCTCGATACCGGCCGCCACCGCCGCCGTACGGACGGTGTCGAGCGCGGCTCGCGCCGCCGGCAGGTCGCCGAGCGAGCGGTACAGGTAGCCGGCCACATGCAGGGCGGCGAATGGCGAGCGATCCAGCGGATTGTCGTAGACGAGCTCGGGCACGGCGGCGGGCGGACGTGCGGTGCGCATGAACTCGACGGTGATCGTGGCGATCGTGGCCTCGTCGCGCAGCGCGCCGTCCCCGACGCGCGTGGCCACGGCCAGCAGCTCGCGGGCGTGCCCGGCGGCCCCGGCGAGGTGGCCGACGTGCATGCGCGTGTACGCGAGGTCGGCCAGGATCGGCACGAGCAACTCGGCCGACTCCCCGGCCTCCAGCCTGGCCTGCTGGTTCGGCACGAGCGCGCCGGCGTAGTCGCCCTCGCCGAAGATCGCCCGGTTGAGCAGGAAGAGCACCTCGGCCTTGACCGGGCCGGACGGGCACCGCTCCGCGACGTCCTCCAGCAGCGCGCGGGCCCGGGAGGCGCCACCGCTGGTCAGCAGGTTCACCGCGGCCTCGATGCGGCGCCTGGCGGCCAGGTCGTCCTGCTCGGGCGGGGTGAGCCGGGCTGCCCATTCGGCCAGTTCCCCCGCCGTGTACGGCGCCCCGCGCGCCACCGCCAGCCGCGCCGCCTCGTGCAGGGCGTCGGCGGCGACCGGGTCGGGGCCGGTCGCGGCGAGCGCCAGGTGCCTGGCCCGCTCCTCCGGCCCGGCCGCCGTACGCGCGAGCCTGGCGTGCATCTCGCGCCGCCTGGCGGCTCCGGCCCACTCCAGGACGGCCGCGCCGTACAGGGGGTTGGCGAAGCGCGGCGCCGGGCCGTCGGTGACGACGTGCCGGGCGACCAGCTCGGCCAGGCCCTCGTGCCGCGCGGGCAGCCCGTCGAGCAGCCCGGCCTGGACGCGGGAGGCGGAGGCGAGCATCAGCGCGACCTCGGCCGCCGCGTCGGACAGGCCGTCGATCATGGTACGCAGCAGGTGCCGCAGTCCTTCCGGGACGGGCAGGTCCGCGTCGGGGCCGGGCCGGTCGTCCAAGGTCCTGGCCAGCTCCAGCGCGAACAGCGGGTTGCCGCCGCTCGCCTCGTGGACGACGCGCAGCAGGCCGGGCCGCACAGAGCGGCCGTATCGGGAGGCGAGGACGGCGCCGATGGCGTCGAGGTCCATCGGGCCGATCTCGCAGCGTTCCACCCGGTCGGGAGCCACGGCGCGGGCGAGCGATGGCCAGGAGAGGTCGCCGGTGCCGGTGCGTAACGTGGCCAGCACGCCGACGGGCTGTTCGAGCCGGCGTAACACGAAGCCGAGCACCGCCTCGGTGGACGGGTCGAGCCACTGCAGGTCGTCCACGGCGACGATCAGCGGCCCCTCCGCGGCGTACCGTCTGAGCAGATGCAGGACGGCCAGCCCGACCGCCCGCTGGTCCGGCGGCGTCTCGCCGGGCTCCCGCCAGAGCAGGGCGACCCCGAGCGCGGCGCGCAGCGGCGCGGGCAGCGCACGCACCGCCGGAGCGTCCTCCTGCCCGTCGAGCAGGTCGCCCAGGCCGGAGTAGATCAGGCCGGTCTCGGCCTCCCCCGGGCGGCAGGCGAGCACCCGGCCCGCGCCCGACCTGGCCGCGGACAGCGCCGCCGTCCACAACGACGTCTTGCCCATGCCCGCCTCACCGCTGATCATCAGCATGCGTGGGCCGGGGTGGCGAAGGTCGAGCCATGCACGCAACGAGACGAGTTCGGCGTCTCTGCCAAGGAGCGGTTCGCCCATCTTCTCCTGCCGTGCAAGTGCCCCTCCGCGCGGCCGGGACGGTGGGGCGTCGATCCGTCACGACTCGTGGAGCGTAACAAATCAAGATTCGCGAGAAAATGTCGAGGATTCAGGGGTTTCCCTGAGGACGCGACGAACCCGGCCGCCTTCAATCGTCGTGAACGATGTCACTCCCCTGCCCGGAGGTAACGCCAGGTGGCCGCAAACGTACGCGTGGCCGTACTCGGACCCGTCGAACTCGTGGCCGGTCACCGGCGTACGGGCCTGCCGCGATCCCGCCTGCGCGCGGTGCTGGGCCTGCTGGCTCTGACGCCCGGCCGGGTGGTGTCCGTGGAACGGCTGATCGACGGCCTCTACGGCGAGCAGCCGCCGTCAGAGGCCGTGCGCACCCTGCACACCTACATCTCCCACCTGCGCAGGGCGCTGCGTGACGCCGGCCTGCCCGCGACCCTGGAGACCCGCGCGCCCGGCTACCGGCTGGCGCTCGAACCCGGCGAGGTCGACGTGGCCGTCTTCGAGTCCGGAGTGGCGCTCGGCCGGGGCTTGCTGGCGGAGGAGGTGTCGGACAGAGCGGCCGACACGCTCACCGGCGCGCTGGAGTTGTGGCGGGGCGAGGTGCTCGCCGACTGCCGGGTGCACGGCTGGGCGCACGGGGAGATCGAACGGCTCAGAGAGATGCGGCTGTCGGCGACAGAGGACGTGCTGACCGCGCGGCTGCGCCTCGGACAGCACCGGGTCGCCGCCGAGCAGCTCGAACACCTGGTCGTGGAGCATCCGCTGCGCGAACGCCTGTGGGAGCTGCTCATGATCGCCCACGCCCTGGCCGGACGGCAGGCCGACGCCCTCGCCTCGTTCCAGCGGGCCCGCCGAGTGCTCGACGACGAGCTCGGCGTCGACCCCGGCCCGGCACTGCGCGAGATCGAGGTCAACGTGCTGCACGGCCGGCTCGCCGCCGAGGACCTGCTGCCGCCCGGCGCCGCGCCGGTCGTGCACCGGGTGCAGGTCGCGCCGCGAGCTCCGGCGGGCGTCCCGGCCCCCATCACCCGGCTCATCGGGCGCGAAGCGGACCTGGCCGAGCTGCGCCCGCTCGTCGCGGGCCACCGGCTGGTGACGCTGACCGGCATGGGCGGCGTCGGCAAGACCCGCCTGGCCGCCGCCATCGCCGCGACCGGCCTGGACGGCGGCTTCGACGGGGTGCACTTCGTCGAGCTGGCCCAGGTCGAGGACCCCGAGCTGGTCGCGCCGGCGATCGCCGACCTGCTCGGCGTGCACACCGCAGGCGGGCACTCCGCGCTGCACGCGATCGCCGAGGAGCTGGGGACGCGGCGCGTGTTGTGCGTGCTCGACAACTGCGAGCACCTGGCCGACGCCTGCGCCGCCGTCGCGCACTTCCTGCTCACGAGCTGCCCGTCGGTGCACATCCTGGCGACCAGCAGGGAGACCCTGCGGGTGGGCGGCGAGCTGGTGTGGCGGGTGCCGCCGCTCGGCGCGCCGCCGTCGGCCGAGCTGTTCCTGGAACGCGCCGGGCTCGGCCACGCCGACCGGCTGGACGACGGCCAGCGGGCCGCGCTGTCGCTGATCTGCGCCGAGCTGGACGGACTCCCGCTGGCCCTGGAGCTGGCCGCGGCCCGTGCCAGGGTGCTGACGTTGCCCCAGATCGCCGAACGGCTGCACGACCACTTCGCGCTGCTGACCGGCGGCCCGCGCACCGCCCCGCCGCAGCACCGTACGATGCGGGCCGTCATCGACTGGAGTCACGCCCTGCTCGACGCGGAGGAACGCGAGCTGTTTCACGCGCTGTCGGTGTTCCTCGGCGGCTTCGACCTGACGGCAGCCGCGGCGGTCTCGGCCGAGCCGGACGTGCTCGACCTGCTGGGACGGCTCGTCGACAAGTCCCTGCTGATCGTCGACCCCACGCCGGACGGCGCCCGGTATCGCATGTCGCAGACGATCCGCCAGTTCGCCGCCGAGTCGCTCACCCCCGAGCGGCGCGACCGGTACGCCCGGCGGCACGCCGAGTTCTACCTGGCCTTCGCCGAGAAGATGGAGGGCGAGCTGAAGGGGCCGGGGCTCGGCGCGGCACTGGACCGGATCGCGGCCGAGCACGACAACCTGCGCGCCGCCTGCACGTTCGGTCTCGGCGACGAGATGGCACTGCGCATCGCGGGCGCCGTCTGGCGCTACTACTACCTGCGCGGCCACTACTCCGAAGGCCGGCACTGGCTGGAGACCGCGCTGCAGCACGCCTCCGGCGCCCCGGAGCCGTACGTGGCCAAGGCGCTCGGCGGCGTCGCGACGCTGACCGCGTACGAGTGCGACTACGAGCGGGCCACCGGGTACGCCGAGCGCGCGCTCGCCGTGCACCGGCGGCTCGGCGACGCGGCCGGCGTGGCCAGGGCGCTGAGCATGCTCGGCGAGATCGCCCGCGAGACCGGCGACTTCGAGCGCGCCCTGCGCACGCACGAGCAGGCGCGGCACGAGTACCGGGCCGCCAGGGACACCTGGGGCGAGGCCTTCCAGGTCGAGATGCTGGCCCTGGCCTCCTGGCTGTCGGGGCGCTTCACCGAGGCCAGGGCGCGGGCGCAGGAGGCGCACGACGAGTTCGTACGGCTGGGCGACAAGGAACGCATCGGCTGGACGCTGCTCGACCTCGCCGCCTGTGACCTGTACGACGGGGATCCCGTACGCGCGCGGGGCCTGCTGCTGGAGGCCCGGGTGCTGTTCGAGGAGGTCGGCTTCCCCGAAGGGCTCGGCTGGGCCGACAACCTCCTGGCACTCACCGACCTGACGGACCTGAAGGCGGCGGCCGGGCGGCTGGCCCCCGCGCTCGACATCCAGTACCGCCTGGGCGATCTGTGCCGGTCGTCGAGCGTGGTGGAGGCCATCGCCCGGGTCCTGCACCTCGACGGCGCCCATGCCGCCGCTGCCCGGCTGCTCGGCGGCGCTTCGGCGATCCGGGCGGCGATCTCCGCTCCGGTGCCCCCGTGCGAGGCGGCCGACCTCGCCGCCCTGGAGAGCGGCCTGCGTACGGCGCTCGGGCCCGGCTCCTACCACACCCACCACGCGGCCGGCCGCCGCACCACCATCGCGGAAACCATCACAGCGGCCAGGTCCGCTGCCGAAGGCATCGCGACGGCCAGGACGGGGGCCAGGACGACGGCGAGGACGACAGCGAGGACGACGGCGAGAACGGGGGCCGCGGGCGAAGGCGGCGCGACGTGACCGTGCCGCGTCACCGGCATCCCCACGGCACCCCGGGCAAGGCGGCGGCCGGAAGGCGCCGGCCGGGCACTGCGGCCAGGAACCGCCGGCCGGGTGGCCTGATCCGCGCCGGCTCCTCGCCGCCGTCGCCCGGCGCCGCCTCGTCGGGAGTCTCGGGCACCCTCTCCTCAGGGACGTCAGGTGTGTCCCACTCGGGTGCGTCCGGCGTGTCGCCTCGCACCGCGGGCTGCTCCATTTCGGGGCCTCCTTCCGCCTGACGACCCGTCGTCCCTCGCGACCAGGCATACGCGAGTCCGCTTGCCGGAATGTTGCACGGCTGCTGCGCGCCCGTACGGGCGCCGGCGGCGAGCACCTCCAGGACGCCGCGGGCCGACGCCCCGGAGGTGACGGGAACGGTTACATCAGCGCTGAGCGGACCACGCACCTGGGGTCAGGGTCCTGGGCGCTGGCGAAGTACCCCGCGAAGATGACCTGGTCGTCGACGCGGTCGGTGTTCGTGACGACCGGCCGCCCGCCGTCGACCAGCGGCAGCGCGGTGTAGGTCTTCCCCGCCTCGACCGTGCGCTCGAAGGCCCAGGCGTTCTTGTAGGCGTCCCTGATCCGCATCACCACGCGGCTCGCGGAGCCGCCGTGGTTGATACGGAAGGTCAGCTTCTGCCAGGCGCGGCTCCCGTCGGGTAGGTTCTCGAAGGAGGCGGTCGCCTCCAGCTCGTACCGGAACGCCGTGCCGCCGTAGGTGTGGCACTCGACCTTGATCGTGGTCGCGGCCTGGGCCGGCGACGACGCCGCTAGCAGGAGCCCGCCCGCCACGACGGCCGAGGCGGCCGCCTTCGTCATCCTGTTCACTGGTTCCCCCCTGTGACACTGGTTTTCGGACAGCCCCAGCAAAGAGGATCACTGTTGCACGGCGGTGGCCTCCCGCTTGCGCCGCCCGCCGGTGAGCTGGGGGTCCCGTGGCCTGCGAGAAGACGCAAGCGCCGCCGTGGGCTGAGAGGCAGACCTCCCTCTCGGCCTCGCTGTAGTCCTGGGGAAACCTCCAACGGATTTGCCTGACCTGCGACGATGACGGCTCTGTGACTGTGGTGTGGATTCGCTTACGGTGAAGGCGTGAGCACCAACCAGCCGGAGTTCGGATACGGCGCGGTCGTCCCCTGTGGACCGTGGGAATCGGGACGCTGACGGTGTAGGCCCGTCGGCCTCAGGCCCAGCGACCCGGGCGCAGATCGACCGGAACGTCAAGGAAATCTTGTGCACGGCCTCCTGAAGTGTTGATGCTTCAGGAGGCTCAAAGCGCTTCCCTACCTGGTGCGAGGCTTTAGCAGGGCTTCATCCCTCTAACGCCCGCCCAGCCCGCGATAATACGCGTCTTTGAAACGGTCCCTCCAGCATGGATCGTCAGACACGGCCCGTCAGTGGTTCCCGCTATCTCCAGCTTGCGCTTGACGGTGTAGGAGTGACAGTTACGAATCGTGTAGTAGACGATCTTCAGGGGGCCGCCGGGCACGTCACCCGTCGTGTAGCTGAGACCGCACGGCACGGCGGACACCTTGGCCTGGGGCGCCAGCGCCATCCTTGCGGCGGGCGTGACGGCAGCCTCCGCGGACGCAGACGCCGCACCGGAGGCCGCCATCGTGAGGCTGCCGGTGAGAGCCGCCGCGGCGACCGAAGCGGCGGCCCATCTGACTTTCCCTGTGCTCTGCATTTGATTCTCCCTTTGTGTTCCTGCTCGAACGGCGTGTTCGACAGCTTCGCCGACAATTGAGCGCTTCAATCGTCCGGGTGCGTCATCCGGCTGAGCGCCGTCCGATTGACTTCCTGGCAAAGGAGATCATCACTCGGATCGAGCCGTAAAGACCTTTCACGAAGAAGAGCCGAAATACAATTTGCAACGCCTGCGACCTGGCCATTCTCAATTGCATTGCAAATGCAATTGGGTTGCGTGTAATGGTCGAATGCGTTCTGCGGGAGAAGCGGCGATGCGCCAACGCGCGATACGGTGGAGACGGAAATATCCTGACTTGCCCACCGAGAACTAAAGGAGTCGAACGAGGCATGGTCGGAACTAATCGGACATCGCGCGAGCAAGATGATGTGATCGCAGAGTTCTTCGGCCGCCTGTTCGGGTATGCGGAGGAGGCAGCGCGACGCTCAGAGCATGCGAAACGGTGGCAGGCCGGCCGTGGCAGTGACGGGAAGCCATTAGACATCGACATAGCCAAGGCGCTGGGCCTGAGTGCCTCGACTGTCGGGCATTGGCGCAAAGAGCGGCATTTCCCGCGCCAGACATTGATCGCCTCCGTGCTCGTGCGAGCAGGAGTAGAAGTTGACCACACCGAGCACACCGCATTCCTCGACCTTGCGCGCCGCGCTCATCGTGCGTGGAAAATGCGCGAAGCGGCCGCTGTCGACCCGGCTAGGATCGCGTCCGCCGACGCTAGAGTGCACGACACCGTCGATGCCCCTGCTCGCGGCATGAGCGCGCGCAGCATCTTTGTGCCGGCGCCTGGCAGAAGGGACGAAACGGCAGACACGGCACGTGATATGAAGGAGGAGTTCAAACCCGGCCCGCCGGAGGAAAGGTGTCCGGAAATGGCTGTGTACACCCAAAACCCCGTTAAGGAACGACGTTGTCCGGATCCGGACAACGTTGCTCTTTCAGGGACGGCGCCTGAGGGCGAGGAGGGCGTTCGGCTGGTCAAGGCGGCTAATGCCCTGGCGAGAAAGCTGCGGGCACAATGGGAGGATGAGGCGGCCGAGCGCGGGCTGGACAACCCGCCGCCGATCCCACCTCGTTGGGTGAAAACCTCCCGGCCCGTCGCCAGCCGGTTGCGGGTGGCTCTGGACGATCCGCAGCGGCCCCGCTTCGTGCCGCTGCCCGGCACCCCGCAGGCGACGGCACAGGCGGTCGAGGGCGGTGGGCTGGCCGGGTTGTTCGACCTGTATGCGGGGCTGGGCTCTGGCCGCATCGTCGTGATGGGTCACTACGGCACCGGCAAGAGCGCAACAGCCATCTTGTTACTGCTGGAGGCGCTGGATCATCGGGTCCGCCTGAGCGTCTCGCAGGCCATGAGCACGCCGGTTCCGGTGCTGCTGAGCGCCTGCGACTGGGATCCCCGACACAACAGTCTCAGTGAGTGGTTCGCCCAGCAACTCGCCACCGCCTACACCTTCCTCGCCTCTCCCGAATACGGCCCGGACGCGGCGGGCGAGCTGGTTCGCCACGGCATGGTGTCGCTACTCCTGGACGGCTTTGATGAGATGGACCAGCCTCGCCAAGTCCACGCGTTGCAGCACATCAACCGGCAGCGCCGTTCCTTCCGGCTGATGGTGCTGGCCCGCACCGACGACTTCACCGCCGCCGTACAGACCAAGACCACGCCGCTGCACGGCGCCGCGGCCGTGGAGCTCCTACCCGTCGCAGGCGAGCAGGCGATCAGATATCTGCAGGACTATCGGCCAGACCCGCCTGCCGATGGCGATCCCATGAACCAACTGATCGACCGTCTCCAGCGGCACCCCGACGACCCGGTCAGCCAGGCACTGGACACGCCGCTGACCCTCACCCTCCTGCGCGAGGACCCGCACGCCGCCGCCGGCCTGCTCCAGCCAGGCCGTTTCGCCACGCGCGAGCAGGCCGAGGAGCACCTGCTTGATCGCGTCGTTCCCACCGCCTACCCGCCCCACCGGTCCGGCCCTCCAGCGGAGCAGGCCGGCAGGTGGCTCAGGTATCTGGCCATCCAGATGGGCCGCGGCGACCTGGCATGGTGGCAGATGCACCACTGGGCGCCGATGTGGGAGCGCTGCCTGTTCAACGCACTTGCCGGAATGCTGTTGATGTGCGGGATCGGCGCCGTGGTGTTCGGCCCGATCGGGCGGTACACGGTCGCCGGTGATACCGGAACGGCTTTCGGCATGTGGTACGGCGTCCGCATGGGTGCGTGTTTCGGGTTGCTGGCCGGCCTGGTCTCCGAACTGCGCGACCCCCGCCCCGACTGGACAGACAAGCTCCACACCGCCTTCGGCGGACGGCCCGCCCGCCTGCTACACCGATGGCCGCGCTCGGCGTTCAACACCGCAGTAGGATTGGCGATCTTTGCGGTAGTGGCCATGGCCGTGGGCAACCAGATCAACTACCCGTTCGGCCTGGCCGCCGGGATCGTCGCGGCGGCCGCCGCCGGGCACGCCGCCACTCGCATCCGCCCCACCTCCAGCACCGGCTCCTGGTGGAGCAGGCTACGTCCGGGCGGCGTCGATCTGCTGGCCGCCACGACCATCGGGGTGCCGATCGGGCTGGCCTACGGCTTGACCAAGGCGCCGCTGCACGGAACGGTTGCCGGGCTGATCGTCGCGTTCGGGTTCGGGCTCATGGTCAGCGTGGCACGCCCGATCGCCGACATCGACACCCCGCCCACTCCCCGCATGCGCTGGCGCCTGGACCGCCAGCGCGCCCTGCTGGTGGCTTGCAGCGCCGCGATCCCTATCAGTGTGGCGCTGGGCTTCCAGAACGGCCGTACCCACGGCCTGCTGGCCGGGATCGTCGCCGCCGCCGGGTTCGGCATCATGATCACCCTTGGCTCCGTCGCGGCGATCTCCGACATCTGGCGCACCGGCCTGCTTTTCGCCCAGCTCCGGATACGCGGGCTGTTTCCTCTGCGCGGGATGCGGTTCCTCGAAGACGCCCGCCGGCGTCATGTGCTGCGCACCGCCGGAGCCAGATACCAGTTCAAACACGATCGGCTACGAGCCACCCTCGCCAACGACTGTCAACGCTCTGACCCACCGCCGCGCTAACCACCGCACCTTGCACAAGCCAAATTGACACCACCGCCGCACCCCGCGAGGTCGCCTGGTTTCGTGGGCCACCACGCCCGCGCGGGGGCAGCGGCTCTGTGCTCGCCCACACCATCGCCGACGCCATCCTCGACGTGCGCATCAACGGCAGCTCCCACGACGAGCTCGGGAGCAACACCCTGCTGGCGGCTCCTATGGCGCGCCGGTCGTGCTGGCCAGCGGCGACGACGCGGCGTGCATGAGTTCACCGCCCTGTTGCCGACAGCCTTACCGTGCCGGTCAAACGCGGGCTCGGCCAGCACGCGGCCGACACCTTGCCTCCGCAGGAGGTATGCGACAGGGCGCCAGCCACGCAGTCAGTCGGCGTGACGAGCATCGACCCGTTGCCGCCTCGCGTCCGCTCGACATCGAGGTCACTCTCCATCAGCCGCGCACGGCCGATCTGGGCGCCCTCATTCCCGGCATCGCCCGGACCGGACGCCCGTGACGTATGCTGCTGCGGACATGACGGCCGCCTATGGCCTGCTCCACTGCTCGCCCTGCTCACCCACAGCAGACCCTGAGAAGGCGGGACGGCATGTCCCCAGGCTGGCAGGGCCGGTTGGCTCCTTCTTGTCCTGGCGGGTCACATCACAGCCACAGTCGCCGGGCGCAGCGGTCTCCAGTCCCAGGTCAGCGCGGTGGCGCTGGTCCGGGCGGTGGGCACCATCTTGGCCGGCATCGTCACGCCCGGCCGTATCCTCTTGGCCGCCATCAGATAGTCGGTGGCGAGGTTGAACGGCAACGTGGGTGAGTCGTGTTCCACGGCACGGTCCAGCAGGAACTGCTCCAGCTCCTTCATCGCGGTGCTCCCTGCTGGAGCGCTCTTCCAGCCCAGATAGCCGGCCACGAACCGCAGATGATTGCTGCGTGTCTGCTCCCGCTGATCGTACTCGGCGAGAACGGCCGGATCCACTCCCAGCCGCTCAGCCAGGCGGGCCACGGCCACCTGCGGCGCCGAGTCCACCTCGTCCGGCACGAACCCCAGCCAGGGCACGTGGCGAGCTGGACGGCAAGGCCTAATCGGTCGGTCGGGCCCTGACCCCCGCCAGGTGCAGCGAGCCGTATCAGGCGCGGGCTTCGCTGTCGTCGGCAGTCTGCATGCCGAGCGCCAGGACGCCGGCCGCGGGCACGGACGCGAACAACTCCTCCAGCACTTTACGGCGTTCGATCAGCGGTTTGGCGATCATGTCGCGGCCGCATATCCGCAGCAGGTCGAAAACGACGTAGTGGCACGGCTGCGTCCGGGCCAGCTGCTCGGCCGCGCGGCGTCCGACGACCATGCGGTGCTGGAGCGCGGCGAAGTCGAGTCTGCCCGAGGACCAGCGCACGATCTCGCCATCCGCGATAGTGGCCGCGGGCAGATGCTTGAAGACGGCCCACACGACCTCAGGAAAGCGCTCGTTGAACCTGCTCCCGTGCCGTGACTGAAGATGCACATCCCGGTCGGAGTCGACGACTGCCAGACAGCGGAAGCCGTCCAGCTTCGGCTCGAACAAGAACTCTCCCGGTCGCCCCACCGGGAAGTGATCGACGCGCTTGGCGAGCATCGGGGCCATGACGCTGTGCAGACGCATGTCCCTCCCTCAAGCGACGCGGGGCGGCCCGCCGGGGGAGTGGTAGCGCCGCAGCCTGGAATGCGCGTGCGCCGGCCCGTCGCCACGACCGGCCTCGCTGATCGCGCCATCCAGCTCCCTCCAGGGCGACACCGTGACCACATCCGCCCAGACCCGCTGCCCCACGATCACGTCTTCCACACCTCGCTACGCCCACGCCGAACACCGCCGCCCGTCTGCGTCGACTGGGCACGATGCTCGTGGGTCTGCGTCAACGGTCTCCGGCCACCACGCGGCGGTGTTCAAGGAGACGTCGGCCGCGTCCGGGATGACCAGGCCGCCCTCGGTGCCGCTGTGCAGGTATCGCAGGACCTTGTCAGTCAGGCGCTCTCCCGGCAGTACGGCCGGAATGCCGGGCGGGTAGGGCGTGAGGAGTTCCACGGCGACGCGACCTGCTGCCTGCTGTCACGGAAGTGGTCGATTCTGGCAAAGAACGCATCACGGGGCACCATGGCCTGCTCCAGCCGCAACTCGCACGGCGAGGGATCTGCACGCGCGGCGGGGGCGGCAGCTCGGTTGCGGGCTTGCGGAGATCCTGCAACGCGTCAAGCAGCGTGCCGATCGTCTGGCTGTCATCGGCGTGGGTGAGCTGCACGCCGATGCGGCGGTGGTCGGCGAGGCCGACGTTGATCCGGTGGTGTTCGCGCAGCCAGTCGGCGATCTGGTAGCCGCCCGTCCCCAAGGCGCTCACGTCCACGACCAGCTGCAGCGGGTCGGCGTCGAAGGCACGCCCGGGACCGCAGAAGTCGTCGCGGCCATGCAGGTGCAGCCCCTCGATGGCCTCGATGTGCGAGCGTACATCCCCGGCCAGGGCGTCACCACCAGAGCGCCTCGCGCATCGGGATGCTCGTCGAAGGCGTCGGCGAACGCCTGCGGTGAGGTGGGGATGAGCCAGGTGCAGGTCCTCGTCCCATTGCGGCTCCACCCATACCGGGCAGATCCCGGACAGAATCAGGCCCGCCACCACGGATTTGTGGGCGTCCCTGCCGATCAGCAGCTTTTCGCGCGGCCCTGCCACCGACAACATCGCCGCCTTGACGGACAGGGAACTGCCGCAGGTGGAGAAGAACGTCTGTCCGGCGCCCACTGCGTCGGCCATCAACTGCTGGGCCTGCTCCAGGACTCCTCCGGAGGATGCGCGATCATCGAGCCCGCCGACCGCGAGGACGTCCGAGCGGAAGACCGCCTCGCCGAGCACCGCCCTGACCCGCGGATCGACGCCCCGGCCCTGCTCGTGGCCGGGCGGGGTGAAAGGCAACTGTCCGCTGTCGTGGTATGCCTGCAACGCTTGCAGGATCGGTGCCTGTGAATGATCCATGGGGCCGCACGTGCTCAGCCGGTACCCACGGAAACAAGCCGTCGTCTCCACCGGCCCAGGCCGGCGCCTCGCGGCCGGTGATGCCATGCGGCTCGGGACACGGATTCGACTCGATGTCGCGTCCACCGGCCGGTGATTGTCCCGCTATCTCGACGACTCGTGTTGCCGCCGCCGCGGTCCACCTCCACCTGATCGTCGGCGGATACGGTCTGAACGTGGCCGGGGATGGACGCGGCCCTGAAGAGGTCTTCCCGTGCGTGCTCGTGAATGCCGCGGGCTGGCGACGGCACGCTCTCTCGCCGATGATCCGCTGTGGTCATCCCGGTTCTCCATCTGGCACAAACACGCCTCACGCTGACCGCCGACGCGGTCGCAGCAATCCGTTATCTGACGTCAGAGCCGGAAATACCGCCAGACACCGGCCTGCGTATCGCATCGGCGTCTGTCGACGGTCCTGCCGCATCCCCTGAACTGTCGATCTCGGGTGGACCGCTCCCTCACGATGAAGTGGTCGAAGCAGGGGGCGTTCGCGTGTATCTCGAACCGTCCGTAGCGCCCCATGCGCCATGGCTCGTTCTCCCCTTGGCGCACCAGCAACGTGACCTGGGGTTTGACGCCTGGGCCGCCGGGCAGCGGGCGCGCATGCGTGTAGTCGTCATCGGCGCGACCGGCAACGTCGGCACCAGCGTCGTCTCCGCACTCGCCGCCGATCCCGGCGTCACCTCAATCCTTGGACTGGCGCGCAGGCTGCCAGATTGGCATCCGGACAAGACCGCGTGGCAGATGCTGGACGTCGCGACCGACGACCTGGCTCCGCACTTGCGAGGAGCCGACGCGGTCGTGCATCTTGCCTGGCTGTTCCAGCCGACGCGGAATCCCCGGACCACGTGGAGGGCCAACGCGCTGGGCAGCCTGCGCGTGTTCGACGCGGTGGCTCGATCGCAGGTCCCGGTCCTGGTCTACGCCTCTTCTGTGGGCGCCTACTCGCCCGGCCCCAAAGACACTCCTGTCACCGAGGACTGGCCGACGCACGGTTGGCCGATGGCGGCCTATGGGCGGGAGAAGGCGTACGTGGAGCGGGCGCTGGACGTGTTCGAGCGCGATCATCCGGCGGTCCGGGTGGTACGGTTGCGCCCGGGCTTCATCTTCAAGCGTGAGGCCGCCACCGAGCAGCGGCGACTGTTCGCCGGTCCTTTCCTGCCCCATCAGCTGGTGCGTCCAGGCCTGGTGCCTTTCGTACCGGACACGCCAGGGCTTCGTTTCCAAGCTTTGCACGCCGACGACGCCGCCCAGGCTTACCGGCTCTCGGTCACCAAACCGGTCTCGGGCCCGTTCAACATCGCAGCCGATCCGATCGTCGAACCACGCGTGCTGGCGGATCTGCTGGATGCGCGTCTCGTTCCGGCGCCGGAATGGCTGCTGCACGGCGCGGCAGCCGTCGCCTGGCACATGCGCCTGGTACCTGCCTCACCGGGTCTCCTCGAGATGCTGCTCCATCTGCCGATCATGGACACCACCCGCGCTCGTACCGAACTGGGCTGGGCCCCTGCCCACACCGCGGTCGAGGCCATCCAGGAACTCCTTGAAGGCACGCGCGCCGCGGCGGACATGGACACGCCCCCGCTGTCGTCTCGCACCAGTGGGCCGGGCAGAGTCCGGGAGTTCCTGACCGGAGTGGGACAGCGGGCCTGATCGAAGGGAAACCCTGGCCCACGCGTGGCCATCGCCATTACAGGTACGACACTGACGGGCTTCGCCCGTGCCCCTCAATCCTGTGCACGCACATCGCGCCCGGCCCTGGACATCCCGGAGCGTTGGGCCACGTGGATGTTCACCGACGGGCGCAATCCGGAGGAGGCGGTCACCCGCGCTCGGCGCGTGCCCCGCCGCGGGGAGAAAGAAGTCGTTCACCTGCCCGGCGTCCAGCCCGGAAGGGGCCGACCGCTGCTGGCTCGGCGCTTCCCGGGCGCGCCGAGGCGGCAGCGGAGCTGGTGGGGGCATGGGGTGCTGATCACCTCGGTTCCCCGTCACGGGCTCGCGGAGTCATGTGATTCACGGCTGAGCGGGTCCGCCAGTGTCTCGAGGCCGTCGGCAGAACCGATGCGTGCAGGCGGCCATGGCGGCCAGCGTGAGCAACGCTGCGGCGGTCGGCTGCGGGGCCGTGCGTCTCGATAGGGACGGTTCGGGTACGGGTCGGGCATGGGCCGCATCCTGGTGGGGACCGCTTCGTGGACCGACAAGACGCTGCTGGAGTCGGGGTGGTATCCCGACGACGTCACCTCCGCGCAGGAGAGGCTGGCCTACTATGCGAGCCGGTTCCCCGTGGTGGAGGTGGATTCGTCCTACTACGCACCACCCCCAGAGAGCACGGTCTCCCTCTGGCGCGACCGCACTCCGGCGGGGTTCACCTTCGACATCAAGGCGTTCTCGCTGCTGACCCAGCATCCGACCAAGCCGACGGCTCTGCCCAAAGACCTGCGGGACCGCCTTGGCGACACCAAGAAGAACCTCTACCTCCGCGACCTGGACCCGCAGGCCGTCGAGCAGATATGGGACCGGTTCCTGACGGCCCTGGCGCCGCTGCACGACTCGGGCAGGCTGGGCGCGGTCCTCTTCCAGTTTCCGCGGTGGTTTCCGATCGGCAAGCGCAACAAGCAGTACATCCTGGAGTGCAAGGCACGCTGCGATCCGTTGCGGATCTCCGTCGAGTTCCGGAACCACACCTGGATGAGCGAGGAGAACCAGGCAGAGACGCTGGATTTCCTCACCTCCTACGGGCTTCCGTACGTGAGCGTGGACATGCCTCAGGGTTACCCCGACTCCATCCCGCCCGTGCTCGCCGCCACCACGGACCTGGCCGTGGTGCGCTTCCACGGCCATTCGGCGAAATGGACCAGCCACGACGTCCACGAGCGGTTCGGCTATCTCTACAGCGAGAAGGAGTTGGGGGAGTGGGCGCCCCGGCTACGGCGGCTGGCCGATGGCGCCGACACGACGCACATTCTCATGAACAACTGCTACCGCGACAACGCACAGGTCAATGCCAGACAACTGGCTCGCCTGATCCCGCACGAAAAAGCCGAGGCCGAATAACCCCTTTCCTTGCAAAATTCGGCCGCAGATATGATCGAGCAACTCACATTTGCCCGCAACCGCATCTGCAGCCGATCCACGATTTGTCCAGATCCACCGCCGGTCAAGCGCTCAACCGCGTCCGACTGTCCTGAAAAGGCAATCGGCTTCTGTCGCGAAGCTCTCGGTCAACATCATCTGAACCCTAAACCAGCACGCCACGAAGTCACGCACAGGCGGTCGGCATGCAGCCAAGCACTGCTGTGACAGGCCTTGTCCCCGCCGGCATGCGCATCACATCGGCCGGATCGGCGCCGACTGGCTGTCGTCCATCGATCACAAGGTGATCGGTTACATGTATCTGATCGCCTCGTTCCTCTTCTTCGCGCTGGCCGGCATCATGGCGCTGGTCATTCGCGCCGAGTTGATCCAGCCCGGCATGGACCTGGTGAGTCAGGAAACGTACGACCAGCTGTTCACCATGCACGGCACGATCATGTTGCTGCTGTTCGCCGGGTTCGCCAACGTCATCATGCCCTTGCAGATCGGTGCACCCGACGTCGCCTTTCCCCGGCTGAACGCGGTCAGTTTCTGGCTGTTCCTGTTCGGTGGGAGGGAGATCGAACAGAACCTCCGCCATCAAGACCGCGCCTTCGCCTGGCGCATGGACGCGCTGAACACCGCCTCCGCCAGACAGGGGCCGCAACGCTTCGCCTGTCACACCACGCGCCACGAACTCGTATGCGTGTTCCTCGCCGTCGTCATCCTGACCGCGCTGTCGATGCTCTTTATCGTCACCGTCGGCCGCACCCGCATCCCACCGGCTACGCCGGTAGACACAGCAGTATCAGAGAACAGCACATTCACCTTCGTCTCCGAACTCACGGCCGGGATCTTCGGCGGGCAGGATCGACGCCCGCAGAGTCGGCGCACCGATGCGTCCTCACGTCGTGGACGGGTACCCGGCCGGACAACCCGCCCAGCCAGCATGGCCACGATGCGTCAGAACTCCTGTACACGAGGCGCCATGGCTCCGCAGCATCTGAGGTCTACCGGCGCTCCTACCTGGTTGTCCTCGCCAAAGGGCAAGTCCGACCCTGCACCTCGCCGGGAACGACGGGCCATCAGGCATGTTCGCACTGTTACGGACATGACGCGGCACACCGCGTACGGGAGCCGCGCGACTTTGGGTGATCGAGGCAAGGCCCCATGGCTCTTCGGCGGGTGCGCCGCATCTGGCTCAGCGCTCAGGACGGATCCCGCCACTCACCGGTAATCAGAACAATCGATGCACTGTACCGTTACGAAGCATTAGGAGGCGAAGTCCGGTCAGCCCCATGGGCCCATCGGGAAGCTGGTCGCCTGGCAGCGGTGGCCACGGCGAGTGCCTCCGCGAGGTTGCGGTGAACGTACAGATACCGCTCAGTGCCAGTGAGGCGAAGCAAACGGGCGGGCTCGCGCTGTAGCGCGACCAGCCGGACCGTGCCGCCGCTGCATCCCACCTTCCAGCGCAGGCGTAGCAAGGCGTTCAATCCGACGCAGTCCATGAACGGGGTGCCGGCCAGATCGATGACGACCTCATCGCCCGGCTGACAGGTGCGGCGGATGGCCTCCTCCACCTCGCCGGCGGTGGTCATGTCGAGTTCCCCACCGACGGAGATGACGGTGACACCCGGTAGGTGCTGTCGCCGGAAGGTGAGTCCGCCCACTCCTCCACGATAGTCCTGGTACGTACGGCTCCGGTGCGGCGAATCCACGTGATCGGTCTGAGGCACCGGGGCCGCAGAGACATCCGGCGTGGTCATGGTGGTCGAGAACCGGGCGCCCGCTGGGCGAAGGACCTGGACAAGCCATGCTTCCGCACCGGTGAGGCAGACCGGGGTGGAGGCGTGGTCCACGGCGGCCCCCTTCGACTTCGCCGGGGACGCTCTCGACGAGGCGATAGCTGAAGCGACTATCGAGCTGCGGGTACGCCAGGACGCGGGACGACCGTTGCGCGGTCCGCCTGGTCGCGCTGCGGCGCCAAGCCGCCCGTGTATTTCGCCTCACCGGTGCAGCGGTGCCGGTGTACATCGCAACCTCGCCGAGGTGCTCGCCACAGCCACCGCCTGACCGTTGTATGTCTGGTGTCCCCATGCCATGGGATGGGTGTTTCATGCGTCGGTGCTGACGTTTGCCACCTTTTGGTCGTCGCTCTTCTGTGAACCGGTAAGGAACAAAGGAGGTATCGCGGTGTCTCTGATCAGAGGGGGTGATCAGAGTGAGCTGGTGGCATCGTTATTCGATCAGGTGCCGCCTGGCCGTGGTGGCCGGCGCCGTCACGGCACTGCTGTGCACCGCTATGGCGGTGTTCATCGTGGTGATGGGCCGGCAGGCGGCTATCGACTACCGGACCGATCAGCTCTTCACCGGCGCCGTGAATCTTGGCGCTCAAATGCGCCAGCGCGTCCCCGATCTGACCGAGAGCGGCCCAGGGCAGGCGATCCAGGTGTTCAACCCGGTCGGCATCATGGTCACGGCCACCCGTGACATGTCGCGTAAGCCGCCGATGACCAACCTGCGCCCGGATCCCGATGCCTATGCCACCACCACCTCCTGCGACACAAGGGTCTTCCCCGACCGTTGCATGATCGTGCTCGCCTACCCGTTCCACCGCGAGGACGGCGTCTGGCAGCTGAACATGGCCGTCCCCGACGTCCCCTGGTACGTCGGCTCAGAGCTGATCATCCCACTCGCCATCGGCTGCGTGCTGCTGGTCGCGGTGGCTGTGGCCGGCAGCTATCGGATCGTGGGCAAGACGCTGCAGCCTGTGGACGCTATCAGCGGCAATCTGGCCCACATCACCACGTCTGGTGATCTACGTCACCGGGTGCCCGTGCCGAAATACCGCGACGAGCTGCGGACCCTGGCCGAGACCGCGAACCGGGCGTTGGAACGCGCCCAGACGGCGGTGGATCAGCAGCTCCGCTTCGCCTCCGACGCCTCCCACGACCTGCGCAGCCCCCTGACCGCCATACGTATCCGCATCGAGGAGGCGCTGATCGACCCGCACCAGGCCGACTGGCAGCGCACCGCCGACGCGCTCCTGGACAGCGTGGAACGCATGCAGGCCCTCATTCGCGACCTGCTCCAAGAAGCGCGGCTGGACGCCGGCGTCACCGGTCGCCACGAGCCGATCGATTTCACCGAACTGGTCGCCGGCGACCTGGAGCGCCGCATGGCCAAGACCGACCTGTGCCACCGCCTCACACCCGGCGTCATGGTGGACGGCTCACGGATCGAGCTGTCCCGGCTGCTGAACAACCTGCTGGACAACGCCGAACGGCATGCCGCCTCCGCCGTCACTGTCATCCTGACGCTGGATGCCGGCGTCGTGACGCTGGAGGTGAGCGATGACGGCGAAGGGATCGCCCCCGAGCACCGGGAGGCCATCTTCCAGCGCTTCACCCGCCTTGAAGCCTCCCGCGCCCGCGACCCCGGTGGCACCGGGCTCGGGCTGCCGATCGCCCGGCAGATCGCCCAAGCCCACGGCGGAACCCTGACCGCTCAGGACAGTCCCCGCGGGGCCCGGTTCGTGCTGCGTCTGCCCGAGCGCGCCACGCCTCGGCCACCATCGGGGTCAGCAGATCGGGGCGCGCCTTGGGATCTCTGATCGTGGAGACCGTCATTGCCTGAGGCTGGCGGCCTGCGGGGCCCCGTTCCGGCGCTGTTGAAGGCCCTGATCTCCGACAGAAACGGCGCGGTTCAGAGCCTGGCCCTGGCCCGAACCAAGAGCAACCCTGGCTTTGGTGTCCGCGAACAGGCATGACCGGGTTCTTGCCGATCCCCGGTGGTGCTCGGGGATGAAACAGATCATCGATCGACATTCCGCCGCCGACGGCACGTGGTTGCCGAACCCTCCGGTCATCTCTGCGCGTAAAGCGACCGGCATGTACAGATCAAGACGTGCTCGTCCGGCGTCGCGTTGAATTGGCCGTCCCGGCGCCGTGGGCGTGCAATGAGTGCGTTGGCGCACCCCTTGCCCGGGTTCTGTCGCCTTAACATCGTGCCGAGCCTGGCATGGGGGCATGGGGTGCGCCACGCGACGAGGGGAGCGAATATCGTGATCAGGCAGGGAGAGCCGACCGAGGACGGGCTGGTCGACGTCACCTTCACGCTGCCTCCCGACATTCCCGGACACGTCTCGGTGGTCGGGGATTTCAACCACTGGGACCCCTACGCCCACCCCATGCAGCGCAGCCAGTACGGTGCCCACACCGCCGTGATCGCCCTGCCGCAGGGCACCAGCATCTGCTTCCGCTACCTGGCCGAAGGCGGACACTGGCTGGATGACCCGGACGCCGACGCCCGTGACGAGCACGGCTGCATCGTGCATGTCTCGGCCGCCGCCAGCGGCAAAGGGAAGGACAGGCCCGGCGGCGCCACGCTGAACGGCCACCGGCCCCGCGCCGCCGCGCCCCAAGGAAATGCCGCGACGTGAACGCCTGCCGCGAGGCCGGGCAGATGCGCACCGAATGATCGGGTGGCGTCTACGTAGAAGTCGCTTCGGTCGGGCTCTCCAGCAGCGGCAGCACCCGCGACTGCTCGCCGTTGTCCAGGCCGTCGGCGGTGAGTGAGTGGCCGGGCTAGAACCGTTCGGTGAACGGCGCCCGTACGCCCTCGCGTAATTCCTTTGCCGCTGCGGCCAGGTCGTGTTTGCGGCGGGCCAGGGGCATGCCCTTGGAGTCCTACTTGAGGATGACCGGCGGCGGAAGGTTCCGACCAGGTCCTTGGCGCCCGCCTCGGCGGGCCACTCGCCGTCGATGACGCCGGGCAGGACGCTGACGTCGTGCCCGGCGACCATGGTCGCTGCGGCCGTCTTGTGCATCGCCTGGGTGCTGCACCGGCACCCCGGACCCGGTGCCGGACAGGGGTCGCAATGCTCCACCAGGCCTTGGCGGTGCGTGGCTGGGCCTGGCCGTCCAGCCGTGCACGTTGCCGTGGTTGGGGTTCATGCCTGACGGCATGTGGGCCGCGGCGGAGCTTTCACGGTCAGAAGTGCCAGGGCGTAGTGTCAATAGATGTGGCAACTCGCAAGGGGCTGCTCCGTTACGTGGACCACATCAACGGAGGGGTTTTCGATGAACACACTGGACCTGCGTCTGGTCGTCCATGCCCCTGCCGGCGATCTGATTCTGGACGGTGACCTCGACCTATCCTCTTCGCCGCTTCTGCAACCACTCGTGGACACCGCCCTCGAGAAGGGCTGCACCTGTCTCACCGTCGACACTGCCGGCCTCCATTTCTGCGACTCCACCGGGCTGCGGGCCTTGCTTCAGGCACAGGGGTGTCTTGTCGCCGCAGGCGGCAGCATGAAGCTGGCCCATGTGCACGGCATGTTGCGCAGGGTCTTGGACGTGACCGGTCTGTCGAAGGCTTTCACGACCTCTCCGTGACCGGCATCAGACGTTCTCGCCGCGAGTGTGGTGACGCCGGTGATTTCGTCGACGGATTCTAGCACCAGGCGTCGGTCTCTTTTGGTACGACTTGGCGCTCGGCTGTCCATGGTCTGAAGGAAGTTTTGGCACCGCATGACATCCATTGCTCAGGATGAGGGCGTGGCAGAGATCTCAAGGGCTTGTGAGGGTTTTGAATCGCCCCGGTTTCGGTGGAGACTTGATCTCTTGAGAGGATCGAGTCCATGCCAGGTAAGTCTCCCTACCCCGCCGAGCTGCGCCGTCGAG
>NZ_JBITHZ010000062.1:0-42236 GCF_044458585.1 Nonomuraea sp. NPDC050451
CGCTGTTGCCCGCATCGCGCAACCGCACTCGTGCAGGCGATCCTCGTGCTGCAGCTGGTGGAAGAAGGCCGCTACTCAGGATGAAAAGGGCTCACAGTACGGTGTGCAGGAATCTGCACGCCTTATCAGGCATATCGGATCCGCTCAGTCGCCGGCCGTTGTTCCTGGTCGGTGGCCGGAGCTTCGCGGTTCTACGCTAGAAGTCGCGGTTCTCCACCGAGTAGTCGCGGTTGTCGACTGAGAAGTCGCGGTTCTCGGCGCTCGCCGGAGCGGCGGCGAACGCGAATCCAGCCCCGGTGAACGCTAAAGTCGCGGCCAGGGCGAGAACGGTCTTGCGCACTTTTCCTCCTGATACTCGTGTCTCTCGGTCTCCTGCAGTGGATCGTACGGAGAGCTGGAATGCCGGACTATCCGGCAAGCGAGCGGCCTGCTGCGCGATTCGGATACCGGACGATCGTTTCCGGAACGGGCCGCGCGTCACGGGCGTGCTCTGTCGTCCAACCGGCGATCTCACGGCCGTCTGTGAGGTCACTCGCCACCGTGGCGGAGCTTCCACGCGTTCCGTCGCGTTGCCGCAGGTCCAACGGCGGTCGGAAATGGCGTCCCACAGCAATTACCGGGCCGCGGCGGGGCTCGCAGTCCACCCCCAGACGCTGGTCGGGAGCGGATGCAGGCCGTGGCGGCCGAGAGCTTCGCGCCGCACGGGCTCAGGAACGTCGAGGACCGCCCGGCACAGTGCCGGCTGGGGATCGTCCACCACGGAGAGCCCTCGCTCTACCTGCTGGAGTACGGCGCGGGGCATCCACCTGGACGTTCCGGAACTGCGCGCGAGCTACCACCTCCAGACCGCGCTCGCCGGGACCGGGCGCGCGACCATGGACGGCAGCGAGGTGACGTCGCCGTACAACATCGTCGGACCGGGACGGCGCTTCCAGATGGATGGCGACGCGCCCCGCCGAGCACCCGGTGCCGGTGATCAGGTCTTTCGCATGCGCTGCCCGCCGGCTGCCTGGCCGTCCATCATTTCGAGCGTTTCCTGATCCACGCCCGGTGCGTCTTCCTCCATCGATCCCTTCGCCGTTGAACCGGTGTAACCGCCGGCGCACAGTTTCCGGGGCCCGGCGCGGCGGCGATCGCGAAGTACACGCAGCCCGTTCCAACCGGCCGCGACGATCCAGCCACCGGGAGCGTGCCGGGCACCGACCGACCGCCGCACATCGTGGTCTTCCTTCTCATCGCGCGGAGCCCGCGCGAACCGGGCGCACGCGTCTCGCAACCTCAAGCGTCGCCTTCACTGTGGTCCTCGACGTGTGACGGAGGGCGCGTGACCGTAGGTCTGGCGGTAGAAGGAGGCGAACCGGCTCAGATGCGTGAAACCCCAGCGGAGCGCCACCTCTGTAACAGTTGTCTGGCTGCCTGTCGCTGCGATGTGGAGAAGTTCGGCGTGAGCCCGGGCCAGCCGTACATTGCGCAGATAGGCCATGGGCGTTGTCTGCAGGTGTTCGCGGAAGCCCGATTGAAGGGTACGGACGTTCACCCTGGCCGCAGTGGCGATGTCGCTCAGGGTGATCGGCTCAGCGGCGTGTTCTTCGCAGAAATGGCGTGCGCGGCGAATCGCCGCGGAGGTCGATGGGGCACTGGGCTCATCGAGGTCGGCAGAGTAGGTATGGGGCTGTGAGCCGAGCATAGTGTGCAGCAAAAACTGCTCGAAATGGTGTTCGGCGAGAGATGAGGCCGCAAAGGGGAACGTTTTCCCTGCCGCAGCAGGGAGGGAAAGTGCGGTGAGTGCCCGCCCCAGGAGGCTCTCACCGACGATTTGCGGCTCGAAGTACATGTCTTTTTTCGGGGCATCACCGAGCTGATCCTCAAGGACGCGATCGACAAGCACCTCAGGAATCTGGATGATCATGATATCGTGATCGACGCTCCAGTTCATGTCGATGCGCCGCCGAGGGCCGATGATGGTAAGTGGTGCAGCAACATCCTGGCCCCCGACCGTTAGTCGTCCGCCACCGGTCAACGGCACGTGAATGTTGTAGAAGTCGGGTAACACTGGTACTTCGACACGTATTTCTGCCCCGTACGCCAGTGCGTGCAAGATGATGTTCCCGCGGTGCAGAAGCCTGTAGCGGCCACCATTTGAATGGCTTTTGATGACCTTGAGGCCGTGCGGCGAGAAGTTCTGCGAGACCTGCGCTCGCATTTCCTCTACGTCGCCCGTGAATATCGAGGGCTGTGCGGACGGACTCGGGAGGTTTCCCAAGCTCTGTGATCTCAATTCATTCATGGTCTTGATCCCCCTGCTCCCGTGGCTGGACCTAGCCAATTGGCCGGACAGAGGTGTGTCAAGCGATCTGGCCCGCATGAGAGTTCTATCCTGTTTCCGCAGGTAGAGCGGGCTGGTGTGCTGGCGGTCAGGTTGGAACGTGGCGAAGCGAGATCATGAGGGAGATCGTCTGTCAGCGGGCGACTTCGAGGCGGGCGCGCAGGCCCGGGAGCGATTCGGTCTCAAAGGACCCTGGCCGCCGGGAAGTCGGTCACGCTGTTCGATCGCGACCCGTCCCCGGATGGGCGGGTCGGGATCGAGCTCAAGCACCAGCTGTACGCCGAGATCGAACCCGCCCTTGCCAAGGGTGCCCTCGTGGCGTCGTCAGCATCCGGCCTGTCCCTCACCGAGCTGCAGGCCGGTTGGGCCCGTCCGAACCGGTCCATCCTCGGGCACCCGTTCAACCCGCCGCACCTGATCCCCTCGTCGAGGTCATGGGCCCGTGCGTCTACGCGGCGTTCGGCACGCCAGGCTGTCAGGACGGGCTCGACGAGAGCCCATCGGGCGTCGGACAGGTCGCTGGGATACGGTCGCGATTGCGGCATGTTTTCGGGGTACTGCCAGGTGAAGCGGCTGGCCAGGCGGCCGTCGATCAAACGTGGGCGAAGCGCCGCCTTTCAAGATGAGACAGGATCTTTCAGGGCCAGGTGGGCGTGATGCGCTGGCCTGAATCGCCCATGCATTACCGAAACGGGTTGAAGCGTTCGCCAATCCGACGACCGAGCTGCGGAACAAACGGTGCCATATGCCGGTAGTAGGCCCTAAACGTCCACTTACTAGCTCTCGTAACACCCCAAAGTTCACTGCAGGCCGTCTATCCCAGCTCGTTCGCCACGTGTGACTGCCAACCGCGGAACCCGGGTGAAGAGTCGAGCGACAGTCGATGTCTTGGCACGCCCCTTCACCCAGTCCGCATCTCGAGGAATCTGCGCAGCATCTCGGCCTCGGGCTCCACGGCGTCGCGCTCAGCCGACGACAGCGGCGTGAACGGCTCGAGGTGGATCTCGCCGGCACGCAGGCTCCAGACACCGCGCCAGATACCGTCCACCAGCAGGGTGCCGGTCCTGGCGCCATTGCCCGGAGGCAACGGTACCCGGCGGCTGTCCGTGATCATCCGGGACCGGTCCGCGTGCGACAGCAGCAGGTTGTCGTACTCGGGCAGGAAGCGGGGCGGCGCGGGGGTGTCCGGGTCGGGCCTCGGCGCGTCGGGCAGGTCGAACAGTTCACGTCCTTCCTCGTCGCGGAACCGGACCAGGTCGAGCCGCTCGGTGATCTCATGCAGCCGGGTCAGCCCGGACCAGCGCTGTACGTCGGCGACGCTCGCGGGACCATATCCGTTCAGATAGCGGCGTACCAGACCCTCGGCTTGCGACTCGGGATTCGGACGGCGACCGAGAAAGGTCTCGATCGTGCTCCACTCCGCCCGTCCTGACTGACCCCACAGGCCGCGTGGCGGAACCTGGACCAGCGCCAGATGGTGCGTCGCCGCGTACGCCAGCACCTTCGGATCCATGTCCGGCCAGCGTTTCGCGAGCGCCTGCCCCAGCTCGGCGCGAGTACGCGGCTTCCCATCCAGGATGGTCCGGGCGTGCTCCAGCAACTCCGCCTGATCCACTCCACCGAGACGGCCGCCGAAGTGGGCGGCGAAGTCCCTTGAGTGCACCGACTCGAACAGGTGGTACCAGCTCAGGCAGTCGCGGGCGCTGACCAGATGCACGGTGTTGCGCATCAACTGCGCGCGTACGGCTGCCCGCTCCACGGTCAGCGCGGACAACTCGGCCGTCCGGAACCCCGCCAGTCGCGTCCACAGGCCGACGTACGGCGCGAGCGGAGCCTGCGACTGCATCCCCGCCAGGTGCTCGATTGCCTCCAGCGCCGGCAGCTCAACCCGCTCCAGCAGGAACTGGCGCGCCAGCGTGGCCCGGTTCAGGCCACGCCGGCTCAACATCTGCGTCACCTCAGGCCGTCGAAGAAAGCGGATAGGTCCTCAGCCAGCTGCTCGGGCGCCTCCATCGCCGGGAAGTGCCGGCCGCTGTCGTGCTCCACCCAGTGTGCGCCGTCGGCAGGGTCGATCAGGCGCCGCACCGTCGCGTCAGCACCGAACACCGAATATCCCTGCGGCACCGAAGGCGGGGCGCCCCAGTCCTGCGAGTGGGCCTGCTCGTACAGGAAGCGGGCCGCGGACACCCCCGTGCCCGTGAACCAGTACAAGCTGATGTTGGTGAGCAGCTGGTCGGTGTCGATCGGCAGGCTCGTCCAGCTGTCGAAGCTCTCCGCGATCCAGGCGAGCTGCATGGCCGGCGAGTCGGTCAGGCCGTACCCCATGGTTTGCGGGCGAGTATTCTGAATCGCCAGGTAGCCCGAGTCGTTTCGGCGGAAATCCTCCATCCGCTGCAGGGCCAGCTTGTCGATCGCATCCTCCGGGTTCAGCTTGTCCGCCAGCCACGGTACGAAGGTCGCGCTGGCCGCCGCGGTGTACGGATCGGTGACGATGTGGACACCGGCTACGTGCTCGCCGTCCAGCCCGCCGACCGTGCCCGAGATGGCGGAACCCACGTCACCGCCGTGCACGCCGTAGTGCTCGTAGCCGAGCCTGGCCATCAGTTCCACCCAGGCCCGCGCGGTACGGCCCATCGCCCAGCCGGGCTCCCGGACCGGCGTGGAGAAGCCGAAACCCGGCAGTGACGGGATCACGACGTGGAAACCGCGCTCCAGCAGGTCTGGTATCAGCTTTTCGAACTCGACGAACGAGCTCGGGTAGCCATGTGTGATCAGCAGCGGGAGCGCGTCCTGCCGGCCGGACCTCACGTTCAGGAAGTGGATGCGCTGGCCGTCGATTTCGGTCGTGAACTGCGGGAACCGGTTCAGCTTTTCCTCGGCGGCTCGCCAGTCGTATTCGGTGCGCCAGTACTCGGCCAGGTCCTTGACCCGGTCCAGCGGGATGCCTTGGCGCCAATCGACGCCGCGACTCTGGTCCGGCCAGCGAGTATGGGTGAGCCGGGCGATCAGGTCGTCGAGGTCGGACTGCGGGATGTCGATCTGGAACGGCTCGATCAGTTCGCTCATGTCTTTCTCCATTTACGTGGGCTTGGAGCTGGTTGCCCGACCGTTTTCGAGATTCCGGTTAGATAGCAGGTCGGACGCGAGGTGGCACAGAAGGCGGTGAATAACGCGTCCGATGCGCCGGTCAGGGCGCGGTGATGGCGCGGCCTTTGTTGCCGGTCTTGGCGGGGTCGTTGATGTAGTTGTCCTGCCACTCACTCCAGCCGTGGTTCAGGTTCTTGCGTCCCACGTATCCGGCGCCCCAGCCGGTGCCGGAGAAGCGGTTGTCGACGGCTCGCATGTGCTTGCCGTACACGTGTCCGAAGCCTGCTTCCAGGCCGAGCTGGTAGCCGCCGCCCTCGAGCAGGTTCTGCTCGGTGGTCACCTGGTCGATGTCGGCGCCGAGCGTCTGGAAGAACAGCGCGCCGGTCTCGTTCCCCGATGAGCAGTCGATGCGGTTGCCCCGGAAGACGGCTCTGCGGTCGGGCGTGCTCGTCGTCACGAAGTCCCGGATGGTGGCACCGTCATTGTGCGACTCACCGTCCGACCGGAGTTTGTGGATGTAGTTGCCTTCCGCGATGGCGTCCAGGCGCTTTCCCGTGTTGTAGAAGCAGATGCCCGAACCCATGTCGTGCATCCGGTTACGCTGCAGAATTCCGACGCCGAGGAACGCGCACGAGGCCGCGATGGTCTTGGCGCTCAGCTTGGACGCGTCGAAGTCGGAGTCACGGATCGTCACCTTCCCGGGAGTCACCGCGCAACTGTTGCCCGTGCATTCGCCCGTGGTGGTCACCAGCGGCTGCGAGGTCCCGAGCTTCTTCGGGGCCGATCGCATTGAGGCCGGTATTGGCCGCGGTGAGCTCCCAGCCGGGCACCCCCTTCGCCGGCGCCGTCGGGGTAGCGGTGGGGGTCCGGGTCGTCGTGGGGCTCGGACCAGCGGTGGGTTTCGGGCTGCTCGTGGGGCTCGGCGTCGGCGTGGGCATGGGGCCACATGTGAGGCGCACTGTGCTCGAGCGCTGCCGGTGCCCGTCCCCGTCGGAGCCGATCACGTACAGGGAAAGGGTCGTGCAACGCAGGCTCACCGCGACGTCGCCGTTCTTCACGGTACGAGACGTGCTCTTGAGCACCTGGTCTCGGCCCGGCCGGGACTGCATGATGCGCACTTGGACCGTGGCGGAGTTCTCGCAGCCGATCCTGGTGGCCGATGCGCGGATGACACCTCCCGCACCAAGGGCGGGTGTGGCCGCCACCAGGCGGCACGCGTCATCGGCCGTGCGTGGCGACATGGCATTGGCTTGAGTCCCGGGCGCTGACAGAGCCGTGAGACAAGCTAATACCGTCAGATATCTTCGCAAGACTTCTCCTGTGGCGTGTCTGCGCAGGATGACTCTGTCAATCGATGCCTTCTGCTCCGGGGCGGCATGAGACGGTCGCCGTGCACAGCTCTGCGAACTGCCGAGCCTCTGGATCCGGCGCCGGGGGCAACGGATGCGGTCTCGTTCGCGCGCGGACGTCGTGCACATCCTGCGTCGATTTCCGCCTCACGGTATGAGGCGCGGATGACTCTAGCGGCGCACAGCGGCAGGCAATATCCACGTTACGTCTGATCCACTGCGCATTCGGGATAGCGGAACCAGCACCGGCAACGCTTGCGGGTGACGTCCCACCGAGTGGTGTGAATTCCGCGGCCGAGTTCAAGATCCGAGGGATCGTCAGAGTTACGCCATCCGGGGAACGTCCTCTGTCTTCACTGTCCCGCCGACGCGGGATTCACCGCTGCTGAACGCCATCAGCGTCGATGAGCACCTCGGTCTCGGAGGTGTCACCCAGGCCGGCAGCGAGTCCCGCCCCGCCGATGAACGCGATGGCCAATGCTGCCGCAGCAATGAGCGTGCTCCCGCGCCGAAAGCGGCGGAAGAGGCGCAGAGACGGCGGCAGTGCGGCTGGTAAGGCGGCAGGAGAGGGATCCTGGGCGGGCGTGGACGATTCGGTGGCTCCGCCCTGCGCGATCCTCGCGTAGCAGGCCCGCCAGGCGTGCAGGTCGTCCCCCTCCAGGCCGCATGCCTTGACGAACGCGACCAGCACTTCTTCGCGCGGTAGACGGTCCTTGCCGAGCATGGTCGATGCGGTGGAGTAGGGCAACGTGTCACCCACTGCGGCGGCTCGCCGGTCCAGTTGCCGGAAGCTCAGCCCCGACCAGGTCTTGAGACGCCGCAACTCGGCCATGAACGTGGCGGCATCGGTGGCCCTGGCCGGTGGCGGTGTGGTCGTCATCTCGCTCCCTCGGTGATGCTCTGAGCTGGCCGTACGGTGTCCCGCACAACCTCGGACAGACCGACATGTTGATCAGAACGGGACGCGGCGGTCAAGGTAGTGGCCCTCAACGCTCGGGAGGTTGGATGAGGCGGATTCGCATCGGCGGCGTGTCACAGTCATGGCGGCTTGCGGTGGCCAGATCGTGTACTGCCAGGGCTTCGGCATGGCCGACCGCGCAGCCGGGGTCCACACCGGCTGCGACACCGTGTACGACGTGATGTCGATCACCAAGCAGTTCACCGCGGCCGCGATCTTGAAGCTCGAAATGATGGGAAAGCTGCGGGTGACCGACCCGATCGGCAGCCACCTCGGCCCGGTCCCCGCCGACAAGGAGCCGATCACGCTGCATCAGCTGCTGACGCACACGGCAGGGCTGGTCGAAGGGCTCGGCGACGACTATGACGTGTTGTCCCGCGACGACCTGCTGGCCAGGGCACTCGCCTCGAAGCTGCACTCGGCTCCGGGTGCGGGGTTCCATTACTCGAATGTGGGCTACAGCGTGCTCGCCGCGATCATCGAGAAGGTCTCCGGTGTCGGGTACGAGCGCTTCCTGGCCGAGCACCTGTTCGTCCCCGCGGGCATGACGCAGACGGGGTATGTGCTGCCGAAGTGGGCCGGTGACCAGGTCGCGGTGGAGTACGACGACAAGGGCGATGGCCAGGGCAAGCCGGTCGACCATCCGTGGGCGCCCGATGGCCCGTACTGGAACCTGCGCGGCAATGGAGGCATGCTGTCCACCGCACGGGACATGCTCCGCTGGCATCGCGCTCTGTCCGGAACCGGTGTTCTGTCCGAAGCGGCCAAGCGGCAGTTGTTCAGCCCGCATGTGCGGATACCCGAATCAGAGGAGTTCTACGGCTACGGCTGGGTGATCTCTGACACCGGGCACGGCCGGATCGCGTGGCATGACGGCGGCAATTCCTGGTCCTTCGCGAACTTCGCGAGGTCCCTGGACGACGGCGTGATGGTCTTCTGGGTCAGCAACCACGCCTACCAACAGGGAAAATGGAACCTTGAAGACCTGCAGCAGACGCTGACATCGGGCATCACCTGCCGCGCACGCCGGCAGGCGGAAGCAAGCGCGTACCTCTGATCTTGAGACGGGACATCCGGTACTGCGGCTGAGAGCGGTGAGGGCGATCAGCGCGGCAGGAGTTGGGGCCGGATGCGCGAGGACGGCGAATCCCGGGCCGCCTCAACACATCCTCAACACGGTCTCAACACCGCCCGCCGCACCATACGGATCACCAATCGATCACACGACAAAAGGGGGCAACATGCAGTGGGGAACCAGGACGCTGGGGGTGCTGGCGGCGGTCGGCGCGGTCATGGCGGGGACGCTCGTGTACGGGCCTGCCGCGTCGGCGGCCGGCCCTCCCCATCCGTGCATTGCTCCCGCCACCTCCAACCTGGACGGCGGCTACGGCGTGATGAAGGGCTCGTTCAACCTCAAGAAGGGGCCCTACGCGGACAGGTGCGGGAACGTGACCAGGCTCGGCAGGGGCCGGGTCATCTACTTTCACTGCTGGACACGGAACGGGCGCGGCAACCTCTGGGTCTACGGCCGAGTCAAGGGGACGGGAACGTACGGCTGGATGTCCGTCGACAACTTCGGCAGCATCCGCCACTCGAACTACGAGACCTGCCGGCCGAACGCCGATCGCGATCACACGTAGAGAGCCGTAAGACCGTCACGAGACCCGCGGCCATCACCTTCATCCTGGCATTGTGCCTGGCCGCCGAGACGGGGGCACCGGCCCTTCGTTCGTGAAGGCGCCGGTGTTCAACGACCCGACGGCCGGCTCGGGAATCCCGGTGAGCCCGGGTGCCAAGCAGCCGGCCGTCATGGACCCGCGCCTCTCCTCAGGCTCCGCCTTGGCACGAAGGGAAAAGGCGCCACTTCGGGGCCCGTGGAATGTCATCGCCAGGCGGCCCCACTCAGAGATGAGGACTGAGGCGCTTGGCGATCCCGTCGGTCTCATCGAGCTCGAGACGAGGGACCTCGCCCGACCGCGTGCCGCCGTCGGGCAGAGTGCCGGCGACATGGAAGTGAACATGGGGGACGGTCTGGTGCGCGGACGCGCCGTTGTTCTGCCAGACGGCGATGCCCCCGGGGTCGTAGGCGGCTGCGATGGCCCGGGCCGCCCGCCGCACGGCGTTCATCAATTGCTGCTCCTCCGCCGGGGCCACGTCCATGACCGTCGGGCGATGAGCGACCGGGATCACCAGCACGTGCCCCTGCCCACGCTGCCAACGGGTGACCAGGATGGCGACCTGCTCCCCCTGTTCCAGGATGGTGACGGGGTGCAGCCCGGCGAGGTAGTCGCAAAAGGGGCACCGGTCCACGGATGGCATGGATATCGGCATGTTCCCGATCTTCCCGCATCCCGTCAGGTCTCGTGACCGTGCGCGGGATCGCCTGCGAGGTGGGTGATCCACCTTGCCCGTCGCTGTGATGTGCAAGTGCCCGCTCGGCGGATCGCCGCGTACAGCTCGATTTCGGCCCTCGACACGCGCATCGGTGCCGCCGCCGGAGAAGACCATCGTGTCACCGCACCCCGCGCTGTGATACCCGAGCGAGACCGCTAAGAGCCGGGGCAACTCCGGTGCCGGCTGCATCAGCCCACCGGCATCGGCATTCATGCGGGTGCCCTTCACCATGCCCGGGTTGGCGCCGTAGATCCGCATACCTGCGGGCAGGCGGCGAGCCAGCTCGCCGGACGCCAGGGTCCACGCGCCGACGCTGCTCACAGGCCGCATCTCCCGGCGGCGAGTGCAGTGATCGCGCACTCGGCGGCGTGCCATGCCGCGAGCGCGGAGGGGAAGGGCCCACAGCCGTGGGAAGCACGGTCGGCCGGTCCGCTCGCGATCCGCCACTGCCAGGCGGTGCGTACGGCCGGGAGCGAGGGGTGGTACCAGACCGGCTCGGCGGCCGAGGGCGCGTTCTCCGCCACCTGGACCAGTACGCCGTATGCCATCCCGTCGATCACTGCGGTGGCGTACCTCCCGCCGTTGTCGTCGGCAGTCCAGTCCAGGGGTGTCGGAGTCGACTCCGACACCTCCAGAAGGGCATCCGCGAGGTCGGCCAGACTCCGGTACAACGCGGCACGTACCGCATCGGCGTGGTGACGGCCCCAATGGCACGGGGCCCGTTCGGCGATCTCCTCCGCGAGGATGTGCGCGGCGAGTTCGTCCAGAAGGTCTCCGTTCACGAGACGTCCTTCCGCCAGGGTTGCGGCAGCGCCCCACGTGAGATCGTCCCGGGTCATGGCGGTGCTGCGAGCCAGCTCCCACAGATCGGCCGAGCCCAGGTCGTCGACCGTGCTCCGGATGCAGAGTGCGGCCGTGTCCGACTGGGCCGGGACTTCCGCGTTCAGGAGGCCCGCGCGCACGGCCGTGGCCGCGCTCACATCGCCTGGCTGCAGCACGCCCAGCGGCAACGACCCCACTGCTTGGAGCACCTGCCCGTAGACACGACGTACGGGATGAGGCCCGGAGGAGGGTGCTGGTCGTCCCGCCAGTGCGCACAGGGCGTCCAGCAGTTCCGCCGGCGGAACCCTCAGGCTGGTGCACGCCCTCGTCAGACGACCGACCACCCTGGTCAGTCGTCCAGCACTGCCAGGGCGTCGACCTCCACGAGCAGTCCCGGCGGAAGCCGCATGTAGACGGTGGTGCGGGCGGGGAAGGGCGCACCGACGGCCCCCGCGTATGCCTCGTTCATCTCGGCCAGGTGGGCGGGATCGGTGAGGTACACGCGGAGCATCACGACGTCCTCCAAGCCTGCGCCGCCCGCCTTGAGTACGGCGGTGACGTTGCGCAGGGTCTGCGTGGTCTGCTCGGCGACCGTGGTGCCGACGACTTCGCCCGTGTCCGGATCGAGCGGGAGCTGCCCGGAGACCTGCAGGACGGGACCCTTGCGGATGCCTTGGGACAGCGGGGCTGCCAGGGCGGGGGCGTTCTCGGTGGTGATGACGGTTCTGGTCATGGTGTGTGTCCTTGCAGGGTGCTGTCCTTGAAGGGTGCGGACAGACGCGTACGGGGGTCAGCTCCAGGCCTGTCGTTCCTGGCTGCGGGGGTCGTCGACCTGGGTCCACTCGGCGTCGACGCGCATCGTTGCCCGGCGCTCGTCGTCGTACGGGTCCCAGCCGGGGTTGCCGGTCCTGGCAAACCGGACCCAGGTCTCGTGCATGCGGGCGGCGAGATCCGCGGGCGGCTGGTCGGGGCCGAGCAGGGCGGCGGGTCCGTGCAGGTGAGGGAGGTGCGCGAGGTCGAAGACGAAGGGCAGCTCGACCGCGTGGGTGGCGCCGAGCTCTCCGTCCAGGGCGTGGGAGCGCCAGGCGAACTCGTAGGCGTAGGTGGCGGACGCGGCGTGGGCGGCATGTGCGCCGGCCAGGGCCCAGCTCCCCGCGCCGAACAGCGCGTCGCCCATGATGGCGGAGCGCAGCTCGCCGAAGGACGCCTCGGGGCGTGCCTTCCGGTACGTCTCGACGAGTCGCGCCGGCTCCGGATGCGAGCGCGCCGCCGCGTCGTCGACGTCCCCGGCCGTCGAGGTGGTGTATTTGTCCATGGGGACCAGGTAAAGGTTTCCCTCTTCGGCATTGGTGCCGATGAGCAGGTCGATGTCGGCGCTGAGGCCGGCGGCGACGGATTCGGCGGGCTGAGTGTCGAGGACGAGGCTGAAGGGGCTGAGTCCGATCAGCGGGTCGCCGTGGCTCTCGGTCCGCAGGTCGATGCCCGCGAGCCGGGAGGCGGCCTCGACCAGGCGGTCGTCGGAGATGTCCGCGAAGGCGTCCACGTGCGGCTCGATGCCCAGGGCCTCGGCTGCTGCGTCGGTGACGCGGGCGGCCTGCTCGGTGGTGAACGCTCCCAGGCCGCTGCCGCTTTGGACGATCGCCCGGCGGAAGAGGCCCGCGGCTTCGGTGGTGGCGAGGACGCCGCCGACGATGGTCGCCCCGGCCGACTGGCCGAAGAGGGTGACGTTGTGCGGGTCACCGCCGAAGGCGGCGATGTTCTCCTGGACCCAGCGCAGTGCGGCGACGACGTCGAGCAGGCCGCGGTTGGCAGGCGCGCCGGGGATGTCGAGGAACCCGGCGATGCCGAGCCGGTAGTTGAGGGTGACGAGGACGACGCCGTCGCGGGCGAAGGCGGAGCCGTCGTACATCGCGGACCGCGTCGATCCGGCGACGAATCCGCCGCCGTGGACGAACACCATGACGGGCAGGTCGCCGCCGTCGGCGGCGGGCGTCCAGACGTTGACGGTGAGGTAGTCCTCTCCACGGCTCCAACCGGGGCCGAAGTAGGGGGACATGTCCACGCTGCCGAGTTTGCGCTCGGACTGTGGCGCATTGGGCCCCGGCACGGTGGCGTCCCGTACGCCGTCCCACGGCTCGCGCGGCTGGGGCGGCGCGAACCGGTCGGCGCCGCGGGGCGGGGCGGCGTAGGGGATGTTGAGGAAAGCGGCGACGTCGCCCCGGCGCAGGCCGCGTACGGCCCCCTGCGCCGTGGTCACGATGGGGTGGTGGTTCACGGTGATGCCTCTCCGCGGGCTTCAGCCCTGCTCGGTGTACGGGGTGAAAGGGGCCCAGCCCTTGATGGCGAATTTGTCCGCCTCGCGTGCCACTTCCGCGGCGCCGTGGCCGCCGAGGTGCGCGGGGATCACGAGCGCGTTGTTGTCGGCCGCCCAGCCCAGAACCTTGCGGCGGGTGGCACGCGCGCCCGCGGGGTCCTCGCAGAAGCAGCTGTTGGAGTCCGGCTCGACGATCTGCACGGGGCTGTGGAGCAGGTCGCCGACGAACACCGCGCGGTCCGTCCCGGAGGTGAGGGTCAGCACGGAGGAGCCGGGGGTGTGTCCGGGAGCCGCGTCCAGGCGGAGGTCGGTGTCGATCTGGTGGGTGTTCTCCCACAGCAGCGTCTGGCCGGCCTGGTGCACCGGGGCCACGCTGTCCTCGAAGACGTTCTGGTTGCCCCGGCCGAGCAGTGGCTTGTGGCCGTTCTCGGGATTCCAGAAGTCGAAGTCGTCCTTCGGCATCAAATAGGTGGCGTTGGGGAAAGTGGGCACCCAGTGCCGACCGTCCAGGTACGTGTTCCAGCCGACGTGATCGATATGGAGATGTGTGTTGATCACGATGTCCACGTCCTCCGGCCCGACGCCGGCACGAGCGAGATTGGCCAGGAAATCCGTTTCCAGGCGACTCCAGACCGGGGCGTACGGGCGCTCCTTGTGATTTCCCACGCCCGTGTCGACCAGGATGGTCTTGCCCCCGCTGTGCAGCAGCCAGGTCTGGATCGCGGAATTCACGATATTGGTCTCGGAATCCAGGAAATGCGGGGTCAGCCAGGAGGCGCCGTCCCACACTTCCTTCGGGCTTTCGGGGAAGAAGGTGTCGGGCGTCATTTCGACGGAGCCGAAGTATTCCCATACCCGGGTGACGGTGACATTGCCGAGCGTGATTTGTTCCATGGGGCTTCCTTGGGAATGTGAAGGTTTCCCTGGAACCGTACGAGCGGCCCCGGCACGCGCGGTATCCGTAACGTGACTGCACCTGCGCACATGGCCCGGGCACCGGGCCCGGCGGCTTGTAGCCTGGGTGCGAGGGCAAGGCGGCTCCGATCGAAGAGCCATGATTCCTGGAGACTCCGTGGACGAGCGCGCAGGCGACCTCGGTGCGGTCATGGGGCCGGAGCCGCATCCGAGGGAGCTGATCGTCGGCCGGGACGCGGAATTGGCACGCCTCTTTCGTGCGGTGGATTCGGTGTCGGCCGACCCGGTTCTGATGCTGGTCGGTGACATGGGCACGGGGAAGAGCGCGCTGCTGGAGCGCGCGGTGCGCCGGGCCGCAGCCGACGGTGCTCGCGTGCTGCGTGCCGAGGGAAGCGAGTCGGAGTCGAGCCTGGCGTTCTCCGCCCTGCATCAGTTGCTGCGGCCGGTGCCCGGCGAGGTGAACGGGCTGCCGGACAGGCAGCGCGCGGCGCTGCAGAACGCCTTCGGCGTGGGCTCGGCCACGTCGGAACCCGATCTCATGCTGATCGGGGTCGCCGTCCTGAGCCTGCTGTCAGCCCTGGGCGACCGCCATCGCGTGCTCGTGGCGCTGGACGACGCGCAGTGGTTCGATCGTGCTTCCCTGGATGTACTGTCCTTTGCTGCCAGACGTCTGGCAGGCGAACCGGTCACGATGCTGATCGGGGCCCGTGGCGATGATCACCTGCCGGGATTCGACCGTCACGTGCCGACGCTCGCCCTGGGACCGCTTGACAAGGTCGCCGCCAATCGGCTCCTTGACCTGCAGCCGAAGAGCCCCACCGGCCACACCAGGACGCGGATCCTCGACCAGGCGGGCGGCAACCCGCTGGCACTGGTCGAACTGACGAGGGCGGCCACCGCACACGACGCGGCCACGAGGCTGCCGGCCGCAGGTCCGCTCCCGCTCACCGATCGCCTCGAGCGGATCTTCGCCGCCCGCCTCGACGGCCTCCCCGCCTCTACCGCGCGGGCCCTGCTGCTCCTGGCCGCCATGGACAGCGCCGACTCCGCGATCGCCGTCTCAGCCGGGCTGCCGGGCGCCGAGGACGAGGCCTGGCTGCCCGCCGAGCAGGCCGGGCTGGTCCGGCGGACCGGCCGGGACGTCCGGTTCCGCCATCCGCTGGTCCGGTCCGCCGTGTATCACGCCGCGTCCTTGGACGCCCAGCGCGAGGCTCACCTCGCGCTGGCCGCGATGCTGCGGGGCGAACCGGACCGGCGCGCCTGGCATCTGGCCGTCGCCTGCCCGGGACCCGACGCGGCCGTGTCGGCGGAGCTGGAGCGGACCGCCGCCCGGGCCCGCCGGCGCGGCGGCCACGCGGCGGCGGCCAAGACCCTGCAGCGCGCCGCGGAACTCGCACCGCAGCGCGAGGACAGCGCCCGGTTGCTGGTCGAAGCCGCTTCTGCGGCCGTGTTCACCGGAGACATCGCCTGGGTCGAGAAACTGGCCGCCGAGGCACGCGCGCGCACGGATGACGCAACCCTGCTGGCCTCCGCCGCCGTGCAGGCCGGGCGGCTGGCGGTCCTGACCGGACGCCACGCCGTGGTCTTCTCCCGCCTGGCCGACGCCGCCGAGGAGTTGGCGGTCTCCCGGCCCGCCGCCGCGCTGGACCTCCTGGCCGGCGCCGCCGTGGTCCGCTTCTACTCCGGAGAGGACAGCCAGCGGCGCCGCATCCAGGACATCCTGCGGCGCCTTCCCGAGGACGCCTCACGCGCAGGCATGCGTACCTGGGTGAAGGCCGTGTCGGACCCCTTCGACGACCGGGCCGGGCTCGTCCGCCTGCTCCCGCAGTCGGCCGCCGAGGCGCGAGCCCGGCCGGAGCATCTCACCACCGTCGGGATCATGGCGTGGCTCCTGGACGAGACCCCGCAGGCCGTCCGCGCCTTCGACGAGGCCTTCCACCGTTGGGAGCTGCAGGGCCCGCTGCCGGAGGGTCTGGGCGGCGCGGTCGCCTGGGCCCATGTGGAACGAGGCAGGTGGGGACAGGCCCGTGAGGCCTGCGCCCGTACGATCGCGGTCGGCCGGGCGGCCGGCCTCGACCACGCCGTGGCCTGTGCGGCCACCGTGGACGCCACCGTACTGGCCTTCCAGGGTGACGCGGCGACGGCCCGCGCGCAGGCCGAGGACGCGCTCACCCTGGTCGATCCGCTGGAAAGCCGCTCGGTCCGCGTCTATGCCCGTCGTGCGCTCGGTGCCGCGGCGGCCGCGGAAGGCGCCTACGAGCTCGCGTACGACCACCTCCGCATGGCCTTCACGGCAGACGGCGCCCCCGTGCATTACCACGCCTCCTACCCGGCCCTCGCGGATCTGGCCGCCGCCGCCGTGCGCTGCGGCCGCCGTGCGGAGGCTGTCGCGATCGTCGAGCGTTCGGCATGCGAGCTGGCGGACGACGCTTCGCCTCGTCTGCGTGCGCTGATCAGCCGAGCCCGCGGCCTGCTGGCGGACCCCGAGGACGCCGAGCCGCACTTCCGGGCAGCTCTGGCGGATCCGGTGCTGGAGTACTGGCCCTTCGAACGCGCACAGACCCTGCTCGACCTCGCCGAGTGGCTGCGGCGCCGTCGGCGCATCGCAGAGGCGCGTGGGCCGCTCACCGAGGCTCTGGAGGCCTTCCGGCGTCTGGGCGCACGCCCGTGGATCGAGCGCGCCCGGGCCGAATCGCGCGCCGCCGGCCTCGATGTCACGGCCTCGACCCCCGACGCGCTCGCCGAACTCTCCCCGCAACAGCAGCAGATCATCAGGCTCGCCGCCCGCGGGCTGACCAACCGCGAGATCGGCGAAAAGCTCTTCCTCTCCCCGCGCACGGTCAGCTCGCACCTCTACCGCAGCTTCCCCAAGCTCGGCATCACCGCCCGATCCCAGCTGCGCGACCTCATCGAGGGCACCCTCACGAGGGCCGGCCACCAGGAATAAGGGCACGCCCGGCCTGGAAGCAGTCACCTGACGCATACCGCGCGCCATCCCGACGGACCAGGCTGGACACAAGGGCGAGGAAGCACTAACCCACAAGGTGGCCTCTTCGCCCTGGTATCCCGATGCCCCCGGTTGTCCCGGAAGCCCTGCGGAAAGCAGGCCCAGGGCCAGTGGTCCCGGGCTGCACACGGCCCCGCTCGCCATGGCCGGACGGGGACGGCCGACCACGACGAAGGAACGGAAATCCATGGTGGCTGCGAAGCCGGCGTCGCTGTGGGAGCGATTTGCCACAGCCGACCCGGGGCTGCTGCGTCTGACCGCCGGGCTGCGCGCCGTCCTCGGTCTCACTCTCACCCTGGCCACGCTGACGGTACTCGATCAGTCCTCTGTCGTGCTTCTGACCGGCGGCTTCACAGCAGTGGTCACCTCGTTGGCGATCAGCGACCCGCACCCCCGCAACCAGTTCCGAACTCTGCTCGCCGGGGCTCCCGTGAGCCTTGCCGCCTTGACGGCAGGGGGCCTGCTGGCGCCTTTCCCCTTCGCGTCCCACCTGGCCTTCCTGCTGCTGATCTTCGCCGCGGTCTATGCGCGCCGCTTCGGACGCCGCGGCCTGGACCTCGGGATCTTCGCCTTCATGGCCTACTTCCTGTCCCAGTTCGCCAAGATCCAGCCCCACCAGCTCCCCCAGCTGACCGGAGCGTTGACCGTCGCCTTCGTGGCAGCCGCAGTCACTCGCTTCTGTCTGGTGCCCACGACGTCCTACGGGATCCAGAGGCGCCTGAGGGCGGCGTTCGACAGACGGCTCCGTGATGCGCGGCAGGCCACGTCGGATCTGCTCGCAGACGGCGGAGCCGGCGTCGGCAGACTCGAACGGCGTCTCGACCGGCTGCACACCTCCGCGCTGCTGCTTCAGGAATTTCTGTACGAGGCTCCCGTCAGGCTGCTTCGCGACACGACGGCGGAGCTGAATCGGACGGCCCGTGCGGACGCGACCGCGCAGCGCCTCGGAGTACTCGCGATCCGCGCATCGGAGGATTCGACGGCGTCCTCCGCCAACCCGATGAGGGCGGCGGAGACGGTGGACCTGGCGGACCGGGCAGAGCTCGACCGTGTGGCGCTCCGTCCTGGGGCGGCGCAGCCTTCAGGCCCGTGGCGGCACACGACGCGGCAGGCGTTCCAGGTGACCGCCGCGGCCGCGCTCGCCGTACTCGGCGGATATCTGGTCTCCCCGCACCTGTGGTACTGGGCCGTGGTCACGGCATGGGTCGTCTTCATCAATGCCGAGCACACCGGGGACGTCCTGCTGCAGAGCGGTCGGCGGCTGATCGGCACCGTCGCCGGGGTGCCGTTCGGATACGGCCTCGCCGTCCTGGCCGACGGGCACACGACCCTGGCCCTGGCCTTTCTCCTCGCTTGCGTCTTCGGGATGTTCTACACCCCCTCCGGCAGCTACTGGGCGGTGACCTTCTTCATCACCGGCTCGCTCAGTATGGTGCTCGCAGTCCTGCATACGCTCTCCCCTGAGCTGCTCGCCCTTCGCGTCCAGGAGACCGTTCTGGGGGCCGGGTGCGGGATCCTGGCAGCAGCGCTGGTCGTCCCCACGACTGTCCGCGCGGTCGCCGACACGCGGCTGAGGGAGCTGCTTTTCGTTCTCGACCACCTCATGCGCCGCGCGCCGCAGGCCGCACCCGATGCGCGTGATCTTGATCAGGCGCTGGAGGCCTTCCGCAAGGCCTGCCGCCCCCTGGTGCATCCGCTCAATCCCCGCCGCGCCGAGCGCGCCCGGGCCCGCTGTGTTCTCGAACGCGTGGAAGCCATATCCTTCCACGCGCGAAGCCTCGCCGCCGAGACCGGACGGGCACGAGACGCGGCAGCGTGGCCCGCGTCTCAGCGCTTGTCAACAGCTCGGCAGGACCGAACGATGCCCCCGCAGCCTTGTACACCCTGCCCATGCACCGCCCGGCCTGACAGCTGAGAGCAGCCGCGACCTGTGCGCGTCCGTCGCCTATGCCGAGGACGTCGTGCGGGTCGAGCGGGAGATCGATCGTTGTCTTGCAGCCGCACGCGGTACGCGGCCGACGAGGAGCCGATGACGTGGGCGGCCTAACTTCCGCTCGTTACGTCTCGACTCGAACCTTTCCACCCAGCAAGAGCGCGTGTGATCACGGGGAGACACTTTCGGCTGCGCCATGTGGTCATAAGAAGTCGCCCGAAACACCGAGGCTCCCCGGCACACTACGTGGTGCCGAAAGATCGCCTCTGCCGCTGGACGGCACGGGCGTGATTCGTACCCGACCGATCGGAGCACGACATCAAGACATCACTTCGCCAAGACGTCGAGAATCGCCGACGCTTACCCCTCGTTCGCACGTTCGCCCGGAGCTCCTTCGCCGCCGCCGTCGCCCTCGCCTTCCTCGCCGCCCTCTCCACGGGCGTCGTCACCGGCGGCGAATTGCGTACGCGCGGTTCGGAGGAGGTCGTGAGCGCCATCGACGCCCGGCCCAACGACGGCTCCGGCTACTGGCCGGACTTCTCGAACACCGGCTACGCCAACACGCCGGCCAACGCCGGGGGCCTGGGGCTGGGCGCGTACCCGGGCAAGCTCACCGACTACGCGGCGGACATGAGCGCCGACAAACCGCTGAGGCTCGAGTTCCCGGACAACAGCGTCATCTCCTACCAGCGTTTCCTCGGCCTGAAGGTGCTGATCTACGGCGACAACCTCACGTTCGTCGGCTGCCTGTTCGAGGGCACCAATCCCAACGACAACCTCGTCCAGATCTACTCGGACAACAACATCAAGTTCCTCTACTCGACGTTCAAGCCGAGCTCCTACGCGATGCCGCCCGGCAACGACGGCACCGTCTCGTCGTCCCACACCAAGCCGGGCACGCCCTTCGACAAGTCCTGGCAGCTCGCCACGACGATGAAGGAGGCCGTGGCCGTCATGGACCACAACGACATCTGGGGCAACGCGGGCATGATCATGGTGACGGGTTTCCCGGACCGCCCGTCGACCTGGACGAACAACTACATCCACGACATGGCGGATACGTCGCATGACGTATACCACCACGACGGCATAGGCCCGCAGAGCGAAGGCAACGGCGGCCCCATGGTCGTCCACCACAACACCCTGGCCTCCCTGGGCAACACCAACGCCCTGGCCCTGCAGGGCGACGGCGTGTACGACCACATCTCGTTCACGAACAACTACGTCTCCGGCTGGGGGTACGCGATCAGCATCGGCGTCGTGAACAACGCCACGAACATCACCGTCACCGACAACATCTTCTCGGCCGAACTCGAGCAGCTCTACGGCTTCCTGTACGGCAACATCTGGGGCGGGTCGGCGCGCGGCTCCACCTGGCGCCGCAACCTCATCCAGGCCCGTACGGGCGACGACAACCAGAGCTACACGACGGCCGACCACGGCAGATACCTGTGGCCGACCGGTGAGACCCATGCCACCGACTACACGGGCTGAGCCCCTTCCCGCGTGACGCCCGCCTCGCTGCTCTTCGTGAGCCACTCCGACCGGGGAGTGGCGAGGGGGCTGTCCTCCGAGGGCCGCTCGACCTTGACGGGGGCGGCTGGTGGCGGCGCAGCCTCAACCGAGGCGGTGACCGCCAAGCCAACGCCGCCCTCTCCCCCATCGTGCTCAGCCGTTTGCGTTCTGACACCGCACAACGCCGCGAACGAGGCCTCCGTTCGCAGCGGCGCAGTCGGGGCCGACGCAGCAGGCGGGACATGGCCTCGCAGCCGCCCGCCACCGGCCGGGAGACGGTGTACTGGCGGCCCCGGTGCTCGGGTGATCGCGCGGAACGCCGAGCGGGCGGCGCCGTCCGGGCGCCGAGTGACGGCCTTGATATCGGCGCTGGACAGCACCAGCCCCATACCGGCTTGGGCGGTATGGCTCGTTCTCCGCGGACGCGTCGGTTCCTACACCGACTCTTCATGGGGCGGCCGCCAGGGTCGTCCTCGCCGGCTTTTCCGATGGCTGGGGCTGCGGGTGTGCCAAGCCGTCGGCCCAGAGCAGGCCCTCGTCGTCCACGGCCACCTCCCTCGAATGGATCCACCCGTAACTGTTCCTGTGGTCGGGGATGTCGGCGAGCGCTTAGCCGATCTCGGTGTCGGTCACTTCTACCTGCGGCCGGTCGCGGCCGAGCAGGGCGATGGCGCGGTCGATGGCCGAGGCGTAGGCGCGGTGGGTGTTGGGGTTGGCCGTGCGCGGGGTGGCCAGAAAGGCGTCGGCGGCCGCGGCGAGCGTGACGTGCTCACCGCACAGGACGGCGCGACCGCGCATGCCGGCCGCCGGGCGGCGGCGCTCTTTGCGGAGGCCCGGATAACGTGCCGGAGTCCGCGGTGGCCGGACGGGCGGACCGCCTGCTCGGCACGCCGTCATGGCCGCGCAGGAGCAGGCGATGACGGGAGGGCGTTCTCATGAATGCCCTCGTTCATGGGAACCCTCCGGGGGTGCCGACATGATGCCCTGGCCCCCGAAAGCCGCGAGAGATCATGACCGGTGCCCGGCGTTCCGGTCGGCCTGGCTCTGCTGCCACTGCTCCATGACCTGCCGGAGGGGCGCGTTCACGAGGCGCAGGAACTCAGCGGCGACGTCGAAGCGGGCGCCGGCCGGGGTCGCGGCCCCGAGGATCTCCGCCGCGCGCTGCGATGCGGCGATCAGGGAGTCGTTCATTTGCAGGGCCGCAAGGGTGGACCGGACCCAGAGCTCGTCGTCGACGACATAGCGTTCGCGGCGGCCGCCGGGAGTTCGTTCCCGCTTGAGCAGTCCCTGCTGTTCGAGGAAGGCGACGGTCTGCGAGATCGACGCGGGGCTGACGTTAAGCCGCTGGACCAGGTCAGCGGCGGTGAGAGTACCGGAGTCGGTGACGTACAGGCAGGCCAGCGTCCTGGCCGCCATCCGGGGCATCCCCTGCTGATCGAGGAGCGTGGCGAAGGATTCCGTGAGGTTCTGGACCGCCTGGGGGTCGCGCCCATGGCTGCTGTCGCCGACCGGCGGTGCCGGAGACTTGGCCTTCCTGTGCCGGCGCGCACGCTGCTGGGTGGCCTCCTGCGCCTGCTGCGCCCCGTAATCGTCGGGTCCGCCGTTGCGGGTGACCTCCCGCATGATGGTCGAGGCAGGCCGCCCGAGACGCCGGCCGATCTCGGTGAATCCGAGCCCCTCGGCCAGCCCCGCAGCGATGTGCTGACGGTCCTCATTGGTGAGTCTGTCTCCGGGCATCGCTGCTCGTCTCCCATCTGCCGGCATGCGCGGGGCTCGGCGCCCAGTATGCATTCACTCGGAGTCCATTGCAATATGATCTTGATCATCCCTTGCATTCAGTGTCACATTCATTGCAAGAGAAGTCATTTATCCCATCAGAACAGGCACAACAAGCCTGCACGCATGTTGACTCAACTATGAATGCAATGTACTGTCACATACGTTCAGCGATGCATGAACATCTGTCGCGGTACGCGAGGTGCTCTCCCTCAACCCCCAGGGACCTGGAGCTTGCTCACAGAACGGCTCGAACAGCTCCACAGAGGAGAAAGATGACCATGTCTGACACCGAGAAGGTGATCGACCCCAAGCGGCGGTAGCGCGCGTAGGACAACTCCCGCCGAACTACCGCACGGCAGTCGAAGCTATCGGGCGGCACATGATGCACTTCGTGCCGACCGGCGCCATCGCGCCCGCCGCCGGCTAAGACACCGGAAAAGAAGACAAGACAGCCTGATCACGACGCAGCACATCGTGCCGGCCTACCTCCCGCCGCGTGTCAGCGGCGGCGTCAAGACGGCGACAGATCGGCCGGCGATGGCGGATGCCATGAACGGTTCAGCGATCGAGCCCTCAGGGCCGCGAACCACCCCCGACCTTCGTATGTCCATGAGCGCCGCGCAGGGACGGGCCCCGCAAGATCAAACTGTACGTAAGGAAATTCATGATGGGACACAGCAACAGCGGCTTCTCCAAGGCCGGGCTGGACAGACTGCGCGAGGTGCTGGCCGGACATGTCGAGTCCGGGAGGATTCCCGGACTTGTCGCCCTGGTCAGCCGGGGTGAGGAGACCCACGTCGAAGCGATGGGGACGATGCGCCATGACGGTGGCGCGCCGATGCGCCGCGACACCATTTTCCGGATGGCCTCCACGACCAAGCCGGTCGCAGTGGCGGCGGCGATGGTGCTGCTCGATGAGTGCCGGCTGCGGCTGGACGACCCGGTGGATCCGTGGCTGCCCGAGCTCGCCGACCGGCAGGTGCTGAAGCGGCCCGACGGCCCGCTGGACGACACCGTGCCGGCGCGGCGGCCGATCACCGTACGGGACCTGCTCACCTCCACGAATGGGCTCGGCATAGATATGACCTCGCCGGGCACCCCGATCATGGGCGCGCTCTTCGAGCAGGGGGTCTACGGCCAGGAGGACGGATGGCTGTTGCCGGCACCAGGGCCGGATGAGTGGATGCGCCGCCTCGGCACGCTCCCGCTGATGCACCAGCCCGGCGAACGGTGGCTGTACAACATCAGCAACGACGTGCTCGGCGTACTGGTCGCCAGGGTCACCGGCCAATCGTTCGAGACGTTCCTGCGTGAGCGCATCTTCGATCCGCTGGGCATGACCGACACCGGTTTCCACGTGCCCGCCGACAAGCTCGACCGGCTGCCGCCCCTCTACGCCCCCGATCCGCAGACCGGAGAGTTCCTCGTTGAGGACAAGGTCGAAGGGGGACACCACAGCAAGCCTCCGGCGTTCCAGTCAGGCGGCGGCGGACTGGACTCCACTGTCGACGACTATCACGCCTACTTCCGGATGCTGCTCAACCACGGGATGCACGGGATCCAGCGGATCCTGTCCCGGCCCGCCGTCGAGCTGATGACCACCAACCGCCTCACGCCCGAGCAGCTGGCCGCCCGAGAGGTCTGGGGCCGCAACGCCGTCCATTTGGCGTACGGCCTGGGGCAGCACGGCGGCTGGGGCTTCGGGATGGCGGTGCGCACCTACCGCGGCGACTACGCCCCCATCGGCCAGTTCGGCTGGGACGGCGGAAGTGGCACCACCGTCTACGCCGACCCGGACAACCAGCTGGTCGGCATCCTGCTCACCCAGACCGGGATGTCCACCCCGGACTCGGCGCGGGCCAACCACGACTTCTGGACCACCCTCTACCAGGCCATCGACGACTGATCCGCCCACCTGGTCAAGGTCGATCCGGCAGAAGACCTCGACCAGTACCACGACGAGCATGTCGCCCACGACCACCGGCAACCGCGCGCCTTCCTCAGGGACACCCTCGCCGAAGACGCAGAGGCCGGCCACCTCCGCGATGACATCACGTCCGACGAACTGGCCGACTTCTGCCGCCACGCCCTCCATGCCTCCGGCAGCCTGCCGTCCAAGGCCGCACTGCGCCGACTCGTCAAGCTCACCATGACCACGCTCCACCCTGACCGGTCTCCCCCACCCGATCCGTCTATGTGATCAGTCAACGGCGTCGTCGCGGATGAGGACGCTGCTCATAGCGCCGCCACCCGAATCGGCCCGCCGTCGACGTGGGCACGGCGGCTCGCCGGGCCGGGCATTGCCATCCGGTACGAATCAACGGGCGACGCTCAATCGGACGAGTTCACGGGCTCCCTTCGTCCTGCCCCCGTTCCTCCGTCGGAAAGAAGATCGCGCTGATCACATGCGGTCGTCGCTCCGGTCCGGGCCCGTTCCCCATCCGCGCCCTGAACACCTCCTGCAGCTCACCCGCGATTTCCTCCATCTCCTCCGAGCTGAGCCACAACGTCCCCTGCCGATACCCCACCCGATCCGCTACCGGATCGGCCCCCGGCCGATCGAGATAGGCGTTGAACTCGGCGAGCAGCGCCGCCATGGCCGCCGCGAAACCGTGGCGGTGGTCCTGAAGGGACATCGCCTTGGCCGTGTCGAGGTCGATGTGGGCGGCGTTCTGCCGCAGCCGGTAGTAGCGCTCGACCATCCCCCGCACCCGCTGCTCGTCGGCGACTTCCAGCAGCCCGGCGTCGGCGAGCAGGCCGACGTGCCGGTACAGGGTGGTCTTGGGCACGTCGGGCAGGCTCTCGCACAGGTCGGACGTGGTGCGGGTGCGCCCACCCGACAGTGCCCACATGATGCGCAGCCTGACGGGATGCAAGATCAGCTCAAGCGTGTCCATTCTCCTATATTCCCACATCTGGTACTGTTCCCAAACTTGGTACTATTCGAGAGGGGCAGTCGATGACCACGACACCGGCACGGCTCAGCGACGCGGCGGTGATCCCGCTGCGCACGCTGGACCCGGGCGCCGCACTGGACGACCTGGAATGGCTGGACGACGCGATCGGTGACGCGCGGGTGGTGGCGATCGGCGAGAGCGCGCACTACAACCGCGAGTTCTACGAGCTGCGCCACCGCCTCCTGCGTTACCTGACCGAGCGGCACGGGTTCGGCGCGTACGCGATGGAGACCGGATTCACGGAGGGCCGGCGTACCGACGCCTGGGTCCGAGGCGGCGAGGACCGGCTTGGCGAGATCATGGCGAGCGGCCTGACCTCACTGACGGGCCTTTGGCGGCAGATGGGCGCCCACCTGGAGTGGATGCGCCGGCACAACGCCACCGCCGAGCGCCCCGTCGGCTTCTACGGCATAGATCTGGGAGGCCAGAACGCCTCCCTGATCCCCGCCCTGGACGCCGTGCTCGCCTACCTCGCGCAGGCCGATCCCGGCTTCGAGCTCGACCCGGCCATCCGGGAGACGGCCTCGGCCTTCTCGGCGACGTCCGCGTTCGCCGCCCCCGCGACCATGGCCGTCTACGCCCAGCTTCCGCCCGAGACGAAGGACGCGCTGACGGCGGGCCTCGCCGGCCTCGCCGCGCGCATGAAGGGCCGGCGCCTTGAGTACGTCCGGCGCACCACCGCCGAGGAGTACGAGCGCGCGTTGCGATCCATGCGCCACGCGCTCACCCTGGAGTCCGTCATCCGCGGCATGACCGGCGGCGACCAGCAGAGCGTGATGTACAACCGCGACGCCGAGATCGCCAACACGGTCGAATGGATTCTGCGCCGACAGGACCGGATCGTCCTGGCCGCCCACAACGGCCACATCCAGCGCGGGCCCGCCGCGCTCCCCGGCATGGACCCGGTGACCCCGATGGGGATGCACCTGGCCGACCGGCTGGGCCAGGACTACCTGGTCATCGGCGCCACCTCGGGAACCGGTCACATGCTCAACTCCGACTTCGCGGCCTTCCAGGCCGGCGCCCTCTTCGCGCCGATGCAGGCCCCGGAGCCCGGCAGCCTCGACGCCCTCATGCATGCCAGCCACGACGGCCCCTTCGCCACCGATCTACGGCGACTGTCGCCGGCCGACGCCGAGGCCGTCCGGGGCGCCACCGTGCAACGCGCCGGCGTCGGCGCGTACTACTCTCCCGTGAGCGCACTGGACGCGTACGACATCGTCGTGCACCTGCCGCACGTCACGGGCGCCGACCCCGACGAGGCCGCGCTCGCCTGTTCGCCGCAGGAGGTGCGGGACGTGTTCTCCCACTACAAGTCCCAGTAGCCGGGCGGTCACTCCGTATGGCTGAGCCTTGATGTGCTGGGCTCGATCATGGCCCCTGCCTTGCCCCACCTCGACCAGCACCCCCGCGTCGGCGAGATCGCGTCCGTCGCGCTATACCTCGATCTGCGAGCCCATGATGACCGTGCGGTCGCAGGGCAGGCCGAATTACTCGGCCGCGTCGGCGGTGATGTACGAGGTGGCGATGAACGGCCGCTTACGCCACGGCGCCATCGTCGGAGCCGGCCCCCGCCGAAGCTCGATCTTCGACAGGAAGGAGGACGCCTGCTCGAGCCGCAGTCGCCCCTCGGTCGTGGCCGGGCCGAGCATCGCCAGCGCGCCGAGCACGTCCGGTGCCTGCATGTAGCCGAAGCGGGCGGTGACGTGGATGATCCCGTCGTCGACGGCGATGCGCCGGCCGGCCGGAACGCGGCGAGCGGGCTCGGTCTCGATGGACATGATCAGGACGTGGTCGTGCCGCACATGGTTGTGCTCGACCACGGTTGCGGGAAGACGGCTGCGCCGAGGCCGACGATCCACAGCGGCGTGCCCCACCTCACGCGGGCCACGTGGAAGAACAGCAGGGGTGGTGATGGTGATCGTCCCGGTCACCGCCATGCCGGACGCGAAGGCCAGCGCCGTGAACGAGCAGCGTACAGCGCCTCGGCGCCGGTCACTGCGAGCACGACCGCCGCCAGAGAAGAAGGTGATGCCGAAATGGCCGGTCAGGAAGCCGATCGCGTAGGTCGGCGACAGCGCCTTGGCACGCCGATGTAGCCAGCTGTCGAACAAGGACAGGAGCTCGGCGGAGGTCCGCTCGCATCCGGCGGTACGGGCGGTGAATGCTGCGCGCGTGCGCCAACGCGCAACCCACGAGCGCGACCGCAGTGAATGCGGCGAGCCTGACGAGGCCCTCAACACCGAAGGCCCGTTCGCCTTCGGCATGCGCCAGGAAGCCAGTGGCGAAGCACCAGGCCATCACACCTGTCGCCAGGGGGTAGCGACGCCCAAGCCCCGAACAGGCCGACGGCCACCGCCATCAACACGACACCAGCCGCGCTCCCGGAGAAGGGAGGCAGACTTGCTTCCTTCTCGGGGCCGTAGATGCGGCGGATGTTGGCCAGGTGCTGCTCGCGCGGGCTGTCGGGGTTGACGTTGGCCGGGTCCTCGGCGTCGAGCATCTCCTCGAAGCTGCCGTACCGGCTCGCCCGCTTGACGCGAGTGAGGGCGTCGTCGCGGCCGCACACGAACCGGATGTGGTCGCCGGCCTTGAGGCTGTGCAGGCACTCGGACCTCGGCGGTTTTGCGGCCGGCGGCGACCAGGTCGAAGTAGCGGCGGTAGAGGTGCTTGGGGTCGGCCAGCATGCGACCGACCATGGCGTCAACCAAGGATTCGACGTCGCCGGGCCAGGTGGTGATGTCGAGCATCCAGCCGCGGGCCGATGATTCGAATCGCTTCCGTGGTCTGCGCTCGCCGTTGGCTCACTACTCTGTGGTACCGTATAGTGGTACTCGGTACTACAAGGTACCAGGAGATCGAAGAGGACCCACGATGGACGACCTGACGGAGATGCTGAAGGGCACGCTTGAGGGCTGCGTGCTGGAAATCATCGGCAGCGAGGAGACCTACGGGTACGCCATCACGCGTCGGCTGAACGAACTCGGCTTCGCCGACGTCGTCGAGGGGACGGTTTACACCATCCTGCTGCGGTTGGAGAAGAACGGGCTCGTCCAGGTGACGAAACGACCGTCCGGGCTGGGCCCGCCGCGCAAGTTCTATGCGCTCAACGACGCGGGGCGCGAAGAACTCGCGACGTTCTGGGCGAAATGGGAGTACGTCTCATCACGGATCGACAAGCTCAAGGAGGGCGGGAGATGAACTTCTGGGAGACCATGACAGGCAGCGATCTCACCAGGGAATGGAAGGCGTTCGAAGCCCGGGCCGCGGCATTGCCGGCCGACTACCGGGCGGCGTGGGAGGAGATCAAGGGTCATCTTTTTCCCCACGCTGACTTCACGGGTCGAAACCTGATGCCGATTCTCGACGGCGCTCTGGGGCTGCTGGAAGAGACGGCGGCCGATGGGCGGAGCATTCACGAGGTGCTGGGTGACGACATCGGGGGCTTCTGCACGGCGCTGGCCGGCGGAGAAGGGGCTCGGAGCTATCGCGACCGGTGGCGCGAGCAGTTGAACAGGAACGTCGCAAGGAAATTGGGCCGACTAGGAGGCTGACGTGGGCATCCAAGACATCATCGAGGGCAAGAAGCAGTGGCGGGCGCACATGGCGCGAGTCAAGGCGCTCCCGCCGGACTATCGGATCGTCTACAAGGAGATTCAGAGGTACTTCTTCAAGGTAGGGCCGGTCGGACTGGCTGATGGGTCCCTGCTCTCGGGGATCGTCGATTTCTTCGAGGAGGGCGTCGCGGCCGGCAAGGGAGTCCTGGAACTCATCGGCAACGATGTCGCCGCCTTCTGCGACGACCTGATCAAGGACTCGCGCACCTACGCGGACATCTATCAGGAGTCCATCAGCGGGAAACCCGGCACGGCCGAGAAGTAACAATGGATGAGCCGTAGGAGACATCCGGCCCCTGACCACCGACGGCCTGCTTGCCGCTGCGCGCGCCGAGCAGCGCCGACCGTCTCCCGCGGCGCCCGGCTGGTGCGCACCCGCCCGCACTTCCAGCGGGCGGCCGTCGTGAGATCCCGGGCGCGATCGTCATCGAACGCAACCATCTGTAATGGCGTCTCGACCCGGCCGGCCCGCATCCCCGAGGCGACCTGCCACGACGCCGGCATCACCGGTGACGAACTCCCGCCGGTGCTGCGGGTCGGCGACCGCCGCGCCGCCCAGCCGCCACGCCCGCCTGCTGCAGGCCGTCCGCGACCGCCAGGCCCTCGACGCCGGCGAGGACCGCTTGCGTCGCTTCCGCGAATAGGCGCCGTCCACTTGGACGGGCCCCGGGAGGGCGCTTGAACACCCTCCCGAGCCGGAGCAGCAGAGCGCGGAGAACGGGACCCCGCCCCGCGAAGACGTCGGCGAGATCCTGTGGACGCCGAACCGCCCCAGGGAGGCGTCCCGGCGGCGAGCAGGCCTGCTGCGGTGTCGTATCAGCGGCCGTGTCAGCACGGCAACGGTCCGATATCAGCGCTTTCGGCGATGGTGGATGCCATGAACAGGTCAGCGATTGCGCACTCATGGTCTCGGGCGCTCCCGCCTCGTCCGCGACGATCGAACTCTCCAGTGGGCTGACACAGCCCGTCTTCGCCTAAGGGATGACGGACTCGCCCACGAACGGCGATCAGCTATTCGGTGTTGCTAAGTACCAGTAGTCAGTGTTACTTTGTACCGGTAGTCAGCAGCACTAAGTAGCTGAAGGAGGGAGGCGTCCCATGGGCAAGCTCGTGACGGAGATGCTCAAAGGAACGCTGGAGGGCATCGTCCTGGCGATCCTGTCCGGCCGGCCCGCATACGGCTACGAGATCACGGCGTGGCTGCGGGACCAGGGCTTCTCCGACATCGCCGAGGGCACCATCTACGCGCTGCTGGTCAGGATCGAGCAGCGCAGCCTGGTCGACGTGGAGAAGGTCCCGTCGGAGAAGGGACCGCCACGCAAGGTGTACTCCCTCAACGACCAGGGACGGGAGTACCTCGAAGAGTTCTGGCGGACCTGGAGCTTCCTGGCCGACCGGCTCGAACAGCTCCGCGAGGGAGGCAAGTAGACATGACTACAGGATCAAACGAGCCGAAGAGCCGTTACCTGCAGTACCTGGAGATCGTCACCGGATCGCTGGAGGAGAAGAAGCGCTACCGGCAGTACAAGGCACGCATCAAGCAGCTTCCCGAGAACTACCGCATCGCGGTCGAAGCGCTGGAGCGGTACCTGATGCACTTCGGGCCGGTCGACGGCGCCGGCGCGATGGCGATGTACGACGACCTTGCCGAACTGTTCGAACAGGGCGCGGCGGACGGCACCCCGATCCGCGCCATCTTCGGCGAGGACCCGGTGGAGTTCGTCGAGGCGTTCGTGGCCAACTACCCCCTCGGCCAGTACAGGACCCGGGAGCGCAACCGCTTCACCAGCGCCATCGAACGCGCCGCCGGCGAGAACACCACGACAAAGGACAGGACGGACTGATGACGACACAGCAAGCCGCGGCGATCCAGGTGCAGGGCCTGGAGAAGGCGTACAAGGAACTGCAAGTGCTGCGCGGCGTGGACTTCACCGTGGCGCCCGGCAGCATCTTCGCCCTGCTCGGCTCCAACGGGGCCGGCAAGACGACCGCCGTGAAGATCCTGTCCACGCTGCTCAAGGCCGACGCGGGGACGGCACGGGTGAACGGCTTCGACGTCGCCACCCAGGCCGCGGACGTACGCGAATCAATCAGCCTCACGGGGCAGTTCGCCGCCGTCGATGAGATCCTCAGCGGGCGGGAGAACCTCGTGCTGGTCGCCCGGCTACGGCACCTCAAGAACCCCGGCGAGATCGCCGATGACCTGCTCGCCCGCTTCTCGCTCACCGACGCCGGCGGACGAAAGGTCGCGACGTACTCCGGCGGCATGCGCCGACGCCTGGACATCGCGATGAGCCTCATCGGCAATCCGCCCGTCATCTTCCTCGACGAGCCGACCACCGGCCTCGACCCTCAGGCCCGCATCGAGGTGTGGCAGGCCGTCAAGGAACTCGCCGACCAGGGCACCACGGTCCTGCTCACCACGCAGTACCTGGACGAAGCCGAACAACTCGCCGACCGGATCGCGATCCTGCACGAGGGCCGGATCATCGTCAACGGCACCCTGGCCGAGCTCAAGCAACTGCTCCCGCCCGCCAAGGTCGAATACGTCGAAAAGCAGCCGACCCTCGAGGACGTCTTCCTCACCCTCGTCGGCACGAAGGCATAAGGAACCACGATGAGCAAGCACTTCTTCACCGACACCACCGTCCTGCTGGGACGCTCCCTGCGCCACATCACGCGCAGCCCGGACACCATCATCACGACCGCGATCATGCCGATCGCCATGATGCTGATGTTCGTCTACGTGTTCGGCGGCGCGATCAGAACACAGTCGGACTCATATGTGAACTACATGCTGCCCGGCATCCTGCTCATCACGGTCGCCTCGGGCATCGCCTACACCGCATACCGGCTGTTCATGGACATGAAGGGCGGTATCTTCGAGCGCTTCCAGTCCATGCCGACCGCGCGCTCGTCCGTGCTGTGGGCGCACGTGCTGACGTCGCTGGTCGCCAATCTGATCTCGCTCGTGGTCGTGACGCTCGTGGCCCTGCTCATGGGCTTCCGCTCCTCGGCCGGAGTGCTGGCGTGGCTGTCGGTGGCGGGCATTCTGATCCTGTTCACCCTGGCGTTGACGTGGATCGCCGTCATCCCCGGCCTGTCGGCCAAGACCATGGAAGGCGCGAGTGCGTTCTCCTACCCGCTCATCTTCCTGCCCTTCCTCAGCTCGGCCTTCGTGCCCACCGACACCATGCCCGGCCCGCTGCGCGTTTTCGCCGAGAACCAGCCGGTGACCTCCATCGTCAACGCCATCCGCGCCCTGTTCGCGGAGCAGCCGGTCGGCAACGACATCTGGATCGCCCTCGCCTGGTGCGTCGGCATCCTCATCGTCGCCTACGCCTTCGCCATGAACACCTACCGCCGCAAGATCTCCTAGGGCGAGCCCTACAAACACGTACTATCGCGAGACAAGGAACAGTCGTGAACGAATCCCTCCACACCCTCACCACCATGCCGACGGCCCGTCAGGCCGGCTGCCCCTTCGACCCGCCCAAGGAGCTGATCCAGGCCCGCGAGCACGGCCCCATCAGCCGCTTCCCCTTCCCCGACGGACACCAGGGCTGGCTGGTCACCGGCTTCGACCTGGCCCGGGCGGTCCTGGCCGACCCCCGGTTCAGCTCACGCAAGGAGCTCATGCGCCACCACCCGCTGATCGACTACAGCGAATACGGCGACATCGAGCTCCCCCCGGCCCCGCCCGGCGAGTTCCTCCTCATGGACGAACCTCAGCACAGCCGCTACCGCAAACCCCTGGTGGGCAAGTTCACCGTCCGCCGCATGCGCCTGCTCACCGAACGCGTCGAGCAGGTCACCGCCGAGCACCTGGACGCGATGGAGAAGGCCGGCCCGTCGGCGGACCTGGTGACCGCCTTCGCCAAGCCCATCCCCGCCATCATCATCTGTGAGCTGCTCGGCGTGCCGTACGAGGACCGCGGCTCCTTTCAGGACAACATCGACAAGTTCCTCGGCGGGGAGGTCAGCGACGAGGAACTGATCGCGGCCTACACCGCCACCCAGCAGTACCTCGCGCAGCTGGTGGCCGCCAAGCGCGCCGACCCCACCGACGACGTGCTCAGCGACCTCATGGACAGCGATCTGACCGATGAGGAGCTGCAGGGGATCGCCCTGATCCTGCTGTCGGCCGGGTTCGACACCACCGCGAACATGCTGGCGCTGGGCACCTTCGCGCTGCTGCAGAACCCGGAGCAGCTGGCCGCGCTGCGCGCCGAGCCCGCGCTCACCGAACCGGCCGTGGAGGAACTGCTGCGGTATCTGAGCGTCGCCAAACAGTTCGCAAGGGTCGCACTGGAAGACGTCGAACTGGGCGGCCAGACCATCAAGGCCGGCACGACGCTCATCCTGTCGCTCGCCACCGCCAACCGCGACCCCGAGCGCTTCACCGACCCCCACAACCTCGACCTGCGCCGGCAGGACGGCGGGCACCTGGCCTTCAGCCACGGCATCCACCAGTGCCTGGGCCAGCAGCTCGCCCGCGTCGAAATGCGCGTCGCCCTCCCCGCACTGATCAACCGCTTCCCCACCCTGCGCCTGGCCGTACCCGCAGACGAGGTCTCCCTGCGCCCGGAGACCGCCGACATCTACGGCGTCAAGAGCCTCCCCGTCACCTGGGACGCGTGACCACGAGCCGGTGGCGGGCAAGGCCACTCACGGCCACCCGCCACCGCCGTGGCTGCTCACCTGCGGCGACCGCGTCCGCAGCCGCCTAGGCTCCGCGACCGGCCTGATCGGCCACGTGCTCGCCGAACTCGCCGACCACGTGCTGCCGGCCCTGACGTCAGCCACGAGGCTGCTCAACAAGCAGGATCCGGCAGAGGCCGACAACTTCGGCAGCACCGTCATCGTCGCCGTCGAAGCAGCCGCACGGACCCACCAGGGCAGGCCCAGCCCCACCCTGGCCGACATGATCCGCAAGATCACCGCAGCCCTCGACGCCGCTTGACGGGACGTCGACCTGCGCAACCACCGCTTGTCACAGGGCCACTGGTCAACGGCACGCCCCAAGGTGTTCGACAACGATCATCTACGCCCGGTCGCTGCGCGAACGCGGCGTGGTCGTGCCTTACATCGCAGGGCTGACCAGTCCTGTTTGGTAAGCGATGACGACCAGTTGCGCACGGTCGCGCGCACCCAGTTTCGCCATCGCGCGGCTGACATGGGTGCGTGCGGTGGCCGGGCTGAGGAACAACGCGGCACCGATCTCGTGGTTGCTCAGGCCCTGCCCCACCAGGGCCAGCACTTCGCGCTCGCGCTCGGTCAGCACCGCGAGCCGGTCCTCCGCGACCCGGGCAGCTGTTCGTCTCGCGGTGAACTGGCCGATCAGGCGTCGAGTGATCCGCGGCGCGAGCAGCGCGTCTCCGGCGGCGACCACGCGGACGGCATGCAGGAGCTCGGCCGGTCCGGCGTCTTTGAGCAGGAAGCCGCTGGCACCGGCCTGCAAGGCGTCGAAGACGTACTCGTCGGTGTCGTAGGTGGTGAGGATGAGGACTCGGACCTGCTCCAACCCGCGCGTCCCGGCGATCTGGGCGGTGGCTTGGATCCCGTCCACCTTGGGCATGCGGATGTCCATGAGGACGACGTCGGGGCGGGTGGCGCGGGCCCGTTCGACGGCTTCGGCGCCGTTGGTGGCTTCCCCCACCACAGTGATGTCGTCCTCGAGGTCGAGCAGGACCTTGAACCCGGATCGCACGAGACCCTCGTCATCGGCGAGCAGCACCTTGATCTGAGCGTCGGTCAACGGTGAGGAGGCCGCCGCGTTCATAGGCGCGCCCCGGTCGGCGCGAGGGGCAGCCGTGCCCTGACTTCGAACCCGCCGCCTGGAATCGGCCCGGCGTCGAGTTCTCCGCCCAGCAGTTGACAGCGTTCGCGCATGCCGACGATCCCGCGGCCGGGCTTGGCCGAGCTGCCCGTGCCGCTCGGATGCCGGGCCGGTAGGCGCGCATCCGCGGAGTCATGACCTGGGGCGGCACGGCGGCCCTCATCGGTCACGCGGATCTCCAAGGCCTCGATCCCGGGGTTCAGCGCCACCGTCACCCGAGTCGGGCCGACGTGGCGGATCACATTGGTGATCGACTCCTGAAGGATGCGGTAGGCGGCACTTCCCACCGCGCTGGGCAACGGCGTCGCGGGCGAGGTCTCCTCAAGCTTGATATCGAGTCCCGCCTCACGTGCCTTGGCGGCCAGTTCGTCGATCTGCCCCAGCCCGGGGTACGGCGCCCGCCCGTCGTCACCGTCGTCGTCACGAAGTACTCCGAGGATGGCCCGCATCTCCCGCAGCGCCCGGGAACTGGTCTGCTCGATGGCGCGCAGCGCCTCGCGCGCCACTTCCGGCCGCTTGTCGAGCACGTGCGCGGTGACACCGGACTGGACGTTGATGATCGCTATGGCGTGCGCGACGGTGTCGTGGACCTCGCGCGCGATCCGGAGCCGTTCGGCGTCCACCCGCGCCCGCGCTTCCTCCTCGCGAGTCCGTTCGGCCAACTCGGCGCGCTCCTGGGCTTCGGCCGCGATGACCTGCCGGGACCGGACGGACTCGCCAAGGGCCGCGCTCATGACCGACGCGCCGATCCGGAAGTACACCCAGCCGATGGCGGCGCGTGGCTCGATGTCGGCCGCGGCGACCAGCCAGCCGATGGCGAGCACCGAGGTGCCCACGCCGGCGATCATCAGCGACCGGCGCCCGTCACCGTAGGCGGCGAGGGTGTACAGGGTGACGAAGAGCCCGAGCCAGCCGGGCCCGTCCGGGAAGTCGAGGCCGTAGTACACCAAGCTGGCGAGCGCGGCGACGAGGAACACCGGCACCGGCCACCGGCGCCGGACGGCGACGACCAGGCCACTCACGATCAGCAGGACATATCCCAGGTTTCCGAGGTCGGTGAGGGGACGCTGCACCACCTCGCCGGCATTGCGGACTATCGTGCCCTGAACCTGCATCACGGTGATGAAGAGCGCGAGCAACACCTCCTGCGCCATCACCGGCAGGCGCAACGACATCACGCGGCGTTCCATGTCGCGATCCTACGGTCCCCGCCCGTGAGAACACTCCGCCCAGACGCGCGGCCGCCTACGACGACGGGCGTACCGAGGCACGAGTCGTCTACGCAGAACTGCGTAGACGCTGCCATCCGCTGTCGGAGGCCGCGGCCGCCTCGACGGCGCGATGATCGATCCCGAGAAACCCCTCCCAGGCGCTCGCTCGTCACCGGCACCTCGACCGGCACAGGCCGAGTCACCGCGCTGCACACGCTGCCGACGCCCCTCATTTCAACCGAAAGGATTCTCAATGTCCGTCCTGTTGGTGCTTGCCGCACAGGCGGCCTCGCCAGTCTGTACGACGCCGGCAGAATGCGCGGGCCAGGGTGTCGACACTTTCCTCGGGACCCCTGAGCGGATCTGGGCCAGTGCGGCCGCACTGGTGTCGCTGGGCGGCGTGGTCATCGGCTGGCTGGCGCTGCGCTCTGTCCGTCGTATCGGCGACGGCGGGAGGAGAGGAGCCCTCGTGGCCCTGGTGGTGGGGCTGATCGGCGGGCTCAACGGCGCGGTGAAACTGGCTGTCGCCGACGGTGGTCTCGGCACCGGCAACGGAGTGTTCGGGGCGGCCGTGGCCCTGGTGCTTGGGCTGGTCGGTGCGGTCCTCGGCGGGCTGGCCCTGGCCCGCACCCGCCGCACCGAGCTGAGCGGCTGACCGCAGCGAATACGAGCTACACACTTCGCTCACCGTACGACGGCCGCTTCTCGTGAACTTGTACGCATGTACGTACAGGCAGGTACAGCTGCCCAACTAATCCGACACCTACACCAAGACCGCGATCAACGTCTGCCGAAAGGCGAACGCCGCGGCCGCAACAGCAGGAGGCTGACGTGTTACACGTGATCGGCGCGGGATTCCCGCGTACCGGAACCAGATCGATGAAGGCCGCGCTGGAAAGGCTGGGATTCGGTCCCTGCTATCACATGGCCGAAATCGGGAGCAATCCCGACCATGTCGACCGGTGGCTGCCCGCCGCCTCGGGCCTGCCGCTGGACTGGGACAGCGTGCTCGACGGCTACGGATCCACCCAGGACTGGCCGGCCAGTTTCTTCTGGCGCGAGCAGGCGGAGGTCTACCCGGACGCGAAGGTCGTCCTGACCGTCCGCGATCCGCATCGCTGGTATGTCAGCATGCAGGCTCTGATCGCCACCCGCCGGGACGTGCCGCCGGATCTGCCTGAAGCGAGGGCCGCGGTACTCAGGACGATGGAGAGGCTCCGCCCGGTTCTCGATCTCATCGGAGAGTCCACCTTCGGCGACACCTGGGACTTCCAGCGGGGCATGCCCGACGAAGAGATCGCGGTAGCGGCGTTCCACCGTCACGTGGCCGTTGTCCAGAAGAGCGTGCCCGCGGATCGCCTCCTGGTGTTCGACGTCCGCGAGGGCTGGGAGCCGCTCTGCCGGTTCCTGGGCGTCGACGCTCCCGCCGGCGAGCCGTTCCCGCACCTCAACGACTCCGAGAGCATGCAGCGCGCGCTGCAGCGACTGTTGACCGACGGCAGCATCGACTCGGCTTTCTTCTCCGGCACGCACGACTGAACGGCATCACCGCGCCTCTCCACGGGACCGTCCTGCGAAGGGGGCGCGGAGGTCGTCCTCGCCGATTCCGTGAAACCCCTCCCAAGCGCTGCACACGCTGCCGACGCCCGTCATTCGACCGAAAGGATCCTCATGTCCGTCCGTCACTTGCTAGCCACCGCCGCAGCCGCCCTGCTCGGAGTTGTAGGGCTCGCCACACCGGCAGCCGCGCACGTTTTGACGCAGCCCGTCGGTGCTTACGCCTTGACCGCCGGGCGTCTCTGGTCCGCGGTGGCCGCGCTGCTGGGGCTGGCCGGCGCCGTCATCGGCGGGCTGGCTCTGGCCCGCTCCGCCGGTCGTATCGGCACCGGCACCGGGAGAAGGGGGGCCATCGTGGCGCTGGCGGTGGGGCTGGCCTGCACGGTCATCGGCGGGCTGGTCGTGGCCGCCGCCGATGGTGGTCCCGGCACCGGCTACGGCATAGTCGGAGGCTACGTGGACCTGGTGGTCGGGCCGATCGCCCTGATCCTCGGCGGGCTGGCTCTGGCCCGCTCCCGCCGCACCGCCTGACCCAGCCCCGAGCCAGTGCCGTTCTCTTACGGTAACGGTACGGCAGCGCGAAGGACGATGCCGTACCAGGAGACGGGATCATGGGCCGCCGAAGCGGCTCAGGAGCTGGTCGGCGGCGGCGTGGCCGGCAGCGCAGGGAACTGCACCGACGGCTGCTGCTCGCCCACCGCCCGATGCCTGCCCGCGTACGCGCCACCCACCGCTCCGAGATGCGCGTCGCCCGCACCGCCATGTTCGCTCTCCCCGTACTGGTGCCGCGCTCGACCGCTGCCCAGAAGGCAACACCGGCCGCGCCACCGTCGGACTCCCCTCGGATGACCGGCCACCGGCCTCGGCATTCGCCCTGGCTGCAGGCCTTTCGCGGCAATCAGCCCCTTCGACCATGGCACGATCTCTGCGCTCCGATGCTCCTTGGTGATACCAGCGCACCCAATTCCATCAAATGAGTTTGATGTATTATCCGAAGCATGGTGCCCGGTCAAGCAGTCCCACCGCCGTTCGTCCGGTTGGCCGCCCATGAGGTGCGCTGGCGGCTGCTGAGCGAGCTGGCGCGCAGCGATCTACGCGTACGGGAACTCGTCACCCTGCTCGGCCAGCCACAGAACCTCGTCTCCTACCATCTGCGGCTGTTGCGCTCGGCCGGGCTGGTCAAGGCCCGCCGCAGCAGCTTCGACGGCCGCGACAGCTACTACCACCTGGACCTGGAGCAATGTGCGCAGGCACTGGCCGCCGCCGGTGCCGCCCTACATCCCGCGCTACGTCTGCTCCCCGCCGAGCCGGCGGAAGCGCCAGGAGCAACCGCGGCCGAAACATCGGCGGTGCCTTCTGTACTGTTCACGTGCACCGGCAACAGCGCCCGTTCACCCATCGCCGAGGCCCTGCTGCGCCACCGCGTCGGCAACCGCGCCGAGGTGACCAGCGCCGGCAGTCACCCCAAAGCGCGCCTCCACCCCGACGCCGTGCGAGTGCTGCGCCAGCAGTACGGCATCGACATCGCCGACCAGCGTCCACGGCATCTGGACACGATGACCGGCCGCCGCTTCGACTACGTGATCAGCCTGTGCGACAAGGTCCGCGAGGTCCGCCGCGACTTCGACGACCACCCGCAACGCCTGCACTGGAGCATCCCCGACCCAGCCGCCGCCAACGGCGACAACACGGCCCGGGACAGCTCCCCCGCCTTCGACCGCACCGCCGCGGAGATCGACACCCGCATCCGATACCTGCAACCCATCCTTCTGCCCACCCCGCACCGGAAGGTCCAGCCATGACAGCAGCCGACCAGGTCGCCAGCGTCCGTTACATCGTCGACGACGTCCAAGCGGCCATCGACTTCTACACCACTCATCTCGGCTTCACCCTGAACTTCAGTGCGGCGCCCGCCTTCGCCGACGTGGTACGCGGGCCGCTGCGTTTGTTGCTGTCCGGGCCCACCAGCTCCGGCGCCCGCGCCACCCCCGACCAGGCCGCCGGCGCCGGCCGCAACCGCATCCACCTGGTCGTCGACGACCTGGACACCGAGATCGCCCGGCTGCGCGACGCGGACCTGCCGTTCCACAGCGACGTGGTCTCCGGCCCCGGCGGACGCCAGATCCTGCTCGCCGACCCCGCCGGCAACCTGATCGAACTGTTCCAGCCCGCCAGTCGGCCCGGGCCCTGAGCAACGCAGCCACATGCCCCACGGGTGAGCCGGTCGGCCACCGACCAGCTCACCGCACCTACCGAGATCCGAGAAGCGACCATGTCCACCGCGCCCGACGTGCTGTTCCTCTGTGTGCACAACGCCGGCCGCTCACAATGGCCGCCAACGTGGTGATCATCACCGAACTCGCAGCCGCCTCGGCCCGGATGAGCGTTCGCCTGATGCCACTGACCACGTGATGGACGGATGACGCGGCTGCGCTGCTGGGCCTCCCGGCCGATCCCTGACTATGACCAAGCAGTATCGTGACCCGATATCGGGATCCGTTTCAACGGGAGGTCGCCGTGGCAGGCACACCCACCCCCACCGGTCAGGGGCAGTTGGAGCGCCGCCTGGGCCTGGCCGACGCGGTCGTCATCGGACTCGGCTCGATGATCGGCGCCGGCGTCTTCGCCGCCTTCGCGCCGGCGGCCCGCGCGGCCGGCTCGGGGCTGCTGCTCGGGCTGGCGCTGGCCGCGGTGGTTGCCTACTGCAACGCGACCTCCTCGGCCCGGCTGGCCGCCCGCTACCCCGCCTCCGGCGGCACCTATGTCTACGGGCGGGAGCGTCTGGGGGATTTCTGGGGCTATCTGGCCGGGTGGGGGTTCGTGGTCGGCAAGACCGCCTCGTGCGCGGCGATGGCGCTGACCGTGGGCTCCTACCTGTGGCCGGAGCACGCGCACGCGGTCGCGGTGACCGCCGTAGTGGCGCTCACCGCGGTCAACTACACCGGGATGCACAAGACGCTCTGGCTGACCAGGGCGATCGTCGCTGTGGTGGTGACCGTGCTGGCCGCAGTCGCGGTCGTCTGCCTCACCTCCGGCACCGCCGACGCCACGCGCCTGGACGTGACCTCGGACGCCACCGTCACCGGGATCCTGCAGGCGGCAGGTCTGCTGTTCTTCGCCTTCGCCGGATACGCCCGCATCGCCACGCTGGGCGAGGAGGTCCGTGACCCAGCCCGGATCATCCCCAGGGCCATCCCGCTCGCGCTCGGCCTGACCCTGGTGGCGTACGCCGCGGTCGCGGTAGCGGCGCTGGCCGTGCTGGGCAGCTCAGGTCTGGGCCGGGCGACCGCCCCGCTGGCCGAGGCCGTGCGCGCCGCCGGGCTGCCCGCCCTGACGCCGCTGGTCAGCGCGGGCGCCGCGGTGGCCGCGACCGGCTCGCTGCTGGCGCTGATCCTGGGCGTCTCCCGCACCACGCTGGCCATGGCCCGCGACCGGCACCTGCCGCACGTGCTGGCCGCCGTCCACCCCCGCTTCAAGGTCCCCCACCGCGCCGAACTGGTCATCGGCGCGGTCGTGGCGATCCTGGCCGGTACGGCGGATCTGCGCGGCGCGATCGGCTTCTCCTCCTTCGGCGTGCTGGTCTACTACGCCATCGCCAACGCCAGCGCCTGGACTCTCACACCCGGCGAGGGCCGCCCGGTACGGCTGATCCCCGCCGTCGGCTTGGCCGGCTGTTTGGTCCTCGCTTTCGCCTTGCCACTTTCCTCAGTGATCGCCGGAGCAGCGGTGCTGACCGTCGGCGCCGCAGCATACGGTCTACGGCGGGCGATCAAGCGGCCTACCTGAGTTCGGGTGGTTGGAGTCCCTTCGCCAAGCCCTGTCCCTGCCGATAAAGACCGGGCGGGCCGGCTACCCGCATGGTTCTTCGCCCCTAACAACCGTGACCGTGATGTGCTCAGCCCAGATCGGCCGCCCCAAGGCGTCAGTTCGTTGGTCCGGACGAGCGCTCGGGCAGACACAGAACGGCCTTCCCGATTTGCCCCGGGAAGGCCGTTGTCTCTTTGGCGGGGCCGGACAATCGCGCCGGACAACGCTCGCACGTTCCCCGCGGCCGAAGGGTTCTTCGGTTCCGGCCGAACGACGCTGGGCCAGGCCATCCCGCTGTACCAGCAGACGCTGCGGCTGCGGACCCCCTGGAGCGCGATGGGTGAGTCGGTCATGGTCATCAGCTCGCCCATCGCGCGCGGTGCGCTCTTTGACGGCCTCCTGTAGCGCGGCCGCGGCCTTGATGAGGGCCTGCCCAGGCGTCGAACGCATCGCGACGCCGCTGACAACGGCGAGTCCAGGGCTTCCGCTCAGGTCGCCTGGAACCCCAGGTTCAGCTGTTCCACAGTCTCCCCGTCTCATCACCGCCGGTGGTGGCGAGCAGGCAGCCGCCGGGCTGGAAGGCGATCGCATAGATGGGGCCGGTGTGGCCGGTGAGGGGCTCGCCGACCGGCTCGCGCGCGACCGGGTTCCATACCCACACCGCCTTATCGGCGGTGGCGAGCAGGCTATCTGTTTTCCACCGATCGGGGCCGCCGGACCCGCGCCTGGCGTCTGCTGCGTCTACTGCTCCGCCGCTAGGAGCTGTTTAGAGTTCGGATCATGTGGTTGAGGTGAGGAGTCTTAACCACATGATCGAGCCTCGGAGGTAGAGTCCGGCCTCGTAGCTTT
>NZ_JBITHZ010000063.1:0-39621 GCF_044458585.1 Nonomuraea sp. NPDC050451
TCGCGATCGGGCCGGTCGTGAGGCTGAAGAGCAGGGCGAACCCGGCCGTAAGCACCCCTCTGGTTCTCATGCGGATACCTTTCTGCGCGCACCGGAGGGGCGATGCCCCGGTCGGCCCCGCGAATCTGTCCGTCGGATCTTTCGAAGCGCTCTGCTGGGGATCAAGATTGCGAGTCCGGCATACAAAGAACATCCAAAATCGGTATAAAGGCCCTTCCAGCTTGAACGCTTCACCCAACGGACGCCCCGCACGGCGCCCAGCTCAGGAGAACGCGCGGTCATGGTGGTTGAACAGCCCGTATTCAGTGTTCTTGGGCCGTTACAGGTCCGGGTCCCGGAAGGGCCCATACGCATCGCCGGCAGGAAGCCCCGGCTCCTGCTCGCCTCCCTGTTGCTGGAGGCCAACGAGGTGGTCAGCTCGGAGGCGCTCGTCGAGGTGCTGTGGCCGCGGGCGCAGCCGTCGTCGGCCGTGGCCAATCTGCGGACGTACGTGAGCACGCTGCGCTCGGCAGGCGTCCAGATCGAGGCCCGGGCCTCCGGTTACACGATGCGGCTCGACTCGGGGCGGCTGGACGCCCTGGAGTTCGAGGACCTGGTGGCCAGGGCGCGGACGGCGGGGCGCACCGAAGAGGCGGCGGAGCACTTACGCCGGGCGCTGGCGTTGTGGCGCGGCACGCCGCTCGGCGACCTGCCCGCGAGCCCGCTGTGGGACGGGCGGCTGCGCGCGCTCACCCAGGCCCGGCTGGCCGCGGTCGAGGAACTGGTGGCGCTGAAGCTGGCCCGCGGCGAGCACGCCGCCGCGATCGACGACCTGCGCGACCTGATCGGCGAGCACCCCTACCGCGAGGACCTGTGGCAGCAGCTGATCCTCGCCCTGCACCACAGCGGCCGGCGGGCCGAGGCCCTGAACGCCTACGCCACGATCAGGCGGCAGCTCGTGGACGAGCTGGGCATCGAGCCGGGCCAGGAGTTACGTGACGTGCACGCGTCCGTACTGGCGGGCGATGCCCCGCCCGCGCCCGTCGCGGCGGCGCCGCCCCACCAACTCCCTGCGGACGTACCGGACTTCACCGGCAGGGCGCACGACGTCGCGGCCGTGACCCGCGCCCTTTCCCCCGAGGCGCACCGGCCGGACGGGCCGCCCGCGATCGCCGTGGTGACCGGACCGCCGGGGGTGGGCAAGTCCGCGCTGGCCGTGCACTGCGCCCACGCCTTACGGGCGGGCTACCCCGCCGGCCAGCTCTACCTGTGCCTGGGCGGCACCGACGCCGAGCCCGCCGATCCGCTCGACCTCCTGGCCGAGGCCCTGCGCGCGCTGGGCGTCGCGGAGGCGGCCCTGCCGCCCACCGTGCGCGAGCGCGCCTCGCTCTACCGTTCCCTTCTGTCCGAGCGCCCGATGCTCGTCCTCCTCGACGACGCCGCCGACACCGCCCAGGTACGAGCCCTGCTCCCCGGCAGCGGCAGCGCGGTGCTCGTCACGAGCCGCCGGCGCATCGCCGAGCTCCCCGGCGCGCTCCAGCTCGAACTCGACGTGCTGCCCCCCGCGGAGGCCGAGCAGCTCCTGGGCCGGATCGTCGGCCCCGCACGGGTGGCCGAGGAGCGCGAGGCCGCCCAGGCGATCGTGCGCTCCTGCGGCCACTTACCGCTGGCCGTCCGGGTGGCCGGGGCCCGGCTGGCCGGACGGCCCGGGTGGTCGCTGGGCGTGCTGCGGCAGCGGCTGGAGGACGAGGCCGGCCGCCTCGACGAGTTACGCGCGGGCGACCTGGAGGTACGCGGCTCGTTCGAGCTCAGCTACCGGCGGCTGCCCGACGACGCCGCCCTGGCCTTCCGCGCGATCGGCATGCTCGGCGAGCAGTCCGTGCCGGGCTGGGTGGCCGACGCCGCGCTCGACCGGCCCCGGTCCGACGCCATCGTGGACACCCTGGTGGACGCCAACCTCCTGCGGCTGGCCGGCACCGACCCCGTCGGCCAGCCCCGTTACCGGCTCCACGACCTGATCCGCTGCGCCGCCAAGGAGAAGGCGGGCGGCGACACCGAGCGGCACGCGCTGGCCCGGGTGCTCGGCGGCTGGCTGACCGCCGCCGAGCACGCCTCCTTGCGACTGCCCACCACTCTCTTCGGGCTGACCTCCGACCTGGCGCCCCGCTGGAGCCTGGAGCGGGAGACCCTCGGACGCCTGACCGCCCAGCCGCTGTCGTGGTTCGACGCCGAGCGGGAGTCGCTGGTGGAGGCCGTACGGCTGGCCGCCGACGCGGGCCTGGCCCAGTCCGCGTGGGGGCTGGCCGCCACCCTGGTCCCGTACTTCGACCTGCACTGCCGCCTGGACGAGTGGCAGCTCACGCACCGCCTCGCCCTGGACAGCGCCCGCGCGGCCGGCGACCGCCACGGGGAGGCCGCCATGCTGCGCGGCCTGGCCCAGGTCTGCCTCTACCAGGACCGCTACGCCGAGGCCGAGGACATGTTCCGTCGAGCCCGCGCCATCTTCCACGAGCTGGGCGACACGCGGAGCGAGGCCATCTCGATCTGCGGGCTGGCGGCGGTCAACCAGTTCTCCAGCCGCCATCTCAAGGCGCTCGGCTCCTTCCGGCAGGCGCTGGCCATGTTCCTGGCCATCGGCGACCGCAGCGGCGAGGCGTACGCGCGGCAGGCGATCGGGCGCGTCTATCTGTCGCTGCGGGACCTGCGGCAGGCGTCCAGGTGGCTGGGGGACGCGCTGCGCCTGGCCGAGGAGCTCGACGACGCCCACCGCGAGGGCTGCGTGTCGATGCAGCTCGGCCGCATGTACGACCTGTTCGCCGAGTCGGACCGGGCCATGCGCTACCAGGGGCACGCGCTGGACATCTTCGAGGCGCTCGGTGACCGCCACTGCGGCGCGTACGCGATGCGGAACCTGGGCGGGCTCCAGGTGGCGAGGGGCGACCGTTCGGACGGCTCCGACCAGTTGGAGCGCTCCCTGGTGATCTTCCAGCAACTGGGGGATCGCAGCGGGGAGGCGGACACGTACCAGACGCTCGGCGAGCTGTACCGCTCGTCCGGGCGTGCCGCGCTTGCCACCCATTACCTGCACCAGGCCCGCGAGCTGCGCCGGGAGCTCAGCGAGTCGTTCGCGTGAGGGCCGGCTGGAGCCACTGGCCGGTGGGCCAGGTCTCCAGGCGCCAGGCGCTGTCCCAGAACATCCACTCGTACTCGGTGGCCCGGCAGAACGCCTCGTCCATCGCCCGGCGGGTCTCGGGGTCGGCGGTCTCGGCCAGCCGGTCGGTGATGGCCTTGGCCTGCTCGACCGAGGCGGCGAAGGCGGGGTCGGAGTAGGTGCCGATCCAGGTCCGGTACGGGTGGTCGGCCGCGCCCGCCGTACGTTCGAGCAGCGCCGCGCCGACGTCCTGGTAGACCCAGAAGCACGGCAGCACGGCGGCGGCGAGCACGGGCAACGGGGCGGCCAGGGCGGTGGCCTGGAGGTAGGAGGAGTAGGCCAGGCAGGTCGGCGAGGTGGCGACGGCCGCCGTCTCGCCGGCCGTCAGCCCGAACTGCTCCAGGTAGCCGGTGTGCAGGGCCCGCTCGACGACCAGCGCCGTGTGGGCGCTCTGCGCGAAGAACGCGGCGTCGGCCGGGGCGGTGGCGCGGGCCGAGGCGGTCGCGAGGACCTTGGCGTAGGCCACCAGGTAGCGCCCGTCCTGGACGAGGTAGAACGCGAAGCGCTCGCGGTCGAGGGTGCCGTCGCCGAGCGCGGCGTTGAACGGGTGGTCGTGGATCGCTTCGAGCAGCGTGGCCGTGCGCGCCCAGATTTTCTCACAGAAGGTCACCGATGACGTCCCTTCGCTAGTGCGAACTAGATCAGGTTCGACGGGTGTGATCTCAGCCCGGCAGCCCGGGCACCCCGCGTCGCGGCCAACGCTAGCAGAAGGCACGGTCCGGTCGTGAGGGAGGCTCGGGAGCTAGATAGCCAAAAGGCCCATAAGGCCTCGAACAGAAGGAAGCTCTCGAATTGCCTCACGACCGGAAGACGAACGTATCAGGCGGGGATCAGTTCGTGCAGCGTACCGGCCGTGTAGACGCGCGACTCCGCCGGGAGGCCGGCCGGCGCCTCCAGCCCGATGTAGGTGGTGTGCGCGGCCGTCGAGCTCTTGGCACGCAGCAGGTCGGCCAGGTAGCGCACGCGCAGGTAGTCGCGTTCGACGATGGAGCGCACCAGCAGGGAGGCGCTGACGCGGTTGCCCTCCACCTGGTTGAAGCCGGGGTGCCCCTTCAGGTAGAGGTGCAGCCACTTCACCAGCCAGCCGCCGTCGGCGCCGCGCAGGAAGACCAGCGGCAGGGCGATCCGGCCGGAGCCGCGCAGGTCCGACTTCATGCGCACGGTACGCGGCTCGAACGGCCTGCCCTCCTGCTCGGCCTCCCTGGTCATGTAGCCGAAGAACGCCTCGGCGGCCTCGTCGAACCCTTCCCCGGCGTAGATGTTCACCTGCGGGATGATGATCGGCTGGGTCGCGGCGGCGAGCCGGATGTCGACGAACTCGGACGCCCCGTCGGGCGCCTCGGTGAGGTCGCCGGAGTACTGGGCGAAACCGTTGGTGTAGTTCGTCCAGGAAATGTGCGTCGGGTTGTCGTAGGTGGCGTCGAGCATGAGCGCGGACAGGTCGTAGTCGGTACGCTGCCCGGCCTCGTGCCAGTGGACGAAGAACCTGAGCAGTTCGCCGTCCACCACCGACACCGAGCCCCGGGGCAGCATGCCGAGGCCGGGCACGACGGCCTTGCCGGACAGCGGCAGGGCGACGTCCAGCACGTCGGGGTCGACGATCAGCTCGCCGGGGTCGGGGAGTCGACGGGCGATCTCCTCGTCCAGGATGGCCAGCGCCCGCGCCAGGGCCTCCTCCTCCAGCGGCGAGCGGGAGTCGGGGGCCGCCCACGCCCTGCCGTGCCGGTTGACGAAGACGCGGCCCGCGACGGGGGCGAGCCGGTTCTGCAGGTGCTCGCGCAGCGACAGCAGGACGCGGCCGGAGGCGCCCGAGGCGGCCCCTTCCACGGCGTCCAGCACGGCCGTCGTGGACGGGCCGGTCCGCAGCAGGTGGTCGAGGCGGCGCAGCAGCGCGCCGGGCGCCTTCTCCAGCAGCTTCACCGCCTCGGCGGTACGGCCCGACGACAGGGCGGCCTCGACCCGGCCGTCCAGGCTCGGAGCCCGGCGGGCGCCCCTGGCCGTTTCGAAGACGTCCCGGGCGCGCGGGAACTGCGGGTACTCGTGGGGGTGCAGCCGTTCGCCGAGCCGCTTCCACTGCTCCCGGTGGCGCGGCACGTCGCCGAGCTTGGCCGGGGCGGCGACCGCGTCCAGGGCTCCCAGCAGGGCGCGGCGCTCGGCCCGGCGGAACGAGCGGAACCTGGTGGGCTCGGCCAGCGTGACATCGCCGCCGGAGCAGCCGCAGGCGAGCCGGAGCACGTCGGTCACGGTGTCGACCAGCAGCGGCCGGCCCTCGGCCAGGCGGACCTCGTTGACGATCGCGCGGTTCTCACGCACGGGGATACGCTCGGGCTCGTCGGCGCAGAACCCGGCCAGCAGGCGCAGCGCGTCCAGGTCCTCGGCGGCCAGGGGCACTTCGGAGCCCGCCAGCGAGAAGTAGAGCTCCCGCGCCTCCGACTCCAGGCTCCCGCCCAGCTCCAGCACGGTCACCCGGTCCCCGGCCAGCGGGATCAGCTCGGCGTGCGCCGCCAGCAGGTCGGCGTAGGTGTGCTGGTAACGGCCGTAGCCGGGCAGGGAGAGCAGGTTGAGCGTCGGGCTCTGGACGCCGGCGGCGGCGACCGGGTCGAGCAGGGCCTCGCGCAGCAGCCCTGCCCAGAACTCCAGGGTGTCGGGCACGTTCTTCGGAAAGTCGAGGAAGTAGGCGTTGTGCCGGACGTGGTCACCCACGAGAGTGCGGACGGCGGCCAGAATGCGGACGCCGAGGTCGACCACGGTCTCGCCGCGAAGTGCGGACAACCGCTCGAGCAGCGTCGCCGAGCACGTGAAGCCGACGCTGAGCAGTGCCGCGTCGAGCTGACGGGCGGCGGTCTCCCCCCAGCCGGACGCGGGGCCGGCGGGCGCGGCGCCGATGGGAACGCGCAGCCGCCGGGCGATGACGAGGCTTTCCAGAGTGTCCACGAACGGCACCATATAGCCGGGACACGCCCGAACGCGGGGGGTTTTCCGCGCCCTGGCCGGTCAGGGGCGAGGGGCCGCTTCGCGCATACCGCCCGGGCGCAGCACGCCCGCCAGCGCCAGCGCGAGCAGGACCCCGGCACCGCCCGCCACCGCGATCGCGGGCCCGGGCGCGATCACCTCGCCGAGCACGCCGACCAGCGCCGCCCCGGCCGCCTGCCCCGTCATCAGCCCGGACGACTGCAGCCCGAACGCCTGCCCCCGCACCTCCTCGGGCACCGACTCCACGAACCGCCGCTGCAACCCCAGCTGGTACGACAGCCCCGCGGTCGCCACGGCGGCCAGCACGGCGGCCCACGCGATCCCCGGCCCGAGCGCGAACCCCAGCCAGGGCACGCCGAGCAGCACCGCCAGCGGAAACGACAGCCGCTCCCGCAGCCCCGGCGCGGCGAACCTGCCCACCGCGAACTCCCCCGCCGCCATCCCGCCGGCCGCCGCCGCGAGCACCACCCCGGCCTGCCCCTGCCCGCCCAGGTAGGGCACGACCATGGCCTCGGCCCCGGCCAGGCACACGCACGGCAGCCACCCCGCCAGCAGCAGCCCGCGTACCCGCCCGTCGGCCAGCAGCAGCCGGTTGACCCGCAGCGTCTCGCGCACGGCGCCCGCCCGCGCCCCGCCCCGGGCGGGCCGGTGCGGCAGTCCGGCCCGCAGCACCACGGCGGCCACCGCGGCCAGACCCGCGGTCGTGGCCAGCGCCCCCGACGGCCCGGCGACGGCCAGGAACGCGCCCCCGGCCGCCAGCCCGGCGATCTGCGCGCTCGCGGAGGCCACGTTCAGGACCGAGCGCCCCAGCACGAACGCGTCGCCGGGCAGCACGTCGGGCAGCATCGCCGCCCGCGCGGCGAAGAAGACCGGCGTGAACAGCCCCGTGACCAGCACCAGCGCCAGCATCGCCCAGATCGGCAGCCCCGCGTACGCCAGCAGCAGGCACGTCACCGCCCTGACCACCTCGCCGGTCACCATCAGCGCCCGCGGCGGCAGCCGGTCGGCCAGCGAGAGCAGGAACAGCCCGCCCACGATGAACGGCAGCCAGCCGGCCATGTACGCGGCGGCCGACAGGCCGGCCGAGCCGGTCCGCGCGTAGACCAGCACGGACAGGGCCAGCATCTTGATCGAGTCCCCGCCGACCAGCAGCGCGAAGCTGCCGAACAGGACCCGGAACTCCTTGACGGCGAACACCTCGCCGAACGTCGCCCCTCTCACGTCCACGATGGTGCGGATCGGACCGGCGAACTGGCGACTGTTTCGGATATAACCGAAAGGTGCCCGTAAGAATCGAGGTCACCCCGCAGGATCTGGTGGCCACCAGGTTCGCCATCTCGCCGCTGATCGAGACCATGCACGCGCAGTGGGTGCTGGCGGGCCGGTTGGAGGCGGGCGTGCACGGCCGGTGGGCCGTGCGGTGGCGGGACACGTACCGGGAGCTCGAACGGGCCCACCCCGTGCTGGGGGCCGCGGCCGCGATCAGCGGCAACCGGCGCGGCACGAACGTCTCCATCATCGCCCCGCCGCCGACGACGGTGGACGTGCCGTTCGAGGCGGAGCTGGCCGCCATGCGCGGGACGCCGCTGGAGCAGGCGCACGCGGAGATCGCCGGGGCGCTCGCCGGGCGGCCGGCGGCGGACTCGGTCAGGGAGCTGCTGGCGGGCCCGCGAGTGGTGGAGCGGTTCGCCGACGCGTACGAGGTGCTCTGGACGGAGATCGTCGCCCACGACTGGCCGCGCTTCCGCGCGATCCTGCAGCGGGACGTCGCCCATCGGGCGGGACGCCTGGCGGCCTACGGCTGGGCGGCGGCGCTGGAGGACCTCAGCCCGCAGGTGCACTGGCGTCCCCGGGGGCAGATCGAGGTCGAGCTGACCAGCCTCCACGGGCTGCGCCGGCTCGGCGGCAAGGGGCTGCTCTTCCTGCCGTCGGCGTTCACGACCTCCGTCGGCGCCTACCTGGAGGACGCCTGGCCGTACGCGATGATCTACCCCGCGAGGGGCGCCGCGGCCGCGCCCGCCGCGGCCGACGCCGACCTGTCGACCCTGATCGGCCGCAGCCGCGCCCGCATCCTCGCGGAGCTTGCCGAGCCCGCCACCACCACCCAGCTCGCGGCCCTGCTCGGGCAGAGCCTGGGCACCACCGGCGGCCACCTAGCCGCGCTGCGCAGGACGGGCCTGATCGCGGGCACCCGCGTCGGCCGGGGCGTGCTGTACGCGCGCACGACCCTCGGCGACGCCCTGGTCAACGGCTGATTCATCCCCCCGTGCCGTATTCATGTGCGCTGACCTCGTACTTCATCGCCGCGGGGACGCGCACGTACGGCGTGGTGCCGGCGGAGCGGGACGGCGGCCTGGCCGTGGACGACCCGGCGACGGCGCACGCCCGCCGCGGACACCCCCCGGACCGGGTCACCGCCGACGGCGGGCCGAAGGGACGGGAGGCGGCCTTTGACGGTGGCGGGCCGGAGGGACGGGCGGCGGGCGCCGCCGACGGCGGGCCGGAGCGGCGGGCGGCCGGCGTCCCCAGGACGCCCCCCTCCCCCGAGCAGCGCGACGCGGCCCGCCGTACCCTCGTCCAAGAGATCACCGAACTGGAACGGATGTCGGCATGAGCGATCAGGACGCCATCGACGCGATCATGGCCGGGCTCGCGGGCCCGGCGCTCGGCGAGCTCGCCGAGCTTTATCAGGACCTGCACCGGCACCCCGAGCCCGCCTTCAAGGAGGAGCGCACGGCGGGCATCGCCGCCGAGCGGCTGCGCGCGGCCGGGTTCGAGGTCGTCACGGGCCTCGGCGGCACGGGCGTGGCGGGCGTGCTGCGCAACGGCGAGGGCCCGACGGTGGCATTACGGGCCGACATGGACGCGCTGCCGGTGCTGGAGGACACGGGCCTGCCGTACGCGAGCACCGCCACCACGCCCGACGGGGTGCCGCTCATGCACGCCTGCGGCCACGACATGCACGTGACGTGCCTGAGCGGCGCGGCGCAGCTGCTGGCGGCCGGCCGGGACCGGTGGCGGGGCACGCTCGTGGCGCTGTTCCAGCCGGCGGAGGAGATCGCGGCCGGGGCGCGGGCCATGCTGGACGACGGGCTGTTCGACCGGATCGGCACACCCGACGTCGTGCTCGGCCAGCACGTCTTCCCCAACCCGGCCGGGACGCTGCTCATCAGCCCCGGCGAGATCCTGGCCGCCGCCGACAGCATGGAGATCCGGCTGTACGGCCGGGGCGGGCACGGATCACAGCCGGAGCGGACCGTCGACCCGGTGGTCCTGGCCGCCTCGACCGTCATGCGCCTGCAGACGGTCGTCTCGCGCGAGGTGTCCCCGTTCGAGCGGGCGGTACTGACGGTGGCGCAGATCCACGCGGGCCACAAGGAGAACATCATCCCCGACGAGGCGTCCATCACGATCAACCTGCGCTCGTTCTCCCCCGAGGTGCGCCGCACCCTGCTGGCGGCCGTGGAGCGCGTGGTCAACGCCGAGGCGGCCGCCTCCGGCGCGCCGCGCCCGCCGGAGATCCGCACGCTCAACGCCTTCCCGCTGACCGTCAACGACGACGACGCCACGGCCCGGGTGCGCGAGGCGTTCGCCGGCCGGTTCGGCTCCGAGCGGGTGCCGGTCATGGCGCCGCTGATGGGCAGCGAGGACTTCGGCCTGTTCGGCGCCGAGGCGGGCGCGCCGTCGGTCTTCTGGGGCCTCGGCGGCGCCGACCCCGAGTTGTACGCCCGCGCCGAGCGGGAGGGCCGGCTGCGCGAGGACGTGCCGAGCAACCACTCGCCCTTCTTCGCCCCCCAGATCCTCCCCACGCTGCCCACGGGCGTCGAGGCCCTGGTCACCGCCGCCCTGGCCTGGCTACCGGGCGTAACAGATTGATAGCGATGGTCCGAGCCCCGGCACGCCGCCGTGACGGGGCTTGATTTACTGAGCACGCGACTTCGCACGTCCCGCCGGACCAGGACCGCTCATGGCGCAGATGTCAGTGAGAACGTACGCGAAGGCCCTTCTCGACGAGATCGAGGGGCGCGGCCCGGAGCGGCAGACGCGCAGGCTCATGGAGCAGGACGAGACCGTCGTCCACAAGGGCGCCGAAGCCTTCCTCAACGGGATCCTCGACCACATCTCCAATTACGAGATGGAGCACCGCGCCCATTTCATGACGGCCTGCGACGAGGCCCGCCGCAGGATCGCCACGGGCTCGCTGCTGCACGGCGTCGTGTTGCTGGTCTGCCTCAACGTCAAGCTCCTCGACCGCCGTTTCAAGTCGCCCGACCAGCGGGCACAGCACGAAACCGACGAATACTGCTCCGGGCTGTTCACCGATCCGTGGCTCAAGGAGGCGATCCGGGTCGTCTACCGGCCCGCGAACCACGGCGCGGACTCCGCCGAGACCCGGACATGGGATGACATCGACTTCGGCAGTATCGAGTACCACAAGGCCGGCACGACGTCGTTCATCCTCAAAGGCCGCAGGAGCCGGGCGGTCAACGAGGCGGGCGCCCGGCCGCTGCTGGCGATCAAGTGCGTGCTGTTCCCGTGGAACAAGCTGGCCGCCATCGCCAGGGCCACGGACACGTACGCGGCCACGTACGGCACCGACGAGATCACCTCCGTGATCGTCAAGCCGATCTCCTCCTCCGACCGCTGGGTCGTCATGCCGTTCCAGGCCGGGCAGACGTTGGGCGAGCACCTGGCGGCCTTCGAGGAGGGCGGGCCGAGCACGGCCGCCCGCCTGGCCAAGGCCCAGCAGGTCGCCGCGAAGCTGACGGCCGCGCTCCACCTGCTGGCCGGCGGCGCCCCGGTGGACGCGAAGAACCCGCTGAGCCAGCACCTCGACCTGTCCCCCAACAACGTCATCCTCGACCGGGAGACGGCCGAGGTCCGCCTCATCGACCTGGGCGTCAACCATCTCTACAGCCGCCAGGTGGGCATCGCCGAGCACGACGACTCGGTCTACATCGCGCCGGAGATCAAGAACCGGCGGCCGGAGTCCGTGACCGCGGACGCCTATTCGCTGGGCATCATCCTGATGGAGATCCTGGCCGGCGCCCCGCCCAGGGACGGCCGGACCCCGGACGGGATCTGGACCACCAGCCCGATCCTGGGCCGCGTGCTGGAGGACCTGATCGACGAGCGCCCCGAACGCCGGCTGCTGCTGCGCCCGGACGGCGAGGAGTTCGCCTTCGACCGCCTCGGCGAGCACCTCGACTTCCACTTCACCCTGGTGCGGCAGGAGTCGGAGGCGCAGGAGAGCCTCTTCGCGCGCCCGTTCGCGACGTACGCGCCGACGTCGCGGGAGGTCGCGACCCAGTTCAAGCAGGTGCTGGCGTGGCGCAGGCTGGGCGAGGCGCGACCCAGGCGCGAGGAGTACCTGCTGCTCTTCTCGGTGATCGCCACCGCCTCCTGGTGGTTCATCGTCGCGAAGACGGCGCTGCTCAAGCTCGACGACGTCGTCGCGGGCGAGCTGAGCACGGCCGACTTCGCCGCCGACGCCGGGCTGGCGGCCAACATCATCGCCTTCTGCCAGGGACTGGTGGCGGCGAAGTTCTACCAGACCATCCTCGCCAGGCTGTCCGTCAGGGACATCCCGGGACGGCTGGCGACGGCGACCGAGGTCCTCATGCGCTCGATGGCGGTGGTCGCGGTCCCCACCACGATCCTGTCGACGTTCTGGGAGGCGCTGTACTGGATCTGGCCGTGGACCACCGCGGCCGGCGCGCTGGCGGTGGCGGCCTGCAACGGCATCACGCTGCGGCTCGCGACGCGGACCATCCGCGACTCGCGCAAGGAGTTCTCCACTCTGCCCGAGCGCGGCAAGGTCTTCGCCCGGGGCTATGAGCAGTGGTGGTGGACCATGCTGATCTACGCCGTCCTGATCGTCATCATCGGGGCCGGCGTCGCCGCCGGCCTGCTGAAGGACATCTGGGCGTACGTCTTCATCCTCGTCGTCATCACCGTGGGCGTGCACTACATCTCCAAGTGCGTGGGCGCCGGCCCGGCGGTGCGCGGCAGCCTCGCGCGGGCCTTCTTCGGCGGCGAGCGCATGGCGATCCTGTCCCGGCGCCGGGGCGGCGCTCCCCCGCGCTGAAAGTTTCACTCGCTGACCTGCGCGGACGCCGCCGGGCGAGCGCTCGGCTGGTGCCCGCGACCGGCCCGATCTACGGTGGCGGTGCCCGTCCGGCGCCGGCCGTCCGACCGGTGCCGGAGTGGCGCTCCTGGCGCGACCCCCCACGCGAAAGGGACCTCCCGATGGCACCTCGGCACCTCCTCCCGGCGCTGGCGCTCGCCGCCGCGGTCACCCTGGCCTCGTCTCCGGCGCACGCGGACACGTTCCGCACCGCGAGCTCGTCCGGCTGGGGGCCCAGCTGGTCGGCCGGTCAGGCGAACGCCGAGGCCAACGCCCGCGCGGAGCTGAACCGGCAGGCCGCCCAGGCGGGCGAGGTATGCCCGAGCGTGTCGGTCACCTCCACGCACGTCTACACCGCGCCCGACGGCTCGGCCTACATCTTCAACGCGACCGCGTCGGGCACCTGCGTCCCGCAGCCTCCCGGGCCGTCGTACCCGGTGGCACGCTCGGAGACCCGCCAGGGCAGCGGCGCCACCTCCGGCGCCGCCGTCCAGAACGGCGCCCAGGCCGCCCGGGCTGCGGTGCTCGCGGCCGGCGTCAACTGCACGAACTGGACGACCACGTCGGCGCTCGTGTGGGCCGCGCCCGGCAGCGTCTGGTACATCTACGACGTCACCGTGTCCGCGAACTGCACCAACTGACGCCATGTCCCGGCTCCTGGGCCTGCTGGCGGTGCTCTGCCTGGCGCTCGCGCTGACACCCGTCGCCCCGGCGGCGGCCGCACCCGTGACCGTGCCGGTCGGCGCGCAGTTCACCGACACCTCGGGCAACCTGCTGCACGCCCACGGCGGCGGCGTGATCAAGGTCGGCTCGTACTACTACTGGTTCGGGGAGAACCGCAACGCCGACGGCACCTTCCGCTACGTCTCCGCCTACCGCTCGGCCGACCTGCGCACCTGGGAGTTCCGCAACCACGTGCTCACCCAGTCCAGCTCCGCCGAGCTGCAGGTCGCCAACATCGAGCGGCCCAAGGTCGTCTACAACGCCGCGACCGGCCGGTTCGTCATGTGGATGCACAAGGAGAACGGCCGGGACTACGGCGAGGCGCGGGCCGCCGTGGCGGTCTCGACCACGGTGGACGGCGCCTACACCTACCTGCGCAGCTTCCGGCCGCTCGGCCACATGTCGCGCGACATCACCGCGTTCGTCGACACCGACGGCACCGGCTACATGATCTCGGCCGCGAACGAGAACTACGACCTGCACGTCTACCGGCTCAGCGCCGACTACACCGACGTGGCCGCGCTGGCGCGCAGGTGGGCCGGCGACCACCGGGAGGCGCCGGCGATGTTCAAGCGCAACGGCGTCTACTTCATGCTGACCTCGGGTGCGACCGGCTGGCAGCCCAACCAGGCCCAGTACGCCACCGCCACCAGCATCACCGGCATGTGGAGCGCCTGGCAGAACGCCGGCGACTCGCAGACGTTCGGCTCCCAGCCGGCCTACGTGCTGCCGGTGCAGGGCGCCTCCGGCACGTCCTACCTGTATCTGGGCGACAGGTGGGCCGGCGCGTGGGGCGGGCCCGTCAACGACTCCCGGTACGTGTGGCTGCCGGTGCAGTTCCCCGGCAACACGTCCATGAGCCTGAGCTACGCGCGCCAGCTCTCCATCGACGCCGCCGCCGGCACGATCGCCACGACGGGCACCGGCTACGACCGGCTGGCGGTGCGCCACTCCGGCAAGTGCGCCGACGTGCGCGGCGCCTCCACCGCCAACGCGGCCGCCGTCATCCAGTACGCCTGCGGCGGCGGCACCAACCAGCAGTGGCGCGTCCAGTCGATCAGCGGCGGCTACGTGCAGGTCGTGGCCCGCAACTCCGGCAAGTGCCTGGACGTCAACGGCGCCTCCACCGCCGACGGGGCGGCGCTCCAGCAGTACACGTGCGGCACCGGCGCCAACCAGCAGTGGACGCCGCAGGACGCGGGCGGCGGCTACCTGCGGCTGGTGGCCCGGCACTCGGGCAAGTGCGCCGACCTGCCCAGCTCCTCGCAGGCCGACGACATGCAGTTCAAGCAGTATCCCTGCAACGGCGGCCAGAACCAGCAGTTCACCCGCACCCCGCTGTGAGCGGCGCGGACGGCAGCCGAAGCACACGAAAACCTCAAGCCACAGAAGAGCACTTCAAGCACCGGTAAATACCACACCCCCGCCTCTTTCGCCACAAATCGTGACGTTAGAGTGACGTATTGTGAACGAATCGAAGCGTGTGGAAATCACCTGGCCCAGCCTCGGCATCACCGTGGCCGCCGAACTCGACCAGCGCAACCGCGCCCTGGCCCAGTGCCTGTGGGACGCCCTGCCCTACCGCAGCCTGCAGGGGCACGCCTTGGTCGCCGGATATCACCTCTACCACGTCGCACCGGTCCATTCGCTGCTGCACACACCAGCGGAATACCGCGTGGACCGGCGCACCGTACCCGACGGCACCCTGTTCTGCTCGCGACTGCAGCATCTCGGCATCAAGTACGGCGAGCTCACCGAGCCCATGACCGCCACCCCGATCGGCCAGGTCGTACCGGAACACCTCGACGCCCTGATCCAGGCCGGCCGCGACGTCTGGCACTCCGTCTACACCACCAAGAAGCCCGTCATCGCCGAAGTACGCCGCGAGGGCGAGCCCAGCGGCCACCAGCTCCCGCGCCTGCCCATCGGCGACCCGCAGCTCAACGAGCTGGTCAAGGACGTGCACGCCGAGACCGAGCGCATCTGGCTGGACCCGCCCCGCGAGCTGCTCGACCTGCACGCGGGCCGCATCCCGTCCGGCGCCGGCAGCTACGAGACGGTCCTGACCACGCTGCTGTTCGTCAACGGCGAGACCCGGCCGCTCGGCTACAGCTGCTACGGCGGCCTCGTCCGCGCCGCCCTCGACGGCATGCCGATGCCGTGGCTGCGCCAGATGACCCGCCAGCTCGCGCACACGCCCGCCGAGTTCCTCGGCTACTGCGGCCTCGACACCCTGTGGGGCTTCACCCAGCGCCTGCTGGACGGGCTCGACCGCCTCGACGACCACGAGGACTTCGTCTCCGTCATGGCCCACATGGCCCTCTACTGCAACTGCCTCGGCGGCTGGAACCTGCACCTGTTCCCATGGGAGGCGGGCGAGCACATGCGCCGCGAGGAGGCGCCCGCATGAGCGGTCCGCGGGTGGTGGTCGTCGGCGGCGGCGTGATCGGCCTGTCGATCGCGTACCACCTGGCCGAGGCCGGCGTCGACACCACGCTGCTGGAGCGGGACACGCTCGGCTCCGGCGCCTCGCGCGCCACCGCCGACGTGGTCCGCTCCTACTTCGCCGGCAACCCGGTCAGCTCGGCGCTGGCCGTGCGCAGCCTCAAGGCCTACCACGCCTTCCCGACCAGGCCGGGGATCGACCTGCCGCTGCGGCAGGTCGGCTACCTGGTGCTGTTCACCGAGGCCGACCAGGTGACCGCGTTCGAGGCCGACCTGCCCGCCCAGCACGCCGCCGGCGTCGACGTGAACCTCATCAGCGCGCAGGAGGCCAGGGAGCGCAACCCGCTCATCGGCGACTTCCCGCTGGTGGCCGCCGCGTACTCGCCGCAGGCCTACATCTCCGACACCACGGCCATCGTCACCGCCTACGCGCGGGCGGCCGAGCAGGCGGGCGCGACGCTGCGTACCGGCTGCCCGGTCAGCGCCATCGACACGCGAGCCGGGCTCGTGCGGACCGCCGCCGGCGACATCAGCGCCGACGCCATCGTGTGCGCCGCCGGCGCCTGGTCGGCCTCGCTCGTCCGCGAGGCCGGCGTGGACCTGCCGCTCACCGAGCCCATCGAGCAGGAGCTGCTCACCACCGACCCGCTGCCGCCGGACACGCCGGACATCCCGGTCACCCTGCACGCCGCCACCGGCCTGCTCGTACGGCTGCGCGGCGACCGGCTGCTCATCGGCATGGGCTACCCGGGGCCCGACCGGGAGGCGTGGCGGCGGCAGGTCGCCGAACGCCTCGCCGCCACGTACCCGAGCCTGGCCGGGCTCGCGCTGCACACCGCCGTCACCGGCCTGCGCGACGCCAGCCCCGACAAGACCGCCTTCATCGGCCACCATCCGGGACCGCCGGCCTTCCTGTACGCGACCGGCTTCTCCGGGCACGGCCTGTGCAACGCGCCCGCCGCCGGGGAGCTGGTCCGCAACCTGTACCTCGACCAGGACCCCGGCTTCGACATGACCGGGCTGGCCTTGAGCCCGCGCCGCGCGGGATGACCCAACGACAGACGGACGGGAAGATCCATGAGCCAAGAAAGCCGCCTCGACCAGGACACTCTCGACGCTCGGGAACAAGAAGCCGCAGACGGGTACGACCCGCACGCCGGCCAAGGATGCCCGCATGCCCGGTTCGTCCTCGACCCGGCCACCCCGAGCCTGCACGCCGACAACGACCGGCTGCGTGAGGCCGGCCCGCTCGTGCCCGTGACGGCCGAGGGCGTACCCGCCTGGGCCGCCACCCGCTACGCCACGCTGCTGACGGTGCTGACCCATCCGAAGCTGTCCAGGGACATCCGCCACTGGGCAACCCGCGACACCTGCCCGGCCGGCACCGCCATCGACCGCATCGTCACCGACACCTCGATGCTCAACGCCGAAGGCGACGACCACCGGCGCCTGCGCACCCCCGTGGCCGGCGCGTTCACCGCGCGCCGGCTCCAGCAGCTGCGCCCCAAGATCGAGGCGCTCACCGAAAGGCTCGTCGACGCGCTCGCCGAGCTGCCGCCCGACGAGCCGGTGGACCTGCGCAGGGAGTTCGCCTACCCGCTGCCGCGCGAGGTCATCTCCGAGCTGATCGGCATCCCGGCCGAGCACCAGGACGCGCTGCACGAGCTCTCCGACGCCGTGGCCCAGGTGTCCGACACCCTCGACGACTCGCCCGACGTACGCCGGGCCCTGCACGAACTGCTCGACCAGATCATCGAGGAGCGCCGGGAGACGCCCGGCGAGGACCTCATCACCGACCTGTTCAGGCTGCGCGAGAAGGACGGCGACCGGCTCTCCAGCGACGAGCTCTTCGCCACCATCGAGCTGCTGTTCATCGCCGGGCACGTCACCACCGTCAACCTCATCACCAACGCCATCGGCGCCCTGCTCAACCGGCCGGACCAGCTCGAACTGCTGCGCACCGGCCAGTGCGACTACGGCGCGGCGGTCGAGGAGACGCTGCGCTGGGACTCGCCGATCGCCTACTTCCCCATGCGCTACGCCGTCCAGGACATCGAGATCGACGGCGTGCGCCTGAGGACCGGCGAGCCCGTGCTGGCCTGCTTCGCCGCCTCCGGGCGCGACCCCGGCCAGTTCGGCGAGAACGCCCACCGCTTCGACATCACCAACCCGCCGAGCGCCCACCTGGCCTTCGGGCACGGGCCGCACTTCTGCCTCGGCGCGCCGCTGGCCAGGATCGAGGCCGAGATCGCGCTGAAAGCGCTGTTCGAGGCGTTCCCCGAGATCGCGCCCGCCGCGCGGCCCGAGGACCTGGCCCCGCTGGACACGCTGCTGGGCAACAGCACCCGCAGCATGCCCGTCCTGCTCGGCCCGCGCGCCCGCTGAAGCGCCCCGGACGGGCGGGCCTGCCCGTCCGGGGTCAGCGCACGCTCTCCGCGTGCCGGTCGTAGTGGCGCAGGAACAGCTCCTCCAGCGTCGGCGGCTGACTCACCAGGCTGCGTACGCCCGCCTCCGCGAGCCGGCGCAGCGCCGGGTCCAGCGCCACGTCGTCCACGCTGAACCGCACCCGCCCGTCACCGGCCCGCAGGTCGTGCACCCCCGGCAGCTCGGCCAGCCCGTCCGGCGGCCCCGCCAGCTCGGCCTCGATCGAGGTGCGGGTCAGGTGCCGCAGCTGCGCCAGCGTGCCCGTCTCGACCGTGCGGCCGTCCCGGATGATCGTCACCCGGTCGCACAGCGCCTCGACCTCGGCCAGGATGTGGCTCGACAGCAGCACCGTACGCCGCCCCCGCTCCTGCCTGACGCACTCCCTGAACACCTCCTCCATCAGCGGGTCCAGGCCGGACGTGGGCTCGTCCAGGATCAGCAGCTCCCCCTCCGAGGCCAGCGCGGCGACCAGGGCCACCTTCTGCCGGTTGCCCTTCGAGTACGTGCGCGCCTTCTTCCGCGGATCCAGGTCGAACCGCTCCAGCAGCTCCGCCTTGCGCCGCGCGTTCAGCCCGCCGCGCAACCGGCCCAGCAGGTCGATCACCTCGCCGCCCGACAGGTGCGGCCACAACGTCACGTCGCCCGGCACGTACGCCAGGCGACGGTGCAGCTCGCTCGCCTCCGACCACGGATCGCCGCCCAGCAGCCGGGCGGTGCCCCCGTCGGCCCGCACCATGCCCAGCAGGATCCGGATCGTCGTGCTCTTCCCCGCGCCGTTCGGCCCCAGGAAGCCGTGCACCTCGCCGGCCCGCACGCCGAGATCGAGCCCGTCCAGCGCCCTGGCCGTCCCGAACGACTTCACCAGCCCCTTCACCACGATGGCGTCAGTCATGGTGGTGCTCCTCCAGATTCACGCGGTCGCGCCCCGATCGAGGGCCTTCCTGGCCTCAGCGGCCTCCTCCAGGCTGAGCAGCGGGTGAGAGTAGAGGTCCACGATCACCCGCATCAGCTTGACCTGCCCCTCCGGGCTGGTCAGATCCACTCCCAGGCCACGCTCGACGTGCTGGCGGAGCACCGTGGCCGACAGCGCCATCGCCGCGATCATCGTCGAGCGGGACCGGGCGTCCACGTCGGGAGGATCGGGGCGGCTCTTGTCGGCCTCGACGATCCACCCCTCGCCGAGGTCGACCATCTCGTCGAACAGCGGCGCCGCCCACCCCTCCGTCAGCGCCCGCGCCAGATAGGGCTGGTACGGGCCCAGGACGGCGGCCGGGTTGAGCCCGGCGCCGTACGGGTCGGCCGCGGCCTGCTCGCTCAGCCTGCGGATCGTCTTCATCAGGTGCTCGTCGCACGCCTCGCGCAGCGCCTGCTTCGAGCCGAAATGATGGCGCACCAGGCCCAGGGACACACCGGCGCTCTCCGCGATGTCGCGGATCGTCGCCCGCTCGAAGCCGTGCTCGCCGATGTGCCGCATCGCCGCGTCCCTGATCCGCGCACGCGCCGTGAGATCCTCCGGATCCGGTACGGTCGTCATCCATTCCCCTGTATAGCTCGCTGTTCACCTGAAAAGCAGACTATACCTGTGTATAGCAGCCCCGCAACGCGCCCCCCGGCTACGCACAACGACCCGTCTCGTTCTACGCTCCATGCACGACGATCGGAGGCAACGCCGTGCCACAGCCCGACCCGGCGCCCATGCGCCTGGCCACCGCCATCCGCCCCTACGACTGGGGCTCGGTGACGGCCCTGCCGCAGCTCTTCGGCACCCCGCCCACCGGCCGGCCCCAGGCCGAGCTCTGGATGGGCGCCCATCCCGGCGACCCCTCCACCGTCGGCGGCACTCCGCTCAACGAGCTCATCGCCGACGACCCCGCCGGCACCCTCGGCGAGCCCACCGCCGCCCGCTTCGGCCCCGCCCTCCCCTACCTGCTCAAGGTCCTGGCCATCGAACGGCCGCTCTCCCTCCAGGTCCACCCCACCACCGAGCAGGCTCAGGCCGGGTTCGCCGACGAGGACGCCCGCGGCGTCCCCATCGACGACCCCACGCGCACGTACAAGGACACCTCGCACAAGCCCGAGATGGTCTGCGCGATCACCCCCTTCCACGGCCTGTGCGGCTTCCGCGACCCCGCCGCCACCGCCGCCCTCCTCGACCGCCTCGCCCTGCCGGACCCGGCCCCCTGGAGCGACCTGCTCAGGGCGGGCGACCTGCGGACCGTGTTCGCCCAGATGCTCGACGACTCCTACGGGCCGCTGCGCGCCCAGGTCGAGCAGGCCCTGCGCGAGTCGGACGACCCCGACCTGGCCGTCTACGGCGACCTCGCCCGCGCCTGCCCCGGCGACGCCGGCGTCACCGCCGCGCTCCTGCTGCACCACGTCAACCTGGCCCCCGGCCAGGCCCTCTACCTCGGCGCCGGGATCCCCCACGCCTACCTCGGCGGCATCGGCGTCGAGATCATGGCCAACTCCGACAACGTGCTGCGCTGTGGGCTCACCACCAAGCACATCGACGTGCCCGAGCTCATGCGCGTCGTCGACTTCACGCCGTCCGACCCGCACCTGGTCCGGCCGGAGCAGGACACGCCCGGCGAGCACCACTACCGGCCGCCGGCACCCGAGTTCGCCCTCACCCGCTACGACCTCGAGAGCGCCCACACGCTGCCCGGGGGCGTCCCCCAGATCGTCGTGTGCATCGACGGGGAGGCCCGCCTGGCCGACCTGACGCTGCGGCCGGGCGAGTCTGCGTTCATCCCCGCGGCCGCCGCTTCGACGCCGCTGGCCGGGAAGGGGACAACGTACCGCGCCGCGCCGGGCGCCTTTACATTGTAGATTCGCTACGACGTTTCGGTCCGGGGTTGAACGTCCCGTTCCTAGGCTCGCCCGCATGAACACTGTGACCATCGAGCCGAGCGTCCTGTACTTCGGAACCCCGGTCGTCCTGCTGTCCACGCAGAACCCGGACGGGACGTTCAACCTCGCCCCGATGTCCTCCGCCTGGGCGCTGGGCCAGGTGATCGTGCTCGGGCTGGGCGCCGAGGGGCAGACCGCCCGCAACCTTATGAACCGCCCGGAGGTGGTCGTCAACCTGCCCGCCCCCCACCAGTGGGAGGCGGTCGAACGGCTGGCGCCCCTCACCGGGCGGCATCCGGTGCCGGCGACCAAGCACGCGGGCTGCCGGTACGAGCCCGGCAAGTTCGCCGCGGCGGGGCTGCGGCCCGAGCCCTCCGAGACCGTGCGGCCGCCGCGCGTGGCCGAGTGCCCCCTCCAGTTCGAGGCGAGGGCGGAGCGGGTGGGCCACGACGTCTCCGGCTCGTTCGTGATTGTGGAGGCCGTCGTGAGCAGGGTGCACGCGGACCCGCGCATCGTCGTGCCCGGCACCCAGCACGTGGACCCGGGCACGTGGAGCCCGCTCATCTACAACTTCCGCCACTACTTCGGCCTCGGCCCCGAGCTCGGCCACTCCTACCGCAGCCAGACGCCCCGCTAGGGAGGAGGTCAGCCGGGCAGGCGCCGGACCTTGAGCACGTTGTCCGTGCGGGTGCCGGCCCGGCCGTCCGGATCGTCCTGGGCGCGCTCGTACTCCTCGCTGAGCAGCACCTCCCACTCACCCTCCGGCAGCCGCAGAGCGTCCAGGACCTCCTGCGGCGTGGGGAAGTGCACCTCGACGGGCGGGTTGTGCTCCCAGGACGGCCATCCCGCGTGCCCGACGACCAGCAGCACCCCGCCGGGAGCGACGGCCGACGCGGCGGCACGCAGGATCTCCTCGCGCGGCAGGTCCACGAACGAGTGCAGGAAGCAGGCCGAGACGAGGTCGAAGACGCCTTCGGGGAAGGACACGCCCAGGTCGTGCCGCTGCCAGTCGATGCGGTCGGCGACCCCCGCCTCCCTGGCGTGCGCGGCGGCGCGTTCGAGCGCCACGCCGGAGACGTCGGCCGCGGTGACCCGCCACCCCCTGCTCGCGAGCCAGACGGCGTCGCCCCCCTCACCGGACCCCAGGTCCAGCGCCGTGCCGGGCTCGAGGTCCGACACCTCGCGGACCAGCATCACATTGGGGTTTCCGCTCCAGATCCGCGTCTTCTCGGAGTAACGGGCGTCCCAGTACTCCTCGGGGGCCCCGGAGGAGGCGTCCATGGCGGCGACGGCGCGGCGGGTCTCCTCGGCGACCAGGTCGGCGTTGATCGCCGCCGCCGCCCGGACGCCCGCCGCCGCGGCGCCGATGACCTGCTCGTTCAGGGTGGTCACGTTCCCGGCCACCCACACCCCCGGCACGCCGGTGGCGCCCATCGGGTCGGCGGGCACGCGGGTGCCGATCACGTGCCCGGACATCTCCATCTCCTCCGTCTCCAGTCCCAGCCCGGCGAGCAGGCCCGCCTGGGCGGTGAGCCGGCCGGCTGTCGCGAGAGCCTGACAGGCGACCACGCTCCCGTCGGCGAGCCGCACCCCGGACAGCCTGCCGTCCGTCGCCTCCAGGCCCGCCACCTTGCCCTCGACCACGGTGACGCCCCTGGCGGCGAGCTGGCGCCGCTGGTCGTGGTCGAGCTCGGGCGCGGTGTTCGGGAAGAAGGTCACGTCGGCGCTCCACTGCCGCCACAGCAGCGCCTGGTGAACGGAGAGCGGCCCCGTGCCCAGGATGGCGATCGCCTGGTCGCGCACCTCCCAGCCGTGGCAGTACGGGCAGTGCAGGACGTCCTTGCCCCACCGCTCGGCCAGCCCCGGCACGTCCGGCAGCTCGTCGGTCAGGCCGGTGGTGACCAGCAACCGGTCCGCCTCGACCGTGGCGCCGTCCGCCAGCACGACGCGGAAGCCCCCGCCGTCGATCCGCTCGGCGGTGGTGACGGTGCCGGTCACGATCTCCCCGCCGTACCCGATCACCTCCTCCCGGCCGGCGGCCAGCAGCTCCAGCGGCGAGAGGCCCTCGCGCCCCAGGTACGTGTGCACGCCCTCGGCGGGCGCGTTGCGCGGCTGCCCGGCGTCGACCACGAGCACCTTGCGCCGCGCCCGGCCCAGCGTGAGCGCCCCGCTGAGTCCCGCGGCCCCGCCCCCGACCACCACCACGTCGTACTTCGTGTCCATCTCGTCTCTCCTCACGGTGATTCCGACGTCCGCCACTGTCCGCGCCTCGCGGCCGATTTGACAAATTTCATTGCCGAAATGGCAAAGTGGGTCGCATGGACGACCTCGACGACGTACTCCAGTCCGTGGGACCGCGGCTGCGCTCGGTGCGCCAGCAGCGCGGCGAGACGCTGGCGCAGCTGTCCACGAGCACCGGCATCTCCGTCAGCACCCTGTCCCGCCTGGAGTCCGGCCAGCGCAAACCGACCCTGGAGCTGCTCCTGCTGCTGGCCCGGGCACACCAGGTCCAGCTCGACGAGCTGATCGACGCGCCGATGACCGGTGACCCGCGCGTGCACCTGCGCCCTTTCCAACGCCACGGCACGACGTTCATCCCGCTGAGCCGCCGGCCCGGCGGGGTGCAGGCGTACAAGCAGATCTTCCCGCCGCACTGGCCGGGCTACGAGCCGGGGCCGTCGGACCAGAAGGTCCACGAGGGCTACGAGTGGATCTACGTGCTGGCGGGGCGGCTGCGGCTGCTCCTCGGGGAGCACGACGTGATCCTGACGGCGGGGGAGGTGGCGGAGTTCGACACGCGGACGCCGCACGCGTCCTCCAACCCCGGCCCGGAGCCGACCGAGATCCTCGCCCTGTTCGGCCCCCAGGGGGAGCGCATGCACGTCCGCGCCCGCCCCACCGGCCGGTGAACGCCCCGTGGTCTGGTGCATGATGATGCACGTGACCGAGTCGGTGATGCGGTGGGTGCGGCGGCACCGGCCGGACGGCAACCCGCTGCGGCGGCGCTCCGACCGCCTGGAGAGCATCGCGCTGCTCGTGACGGTGGTCCTCGTCCTGCTCAGCGTGTGGCCCGCGGCGGCGGCGGGGCGGCAGTCGTACGAGCACGCGCTGCCGGCCCTCGGCGACGGGCGCCGGGAGGTGGTGGCGACGTTGCTGGCGGACGCGCCGGTCACGCGCCTGTCGTTCGGGGAGGCGCCCCGGAGCGAGCCGGCCCCGGCACGCTGGACGGCGCCTTCCGGCCTGGAGCAGACCGGCCGGGTGATGGCGCCGCCCCTGGCCAGGGCGGGCACGGAGGTGCGGATCTGGGTCGATCCCGGCGGCCGGCGGGTCAGCGCGCCGCCGAGCCCCGGCGACCTCCTGGTCACGGCCGTGGCGACGGCGCTGCTGCTGGTGCTGGCGGCGGCGGTGGTCGCGGTGGTGGGGTTCGCGGGCTTCCGGCTGCTGCTCGACCGGGGACGATACCGCGAGTGGGAGGCCGCCTGGTCGCTGGCCGACGCGCGGTGGCGGCGCCGGCGCTCGTGGTAGGCCTCGATTCCGTCCTATACCGAAATCGCATGCCTGGTCAGGGGGCGAGTCAAGGGCCCGCCCAGGTCAAGGGCGATATTCGCGCGGATCGCGGTGATCTCCGGGCGTCTAAGGTGTAGGGGATGGGACGCGTCACCCGGATGAACGGGGTGCGGGCGCGGGGCGCCCTGCCCGGCCAGGCGGAGCTGGAGCCGCCACGGCCGGTGCGGGCGCCCCGCTGACGCACTCAGGCGTCCGGGAGCCGGTCGGTGCCGAAGCCGTCGAGCGCCTCGCGCTCCTCCAGGTCGCGCAGCTCCTCGAAGACCGTGATGTGCAGGCCCGCGGGCGCGTCCAGCCGGGCGTTCAGCGACTCCCAGGGCGTGACCGTGGGCGGCGCCACCTCCGTCGCGCCCGCCGCCACCAACCGCTCGGTGGTGCCCCGCGCGTCGTCCACTTCGAACGCCACCCGGAGCTTCGGCGCCACCTGCCGTCCCACCTCGACCTCGTCGATCATCTTCTTCTGCGCCGGGTTCGCGATCTCCAGCGTGGCCCGCCCGGCGTCCAGGATCGCCACCCGCGCGCCGTCCCCGCCGGAGAACGCGGCCTGCTCGGGCAGGCCCAGCACGTCACGGTAGAAGGCCAGCGCGGCCTCGTAGTCCTCGGCCTCCACGACGAGCCGGAGCTGCCGTACAGGGCGGTCGTCGATGGGTGCGCTCATGCGATCTCCTCAGCGGGAATGCGGGCGTTCATTGCCTCGTGCAACCCACCTGCCCCGCCCGTTCATCCCGCTCCCATGGTTCGAGAAACCTCTAAGTGTTTCCGGGAACCCTCCCGCCACCGGAAGAGTCCTTTCAAGCAAAAGGGGCCGCCTCAGGGAGGCTGTATGAACGGGGCTTTACACACGGCTGCCATCGTGCTACTCGCGCTGGTCGTCCTCACCGCGATCCGGACGCAGTTCGCGTTGTTCCGCGCCCGCTCCGTCGCGGCGGGCGACCGCCACCGGCTGAGCGTCTACGAGGCGGCGTTCCTGGCGGGCGGGCCGCGGCGGGTCATCAACACGGCGCTGGTGTCGCTGGTCTCGCAGGGCGGGGTGCGGGTGTCGAGCGAGGGGCTGGTCACGCCGGTGAAGGGGTTCCGGGTGACCAAGTCGGCGCCGGTCGAGCGGGCGCTCTACCGGCACGTGCGTTCGGGCGGGGGGCCGCACACGACGGCCGAGCTGCGGCACCAGACGGTCCGCGATCATGCGATGCGGCGGCTGGCCACGCCGTTGTGGAGACAGGGCTTCCTGATGTCGCCGGCCGAGCGGAGGCGGTCGCGGCGGCGTACGAGCTGGCTGGCCGTCCTCGCCGGGCTGGCGATGGTCGTGGCCGTGGTGAGCCTGCTCCTGCGCGCCCCGCTGGTCACGATCGTGATCGCCGGGGCGGCCGCGGTGGCCGGCGTGCTCTGCTTCTTCCTGCTGCGGCGCTCCATGGCGAACCCGGTGACCAGGGCCGGGCGGGCCGCTCTGCGGCAGGCCGACGACCTGGCGGACGGGTCCTGGAAGGCCTCGGACGACGTCGGGGTGGTGGCGCTGCAGGGGCTTACCGAGCTGCCGGACCGGCGGCTGGCCGACTCGCTGGCCCGCGACACGCGCGCCAGGAGCCACGGCGGGCTGGTGGCGGCGTGCTGCGCGCCCGGCCAATGCGGGTCGTACGGCGGCCCCTCCTCCTCCTACGGCGACCCCTCGTACGGTGGCGACGGGGGCGGGTTCTTCGACTTCGGCGGCCTGTTCGACGGGGGCCGCGGGTCTCACGGCCATGACGGCGGAGGCTGGGGCGGCTCGGACGGAGGAGGCGGGTCCGACGGCGGGGGCGGTGGCGGCGGATGCGGCGGAGGCGGCAGCGGCCCCTGACGCCGTCAGCCGCGCCCGTACCGGTCCTCGGCCCGCCAGAAGTACCAGAACCCGAAGATCAGCGAGAACACCGCCCAGAACACGCACGACACCCACACCGTCCGCGGCGGGACGTGGCTCCCGATCAGGATGTCGCGCATCCACTCGATGTAGGAGGCCGCCGGGTTCAGGTACATCACCGTCGCCACCCATTCCGGCAGGCGCGCGCTGTTGACGACCTTGTCATGGATGGCGAAGAACACCCCGGACGCGTACAGCCACGTCCGCATGATGAACGGCAGCAACTGGCTGAGGTCCCGCAGCGTGGATCCCAGCCTGGCCAGCACCAGCCCCGCCCCGATGTTGAACGACGTCTGCAGCGTCAGCACGATCGGCACCATCAGCCAGAACCACGTGGGGAACTCCCCCGTCACCGTCACGATCACCAGCAGCACGCCCATCGAGATGGTGAGCTGCTGCAGCTCCTGGATCGTGTACGCCAGCGGCAGCGACGCCCGGGGGAAGTGCAGGGCGCGGATCAGCGACAGGTTGCCGGAGATCGACTTGGCGCCCGCGGTGACGGTCCGCTGCGTGTAGGTGAACACGAACATCCCGGTCAGCAGGAACGCCGGGTAGTTGTCGATGTTCTTGCTGCCGCCGAGGATGAGGCCGAACATCACGTAGTAGATGGCCGCGTTCAGCAGCGGAGTGAGGACCTGCCACAGCTGGCCCAGCGCGGACCCCGAGTATTTGGAGACGTTGCGCGAGGTCGCGTACGTCAGGATGAAGTGCCGCCGCTCCCACAGCTGACGCGAGTAGACGGACAGTCTCGGGCGCGCGATGGCGGGGCGCAGCCCGTGTTTCCTGGCGAGTTCGGCCAGCGACCCGCTCTCCGGCGCGGCGTTCTCCAGTTGGCTCATGAGCACCTCGCTGCGGTTGCGGTCCCCGGCCCCGGTCCTGGCGGCGCGCGCCGGTCCCAGATGCCGAGGCTAACGGATCAACCGGCGTCATCGCAGCTAGCGGGCGGTAGCCGTTTCCGTGCCGCGCGGCCGGGACGGTGTCCTTATCGGGCGATGTGGGGACGCACCATCTCATCCAGCGCCGCGACTGCGGCCCCGCTCAGGAGGCGGGGACGTTCACGCCCGTCACCGCGAAGCGTTCGACGGTCGCCACGTGGCCGCCGGTGGAGGCCACGACGGTCAGCGTCCGTCCCGGGGGCGTCTTGAAGGAGACCCGAGCCGACCACGGCGAGCCGGTGCCGCCGGCGCCCACGCAGCACGACTCCCCCATCGGAGTGACCGAGCCGGGCCGGCGGACCTGGACCTTGACGCTCTCGTCCACGCCCGTGATCCGGCCGCCCACGGTCAGCGGGGACCGCACGGTGGCGCCGTAGCGGGGTCTGGTGAGCGAGAACGAGGTGTCGTCCGTGCCCACCACCTCCCACGGCGCGTCCTCGCCCGAGCCGTACTTGACCAGGTGCACGACGGCCGCCACCAGCAGTCGCGGGCCCTCCTCGGCCTGGTAGGCGACGTGCACCCGCGCGTGGTCGCCCTGCCGGACGGACTTGGCAACCCGGTCGATCTCGGTGAAGCGGAGGAAGTCGCGGGTGAAGGCGAGCGCGGTGCGGCGGGCGTCGAGGTGCCACGCGTCGCGGCCGTCCCTGCGGTGCGCCTCCCGCCACGCCATCGCCTCTCCAGGAGTGGAGAACGGCCACAGCGGCTGGTAACGTCCGGCGACCAGGCCCCCGCGCGGGGTCGGCGTGCCGCTGCCGGGAGGCGTGGTCTTGGGGCTGCCCGGCGGGGTGGTCTCCTCGGGTGAGGCCGTCACGGTGACCGAGGCCCGTGGATCGCCCACGGCCCCGCAGCCGGCGGCCCCCACCGCGAGCACGATCAGCACCGGAAGGACTGGCCCGGTGAAGCGTTTCATGCGGCACCTCCTGACAGTGGCGATCGTGCCCGGCCGGCTACCGAAGTATCCCAGCCGACCGCCTCTGATCAGCAGCGAAACGCCGGGCCGCTACATGCCGTGGATGCGCCGGCCCGCGATCTGATGGGGGACGATGCGGATGTAGAGGCGGCGTTCGCCGCCGGCCCAGGGCGTGACGCCCGAGTCGGCCACCTCCTCCATCTCCTCCGGCGTCACGTGGTGGGCGGGCCCCTGCACCAGGACGCTCCACCCTTCGCGGTTGGCCTCGTCGATCTTGTCGACCTCGAACGCGATCTTGATGTCCACCCCTTCCAGCCCCGAGCGGAGATCCTGGTCCATCGGGCCGCCGGACGCGGTGCGGAAGACGATCACGCCGTGGTGCAGCTTGTAGTTGACGGGCAGCACGGTGGGCCCGCGCGAGCCGCTGAACGCCACCCGCCCGATCCCGCCCGGCGAGATCAGCCGCAGGCACTCCTCCCGGTCCAGCACCTCCATCGTCGGGTTGGCCATGGCGGGGCCGTGCCCGGGCGGGCGGTCCAGGCCGCCGCCCAGCAGCTCGTGCACCGTGGTCTGCAGCGCGTCCGCCAGGCGGTAGAGCGCGCCGGTGTCCGGCATATCGGGATTTTCCTCTAGATATCTCAGGTAGCCGGGTGACATGGCCGCGCGCTCGGCGATCTGCTCACGGCTCAGGCCGAGGCGTTCGCGGCAGTGGATGAGACGGCGTCCGAGATCTCCGGTGCCAGTCATGATCGTTTCTCCTCGCGTGTAAGTACGGCGCGCGGTGCCGTTCACGCGTGCCTCGTGATGGTCGGCGTCGATGAAGATCTGGCGCCCGTGGTAGCGGATGGGCATGGACAGCACCCCGAGCCGGCCGGGCAGCAGCGGATCCAGCCGCAGCCCGTCCGGCCGCAGCTCCAGGCCCAGGTAGCAGCGTTGCAGGAGGTCCAGGGTGCCGCCCATGGCGCCCAGGTGGATGCCCTCCGCGGTGGTGCCGCCCTGGACGTCCCCGATGTCGCTGTAGAGGGCCTCGGTGAAGAATCTCCAGGACTGCGCCCTGTTGAAGCGGGCCAGCACCCAGGCGTGCACGACCGCGCTGAGCGTCGAGCCGTGGCTGGTGCGGGCCAGGTAGTAGGAGACGGTACGGGAGATCAGCCCGCGTCCGACCGGGTAGCCGAGCCGTTCCAGGAGGCCGGTCAGCTCCTCGCCGGTCAGGAGGTAGCAGAGCATGAGGGTGTCGGCCTGCTTGGAGGCCTTGTAGCGGTTGACGTCGTCGCCCTCCGCCTCCAGCGCCCGGTCCAGGCGCCGTACGCCGCGGTAGCGCTCCCAGTCGAGCTCCAGCAGGTCCCCGTAGCCGGTGAACTGGCTGATCACGCCGTCGTGGAAGTCCACCCGCAGGCGGCGGCTGACGTCGTCCCAGCGGGCCAGCTCGTCCGCCGCGGGCCGCAGGTCCGGCGCCAGCGCGGCGGCGTCGCGGGCGCGCAGGAGCAGCCACGCGGTCATGACGTTGGTGTAGGCGTTGTTGGCCAGCCCCGGCCCGGCAGCGCCCGGGTAGCCGTCGTGGTATTCGTCGGGTCCCATGACGCCGCGGATCTCGTAGCGGTCGCCGTGGAGCACCGCCAGCGAGGCGAAGAACCTGGCGATGTCGAGCAGCAGCTCCGCGCACCAGGCCGGCATGGCGCCGGTGGCCAGGTAGTGCTGCCACACGTTGTAGGCGATGGCCAGGCCGACGTGCCGCTGCAGGCCGGAGCGGTCGGGCAGCCAGTGTCCGGAGGCCGGGTTGAGGTGCAGGGCCGGGGTCTCCTCGCGGCCGTCGCTGCCGCTCTGCCACGGGAACATCGCGCCCTCGTGCCCGGCCGCCCTGGCCGCCGCCCTGGCCTCCGGCAGCCGCCGCCAGCGGTAGCGCAGCAGGCCGAGCGAGACCTCGGGGAAGCGCAGGCTCAGCCACGGCTGCACGAACAGCTCGTCCCAGAACACGTGCCCCCGGTACGCCTCCCCGTGCAGGCCGCGGGCGGGCACGCCCACGTCGAGGTCGGCGGTGTGCGGGGAGAGCGTCTGGAGCAGGTGGAAGATGTGCACGTGGACGGCCTGCGCCAGCCGGTGCCCGCCCACGTCGAGACCGGCCCGCCGCCACAGCCGCTCCCACGCCGCCTCGTGGCCGGCCAGCAGGCCGTCGAACGGGGGCGCGCGGCGCACGTGCCCGAGCGCCGCCGTACGCGGGTCGTGGACGGCGGGGTCGCGCGACGTCGTCAGCGCCACGATCTTGGTGACCGTCGCGGGCCGGCCCCGGGCGAGGTCGAGCACGTGCTCGGAGAAGACGTGGCCGGGGCGGGGCCGGGGCCGCGCTCCGGGCGTCAGGTCCGGGGCCGGCGACGGGGCACCGGTGTCGACCCGGCCGGCCAGGGCCACGGTGACGTGTGAGCTCCGGGTGCTCGCCGTCAGCCAGGCCAGGTGGTCCTCGGAGCCGGTCGCGTGCCCGGTGAGGTGGTCGCCGCGCAGGTCGCGGTAGCGGGCCACGCCCCGGTTGGACACCCGGCCGTCCAGGGTGGCGCGCACGCGCATCGGCCCCGACCAGTTCTCGGCGGTGAACGTGGTCTCCAGGGCGGCCAGGTACGGCTCGGCCATCGACACGAGGCGGCGCTGCCGTACCCGGGTGACCCGGCCCTCGCCGTCGCGCCAGCGCAGGTCGCGCACCAGCACGCCGTGCCGCAGGTCGAGCTCGTGCCGGTAGGCCAGCAGCGCGGCCCGCTCGGGCCGGAACCACGCGCACCCCGGGGTGGCGAACGTCAGCGGCAGCCAGTCGGGCAGGTTGACGATGTCCTCGTTGGTCACGGTGACCCCGGCGACGATCGAGTCGAGCCGGTTGTAGCAGCCCGCCACGTAGGTGCCCGGCGTGCGCGGCTCGCCGTCCGGGGTGGCGCCCCGGGTGGCGAGCCTGCCGTTGCCGAGCGTGCACAGCGCCTCCCGCGCCCCCTCCCCGCTGGGGTCGAAGCCGTCGTACACGAGCGTCCAGTCGTTCATGGCCGTCCCACCGGCACGCGGCCGGAGACGTCCGTGTCGGCCAGATCGGCGACCACGACGTCCGCCCCGGCGGCCCGCATCGCGCGGGCACCGGCCCCCGCGGCCCCCGGACCGTCCCCCGGCACCCCGGACCCGCTCCTGTCCACCCCGGACCCGCTCCTGTCCACCCCGACGACCAGGCCGAACCCGCCCCTTCGCGCGGCCTCGACGCCCGGCAGGGCGTCCTCCACGATCGCCACCACATCGGGGGGCAGTTCCAGGCGGCGCGCGGCCTCCAGGAACAGCGCGGGATCCGGCTTGCCGGGCAGCCCCAGCTCGGCGGCGTCCTCGCCGCCGAGCACCACGTCGAACAGGTGCAGCAGGCCCGCCGACGACACCACCGCATGGCAGTGCCTGCTGGCAGAGACGACGCCGGTGCGGCAGCCGCGCTGCCGCAGCTCGTGCAGCAGGACGACGGTGGAGGGGAAGGCGGCCACGCCGTGGTGCGCGATCGCCTCCACGAACAGCGCGTCCTTGGCCAGCCCCAGCCCGTGCACCGTCTCCGCCCCCGGCTCGTCCTGCGGGCCGCCCTCGGGGATCGAGATGCCGCGCGAGGCCAGGAACGTGCGCACCCCGTCCAGCCGGGGCCGCCCGTCCACGAAGGCCAGGTAGTCGGCGCGCACGTCGAACGGCGCGGAGCGGCCCCGCAGGAACGCGTCGAACACGTGCTTCCACGCGGCGGCGTGCACCCGCGCCGTGTCGGTGACCACGCCGTCGGTGTCGAAGACGACCGCCCGGAGCCTGGTCAGGTCGAAAGTGGCCATATCGAGCACGCTACCCACGCCCGTGGCGGCCAGCCCTGCCACCTGACCAGGCACGACACGCCCTCCGGGCCGGCGTCCTCATGGGCAGCCCGTCGCGGCGAAGGCGAGGAACTGGGTCACCTCGCGCTGGTCGAAGTTGTCGTCCGAGCCGATCACCAGCGTGCACGTCCCGTCGGCCAGGCGCGGCCCCCAGGCCAGGCTCTCGAGGTTCTGCACCGGGGGGCGGAAGGAGCCGAGGTCGTAGACCAGCCGCTTGGTCACCGGCCGGTACGGCGCGCCCTGCGCCAGGTCGTCCCTGGCCAGCACGTTCGTGGCGCCGCGCAGGTCGATCTCGTAGAGCTTGACCCGGTAGTTGACGCCCTGGATCCAGGACCGCTCCAGCGCGAGATAGCGGTCGTCGTCGATGGCCAGGATCTCCGACACGCCGCTGTCGGCCTCCCCGTCGGGCGGGATCGGCGCGGTGGGCAGCGGGTCGAGCGGGTAGGCGTACTGGGCGCGCGCGATGCCGAGGCGGTTCCACACGGTCAGGCGCGCGGGCGCGCCGCGCGCCACCGAGGGCACGGGCCCGTCCTCGTAGCGCGGGCCCTCGGTGACGGCGGTGACGCCGCTTTCCGTGACCGCCACTCCTTCGAAGCCGAAATTACGCCGGGGCCCTCTTTCGGTGTTCGTCAGCCGCAAATTCTGCGGCACCCGCAATTCTCCGGCATTACGCCCCTGAACGTCGGTCGTGTGCACGGCGGAGGCGGAAATCGGAATGGCCTGGTTCGCGCTGTCCGGCCGGTCCCCCTCGTCTCCCCATATCAGCCGCCCGCTCCACCGGTCGTATCTGATCGACTCGGGGTCGGCCGAGCCCGGCTGCCCGTAGGCCGGGTACGCCGTGCCGTCGGCCCTGGTCAGCGTCCTGACCCCGGTCACCCGCACGCCGACGAACTCCCCCGTCTCCCGGTCGAAGTCCAGCTGCCCGGTGTAGAAGCGGGCGGGGTTGTAGCGCCAGCGGTCGTCGGAGATGAAGTACCAGGTGCCGGTGCCGGGATCGCGGTCGATCCCCGACAGCCCGCCCACCGTGGTGTCCTCGAACTTCAGCAGGTGCGACAGCCGCTGCTCCCCGAGGAAGCGCGTGATCCGCACGGGATCCCGCTGTGCCGCCGACGCCGGAGGGGTGGCGCTCGCCACCACCGTGAAAGCGACGGCGATTTGCATGATTCTCCGCGATCGAGCCATCTGACCCCCGTAATTCAATGCCGAACCGACGGAGAAAATGAAAGCGCGGATCAGAGGCGAAGTCCACGGACAAATAACAGCATGCCGCCCATCAAAAGGGGCAAATCATTCCAAAAAAAGCCGTTCAGCTGTCCTGGAGGGAGACGGCCACACCGTCGAGGATGAGCCGCAGCCCGTGCGCGAACGCCTCCTCGCTCGTGGGGGTCCCGCCCTCGCGCACGCCCGCGACCGTCAGCGGGAAGTCGGCGTACGCGTCCAGGTCCCGGACCTCGCCCCGCTCCCGGCGTTCGCGCTGGGCCTGCTCGTTGAGCACGAAGCCGAGGGTGTAGTGGCTGACGGACCCGATGGCGTGCAGGCCCTGGCCGGGCGTGAACCCCAGCCCGACCAGGGTCTTCAGCTCCTCCTCGAACCCCCGCGCCACGCTCGCGCCCGGGTCGCTCCCGGTGACCAGCCGCGCCCCGTCACGGTGGCTCAGCAGCATGCGCCGGTAGCGGTGGGCGCGCCTGGTCAGCCACTCCCGCCAGGTCTCGCCCTCCCGGGGGCCGCCCATCTCGGGGGCGAGCAGCTCGCGCGCCATCTCGTTCAGCAGTTCCTGCTTGTTGCGGAAGTGCCAGTAGAGCGCCGGGTTCTGCACGCCGAGGCGGGCGGCGAGGCGGCGTACCGACAGCCCGTCGAGGCCCACCTCGTCGAGCAGTTCCAGCGCGGCGCGCACGACCGTGTCCCGCGCCAGTCCCTTCTGTGCCATCGCGGGACACCTTAACATCGCTAAGGACGCGTGCCGATCACGGCGGTGGCGTCCAGCTCGTCCGAGCTCGCGACCCGGGCGGCCAGCCCCGCCCGGGCGACGGCCTCGGCGGTTTCGGCGGCCTGCCGCTCGCTCGTCTCGACCAGGAGGTGGCCGCCGGGCGCGAGCCAGCGCGGCGCGCCCGCGATCACCCGCCGCACGACGTCGAGCCCGTCGCCGCCGCCGTCGAGCGCCATGAGCGGCTCGTGCAGCCGGGCCTCGGGAGGCAGCAGGACGATGGAGCCAGAGGGCACGTACGGGGGGCTCGCGATCACGATGTCCACCCGGCCCAGCAGCGAGGCGGGCAGCGGCTCGTACAGGTCGCCCTGGTAGACCCGGCTCGTGAGCGCGCCGCCCGGCGGGAGGGGCACGGCGGCGAGATTGCGGCGGGCACACCGCACGGCGGCCGGGTCGAGGTCGACGGCGTGCAGCTCGGCCGCCCCCAGCCCCGCGGCCAGCGCCGCCCCCGCCGCGCCGCTGCCGCAGCACAGGTCGAGGACCACCGGCGGCCCGGCGACCCGGCGGGCCAGCGCGGCGGCCTGTCCGATGAGGAACTCGGTGCGCGGCCTGGGCACGAACACCCCCGGCTCCACGACCATCCGCAGGCCGCAGAACTCCGCCCAGCCGAGGACGTGCTGGAGGGGTTCGCCGACGACGCGGCGCTCGACCATCGCGGCGAGCTCGGCGAGGGTGCGGGCGGTGGAGACGAGCAGCTCGGCCTCGTCCTCGGCGAACACGCAGCCGGCGGCACGCAGCCTGGTGACGACGGCGGGGATGGAGACAGCCGAGGGGACAGCTGACGAAAAAACCGACATGAGAGCCTTTCGGGATGCCGATGGGCGCTCCCGCGGTCACCTAATCCTGATCGTGGGGAGGGAGCACCCGGCCTGCCACAGCGTTGATGGGTCTCACCTCCTAAGGACGATCTCCCCGAGAGCGTACCAGAGCCTTCCTCGCGTCCGGAGGCGGCGGTCGAGATCGTGCCGTAACCGGCACGTGGGACGGCCCCGTCCGGGTGATCGGCGGGATTCCGGGGTCCCGGTAGGGTCTGGATCACGACCCTGCGACCTCCTGGGAGAGCGTCATGAGCATCGCCCCGTACACCGTGACCGACCCTGTCTCCGAGCACGGCGAGGGGCCCGTGTGGTCGAGCCGATGGGGCGGGCTGCGGTGGGTGGACATGCTGGCCGGCGACGTGCTGGCGCTCGACCCGCAGGGCGGGGTGCGCCGCCGCCACGTGGGCAAGGTGGCCGCCGCCCTTCGGCCGCGCGCGTCGGGCGGCTACGTGGTCGCGGGCGAGCGTGAGCTGCTGCTGTCCGACGGCGACGATCTGGACGCCCCGCTGCGCTCCCTGGGCGAGGCGTGGAGCGACGCCGGGGTCCGCATGAACGACGGCGGCTGCGACCCCGACGGCCGCTTCTACATCGGCAGCATGGCCTACGACGAGACCCCCGGGGGCGGGTCGTTCTACGTGGCCGGGCCCGGCGGCGACCTGCGGGTGGTGCTGCCGGAGGTGACGATCTCGAACGGGTTCGACTTCAGCCCGGACGGCTCCCTGGCCTACTACGCCGACACCACGACCGGCCGGGTCGACGTGCTCGACTACGACCCGGAGGGCGGGCTGAGCGGGCGCCGCCCGTTCGCCGTCGTCGACCCGGAGCACGGGGCTCCCGACGGGCTGACCGTCGACGCCGAGGGCGGGGTCTGGGTGGCGCTGTGGGAGGGCGCGGCCGTGCACCGCTACGACGCGAGCGGCCGGCTCGACGCCGTCGTCAGCCTGCCGGTACGGAGGGTCACGGCGGTGACGTTCGGCGGCGAGGGCCTCGACCGGCTGTTCATCACCACCTCCGCGCTCGGCGTGGACCGGGCGGAGCAGCCGGACGCGGGCGCGGTCTTCGCCGCCGACCCCGGCGTCCAGGGACGGCCGGTCCTCCTCACTACCTTGTGAGAGTGCTAACCTAAGCCTTCTAGGAAAACAACTAGAAGGCTTAGGTTCAGGAGGTGGCCATGGCGCGTGCCGGGCTGACGGCGGACCTGGTGACCGAGGCGGCCGCGGAGCTGGCCGACGAGGTCGGGTTCGACAACATCACCGTGTCCGCGCTGGCACGCCGGTTCGGGGTCGCGGACGCGAGCCTGTACTCGCACGTCAAGAACCTCAAGGACCTGCGGGTCCGGGTGGCGGTCCTGGCCGCCCGCGACCTGGCCGACCGGCTCGCCGACGCGACGGCGGGGCGGGCGGGCAAGGAGTCGCTGGCCGGGTTCGCCAGTGCGTGGCGCGAGTTCGCGCGGACCCGGCCCGGCCGTTACCAGGCCACCCAGATGCCCCTGGACGCCGCCGTGGTGGCCGAGTCCCCGGGGCATCTGCGGATCATGTCCATCACGTACGCGCACCTGAGCGCGTACGGGCTGCCCGAGCCGGACCTGACCGACGCCATCCGCCTGCTGCGCAGCACGTACCAGGGATTCTTCAGCCTGGAGGCGAGCGCCGGGTTCAACCACCCGCGCGACCTCCAGGACAGCTGGACGAAGATCCTCGACGTGCTCGACGTCGCGCTGAGGCATTGGCCGAGCAACCCCCAAGGAAACGATCATGAATCCCCTCACTGAGAACGACATCCGCGCGTCCTTCGTCAACTGCTCCAAGGGCGAGGCCCGCCGGGTCGGCCTTCCGCGCGACCTGTCCGAGTCCCCCTGGACCGACCTCGACTTCCTGGGCTGGCGTGACCCGGGGGCGCCCGAGCGGGCATATCTGGTGACCGAGCGCGGCGACGAGCCGGTCGGCGTGGCGCTGCGCCTGGCGCAGGAGGTGCGCAGGAGCTTCACGAAGTCCACACTGTGCTCGGTCTGCGTGACGCCGCACTCGGGCACCGGGGTGGCGCTGTTCACCGCGCCCAGGATCGGGGCGGCGGGCCGCCAGGGCAACACGGTCGGCGCCTACATGTGCGCGGACCTGGCCTGCTCCCTCTACGTCCGCGACAGGAAGCGGACGGAGCTGGGCACCCGGTTCGAGTCGCTGACCGTCGAGGACCGGATCGTGCGGGCCACCGCGAACCTGGACGGGTTCCTGGAGCGGGTGCTCGACGGCGACCTGAAGTGACGGGGCTTGGTGGAGGCGAACGTCCTGAAGTGACGGAGCTTGGCGGGGGCGACGTCCAGCGCGCGTCCGCGGACGGGAAGGGCCGTCCGCGGCGCCGTCCGGGCGCTCTGTGAGGCGCCGGTGTGGGCGTCGCCCATAGCTTGGACAGCGCTTGCCCGCCCGGCGGTTCCATCGAAACGCCGGCGAACCCGCATCCGCCTCAACCGCGCAGCTCCGGCGTGTGATCCTTGAGCGTGTCCAGGAAGGCCGCCGCCAGCCGGCTCCGGTGGCCGCGCCGCCTTCGGACGACGACCACGGGCAGGCCCGCGTCCATGCTCTCCACCTCGATCGCCCGCAGGCTGCCGATGCGCAGCTCCTCCCGGACGCTGCCGGTGGGCATGAGGGCGACGCCCAGCCCGGCCTCGACCAGCCTGCGCTGCGCGGTGAGGCTGTCGATCCTGGTGATCGCGGGGTCGGCCAGGCCGGAGGCGAGCAGGAGGCGTTCGAGCAGGTGGCCGAAGGAGTCGGACTGACCCCGCTCGGGCGGGAAGCCGAGCCACCGCTCCCTCTGCAGCGCCCGCAGGTCGGGCAGGCGGCGGGCGGTGACCGGGTGCGAGGCGGGCACCACGACCAGGAGCTTCTCCACGCCTAGCGGGATCGACTCCAGCTTGGGGTCGGCGTCGGAGAAGTAGCGAAGTCCCAGCGACGCCTCGCCTCCGCGCACGAGCGCGCTCACCTCGCGGCTGGTCGCGGTGCGCAGCTCGACCGAGGCGTCGGGGAACTCCGCCTCGAACGCGCGCAGCGCCCGGACGATGTGCGAGTCGGCCAAGGTGCCGACGATGGCCAGGCTGAGGGCCTGCGCCTCGGCGGGCTCCCGCGACAGGTCCCGTACGGCGCGCTCGCCGTCGCGCATCGCGGCGAGGGCGGCCTCGGCGTACGGCAGCAGCGCCCGTCCCGCCTCGGTGAGCACCACCCGGCGACCGGCCCGCTCGAACAGCGCCGCGCCCAGCGAGCGCTCCAACTCCCTGATCCGGCGGCTGATCGCGGGCTGGGACCGGTCGAGCCTCCTGGACGCCTCGGTGAACCCGCCCAACTGGGCGATGCACACGAACGCCTCGAGCTCTTCCACCGTCACGATCCATCAGTATTCCTGATGCCAAAAGTCAGATCTATGCATTTGACGGATCCTTCAGGCGACGACGACAGTGGGCTCATGACCGATCAGATGACCAGGGCCATCCGATTCCGGGCTCTCCACGAGCGGCCGGAGCCCCTCCTGCTGCCCAACCCGTGGGACGCCGGAACGGCGCGGCTGCTGGCCGGGCTCGGCTTCGACGCGATCGCCACCACGAGCCTCGGCGTGGCCAACATGCTCGGCCGCACCCGGGCCGGCCGGCAGGACGTCCTCGACAACTGCCGCCTCATCAGCGAGGCGACACCCCTGCCCGTGAACGCCGACCTCGAGAACGGCTTCGCCGACGAGCCCGCCGAGGCGGCGAAGATGATCGAGGACGCCTGCGCGTGCGGCGCCGTCGGGGCGTCCATCGAGGACGCGACGGGCGACCCCCGGGCGCCGATCTACGACTTCGGGCTCGCCGTCGAGCGGATCCACGCGGCCGTCGAGGTCGCCCGCGGGCTGCCCGTCCCGCTCGTGCTGACCGCCAGGGCCGAGAACCTCCTGTACGGCGTCGCCGGCCTGGACGACACGATCAAGCGCCTGCAGGCGTTCGAGGCGGCGGGCGCCGACGTCCTGTACGCGCCGGGACTGCGCACGCTCGACGAGATGCGCGCGGTCGTCTCCTCCGTCGGCAGGCCGGTCAACGTCGTGATGGGCTTCGCGGATCCCTCGATCACGCTGGAGCAGCTCGCCGAGATCGGCGTGCGCCGGGTGAGCATCGGAGGCGCGCTCTCCCGGCTCGCCCTGCGGTCATTCCTGGACGGAGCCCGGCAGATGCGGGCGGGACGGTTCGGGTTCGTCGCCGAGATGGCCTCGATCTCCGAGCTCCACGAGGCGTTCGCACCGCCGCCCGAGTAGATCGCCGACGCCCGAGCACCACCGTCGAGCAGATCGCCGACGCCCGATCACCGCCGCCCGAGCAGGTCGCCGGTGGCTCACCGGGAGAGCAGCCACCGCCAGCGCGGCAGCTCCAGCACCACGGTGACCGCGGCCAGCGCCGACACCGCCACGGCGACGACGACGGGCCAGGCGGCCCACGCCGCCGCCACCGCGGCCACGAGCTGCAACAGGACCAGCGCGATCGTCACCGGCCCCGGCACCGCGACGATCACGTTGCGTTTGTCGCCCGGCGTCGAGAACAGCGTGGGCAGGCCGATCAGCACGACGACCGACAGCACGGCCAGCGGCACGGAGTGCGGGGCGAGGGCCCACGGGGTCGCGACCCAGGCGATCAGCTCGGTGGCGAACCGGAACGCGGAGGCGACGCGGTCGTCCGGGCGCGGGGTGGAGGGCATGCGCGAAATCTACCGGGTGCGCCTCGCGTGATCCGCGGCGGCATGGGACGTCAGCCGACCACGACCCGCCGCCGGGCGTCGGGGCTGTGGTCGATGAGCCGGCCCCGAAGCGGAATCGGGCTAGAAGTCCATGTCGCCGCCGCCCGGCATGGCCGGAGCAGCAGCGTTCTTCTCGGGCTTCTCCGCGATGACGGCCTCGGTGGTGAGGAAGAGCG
>NZ_JBITHZ010000064.1:0-38800 GCF_044458585.1 Nonomuraea sp. NPDC050451
GGTTCCTCCTGGTGGTGTGGTCCAAGGGGTGCCTGCGGAGACGAGAACGAGGGTGTCCAAGATCGTCTTATGGCGAACGACGTGGACACCCTCGCCGTCCCTGGGATCTCCGCCGTTCCTGGCGCACGGCATGGTTGCTCGGTGGTTGCTCCTGTGTACGCGACACGGCGCGGCATCCATCGTCACTTCCCGACACGACGGCGGGGAAAATCCCGGCGAGCAATTGTCAAATCCTGTGTATCGATGAATGTGGCCGGACTTCCCAGGTCGGCCGTTGGAGCTGATCGTTGTACACGATGATGTCGGCGTGGTCGGTTGGGCGGGCTGTGGCGAAGTAGAGCTGTTGGGAGGGGATATAGCGGTTGCGCCAGGACCGTTCGATTTCGGCGGTGTCGGCGGTGGATCCGGCCAGCGCTGTGCCTCGGTCCCGAGCGCGATCTACCGTCTGCTCGAATGGGACGGACACGAAGATGCGCAGGTCCCACCGGTCGATGAGTTCTGGGCGCAGGAGGAAGACGCCGTCGAAGAGCAGTACGGCGTCTGCGGGGGCGGTCGTCGCCGGCGGGGACGACGGGGTGTCGGTGTCTCTGTCGTAGACCGCGTGTTGGAACCTTCGGTCTCCGCCTGGGCCCAGCGGATCGAGCAGGACCCGGCACAGCGCGGCGTGGTCATGGGCGTCGAAATAGCAGCCTTCGGCCGAGTACTGGCCACGTCGGTAGCGCTGTGCACGGGGGAAGAGGAAGTCGTCGATGCTCGCGCGGATGACGTCGCGGTCCTGCGCGCGCAGGACGACCGCGAGCTCGTCGGCCAGCGTGGTCTTGCCGGCGGCGGGCGGCCCGTCGATGGCGACCCGCAGCGGGTGCGCGGTCGTGACGGACCTGATCGCTTCGGCCAGCCGACTGATGAGCTCGCCGCGGGTGCCTTGGTTCATTGCTGCCTCTCTCACGGTGTCTCTGTTTAGCACCGCACGTCAGGCTGCGGTCGCCGGCTCGCGTTCGACGAGGACGCCTCGTTCGAAGCGGGCGCGGACGAGGGCGACGAGGTGGGGTGCGTTGACCGCACGCCGGCGGGCCTGGGCGGACTCGATGAGTGTGAAGGCCATGGCCAGGCCGGCGGCTCGGGACCCGGGCCCTTTTGTGACCTTGGTGCGGTGCCGGACCATGGCGAAGTGGCTCGATCGGGTTGGTTGGTGCGCAGATGCTGCCAGTGCTCGGCGGGGTAGGCGTAGAACTCGATCAGCGCGGGCAGCTCATCGGTCACCTTGTCGACGGCCTTGGGGTACGTGGCGCCGTAGGCGGCCTCGAACGCCTTCACCGCGGCCAGGGCATGGGTCTCATCCTCGGCGTTCCAGATCTCGGCCAGGTGCTGAAGGGTGTCAAAACCAGGCCCAGGGCCCTGACCTGCGTATTTCATGACTGCACCCCGTTGGTCAGCCGGCTCGCCGGTACTCGCTGATCGCCATGGACATCACGCAGGAGGAAGTTCAGCACCACCGATGCGGCAACGGCTTACAGCACTCTGTCCCTCGATGGCCAGTGGAGGCGGGGGAAGAGCGCCGCTCATGGGCGAACCTCCTGGCCGACCATGATCGGCCGCCGGCTATCTTTCTCGTCAAGCATGCGCTGAAACCGCTGATCAGAGAAGGACGACGGTGCCCTACAGCCGCTTGCTGCCCTGAAGCTCGCAGGACTCGCCTCTGTCGAGGCGGACGATATTGCCGTCCTGGCCGGCTGCCTCGACATGGTGGACAAAGTCGGCCAGCGGGGAGGTGAAGACACCGTAGTCGTCGTAGTGAACCGGGATGATCGTGCGTGGGCGGATCAGTCCGGCCCAGCGGACGCCCTGCCGGCCGTCCATGCCGACCGGCAGCATGCCCAGCAGCTTGGCGCCGCCCAAGTGCACGATGCCGGCGTCGATGTCGGGGAACCGCCGCGGATCGCCTCCAGTTCCCTGGTCATGAGCATGTCGCCGCTGATGTACAGGCGCAACCGTACGTCGTTGCTCAGCTCGCGGTGCCGCCAAGTGTCGAGCCCGGTCGTGTCGGCGTAGCCCTGGCGGCGCAGTGCACGCGCCGCCCGCCGGGTGGTGATGATCGGCGTGGTCTTGTCCAGGCCGTCGCGGGCGACGCGGTCCCAGCGGTCGCCGTGCATGTGTGAGAGCACTACGGCGTCCAAAGCTGGCTCGGTCAGCCGTTTGCTGGTGAGCCCGTAGCCCAGGTACGCGCGCCGGCCGCGGTGCAGGAAGTTGGGTCGGTGAGGATGGTGAAGCCGTTGCAGATGATGAGCGTTGTGGCATTGCCGATGAACAGTACGCTCGCCTCGTGCTTGTCGCCGAGCATGAGCACTCCCTTCCCGGCCGACAAGATCGCTCTGTCGCCCACCGACCTGGCGGACTGGTAACGGCATGGCACGGCGGCTGGCCGTATGGTCAACCGGCACCTCCTGTCACCGAGCTCGCAGCGGTCGGCGTGCGTAGCACCCAGTCCTGGCCTGGGCAGCCTTGCGGCGTCGGCGGGAAGACGTGGCCTTTCACGTCGGTGCTGTGGCCGCAGCCCGACTCACACTCGTAGATGCCGCTCTGCGGAACTCTGGTCCCAGGATTCTCCGCCATGCAGGTTCGCTACGCGCGTTTCCTCCCATCAGGAGTGCTGATCCGGCAGTCGCCGCCGTGGGGGGTGACGGCGGGTCGGCGGACGCAGGCGGAGTTGAGGGCACCTCGGTCCCGAGGCGGGTGCGGCAAGACAGAGCCGGCCGCGACGGCCGGCTCGATCCGGATCGTGATCCGGTTGCCCGCCTCGGCGAGTGTGTCCAAGCCGGTCTTGACGACGCCGAGGCGGACCAGGCCCGGATCAGGGACCGTCTGTCCGAGATCGTCGTAGTAGACGGCGATCACCCCGCTCGAGGGCCAGAAGTAGAGCTCGCCGGGGGTGGGATCGTGGACCGGCGTGCCGCCGTCGGCCGTGAGCGAGCGCGGCAGCGGCCCCGCCTTCGCCTGCCCCCACGCGTCCGTCAGCTGCACGGTCAACGGCAGCATCGCGGCGAACTGCCGCGAGGGCGGCGTGTCGGTCAAGGTCACGGTGACGGCTTGGTCGCCGAGCCGCAGCACCACCGGCGTCCCCGGCAGCGTTCCCGGCGACGGCCCTGATGCTGCCAGCGGGCTGGTCAGGTGCGGGTTCGCCGGGAGCGAGCACCCGGCCGGCGTCGCGGTGGTCAGCGCGGTGGTCAGCAGGCAGGCGGTAAGGCGGCGGCGGGCCCGGACGGCGAGGTCACGGCAGCGGTCATGGCATCCAGGACATCCGAGCAGCACCGGTGCGAGAAAGCCACTGCTGATGGGTGCATTCCCAGTACATCCCAGTCTGTCCAGGGTTGGCGTACCGTCGTGGCATGGACAACCGGTCCGAAGTGCGCGAATTCCTCACCTCACGACGCGCCAAGATCACTCCCAAGCAGGCCGGCCTGCCCGTCGCGGGTCAGCGCCGCGTCCCCGGACTACGCCGCAGCGAGGTCGCCGCCCTGGCCGGAATGAGCGTGGAGTACTACGCCAAGCTCGAACGCGGCCACCTGGCCGGCGTCTCGGCCGGTGTGCTCGAAGCGATCGCCCGCGCCCTGCACCTGGACGACGCCGAACGCGCTCACCTGCTGCGCCTCGCGCACGAGGCGGACGGTAGCAACGCCATCCTGCGCCGCCGCCGGCCCGACCAGCCGGCGGCACGTCCCGGCCTGCGATGGATGCTCGACAGCATCATCACCGCCCCGGCGATCATCGGCAACAACCGATCGGACCTGCTGGCCGCCAACCACCTGGGCCGCGCCCTGTACTGCGACGTCTACGCCGACCCCACCCGGCCGCCGAACTTCGCCCGGTTCACCTTCCTCGACAGCGCCGCCCGCCGCTTCTATCCCGACTGGGACCTGGCCGCCGACATGACCGTGGCCAACCTGCGCACCGCCGCCGGCAAGGACCCGCACGACAAGGGCCTGCACGACCTGGTCGGGGAACTGTGCACCCGCAGCGACGACTTCCGCCGCCGCTGGGGAGCCCACAACGTCCGCACCCACGGCACCGGCGTCAAGCACTTCCACCACCACATCGTCGGCGAGCTCGCCCTCACCTACGAGAGCATGGACCTGCGCGCCGAGCCCGACCTGTCCATGACGATCTACACCGCCGAGCCCGGCTCCCCGTCCGAGGACGCGCTCCGCCTGCTCGCCTCCTGGGCTGCCACGCACGAGCACACGGACCGGCCCCAGGACACCGGCCACCCGCCCATCGGGCGCACCTGACACATACGCTTCTACTGACGGCCGACCAGGATGGGGTGGCTTGCCGGGTGAGTAGCGGATCTGGCGCAAAGTCCGTGAAGCTGTCACATCCTGTGATCACATTGCCGATGCGAGCGGTGGTCGTGTGATCGCGATTTCGTAACTCGACGCGCAGGTGAACGGCCGCGTCGTCATGATCCGGTTCATCACGGAACTGATCATCACGATCTGCCGTCCTCAGGACGGCCCATACTGATCGAGTTCGAGGTCCGCCGGTTCTTCTGCGACAACACCACCTGTGACGTTCGCACCTTTGTCGAGCAGGTCCCCACGCTGACCAGGCGGCATGCCCGCCGTACGTCTTCGTCGGCCACCTCTACTTCGACTCGCTCGAAGCGATGGCCGAGGCGTACACGGACATCGCCCGCACGAAGATCTTCAACGACATCCCCAACTTCACCCCGGCGCTCATGCTCTCCGAGGTCTACATCGACGAGAACTGACCGGGGTCGACCCGCCGCGACCTGGACGAGCCCTCCCACCAAAACGACCCTCGGGTGAGCCCAGCCAGGCCTCCCGCGCAAGGCACAGATAGGCCCAGCACCGCGAAGAAGGCGTCCATTAAGGCGCGAAAGGAGGGTGCGCGGATTGACCGGAGGGGCAAGGAAGTTCGAGACACCGACAAGAACGCCTTCAATCTCAATCTGCTGGAGATCGCGGTCCTCGCCTGTCAACGCGGTGAAGAGCCCGGCGAGTGGGCCGCCTGCGTCCACCAGTTGCGTCACGCACCTGACATCGATGGGCCCCTGGCCCTTCCCTTCCCTCTTCACCTGGCGAAGAAGGCCGTGGAGTATGTGCTTCCCGACGCCAAGGACGACACCTGATTGCAGCTCGAACCGACGAGGAGATCCGGATGGACATTCGTTGTCGGCGTCGCGGTGCCCCTGGGGCTCGTCCAGAGGCCGTGCAGCTCATCGCTGTGTATGACCCGGGAGTGGGCGAGTGTGACAGCCACTCGGTGCTGACGCTGCACTGGGTCAGGTGGTAACCACTGCCGACCGCGCGAGGGTGGGTCGTGGTGTAGGTCATCTCGACCCTGTCCGGTGCCAAATTTCGCTCATAGCGCTGGCCTGCGGTTTCGCGCGTCGTCAAGCTGCTCTGCGATACTCATGGATCAGACCGCATACAGCGCTTCGCCGCTGTATGCGAGCTGTGAGATCAACAACTTCGGCCGGATCATGAATGGGTTGACGTAGTGACAGCGCCTGATGCGGCCGGTGTTGGTTGTAGTGGCGCTCATACTCGGCCAAGACCTGCCGCAAGTGCCGCTCACCATGCACCAGCATGTGATCGAGACATTCGCGCCGGAGCGTACCGACGAACCGCTCGGCGAGCGCGGCGGCGTCTTGAGGACACGTACGCCCGCCCCAGCGAGCACCCCGTCCGGTCCTCCGCCGAACTTGCCGTCCTGTCCCGGATCAAGAATCGGAACCCGGCCGCTCGCTCCCCCAGTTCCATCAGCAGATTGCGCGCCTGCTGCGCCGTCCAGACACCGGTCGGATAAGCCGTGACACCAAGGATATGCACGCGCCGCGTTTCGACCTCCATGACAAACAGCACGTACAAACGTTTGAGAAACACCGTATCGACGTAGAGAAAGTCGCACGCCAGGATGCCGGAGGCCTGGGCGACGAGGAACTCGCGCCAAGTCGGTGAAGCTAGACGCGGCGCGGGCCCCGCCACCGCCAAGACTCTGCGGACCGTCCCTCTCTTCGGAGACCGAGGGCCGATCCTGCTTGGCGGGGTAGATCCACTTCTTCTTGACCAGCCTGCGGTGCCAGGCGAGCAACGTGCCTGGCGTCACTATGCGATGCAGTCGGAGGCGAGCAGGTAACAGCCTGGCCAGCGCTGCCAGCAGCGCTCGATCAGCCCAGTCCGGCCTGGGCTGGACGACCTGGCGGCGCAGCACCGCAACCTCATGCCGCAACACCACGATTTCCACCTCTTTGGAGGCGCTGCCCCGAGTGAGCAGCACCAGCCAGCCGAACACCCTGACCACCAGCAGATACAGAAGCCGAAACAACACGAAAGGCGAGCCTGGAAGACCAGGTCAGGCCTCAGCGCCAGTTTCTGGCACCGGATACCCCCCATCTCCGAAGGACAGCCCCTCACAGGAGATAGAACCCCATGGGCAACAGGGCAGGCAGCCCGAACCGCAGATAAGCATCGCCACCACCCCACCCGTGGCGTGATCGCCGCACGTGCCAGGGATCCCATCGGGGCATCGCGAACGGTCATGAGCCCGTTACCACAGATAATGAGTCACGACGGACGGGTGGATGGACGATCCAGGCGCCGCGGTGTTCCCCTTCAGTGGTGCCGTACCGCATGCACGTCCGCGATTCCTGCGACGTCGAGGACGTCGTGCAGCTACGATGCCTCGCCGGGGCCCGATGAGGCACGGACATCGGCAGGGAGGCTCCTGCCGGCTCAGCCGGTGCGCCAGCCGTGCTTGATCAAGAGGTTGCGCGCGTCGTCGGCGATGGCCACGTCGGCCACGACAGCATAGCGGGCGGCTACCAGCGACTGGTTGGTCAACAGGTCACCTCGGCCGCGCGCGGCCCAGCACGCGGTCACGCCGAAGGCGGCGCCGAGCAGCGCGCCGAAGGCCATCCCCGCCAGCAGCGCCGCCCACGGACCCGCGACCAGTAGGACCATCAGGCTGGAAGGCAGACCGAACCAGGCGCCGAGCGCAGCGCCCATGCCCGCCGCACGGCGGGTGGTCATCCGGCTCAGAACGTTCTCCATCAGGCGCAGGTTCTCCCCGACGATGCCCACTCGGTGCGCCGGAATACCGTTGTCGGCCAGGAAGGCGACTGCCTCACGGGCCTGTTCGCAGGTGTCGTAGGAGCCGACCACCGGCCGGTCGCCGCCCGCGGCCGCAGATGCGATCGCCGGAGCGGTCTCGATCATGACAGGTGCCTCCTTCCTAGATGGGTCGCTTCAGGGCCGCACGCAGTTCGCGGACTTCCTGTTCCAGCTCGAGGATGCGGCGGATGGCGTTGAGCGTCATTCCCTGGCCGGTCATCGTGGTGACGTGCTGCAGCATCCCGATGTCGTGGCGGGAGTAGCGGCGCTGCCCGCCGGGAGAGCGGTGCGGGCTGACCACGTCGTGCTGGTCGAGCCGGCGCAGGAAGGCCTGCTGCACCTGCAGCATCTCCGCGACCTGACCCAGGGAGTACAGCGGAGCGTGCTCGTCGTCGAACGGCATGCCGGCCATCCGAACCTCCTCTCGAATGGCAAGGGCGGGCCCGTCGGCACCCGCCCTTGCCATGGACGTGCATATCAGGCCCGGATGGCCTTGACGTCGCCCTGCTGGATCTCGACCTTACGGGGCTTGGCCCGCTCGAGCACGGGGATGCGGACCTTCAGCACGCCGTTGGCGTACCCAGCGTCGATCTTGTCGCTGTCGAGGTACTCCGACAGGTAGACGCGGCGGGTGAAGGTGCCCATGGGGCGTTCGCGGACGAAGACCCGCTCGCCCTCGGGGATCTCCTCCTCGCGGCGAGCGCTGACGCTCAGCACTCCGCGGTCGACGGTGACCTCGATGGACTCGGGGTCGATGCCGGGCAGGTCGAACGTCAGCAGCACGTCGTCCTCGCGGCGCAGGCCGTCCATCGGCATGAGGGCGCCCGTGCCGGTGCCGAAGGTCCGGCGGGCCAGCTGGTCGAACTGGCGCTCGAACTCCTGGATGAACGGGTCGATGGATGTGAGCAGCATGTCCAGCTCCCTTCGCGAGCTCTCCGAGAAGAACCTCCAACTTGATTTGTATGTTAACTCCACCCATGAATGGATGCAAGCTGCCGAACGACGTTGAGGTCTGTTGGGGCTGCGGGTCGGAGCAAGCTCAGCGGTTATCTGGGGCATTCAAGCGAAGTAGCTGGTCAGCCGCTTGACAGCCGTTAAGGCATGTAAGGCAAGTGAGCTGGCTGCGGCTGAGATGTCTGGCCACCAACCAGAGGTCAGATGAGCGCCGTCAGCAGGCTGTAGGCGCCGCCGGCGATGCCCGCGCCGACCGAGCAGATGACGATGCCCTTGGCGAAGCCGCGCAGATGGAAGCCGAGGTCGCGGTAGTCGGACATGTTCTGGGTGCCGGGCAGCACGACCAGTGCGGGCCGCCAGGTGACCACGATGAGCCAGTCCAGCACGATCAGGTCGAACAGGTTGCAAGATGATCCAGGCGTAGACGTACGCGACCAGAGCCGGGGGCGAGCTCGTTCAGATGTGTCAGCGCGAGGGCCAGGATGGCGACCACGCCGACGGCGACGATGAGGCTGGCCAGGCGGGCGACGCGTTGCCCGCGCGGGCTTTTGGGGCCGTAGCGGTCGCGGATGGCGGGCGGGTAGTCCTGGACCATGAAGTCACGGGCGGCCAACGCGCCGCCGAACAGGACGACGGTGAACAGCCCGCTGACTGCCCAGCCCGTAGATCAGTGCCCAGCCTGTCAGCGCCGCCCACGAAGTCGCATGCTTCACCGATGGGCTCCTTTCACCTGGCCGAACGCTGCACGGCGGTCACGCTGGTGGACGGCGAGTCCGCGGACGAGGGTGTGGTGACGGGGATGACGGCGCGGTATTTGCCGCCGGCGTTCTGCTGCGGCGGCTCGCTGGCGTGTTCGATGGAGACGTGGCCCAGGCCGTGGCGGGCCAGCAGTTCGCTCAGGCGGGTCTGGATCTGATGCCAGACGGTGTCGGGGTCGGCGCCCGGCGCGGGGTGAAGCCGGATGCGCAGCGCGGTGGGTGCGCTCTGGACGATCTGGAACAGCTCTAGTCCCGGCACGGACTCCAGCAGGGTGGCCAGCGGCAGCGGGGCAAGGGTGACCGGCTCGCCGTCGGGCCGGGGGATGGTGAGCAGGTCGGCTGGACGGCCCTGGACACGGACGGCCGGGCCGGGGTTGCCGCATGGGCAGCGGTCGGGGCGGACCTGGACGGCGTCGCCCAGGTCATAGCGCAGGATCGGTTGGACGTGGTTGGCCAGGTTGGTCAGCAGCACCGTGTGGGAGGGCCGGCCGGGCGGCACCGGACGGTACTGCTCGTCGACGGGCTCGAGGATGGCCCAGTCTGCGTTGAGGTGCATCCAGCCGTGTTCGCAGCCGTAGGACAGGAACGGGCACTCGTTGCAGGCGTAGCTGGTGCGCACCTTGGCGTTCAGGGCGGCCGCGATGCGCGCGTATTCCGGCAGCGGCAGGCCTTCGGCGCTGAGCACCACCAGGGCGGGATTGATGCGCAGCCGTCCCGCCTCGGCCTCGCCGGCCAGCAGCGCGCCGATGCTGGCGTAGGGGGCCAGCACCGCCGGGCGGAAGGCGTTGAGCTCGGCGACCAGCTCATCCAGCGGCTGCTGAACGCTGAAGGAGGCGATGCGGGACCGGCCACGCAGCCGGGCGGCGGTGACGGTGGAGGCGAAGTGCCCGCCGACCGGCGCCACCAGCGCCATCCGCCCACCACCGCGGGCGATGCGCGCGACATCGGCGGCCTTCAGCCAGGTGAGCAGCATCCGGGCCATCATCGCGCCGGTCACCGCGGCCGCGCGGGCGTCTTGCAGGAAGATGCCGTGCGTGCCGGTGGTGCCGGAGGTGGTGGACAGCGTGTAGCGGCCGGCGAACGGCTCCCCGATGCGCGCCGGGTCGTCGGCGAACGCCCGGGCCGCGGTGAAGGTGACGGCGGGATCGGTGACCCAGTCGTCGAAGGCGGACATCAACTCGCTCTTGCGGGTGACAGGCAGGCGGGTCAGATCGATCGGGCCAGCCATCCCGGCCGGGAGGTCCTGGTAAAGGTGCCGGTAGTAGGGCGAGCGGGTGCGCGCCCAAGCCACGAGCTCGTCCAGGCGAGCTTGCTGCCGGGCGGCCATGGCCCGTTCGCCGCCTGCCTTGGCCCGGCGGGCGTCGGCCAGCAGCCGTAATGTCGAGACCTTCATCGCTTGTGGCTTCCTTGGGAACAGTGATCGAGAACGGATCACGGCTGTGCTTGCAGCAGCTTGGCCAGGTCCGCAGGCATGGGCATGGGCTGGGTCAGGCGGACGCGGGCGCGGCCGGTGTTGCCCTCGGGGTAGCGGCCCAGCGCCGAGGCCGGGGCGGCGGCGATGATGCGGATCACCTGGCCGAACGCTTCGCGGCGGTCGCGCTGGCGGACGGCTAGGGTGAACATGGCGATGTGGTTGGCGGTGTGCGGCCAGGGCCAGGGCTGGGAGATGATGTGGGCGCGCTCCAGGTGCCGCCAGCGCGCCTCGGCGGTGGTGGCGGTGCGGGCGGCGCGCATCTCGGCCTGGTAGGCGGCGCGCACCCGCTCAGGCATCCGGCCGGTCATCACGCCTGCTGATCGTCATGTCGATGCTGACGGTGTCGATGCCGGCGGTGGCGGGGGCGTCGGTCTGGCAGCAGCCGTCGGCGCAGCCGGCGTCGTTGACCGCCACGGCGGCATCGCTCGTGGCGAGAGGGTGCGGGCAGCAGGCGTCCCCGCGCCAGGCTTCGCGGCCTTCCTTGACAGCGACGGCGGCGATGACCAGGGCGGCGATCGGGTCGGCCCAGGACCAGCCGAACAGGCTGTTGAGCGCCAGGCCCACCAGCAGCACGCCGGACAGGTAGGTGCACAGCAGGGTCTGCTTGGAGTCGGCCACCGCGCTGGCGGAGCCGAGTTCGCGGCCGGCGCGGCGCTGCGCATGCGACAGGAACGGCATGATGACCAGGCTCAGGGCGGCCAGGATCAGGCCGGGGGTGGAGTGTTCGGCCTCGCCCACGCCGAACAGGGCGCGGACGGCGTCGAAGGTGACGTAGGCGGCCAGCGCGAAGAACGAGATCGCGATGACGCGCAGCGCGGTCTTCTCCCGCTTCTCGTGGTCGGTGGCGGAGAACTGCCAGGCGACCGCGGCGGCGGAGGCGACCTCGACGATGGAGTCCAGGCCGAAGCCGATCAGGGCGGCGGAGGAGGCGAGAGTGCCGGCGGTGATGGCCACTGCGGCTTCGATCAGGTTGTAGGTGATGGTGGCCGCGACCAGCAGCCGGATGCGGCGCTGCAGTAACGTCCGCCGGTCCGGGGCAGGCAGGTTCAGCGTGGTCATGAAACCGCCTCCCCCGTCGCGTTCTCGTTGCCGGTCTGCGCGTCGAGCTGGGTGAGGTCGTGGTCGATCTCGGCTTGCAGAGTGCTGGGGGCGTCGGCCGGGCGTGGCTGGGTGCCGTGGACGGGGCAGAGCACCACGGCGTGGCCGGTGGCGGCCAGCAGGTGTTCGGCGGAGGCGAGCAGGTCCATCAGCTCGGGCCGGGTCAGGGAGTAGAAGGACTGGCGTCCTTCGGCGCGGTAGTCGACCAGGTCACAGTCGCGCAGGCAGGCCAGGTGCTTGGAGACCGTGGACTGGGCCAGCCCGAGCTCGGCGGTCAGGTCGACGACGCGGGCCTCGCCGCGCGCGAGCCGCTGCACGATGCGCAGCCGGGTCTCGTCGGCCAGGGAGTGGAACAACGCCGCCGCCGGGGAGATCCCCGCGGCGATGTCCGCGCTCACGCATGGGCCGCCATCATCTTTAATCGCCATACTACGATGATAGCCCGATTTGGTTATGTATTGGCAAGGGGATGCGCGAGGCGGAACGTCCGGGACGGGGTGGGGTCTGGGCTGCTGCCAGGCCGGTCGTCGGCGGGCATCTGGGCGAGTGTCCAGGCCGTGGACGCAACCCGGCCAGAACACCCACGACTGCTCCGATGATGAGCCCGGCGGCGGTGCTGCGAAGCTGCATGCCGACCATCCCCCTCGCTTCCCATGCCAGCCAGGCCCTAGCCGTGGCCAGAGCCCCGGAGCTGGAGGTCCGAAGGTCCAGACGCCCGCGCCCCTCACACCAGGAGACCCAGGATCTCGGGCGTTTCACAGGCCGGCCCACGGCATCGAGCCCGGTGGGCGACCGCTGCAACGCTGACGTACGACACGTACGACTGGGACTTGAGCAAGATCCTAGAGAAGGGCACGTCCGGCAGGTGACGAACGGGCCTGACAACCCCAGATAACGTGTCAGGCATGTTCGTCGGGAGCCCATGTGCCTTACATGCGTGACTACTAAGAGTCACCTAAGATAATGCGCCGACTGCCAAGCCGAACACCTCGTGCAAGCCGCCGACCAGGACTGACCGCCGTCCGCCACCGAAGCGGCCCGCTCAGAGGGCGCCTTCGATCCCGGCCTCGGGGAGCAATGGAACAGTGGTTGGCGTTGAGCATTGACCGACGTCATGGACGCCGTTGACGGCGGGCGTTCCCGCCGGTTACCCGTGCTTGTCCGGTTTCGGCGGCGGCGAAGGCGCGGTATCCGCCGAGATCTCGGGCTGGGCGAGGACGTCGCCGCGGTGTACGACTCGGACCGGACCCGGGGCCATCATCGGATGCTGATCCGCCGGCGTAGCGAGGTCGTGTCGGACATTCAGCAAGACCGCCGTCGTCATCACCGCGAAGTCCGCCGGGCGCAAGGTCTTCGGCCTCGCCACCGCAGGCGTCCGTCTCGCTTGACCTCTTGCGCGTCAGTCCGACAGCCAGTGCAGCTCGTGCGCCAGGGTTTTGGCGACGGCACGGATGCGGCGGTGAAGCGGCGACTGCTCGCGTGGGAGGACCAGGTGGATCGTCAGGCTGGGCGCGCCCCGCAGCGGTCGCCAGGTGAGACCGGCCGGTTGTGCCGTGACCGCGGCTTCTCCGGCCGGGGCGAGGGTGACCCCGTCGCGCAGGTCGCGCTGAGACATGTCGAAAGAGACTGCGGGCGTGTGGAATCGAGGGTGTGGTCGGGTGTCTCGGAACAGTGCGGACAGCTGATCGTGGATCACGGGGTTGGCCGCACGGTCCGGGAGTCGCAGCGGATACGCGGCCGCGTCGGCGATCTCGATCTCCGGGTGTTCGGCCAGCGGATGATGCTGCGCCAGCTGGACCCCGACGCGCATACGCCGCAGCAGGAACCGGCGCACGCCACGGCCCGGCTGTTCACCGCGGGTGATCCCGGCATCGATGCGGCCGTCGGCGACCGCGGGGGAGATCTCCGGTGTCGCCATCGGGACCGCGCCGACCTCGAGTCCGCTGTTGCCGCGAATCAGCCTGTCCACCAGGGCCGGTGCCGTCTCGGCCCCGGCGCTGAGGCTGTATCCGATGCGCAGCGTGCCCAGTTCACCGGCCGCCGCGCTCCGGGCGGTGTCCCATGCCCGGTCCAGCGCCGCCAGCGCGGGCGGCGCGGACTCCGCCAAAGCCGCACCGGCCGTGGTCAATACGACGCTACGCGTGTTGCGGACCAGCAGGGCCGTACCGAGTTCCGCCTCCAATCGGCGCATCCGGGCGCTGAGTGCGGGCTGTGCGATACCGATCCGTGCGGCCGCGCGGGTGAAGTTCAACTCCTGCGCCAGCACCAGGAAGTACCGCAGGCTCACCGTATCCGGCGCCACGTGCCCTCCCTGCCGATTGATAACGATCCGTTCTGAGTCTATCCAGTACTGGTCTTTCCCTCGACCGCACATCAAGCCCTAACCTGCGCATATGACGATTCAACCGACCGCAGTACCGGTCGCCGGGATCGATCGATCTGAGTGTCAATTCGAAGTCGGACGTGTCCGGCCCAACACAGGAGGTTTCCATGGCTAAGGGCTACTGGGTCAGTGTCTACCCCGCCATTTCCGACCCTGAGAGGCTGACTGCCTACGACAAGCTGGCCGGTCCGGCTGTCCAGGCTGGGGGCGGGCGCGTCCTGTCCCGGATCCCGTCCCGTGGCGGTCGAGTCGTCGCCCACGAGGCCGGAATCACGCAACGCGTCGTTCTGATCGAGTTCGACAGCTTTGAACAGGCCGTCGCGGCATACGAGAGCGAGGCATACCAGAAGGCGCTGGTGGCCCTCCCCGACGGCTTCGAGCGCGACTTCCGCATCATCGAAGGCATCGACTGACCGGCGGGCCCAGCCATCGCTGAACGGGTAACCGGCGGGAACGCCCGCCGTCAACGGCGTCCATGACGTCGGTCAATGCTTAACGCCAACCACTGTCCCATTGCTCCCCGAGGCCGGATCCGAAGACCATCCGCAGCACGCGAGCCTGCTTTTCTGCATGCATCCAGCTGTACATGCAGGTCAGAGCGATGCAGTGCCCAGAGTCGGCAAGGCGTCGGCCGCACTGGACTTCTTGCTAGCCGGGATCGAAGACACCGCCTCACCACCTGAACCCACCCCAGCACCAACGACGCCCGAGCCAACGCTCGGGCGTCGTTGCATCACCGCTCCGACCAGCTAAAACAGGGCCCGGCGATACCTTTCTGGCGTATTCCGGCCGCCCCCCTATCAGGAGTGCGGGCGCACCCGCGTCTGGCGGGAAGACGACGTCCTGGTCTACGCGGATCTCGCCTTCGAGATCCAGGATGGCGGCGCAGTGACCGGCGCCCAGAGCCGCCAAGAGGCCGGGGTCACGCGCCCTCAATGGTTCAGCGAGTCCTCCGACGCCCTGCAGGAGGTGTGCGAGGCGCTGAGCACCATCCCACTGCTGAACTTTCCCAGCAGCTGGCCAGACTCGGACTTCGTTGAGCTCCGCGGACCTGGAGGCATCGACGTGTACGCCGAACTGCAACGCAGTCATGCATGGAGCGATTGGCGGCTCACCGTCGCCGTAGGCGATCCAGCCGAGTGTGTGGAGCTGACATGCCAGCACGACGACGAGGCAATCTTGGACGATTCTCATCCCGCTCGTACGTGGCCCGGCCCCCCGTTCCAACTGCACGTGTCCGATGGGCCACTGTCGTCCGGCTGGATGGGTGATGAGTCGGTTGCCAATCTGAACGGGGCCGGCCACCGGCCTCCCGCCGTGGGAGAGGGCCTGATGCCCGTTCGGCCCCTGGCTGTGCCAGCTGCCACCTGCCGCGCCCAGCACCGCGTCCGGGCCGAGGTCGGCGGCGCGCACGGCCGGCAGCGAGGCGATCCCTGGTGGTGCACCCGGAGTCCCCCCGTCCAGCGACCAGCTCGAGGAGGTGTTCACACTGTGCACGGACACGAGCGGATCTACGGCTGAGAGCGGTACCGCTGTGGGGGCCTATTCGAAGAAGATGTCGATCGGAGAGTGGGCTCGCCGGCCCTCGCTTCGAGGCCGGACAGGCGGCCACACCGGCGGTAGCCGGGCAGGCGCCACCCGAGGTGTTCCGCCGCCGCCCCTGCGACGGCGACCGCAAGTGTCCCTGGCGCACGGACGCGGATCTGACCGCCTTCACCAAGCACGACATGGCCCGGCTGCTGCGCGCCGAGCGTGGGGTGCGCGCGGCCGACTCCACTCTCGCCGACGACATGCGCGCCGCCGAGGCAACCGCGATGTCCTGTCATAAAGACCAGCCGGGCACCGCGCATCCGATGCGGCTGTGCGCGGGCCGGCTGGCCGTGGTCGGCCCCCACCACGTGCCCACCCGGATGAGCTTGATCGCCGGCACCCTTCCCATAGAGGCCGTCCACCCCGACACCCGCGACTGGCCCGCCTTGCATGCTTCCCTGACGGAACTGGTAGCCCGCCGTCAGGAGCAGCTGAGCGCCACGGCGTCGACGCAGCCGCCGCCGCGCGCGCCAGCTACGCCCGCCAGGTGGTTCAGACACTCGCCGAGCATTTCGACGGCATGACCGACCCGACAACCGCCGGCGTCGTGGAGACGTCCATCGTCGCTTACCTGGCCGACCCCGCGCCCGGCTGGGAAGTCATCCTCGACAGCCCCGCCAGCGCCAACTGGCGGCTCAAACCCGACACGGGCAACCGCATCCGTGTGGCCTGCACCCGGATGCCGCCACTCACTCCCGATCCGGTGCAGCAGCGGCGCGACCTCGAGCGGGAACGTGCCCTGACCATGCTCGTCCAGGACCTCGCCCGCTGAGTTCTAGGGGTTGCGGTAGCAATGGCGCAGAAACCAATGGATATGCCTCTGACCTGCACTTATGCAGAGGTTTCGGGTTGGTGGGTCACACCTGAGCCCTGTCTATCAATGCAGGTCAGAACGTATCTGTTGGATTTTCGGCCGAAGCTACAGGGACCCCATGTCTTGCCACCACCATCCGATGCAAGGGATGTCTTCGGGCGGGCCGAGGGCGCTGGGACTGTCGGTGACCGTGCCGGTGACTTTTATGGCGCCGGGGTGGCGGCCGTCGGGGTTGGTGTAACGGCCGGCCCCGATGCCCCATTCGTAGTTGCCGCGTATCAGGCAGGTCAAATCGGATAGGTACCGGCGCAGTGGTTGTCCTGCGCCGGGCAGGACCAGGTCGCGGACCTCGGTGAAGCGTGCCAGGATGCGATCGCGCAGTGCCACAACGCGCCGCTGGGCTTCCTCACGGCTGCATTGGTCGTAGCTCTGGTAGAGGTCGACGAGATTGAGGATGGGACCGGTTGTCGGGGGGTGACGGGAGGCGTGCCAGAGTTCTTTGCCGTAGGAGAATAGGTCGTCGTCGAGGGCGGCGACCATGCCGGCCATCTCGGTCAGCGCGTGTATGGCCGGAAAGTTGATCTCCGTGTCGGGGATGTCATCCAGTTGGCTGACCTGAAACCACGCGATCGTCGGGAAGCCGGCCACATATAGCAGCCGTGTGTAGAGGTAGTCGTTCAGGGTGGGTGTCAGCTGCTGCTGGCGGGCAGCGCGCTCCCAGGCCACTCCGAGATACCAGGACAGGTGTGCATCCACCAGGCGTCGACGCTGGGTAGGGGTGGCAAGGCTGTGCAGCCGCTCTGCGAGATCGATGACCGGGCCGGTGAAGGGGTTTTCGGGCGGTAGCAAGCCCGCGGTCGGCGATTCGAGGGTGCGGATGATGCGCACGGCCAGGTCCAGGAAGGAGAAGGCGTCCTCGGGCGCTTCCTCGTCACAGACGAAGTCGTCAAAGACAAACATCAGGTACGTCCAGTCCACCGCCATCTGGAGCCGCTCCACGTCGGCCTCTGGGCAGTTGCCGGCGAAAAACAGCGCCGATCGGGTACCTGCAACGCGCTCGCGGCGACCCGGCCCTTGGCACAGGCCGTGCCGCTCCATGAAGCCCAGGCCTTGCTTCTCCAGCAGGTCCACCTTCCTGTGGGTGCGCCACGGCATAGGGAAGTACATGCCTGGCAGTTGCATGACGATCTCAGGTTCTGCCATGGCGCCCTGCCTTTCGGGTTATGGGTGATCGGAATCATTCGGAGGGTTTCGGTCACCCCGGGGGGCGCTGAGTAGGTATGGCTGGCATGGTGGAGCCGTCTGATGGCTGCGGTCGGGCAGTGCGTTCATGCGCTGTTCTCTGGGGTGAAAGGGCAACGGTCGGTGTCCGGGGTGACGCCAGGGCGGGTGATGCCGCCGGCTGTTCCATAGGGGGCTGGTGCGGGTGTGCGGGCGGTGATCCGCAGGTCCAGCTGATCTGGTACGAGGCTCGTGCGCGGCTTGGGGTTTACGGGCGCTCCGTGCGGGTGCAGGTGCCAGCGCGCGGCGATGGAGGAGACGATCAGCATGGCTTCGGTCGTGCCGAAGGTGTCGCCGATGCAACGGCGGGCGCCTAGTGCGAACGGCACGTACGCGCCGTGGGGTGGTGCTGGGGTGTGTCGGGTGTCCCACCGGTCGGGGTCGAAGGCCGTGGGGGTGGGGTAGATATCGACCCTGCGGTGCATCAGGTAGGGGCTGTAGATCACGGTGGTTCCGGCCGGAAGAAAATGCCCGCCGAGCTCGGTATCAGCGGTGGTGATGCGGGTGAGGACCCAGCCGGGCGGGCGGATGCGCAGCGTCTCGGAGATGATGGCGCGAGTGTAAGGCAGCTGCGGCAGGTCGTTCCAGGTGGCATTACGTCCGGCCAGGGCGGCGTCGACCTCGTGGTGGAGGCGCTCACGGATCTCGGGCATGCAGGCTATGAAGTGCAGCGCCCAGCTCACCGTCACGGCGACCGTCTCGACGCCCCCTATGTACATGGTGAGGACCTGGTTGCTGATCTGCTCCTGAGACAAGGGCCGGCCGTCATCGTCCCGGGCCGAGAGCAGCATCGACAGTACGTCGTCATGTTCGAGGTCGGATTGGTGGTAGATGTCGATGAGCTGGCCGGTGGCCGCGCGCAGTCGGGAACCGCCGCTGTCGTAACGGCGTTTGCCCCGCGTCGGAATCTTGGCCAGGGCATGCGGTGTCGCCATCCTGAAGATCAGGCTGTCCATGACCACGTGGAGGGCGTCGGTCAGTTCCTCGAGCAGCGGTTCGGGAAGCGGTGCGGTGAACATCGTGGCGGTCGTGATGCGGCCGGCGAGGTCGTGGAGAACGCCGGGCACGTCGGTGACGATCTGGCCGTCCTGCCAGATATCGACGACCTTGGAGATCTCTTTGACCATGATGGCGGCGTGTCCTGGCAGCCGGGATTTGACGAACGCCGGCTGCAGCATGCGCCGCTGGAGGCGATGCGGGTCGTGGGGCACGGTCCCCAGGCCGTACCCCACGACCTCTCGCAGCCGGTCGAAGAGCATGCCGCCCTTGTCGAAGAGGCGATCGTTGACCAGGACCTGATGGTTCAGCTCCGGGTCGCACACGACGACCGCCGACACCGGTCCGACCCCGACCCGAACCAGATCGCCTTGAGCGGGAAGCGAATCCAAGAAGCTCAACGGGTCTTTCAGCAAGGGCAGCAGATGGCCAATAACCGGGAGGCCGCCACGAGCCCAAGGGATGGTCGTTTCATCAGGCATGGGAGCGCTCCGGATCTACGCAGTCGATGACGTCGGGTGAATCCATGGGCGTCTCTCGCGCGCGCACGCTGCCCGTGCCCCGGTGGCTGCGCGGGTGCCTTCGGCCGGTTGGAGGGTGGAAGAGCGTTCGACAACCCCACATTGGCGTTTGGATCGAACATCATTGCTCCGCGGGAGGGCTCGGCCATCGGAACAAGAGACGTCCTCTGCGTCGGAGTAGGCATTCCGCACGCGGAGGTAGATGTGTCGGCGGTCACTGCGCGGTCCAGCCGCCGTCGACGGCCATGGCATGCCCGGTGATGAAGGACGACAGGCCACTGCACAGCCAGGCGGCCGACTCGGCGATCTCCTCGGGTTCGGCCAGCCGCTTGACCGGCTGGAGGCCGACGATGTCCTCCAGGCTGATCAGACCCTGCCGGATGACCTCCTCCATCATCGGCGTGCGGACTGCCCCGGGGCAGACGGCGTTGACGCGGATCCGCTGTTCGGCGTATTCCAGGGCGGCCTGCCTGGTCAGGCCGACCACTCCGTGTTTGGACGCGACGTAGGCCGATGCCGGGGGGCTGGCGGCGCCGACCAGGCCAGCGACTGAGGCGGTGTTGACGATCGAGCCGCCGCCCTGCCGGAGCATCTGGGCGAGTTCGTGCTTCAGGCATAGGAACACGCCGGTGAGGTTCACGCGCAGGACTTGTTCCCAGTTCTCCGCGCTGGCCTCGTGCAGCGGTGCCATGGCTCCGTCGATGGCGGCATTGTTGAAGGCGCAGTCGAGCCGCCCATAGGCGGCCACGACGGCCTGGACCATCGCCGCGACCTCACGGTCGGAGGTGATGTCGGTGTGGACGAACACGGCCTCGCCACCGTTCTTGGCCACCCCCTCGGCGACCGACTGCCCGCCCTCGTCGTCGATGTCGGCCAGGACCAGCCGTGCCCCGTGCCCGCTGAACACCCGGGCAGCGGCAGCGCCGATCCCCGAGGCGGCACCGGTGATGAGAGCGGTCATTCCTTCCAGCATCGGGCTCATGGCCTACCTCTCAGGGTCCCTGTTCTGGTTTGGATGTGCGCACGCAGGTGGGCCGGGTACAGGCCGGCGCGGATCCGGCGACCGCCGAGCCGGACGCCGGTCGACCCGGGCCAGAGGATCCACGGACCCGTCTGCTGGCGGCGCCGGTGACGAGTGCGGAGTGCATCGTGGACCCGCCCTATCTCGTTCGGGTGCCCGCTCCGGTCGAGGGAGCTGTTGAGCTGGGGGTTTGTGGCTGGGGCTGTTCGGGGTGAGGGTTGTTGTCTTGGGGCAGGGGCAGTCGTGCGGGGCGGTGGAGGTGATGGGCTCGTTTCTGGAGTCGCCGGCGCGGCGGGAGGCCGCGGCTCGCCGTCAGGCGGAGCAGACCCGGCAGGAGATCGCTGATCTGACCGAGTGGTTGGGGGCCGAGAGGAACAGTTGTCCCGGGTGGTGATCGCTCGGGAGTCGGTGAAAGAGGTCCTAGGCGAAATTGGCTGCGTTGTCGGGTGGCCGGCCGGGTGCAGGTGGTCATGTCAGCGGTCTCTGCGGGTGATGAGGGCGGCCAGGGCGTGGAGGTCGGTGGTGGCGGCCGGGTCAGGGTGGGCTGCGGTAAGGGCGTCCAATGCCGCGACGATCCGCCGTTCGGCCTCCTGCTGTGCCCAGGTTTTGCCTCCGGCGGCTTCGATCAGCTCGGCGGCGTGCGCGATCGCGTGCTCGTCCATGTCTTGTTCACGTTGGTACATCCGGGCCAGACACTCGCCCGCAGCGGTCCCTGAGGTCAGAGCGGCGACGACCGGCAACGATTTCTTGCGAGAAGCCAGGTCTGAGCCCGCGGGTTTGCCGGTGGCGATCGGGTCGCCCCAGACCCCCAGGAGATCGTCGACCAATTGGAATGCGACGCCGAGTTGCCTGGCGAAGGTGCGGTAGCAGTGCGCAGCGGCCGGCTCGGCTCCGGCCGCCAGGGCGCCGAGCTGGCAGGCCGCGCCCAGCAGCGCTCCGGTCTTGGCCTCGGCCATGGCCAGACATTCGGGCAGCCCAACGTCCTGGCGGGTCTCGAACGCCAGGTCGGCGGCCTGACCCGCGCAGAGCTCCAGCACGCCTGGGTCAAGACCGGGGCCCCCACGCGGTTGTCCAATACCTTCAGCGCCAGCACAAGAAGTGCGTCGCCCGCCAGGATCCCTAGGCTGGTGCCGAACACTGTCCACGCGGCGGGATGGCCGCGCCGAGTGCGGTCGCCATCCATCACATCGTCGTGCAGCAACGTGAAATCGTGGGCCAGTTCCACCGCCACCGCAGCCTGAACCACCTCCGGGACCGGAACCCCCCTGTCGGCACCCGCGGCTCGCGCACTGGCCAGTACCAGCGCTGGCCGCACGGCCTTGCCGGCCCTGGCACGTGCCCTGCCCTCGCCATCCCACCAGCCGGCGTGATACCCCGCCACGCGCCCCAGCTCCGCCGGCAGGCTGCCGATCGCCCTGCGATACGAAGGGCCGACCATGCGCTGGGCCTCCGCACACAGCCAGGGCCCGGTCCGTCCGGGTACGAATGGCGCAACGGCATCGGACCCGTTGACCGTGGACGTCTGCGGATTGGATGTCATCACGTCACCGTCTTCGAGTGCCGAATTGTCCCGATGCCGAGTGTGCGACCACATGAACGCACCGTCAACGCCGCCGACCGGGCACGCCGACCGAACAGCGGACCGCACGATGACCGAACCCGGGCGAGTCGGCCCGGTGCACGGCCACAAGATCGGATACTGCGGGTGTCCACAACCGATCAAGACCCGAAGCTGCAGCTGGACGCCCTGCACACCGAGGGCTGCCTGAAGATCTATGATGATGTAGCGACCGGGGGGTGCGGGCAGCCTCAATCACCATGCAGGGTGACGGTCTCGGGCGGGTAGGCGCGGTGTCCGCCGGGGCTGCGCGCCGGTTCGGCGATCAGCCCACGGCGCTCGTAGTAACGCAGGGTCTGCAGGTTGACCCCGGCCCGCTCGGCCACCTGCCCGCTGTGCAGATACGGCCCGGCCGACTCCCGCAACACGATGTCCCGCCTCACACCGACGCGGCCGCGCCGGCCCGAGCCTGCAACGCCTCCAGCACCTTGACGTGCTCCGGCGGCACCGCCACCTCCAGCGCCAGGCTGCCGTCGGCGATGGTCAGGGTGAAGGTGAAGAACGAGCAGCAGCCGTTCTCCCGCGCCGCCAGCTGGGCGGCCCGGGCGGCATGGTCCGGGCTGAAGACGAGCTCCAGGCGCAGCCGCGTCGGCTCGGGGCGCTGAACCGCCTGAACCGCGTCGGCGAACAAGGCGTCGAACTCGGCCACCCGCAGCGGCTGCTCAGCAGTGGGCAGGGTGCACGCGGAGGGAGCCCACCCCACGTCAAGGGCCCTGTCTTGGGTCATACCTCGACGGTAAACCTGTACCTAGGTACCGGATGGAAGCCCTACGGGAGCAGTTCGTACACACTCAGATCGTGCCCGGTCGGCAGGTGACCGGCACCGGCGTATCCGGACCAGACATCGTCGGACGCGGCCGGCACCAGCTCACCGATCTCCGACAGGACCGCTCGATCGGCCACGACCAGACGCGCCCGAAGCAAGCCCCCCCAGCTCCGCTCCACGCGCGTCCAACGAGTCGCTTGTCCCCAAGGGGGTTACATGTGACGGAAGAGGCAGGGAAATATGCACAGACGCGCACAGTAATCAATCGAACACTAATCGTGACAGTGCGTCGGCGCCACCGCGGGCCACTTCACCGGCACCCCCCACTACGTCACCTCCATCGGCGGCCCCGGCGGCAACCATTGGAACCTGGTCGGCCCCAGCGCCGTCTACACCCCCACCGCCACCAAGTTCCGCATCTACGTCCAGTGGAAGGACGGCAGCGCGTTGACGCCCGCCACCGCCCAGCAGTACGGCTGGTACATCACCTGGATCGGCTACGACAACCCCTGAGAACCCGGCGCCTGCCCTGGCCCCGGACGACCGCACCCCGGGGCCCCTTCATCCGAAAGACCGCCACACCCCGGAACGGCCACGCAGCCGTCACCCGCTTTGGCCTGCGGAAATGCTCTACTTGGCCCCTGGTGACGCGGACCCGGGTGGAGATCTTGGAAGGAGCGTCACCAGTCAGCAGGGGGCGGGAGTCCGGCTGGCCCAGCGGGGCCGTCGACGAAGCCGGCGCGGGGTTGCGGTGGCGGCGGCGAGCGCGTCGGCGAGAGGGTGCGATGGATGGGCAGGCGCCGCTCGGCACCAGTAAGGCGAAGCACCCGGGCGGGCTCGCGCTGCAGCGCCGCCAGGCGGACCGCGCCGCCGTCGCATCCTGCGTCCTGATGCAGGCGCCAGAGCATCGTCAACCCGCTGCAGTCCATGAACGGGATCCCGGTCAGGTCGAGGACGACCTCATCGCCCGGCCGGCGGGAGAGACGGATGAACTCCTCCGCCTGGCCGGCGGTCGCCAGGTCCAGCTCCCGCGCATGGCGATCACGGTCACGCCGGGCAGGTGCTGGCGCCGGAAGGTGAGTGCGCCCACGTCTCCCACGCTAGGCGTGGTCTGTGGCCATGCGCGCGAGCATGGCGCCAAACGCCCCCGAGCCGCGCTCTCGTACAGCAGCCGGAACAGGGTGCGCTCGCGCAGCGGCAGCTTCTGGCATGTGAGCAGGGCCTCGATCTGGGCGCGGTCGAGGGGCTCGGTGCGGTCCGGGGTGCGGGCGCGGCGGCGGATGCGGCGGCCGTCCCCTCTCCCGCTGGCCAGGCGCGCACTCGACATCCAACACTTATTGTGACCTAATAATTACGTACAGTGTTTTCGTTGTTCCGGTGAAGAGGGGATCCATGCGTCTGCACTCTGCCTTGGCCGCCGCCGGCGGCGCCCTCATGCTGGTTCTGGCGGTTCCCGGCTCCGCATCGGCCGCCATGGGCCAGTTCCGTTACTCCTACAAGACCGCCGACGGGTACGACGCCGTTGGCTTCATCAACGATCCCGAGAGCGGGACATGCATCGACATCCAGGGGGCCGGCTCTGACGGCGTGTCGGCCGCCTACGCGCCGAAGAACCTGACCGACGCAACGGCCACGGTCTTCCTCGAGGCCGGCTGCATGGGGGATGTCTTCTACAGCCTGCGCCCCGGCGCAGGTGCTTCAGAGCGCCTGCTGGTACGCTCCGTCGTCTTCTCCTGAAGTGCGGATTCGGGTGCCATGCTCTGCGGCCGGCAGCAGAGCACCGATCGTTGCACCCAGCGCGTGAGAGCTTCCGGCCGGGCGGGCGGGAGGCAATCCACGATGCGCCCTTGCTGCCGTGGATCTTCGTGGCCTTGCGCCAGTGGCCCATCCAGACAGTTCAGCCTCATCGGGTGAGGAGGGCAGGCGATCAACCGGGCGCGGGGGTCGGTGGGATCTGCGTCTGCGACGACTTCGGCGTTCCGGTCCCCGGCCGCACCCACCTGCGGGGCGAGCAGATCGGCCGCAGGCTGGAGGCATGGGCGGCCCGAACGTCTCTCGCCACAGACGCGGCCCAGCGCGCACGCATGCGCAGGGCGGGCTTTCACCGCATGGCGGCCCGCATGATCCCCGACGCATCCACCGGCGACGTCGAACGGCCGGCCCGGTGGATCACCGTGCTGTTCCACCTCGACGACGAGCAGGACGAAGGCCCCATGGGCCACTCCACCAGTGCGGTGCTCGACATGTACAAGGCGCTTACCCCCGTCATCGACGGCCGTCCTCCGCCCACCTCTCACGCAACGCCGCCGCCCATCGTCGCCGCGGTGGCCGACCTGTGGGCCGCCACCGCGGCCGGGATGTCAGAGTTGTGGCGCCACCGCTTCCGCGATCATCTGCACCGCCACCCGGACGCTTTCCTGACCCAGATCGAGCACCGCCGCCAGGGCAGCACACCCACACCCGAGGAGTATCCGGCGCTGCGGCGTGACGCCGACGGCGCGCCGCCGGCACCTCCCCCATCATCGGAGAGCCCCCGGCGACCATGCGGCGTCCGGGAACGGGCCGATGCGCGCCGGCAGCGAATCAGCGCTGATCGCCCGTCGCGGGCAAGCGTTGGTCGGGGCACGCGTCGGCGAGGTCGGCCAGGGCCTGCACCGTTATTGGGACGGCTCTCACCAGTGACTTCGGTGGGTGTCGGGGCGCCAATCCAGATGCTGCAGTGGGTGGTCGGGGGTTCCCCCCGCGGATCAAGGTCTGGGTCACCGAGATGGTCCTGCCGAGCGGAGTGGCGGGCCCGGACCATCTCGCCTTGTCGGGCGAACACCAGCGTCTGAGGGCAGTCTCCGCTCCCGCCGACCGCGGCCCACTCTGCAGGGCCAGAACGATGGAGATGCCCGAGAAGGTGGGCGTTCCCGAACGCACGGCTACGGTCGAGGGCATGGGCTGGATGTTCGCGCTGTGGGGGCTGGGCGGTGGGCTGGCCATCGAGGCGCTCGACTTCATCAAGGCGGTGCGGCGGGTGGGCCACGGCTGGCCCTGGCGCTATCCGCATGGGCCGGGCGGCGGCCCCTATCTGGTCTCAGTGCTGGGCCGCGCGGCCGCCAGCGCGGTGGTGGCCGGCGCCGCCGGCGCGTCGGTCAACGGCATGACGCCCCTCATCGCCCTGGCGCTGGGGGCGGCCGCACCGCTCATCCTGGAAAAGCTCAGCCAGCAGATCCCCGTGCAGGCCGACCTGCCCACCGTCGCCGGCGTGACGAGACCTGCCGACAGGCGCGGGCCGGCTCATCACGGCCTTCGCCTGCACCTCGCCCGCTTTCCGCCCGAGCGGCGACCGCAAGCCCGGACGGTCGTGGTGGCGAGCCTGGACCCGCACCACCCCGGCATTCGCACCCTCCTGGCCCCCGATGTGGCCCGGCGCGGTTCTCTTCAGCGTGAACCTGGCCGGCGCCGACCTGAGCAACGCGGACCTGAGCCACGCGACGCTCACCCATGTGAACCTGACCCGCGCGAACCTGGGCGGCGCCAACCTGAACGACGCGGACCTGACCGGCGGAACCTCACCCGCGCGAACCTGGCCGACGTGTTCCTGATCCGCGCGGACCTGACCGGCGCGAACCTCACTCGCGCGAACCTGGACCGCGCGAAATTGGCCGGTGTGGTCTGGAGTGAGCAGACCCGGTGGCCCACAGGCGAGTGGGAGGCGCGCCTGCGAGCGGCCTCCGAACATCTGCCGGACGGTCGGTTGCGGGTCCGCGTGGAGGGCGCCTCGGACAGCAGCCCGGCCCACGCCTGAAACACCCCAGAGGGGGCTGCATGATCACGCAGGCGGGCTGCATAACTGGGCGACAAACCATCACAAAACGGGCATGGCTTGAGAGACGCACAGAGCGCCAGCAATGGAGGTTCGCGTTTGCGCTGGTCAGTGCGTTGGCTACGGCATAAATTATCGACGGGTAATCGGACAGAACTAGGGCACTGTCCGGTCAGCGACCGCCGCCACACAGAACTCGTTGCTCTCGGTCCTGCGTGATCCACTGCTCGCCCTCTACTGGACGCCTCGCAGAAGGCGGTGACGGTCCTGCGCCAGGCCCTCCCGTCACCGTGATGAGGCGATAGCTGGTTTCAGATGCGGGGCCGAAGGGTGCGCCGGACGGCGACACCGCCCAACGAGAGGGCGGGGATGAGCAGGATTCCCGCCTCGGTCCATTGGAACCGCCAGAACCTGTCCGCGGGGTGAAATTCTGCCACCTGTCGATAGCCGTGGCTGAAAGAGCATTTGGCGTACTTCTTGGTCGTCGCATCCGTCCCGCAGGGGCCGGCAAGCGCGAGATCTCTGTCCTGAGCGGTGTACTTCACGCCGCTTCCGTCGATCCAGTAGCTCGTCACGTGCAGGGAGCCATGCGGTTCGGGCTCGTCCATGACCGTAGCCTGCACAACTCGCTCCGGTGTCGCGTAGGAGGATGGTGCCCTGAGGAGTCCGAAGAATGCCAACGCGCACACCGCCAGGGTCACCGCCATCGCCGGCAGGGTCCGCCGGAACAGTGCGCCCGTGGCCACGCCGAGCACGAACGCGGCCAGCCACCACGCCGCCGGCACGATACCGACAAGACGGAACCATCTCAAGTCGAAGCGGTCAACGTTGTAGGGCGGAACGTCGAAGGCGGCCAGCCACGGCTCCACGATGCCGGCCAGCACCAGCCCGCCGAGCGTGACCGCGGCACCGAGCCCGACGATCTTGGCCGCCAACCAGCGCCACCGCGTCACCGACTGGGTCCAGGTCAGCTGGTGCGTGCCCTGCTCGAACTCCCGGGCCAGCAGCGGAGCACCCCAGAAGGCGCCGATCATCGCCGGGGCCAGCAGCGGAAGCCAGCCGAGGAGTTCACCCACCGAGTACATGCGCTCGTTCATCTCCACGCGGTAAGCGCTGCACGCGGGCGTGTCCGCCACGCAGTCGGCCGCCGGAGCGTTCTGGGCGGCGAAGTCGGCCGTGCTCAGACCGCTGATGAGCAGAACCGTGCCGAGGGCGGCCAGCAGCACCGTGGTGACGAGCACCTGCATGCGATGCTGCCGCCAGGTAAGCCACAACACTTCCAGGTCTCCCTAGCGGTCAGAAATGGTCAAGGTCGGACGAGGCAGTGAGGTGGTGTCGGGGCGGCGCAGGTAGGCCAGCACCAGCTCCTCCAGGCTCACACCGGACGCACTCCATCGCGGGTGGTGCAACGGAGTTCCCGGGCCGGTGCGGACCAGCAGGTCGGCCTGCCGTTCGCTCCGACTGTCGCTGATCACCGGCATCCGGGCCGCCACCCCGTCGGCCATTTCGGCCGGACCGGACAGCATCCGGTGGGTGGCGAGCAGCTCGTCGACCTCGCCGCTGATCTGGACCTGGCCGCGGTTGAGCACCACCAGCCAGTCGCAGGCGTTGGTCAGGTCGGACACCACGTGGGAGGACAGCACGACGGTCAGCTGAGTCTCGGCCACTGCTGCCATCAGGGAGCGCATGATGTCGTGCCGGGCCACGGGGTCGAGGTTGGCCAGCGGCTCGTCCATGACCAGCAGATCCGGCCGTTTGGCCACGGCGATGGTCAGCGCGACCTGTGCTTGCTGACCTCCAGAAAGCTTGCCGACCTTGCGGTTCAGCGGGATGTCCAGTTCCGCCAACCGTTGCCGGGCAAGAGCGTCGTCCCACCCCGGATTGAGATGGTGTCCGTAGCGGAGCATCTCAGCGACGGTGAAGCCGTCGTAGAGGGGTTTGTCCTGGGCCAGGAACGCCACCCGCGCGAGGGCCTCCGCCCGCTGCCCGACCGGTTCGCCGAAGACCCGCACACTGCCCCGGGTGGGGGCGATCAGCCCGGCGACCAGGTGCAGGAACGTGGACTTGCCCGCGCCGTTCGGTCCGACGAACGCGACCACCCGGCCGGCGGGGACGGACAGCGTGCAGTCGCGCAACGCCCACGTGCCCCGATACCGCTTGGCGAGCCTCACGGTCTCCAGAGCCGTCGGGCTCTGTGCGGGAGCGGTGAGCTCACCGGATCCGCCGCCGAACATCCCCACTGTCCGATCCACCGTCATGCGATCCCCTCCTGACGGAAGTCAGCGAGCACCGAGGCGAACAGCGCCTCCATATCCCCTTGGTCGAGCCCCGCTTCACGGCAGCCCCGCACCCACCGGGCGAGGTCGCGGCGGAACCGGGTGTGATCGGCCGTGGATCCGCCGCCCAGGGACCGCTGCACAAACGTGCCCAACCCGGGCCGGCCGACGACGAGGCCCTCGTTTTCCAGTTCGCGGTAGGCCTTGGCCACTGTGTTCGGATTGATCGCGAGGTCGCTGACGACCTCTTTGATCGTCGGCAGCCGATCGCCCGGCATGAGCACACCTAGCCGCAAGGCGTGTTTGACCTGATGCACCAGTTGCAGATATGTCGCCACACCAGAGCTTGGATCGAGGCGAAGCTTGATCACCACAATACCCTTTTCCTATTGAATTAGTAAAAGGGTATTAGTGCCCACGATCTTCGTCAACTCGGCCTCCTGGCCTCTCGCGCGGGTCGTCGTTGCCATTTCCTAGAGCCAAGTTCGTCCGTTCGATGGACAAGTACGAGGGTGAGCAGATCTACGAGAACGCGGTCTCGGCACTGGCCGCGATGCCGGCTACGGGCCCAGGCGTGCGCACAGGTCTCTCCCGATCGCCGGCAAGGAGGTCCTGAACTGCCCCGGCTCGTGACGCGGTTGGCCATGCTAGAGGGCGTTGCTCTCGAGCAGGACCACGAGGCGGCGGCTTCCTGAGCTGGCGGCCCTCTTCAGGCCGTCTGCGGAACAGACGCTGGCCATCGGGTCCATGCCGGCGGCCTCTTCGGGGGCAGCGCCGGGGTGCGCTCCCCCGGGCCTGGTCGACCTGCGCGCGGTTGACCAGATGCCGGGCGGTGGTGTCGGTCATCGCCTTGAAGGCGTCCTCCGGGCGGCGCAGCAGATCGGTGGCCACGACGGCGGCGACCTGCTCGTCGCGGGCCAAGTCGTGAATGCGCTCGACCTTCTGCTGCACTGAGGTGGTGTTGGCGAACTTCTGGTCGACGGCCTGCTTGGCGGCCGTGTTGGTCCACCGGTGCGTCTTGGTGCGTTTGTCCAGTGGAGGCTTGGTGATGCGCTCCCACCGCTCTTCATCGTCGCGGAGCGAGGCCGGCGTCTTGTGAATGTAGTACGGGACCTCGTGCCGGCGGTGCTGGGCCGGCCGGCGGGAGGCCACCCAGCGGTAGGTCAGGCTGCGGCCAGGCGCAGGGCGCACCCATGCCAGCTCTCGACTAGTGATCATGAGCAAGTCTTCGAGGGGCCGATCCGGCTCTGCTGCCACCTCATTGCCGGTCAAAAACGCACGTTTGCGTGGTCCGGAGGTACAGTCTGAGGTGAAGTGGCGCCACTTGAATGGGGCCATTTACCACAGGCGTGATTCAGGGCCCTCCAGTAGCGTCGGCCGGCCAAGCTTTCAGCTACCAGAGACCCCGCTCCGGGCTCGATCTCTACTTAGAGGTCGAGCCCGGTCCTGTTCAGGATCCATATGCCTGGCCCTTCTCTCGGGTGCCCCATGGGTGGTGGGGCGCTCTGTGAACCCCAGAGCCGAGCTAGGCAATGGCCAGCGTTCAGCCACGTACCCGTAGCGTACGACGCAGTGAGGAAAGGCACGCGCTGTTGGCATCCCTGCGAATTCGGGCCAAAGCCCGCAAGGCGGCACGTACTGAGACGCATGGAAACGGACTGAATGTTTACAAGGAACGCCAAGCTTCGGAGGGCTGTCGGGCCCTGTTGTGCCTTTGGCCAGCGTCGGTTCTGGTGGAGTCGCCTAGTCAACTGTCGCGGGTTCTCGATGCGGAGGGGCGCGGCAGTAACTGACCGTGATCTCCGGCGGCAAACCCGGCTTCACGCGCCTGAATCAGTCAACACGGCGGAAGGCCGCGCGGTAGTCCCTCGGGCGTCGTCCAGTGTGCTTGGCGAAGAGGGTGGCGAACGTGCTGGGGTCCCTGTATCCGACCGCGGCGGAGATGCTGCCGACGGTTCGGTTCGTGGCCTCAAGGAGGTGGCGGGCGCGACGGACACGCGATGACTGCAGGTACTCCAGCGGGCTCTGGCCCGTCTCGTCCGCGAAGCGCCGCAGCAGCGTCCGAGTGCTGACCTTGAACGTGTCCGACAACGCGGCGAGGTCGTATCGGGCGGCAAGGTTCTGGTCGAGCCATCGCATGACCTTGTGGGAGAACGCGTTTCCGGGCTGCGGAAGAAGTCGCGCGTCCACGTATGGAGTCTGGGAGGATCGCGCATCGTCGACGAGCGCCACCCGCGCGGTTGTCCGTGCCACGCCGGCACCGCTGTGTTGGCGGATCAGATCCAGCGCGAAGTCGTACATGGCACTGAAGGCCGCCGTCGTCGTCACCCCCATGTCGGTGACGACCAGACGCTCAGGCCGGACGTCAGCGTGTGGATAGCGTCGAGCCAGTTCGTCCGCGAGGAGCCAGGCTGTCGTAGCACGGCGTCGGTTGAGGAGTCCAGCCTCGGCGAGCAGGAACGCACCGACACAGATCGAGACGACGGCAGTGCCCGCAGTAGCGTGTGAGCGGATCGCCGCAATTTCAGGGGCGAGGGGTGCGAGCCTCGCGTCCACGTCGAGGCCCGGCACGAGCTCGAACCCTGGCACAACAAGGACATCTACCTCGCGCAGCGGAGAGACGTCCAACACCGCACCACCCGATGCCGCGACCCGACGACGAGGCGAAACGATCGACACCTCATATCCGGGGCCGTCCGGTCCGGCAACGTGCGTGGCCATCGTCAGAAGATCGGGTATGCCGAACACCTCGGACGCGAAGCAGCCTGGATAGGCCAGGACGCCAACCCGCAGCGCGCTCACGCTCGCCTCCTCACCATCAGCCTATGGCGAGATTACCTCCATACATGGCGATGTCGCCTCTCGCCCTCTGCGAGGGCATCGGTCCACGCTGTCACCATGAGCGCTGCCAGCGGACGACTTGACGACATGATCACGGACTTCTCCCGCCGAATCGTGGACGTGGAGGGGGTGGTGAAGACGGTGTACACCGCGGGTTCCGGGCCGGCCGTCGTGTTGATGCCGGAGATGCCCGGCATCAGTCCTGACGTCCTTCGACTGGCGCGGTGGGTGCGAGATGCGGGCTTCACCGTCTATGTCCCCTCACTCTTCGGGATCGACGGTGCCTACCCCACGGCCGAGGGTGGTACGGAGGTCGTCCGCCGCGCGTGTGTCAGTGCCGAGTTCCGTGCGTTCGCCGGGGGCGGCACCAGCCCCGTCACGGCATGGCTACGTGGGCTGGCGCGCCAAGCCCATGCCGAATGCGGCGGTCCGGGAGTCGGCGCGATCGGACTGTGCTTCACCGGCAACTTCGCTCTCACCATGGCGCTTGAGCCGGCTGTCATCGCGCCAGTGGTCAACCACCCGTCGCTGCCGCTGGACGACCCTGTCGGACTCGAGATCAGCGACGAGGACGCGCGCGCAGTCCGAGACCGCATCGCGCGCGACGGGCTGAAGGTCCTTGCCTACCGCTTCGACGACGACCGCTGGTGCACCGGCCAGCGCTTCGCCGCCTACCAGGCACTCCTCGGCGACGCCTTCGACGGTCGTGTTCTTTCAGGCAGTTCCGCGAACACCAGCCCGCCACCGTTCTTCGCCGACGTGGTCGAGTCCCCCCACAGCGTTGTCACCGCCCACCTCGTCGACGAGGAAGGACATCCCACGCTGAAGGCCAGGGACGAGATCATCGCCTTCCTGACCGACCGCTTGAGCCCGTTCGGACGTTCCGAGACGACATGCGGCTGAGCGGCACACCCCTCCTGGGCGGCGCTTGAATCAATGGGGCAGCCATTAGCGCTAAGCCCGATCCGGGCCCCATCGGTTCGAAGGTCGGCGAAGTCGGCGTGGGCCTGGGCGACGGCTTCCGGGTACGCCCTCTTCTCGTGCTCGGCGAGCGCGCGGTAGATGCTGGCGAGACAGGGACCTGCCCGAGGTTGTCGCCACCGCCTGAGCGTCGGCGGTGGCGCCGGTCCGGCGAGGTGCGGGCGGGCCCTGGCCTGAGGCCCGTGCCCCCGGCCTTGGCACCCGCTCACGGGGAGATCAGGAACGACAGGCCGAGTTCGTTGAGCTGGGTGGGGCCTAGCGGAGGGCCTGCTGCTCGACAGGGTCGATGGACAGCCGCCAATGCATCTTGATCGCGGCCCACGCGGCGGCATACCGACAGCGTGCGGGCTCGTACGGCGGCCATCAGGGTCATGCTGGCCAGGAGGGTCGCGCCGGTGAGGGTGACTCTCTACCGGCGTGGTGACCGTTCGGTTTTCCTGGGTTCTCCGGACCACGAACCTGAGTGGAGGGCCTGGAACGGCCCCGGTCCACGTGGAGGGACCGGGGCCGTTCGTCGTCGCCGAGCTTGGTCTGCCTCTCCTTGGGAGGCTGCGGGTCACAGGCTGCGGGCGGTGATGTCGCCGCTGGAGGTGGTGGCGTGGATGTCGAGTTCGGTGGTGCCGTCGTTCTTGAGGGCGTTGGTGATGCGGCCGTGGCTGGTGCCGGCGTCCAGGGCGGCCGAGACGCCGGCGGCGGCGGCGATCGAGATGTCGCCGGACTGGGTGCTGAGCACGACCTTGCCGCCGGTGGCCTCGGCGATGCGGATGTCGCCCCGTGCGGTGCTGATCTGCGCGGGGCCGCCCAGCCGGCCGACCTCGACGTCGCCGTCGGTCGCGGTGAGGCGCAGGCTCGCGGTCTCCTCCAGCTTGATCTGGCTGTACGCGCCTTCGAAGGAGACGTCGCCGAGGCGGCCGGCGGTCCGGAGTTCGGCGCTGGCCGTCTTGGCCTCGATGCGGGAACCGGTGGGCAGGTTGACCGTCACGTCGATGGATCCGGACGGGCCGAGGTACTGGTTCTTCGCCGTGGCGGTCTCGATCCGCAGGACACCGTCGGCGTATGCGACCGTGCTCTGCTCGGCCGCCTTCACGTCGCGGCTCTTGGAGGCGTTCGTGGGCCGCACCTCGACCGTGGTGTCGGCCTGGTCGGCGGCGATGAACTGGACGCGTCCCGCGGGGATGTCAAGGACGGCGGAGATCGGGGCGGGGGTGTCGAACTTCTGCATGGTGTGCTCCTTGTGCGGCGTTTCTTTCGATGCCCCTACGATCGCCAACCGCTCTGATACCAGGCTGTCGCCGTCCTGACGCTGCCACTGACATACGGCGGAGGTGGCCAGCCGGGCCCGGCCGGGGGGTCCAGCCCCGGTCGGGCCTCTTGCGTTCAGGACAAGGTCTGCGCCCGGCTCTCGCCAGTGGTGTCGGGGTGGCCGACCGACCATCACCGGCATCACATACCGAACCCACGCCGTCTTCTTCTTCGCCATGCCGCGATGATGCTGGGGAGCTCCTGGGGGCCGGTTCGGATGCTTCGGCATGGCGAGGGCCTCCCGTGCACGTCCAGCACGGGAGGCCTCGGAAGAAAGGATCGTCAGTGTGAGGCGCCCCGTGGCGGCGGGCGGATCGTCGTTCTCCAGCGCCCCCGACAGCCACGAGCGGAGAATGACGCCTCAACGGTCACGCATGATGCGGGATACCCACTTCTCGATGGTGGAGGCCAGCTCGTTTGGCTCGCGCCTATCCTCCAAGTCCTGCTGTGGGTGGCTCTTCCCGGGTCGGGATCACCGTCATGCTGGGGTCGTCCTTCGTTGCCGTGCTGACGAGTTGGGCGACTTGCGCGGCGGTGAGGGTCGGAAGGGGCATCGTCGGCAGTTCGGTGGCTGACCTGGCCACCGAGTACAGCGTCGGACGCTCCACCATCCACCGCATCATCCACGGGCCAGAAACCTCCAGGTAAAGGCAGGATCGCGGCTTCTACGTTGGCTTCTCGGCCTGAGCAACAGCGCCGCGACCGCCTGGCAGCGTGATGCCGCACGGCGGATCTCGCCTACGCCGAACCGCTGCCGTACAGGACATTTCGGTTCGCTCATAGTGACCATTTCCGGATGAACGGATCATGGCAGCATGTCCTCATGCCCGCACTAACACGCGATGAAGCGCAGATCCGTGCCCAGCTCCTGGACGTCCACCGATATGCGATCGAGCTCGATCTCACCACCGGCGACGAGACCTTTGACTCCCGTACCGTCATCACGTTCACCCTTCGCGTAGACGCCGACACCTTCGTCGAACTCAAGCCCGCGCAACTGCGGAGCGCCACCCTGGACGGCGCTCCCCTCGACCCGGACACGCTCGACGGCAACCGCCTGCCACTGAAGAATCTGACATCGGGCGAACACGAACTGCGCGTCGATGCCGCCATGCGGTACTCCCGCACCAGCGAGGGCATGCACCGCTTCACCGACCCCGCCGACGGCGCGACCTACGTCTACACCCAGCTGTTCATGAACGACGTGCAGCAGGTCTTCCCCGCCTTCGACCAGCCCGATCTGAAAGCCGTCTTCGACGTCAGCGTCACCGCCCCCGAGGGCTGGACCGTACTCTCCAACGGCGTCACCGAGCAGATGGGAGACGGCCGCTGGCAGGCAGCCCCCACCCCGTTGCTGTCTACCTGCCTGATAGCCGTCGCCGCCGGCCCGTGGCACTCCGTGCGCACCGAGCACCGCGGCATCCCCTTCGGCTGGCACTGCCGCCGCTCGCTGGCGCCGTACCTTGACGCCGACGTCGACGAACTCTTCGAGATCACGAGGCAGTGCTTCGACCGCTACCACGAGAAATTCGACGAGTCCTATCCCTTCGACTCCTACGATCAGGCCTTCGTGCCGGAGTTCAACACCATGGCGATGGAGAACCCTGGTCTGGTCACCTTCGCTGAAGAGCGCCTCTTCCGCTCCGCCGTCACCGTCACCGAGCGGCAGGCCCGCGCCGTGAGCATCGCCCATGAGATGGCGCACATGTGGTTCGGGAACCTGGTCACCCTCAGGTGGTGGGATGACATCTGGCTGAACGAGTCCTTCGCCGAGTACATGGGCTACCAGATCTGCGCCGAGGCCACCCGCTTCAGCGGTACCTGGGTCGGCTTCGGAATCGTCCGCAAGGCTTGGGGCTATGACGCCGACCAACGTCCCTCCACCCACCCCATTGCGCCCAAGGTGGTCGACGACACCGCGGCCGCGCTGCTCAACTTCGATGGCATCTCCTATGCCAAGGGCGCCTCCGCGCTGCGCCAGCTGGTGGCCTGGCTGGGCGAGAAGGACTTCCTCGCCGGCATCAACACCCACGTCGCCCGCCACAAGTACGCCAACGCCACCCTCGCCGACCTCGTCGACTCCCTCGCCTCCTCCACCAAACGTGACGTCCACGCCTGGGCCGACAGCTGGCTGCGCACCACCGGCGTCGACACCCTCACCCCGGACCTCACACCCGGCGACGACGGCACGTACACCCTCACCGTCGACCACGCCGGCAACCGCCCACACCACATCGCCGTGGGCCTGTACGACCCGCACCCCGCCGACACCGAGGGCCACCTCACCCTGCGGGAACGCCTCAACCTCGACGTCCCGCAGACCGCCCCGCAGCCCATCGGCCAGCGCCCAGCCCTGCTGCTGCTCAACGACGGCGACCTGACTTACACCAAGATCCGTTTCGATCCCGTATCCCTCGACACCGTCCGCAAGAGCCTCGCCGGCCTGCCCGACCCGCTCACCCGCGCGGTCGTCTGGAACGCCCTGCGCGACGCTGTCCGCGACGGCGAACTAGCCGCCACCGCCTACCTGGAAGCCGCCCACGCCCACCTCCCGCACGAGACCGACGCCACCATCGTCCAGGGCATCCTCGCCTTCGCCTCCGTCCACATCGCCGACCGCTACCTCCCCGCCGAAGAGCGGCCCGCCGCGCTGAGCACGCTCTCCGCCCTGTGCCTCGACCTCCTCCGCCGCACCGAGGACGGCCACAACCCCGACCTGCGCCTGAACGCCGCACGCCACCTCATCGACGTCGCCGCCCACCCCGACACGATCGCCGGCTGGCTCGCCGACGGCGCCGTGCCCGGCGGGCCCGAACTCGACCCCGAACTGCGCTGGCGCGTCCTGACCCGCCTCTGCGTGCTCGGCACAGCCGACGAGGCCGCCATCGCCGCCGAACTGCAGCGCGACCCGAGCGCCACCGGCCAGGAGGGCGCCGCCCGCTGCCGGGCCGCCCTGCCAGACGAGGAGGCCAAGGCAAAGGCCTGGGACGCCATGTTCGCCACGGACGCCTCCAACGATCTGTCCAACTCCCTCTTCACCGCCACCGCCCAGGGCTTCTGGCAGCCCGAGCAATCAGACCTGCTGCGCGAATACGTCCCCCGCTACTACCCCGACGCTGTCGCAATCGCCGCCCGCCGCGGTCCTGCCATCGCCCGAGCAGTGGCCAGGGACGCCTTCCCCGTCCACGCCATCGACGCCGAAGCCCTCTGTCTCGGACAGGAATGCCTCAGCAACGGCGAGCCCGCCCCCATGCTCCGCCGCCGCCTGGCCGACCAGCTCGACGACCTGGCCAGAGCGCTGCGGATACGAGGCCAATAATCGGCGCGTCCTCAAGGCAAACGCATCCAGGGCGTCGCGGGCAGGCCGACAGGACTCGGATCTCCCATAGCTTCGGTGGCATAGCTTCGGTGGGCCGCCAACCTGGATCACGTGGTTGGCGGCTGGAGCCATGGCGCGAAACTCAGCGCGCCGCTGCTCACGCGCCCGATGGGGCTCCAGACCGTCTGCAGCCGGGACCACCGACCGCGCTGCGAGTCGTCCTGCGGTGACAGCGGCACCCACGCGCTGCTGAATAGCCGCTTTCTCCTCGAACAACCCGACCTCGACCCACAACACCATGCCACCAAGGTGGCCCAGCGACGAAGCGCGTGATCAAACCGGGACGATGAAGGGGGCGCTCCCATTGGCCTCCCAAGCAAGATCGTTCTCACCGCCAATGGCTGTTCCTGGGTTCCCCGACCCCGATTCCGCTGCGGTGTGAAGCATCGGTTTTGCTTACGCCTGGCGTCAGTAAGAGCCACTTGTTCTGATGCAAGCCTTCGCGCAGGATGGGCGATGAACGTGACCGGATGATCACGGCGAAGCGTTGTGCCTGGAGGAGTCATGCCGTTGCCCGAAGACCACCGTCCACCCGAGCGCTGTCGGAGCTGCGGTCGGCCTGGCGTGTGTGCGAAGGTCGAATCGTCTCACTACACCTCCGAAGGTGTCGTGTGCTATCTGAGATGCACATGTGGCCACCGCTGGGTAGCCTCACGACTGGTTGGGCTGCGATGCGAGAACTAGCACGCGACTCTGTGATCACACGCAGAGAGGATGGATACGAAGTCGACACGGGCTCAGATCGTCTTGTTGTCGGCCTGGTCCACCACTGGCTTTCGACCGATGCGTTCTGGGCTCTGGGCCGCACCCGGGAGACAGTCGAGCAGTCCATCCGCGCATCTGTGAACTTCGGCCTCTACGGGCCCGGCGGGCAGCAGGTCGGCTATGCCCGCGTCGTCACTGACCTGGCCACCTTCGCGTGGCTCTGCGATGTCTACGTCGAGCAGGCCCACCGCGGGAAAGGTCTGGGCACCTGGCTGGCCGCCGTGGTTCGCGATCACCTCGCCCCCTACAAGCTCAAGCGGGTGATCCTGTCCACGGTCGACGCCCACGAGGTGTACGCCAGGGTCGGCTTCGTGCCGTTCCCCGACCCGCAGAAGCTGATGATCTTAAAAGATGCGGGATGAGCGCCGCGGCGTGAACCCGGCCGCGCTTATCCATCGCCCCGACGTGTGCTCGGCGTAGTCGTCGGATGGGTGTGCAGCCAGTCGAGGACCTGCTGGGCGTGGGGGTCGGGCGGGAAGATCGGGTAGAAGACGTGCTCGATCCGGCCGCCACGGATGACGAGTGTGAGCCGCCTGTAGAGACGAAGGCCGCCGATGGCAAAGCTGGGCAGGCCGAGTAGTCGGGCGAGCAGCGGGGTGGTGTCGGAGACGAGCGGGAATGGCAGGCGTAGCCGCGTGACGGCCTCCTGCTGGTAGTCGACGTCCTGACTGGAGGGTCCGTACACCCACCGTGCCGGCGGCGGTCAGCTCGATGCGCGGTCCTTCCAACGCCTTATGGTGTTGGTGCATGTCGGGGTGCTGGTAAGAACGCTGTCAGTGCGCCATGGAAAGCGCTGTTTGTCCGAACGGAGGTGTAAGACCACCGTCGCCCGGCCGTCGTAGCGGTGGGGTGAAGCAGGAGGCAGCCTGATCCGGGGATCACCGGGGAGGGCGGGAGCAGCCTCGACAAAGTCGGGTCGGTCCAGCACTACCGGATGGGCCGGGCCCGGTGAGCGAGACGGGAAGGTATACGCGAGGAACCGGTGTCTTACGCCTCTTGATTTCTTGCCAGCTCCAACCCGGTGGATATGGGCTGGTCAGC
>NZ_JBITHZ010000065.1:0-36127 GCF_044458585.1 Nonomuraea sp. NPDC050451
CCCAGCCCGGAACTCCGGATCAAAGCGACGCCTCGTGGTTCCTGCCAAGACCAAACCTCTCTTGGTTCGGTCTCCACGTTACGAGGGGAAGCCCGGTCCCCACAACCGATGCCCACCACACCCGTGAAGGCCACGGTTTACGACAACCTCCACACACCGGGGACCTGCGGACTATCACTTCCCAATGGAGTCGGCGGGAGGTGCACGTGCTGACCGGTGGCCCGCCATGTTGAGATAGACGGTTTCGGGTGGACTCGTTCAGGTCTTGTTGTCGGTGAGGGGCCAGGGGTTGGGGCGCGACGCCGAGGCGCCTCGGCCTGATCGGGGACGGCCTCTACCCGTTCGGAACATCTACTGGGAACTCTAAAACGCCCTACGGATAAAGACGGTCGTGACAACCACCTCAGAACGGGAGCTCGTCTTGACGGATCCCCCGCCTCCCGACGACCACCGGCCATCGGTACGCGGCCAGGCGGGGTTGACGGATTGCCAGGACGACTCCGCCATCATCGCGGCATCCCTGGACGTACCGGAGCGCTTCGCGGCGCTCTTCGACCGGCACGCCACCGTCCTGCACCGCTACGCCGCGCGGCGCCTCGGGCCCGACCACGCCGAGGACGTGGTGGCCGAGGCGTTCACCAGGGCTTTCGAGACGCGCCACCGGTACGAGTTCGGCTGTGCAGAGGCGTTGCCCTGGCTGTACGGCATCACCACGAACGTCATCGGCCTGCACCGGCGTGCCGAAGTGCGCGGTTACCGGGCCATGGCCCGTACGGGCGAGGATCCGGTGGTCGCGGCGTTCGACGAGCGGGTGGCCGCCCGGGTCTCCGCGTCGGCCACCCGGCAGCGCCTGGCCGCCGCGCTGGCGAAACTCGGCCGCGGTGAGCGGGACGTGCTGCTGCTGATCGCTTGGGGCGATCTGACGTACGAGGAGACGGCCCAAGCGTTGCAGGTGCCCATCGGCACGGTTCGCTCGCGCCTGTCGCGTGCCCGCCGCAAGGTCGCGCACACTCTGGGCGGCGCCAATCCCGTCGAGACGAGAGAGGAAGACCATGGATGACCTTGAGCTGATCAGGCGCCTGCGCTCGGAGGTAGCGGAAACCGACCCGGACGCCTTGACCGGCGCGCGGGGGCGCCTGCTGGCCGTGATGGCCCGTACGGCGCCTCCTCGGCGGTCCCGGCGGCCGCTGACCGTGCGGGTCACGGGCCTTGCCGCCGCCGGGGTCGCGGCGGCCGCCGCCGTCGTGATCGTCACCGGTCCGGCCGCCGTGCCCGTCAAGCCACCGGCCTCCGCCGGTGATGTCCTACCCCTGACCTCTGCCAAGAACGTCCTGCTCGTGGCTGCCGACAGCGCGGAGCGTACGCCACAGGGTTCTGGGACCTACTGGCACATCAAACGAGAGAGCGAGGACGGCCGGCACTTCTGGGGGGAGAGCTGGACCACGCGCGACGGGCAGCGGTGGAGCAGAGGGGGGGCAGGCAACGGGCCCGGCGTGGTGAAGGAGCCCTCGGGCACGTTCTGGCTCGGACCCGCCGACAGCGGCACCGAGGTCTCCATGGAGGATCTCGAGGCGTTGCCGACGGACCCCGAGGCGTTGCGGCAGAAGGTCACCGCGATGCAGAAGGGCGGTCCCGTCGGCGAGCATGACATCGCCCTCCTGCCGTTGGCCTCGCTGATCGCGGAGCTCCCCGCGCCCGCGGACGTCCGATCGGCGGCGTTCCGCGCGCTCGCCGAACTGCCGGGCGTGCAGCGGCTGGGCGCGGTCGAAGGCGGCGAGGAGCTGATGATCCAGGGCGGGAGGCATGAGAGCAGGCTGGTCGTCGATCCCGAGACGTCCCAGGTGATCCGCACCAGTTGGCTTCCCACCGCTGATGGAGGTCTGGCGGGTACGAACCGCGGGTTGTTCATCAAGCTGACCACAGGCTGGACGGACGAGCTTCCCCGGTAAGTGCCTTCTCCTTCGTACGTGAGGTAGATCATGACTTTAGGCAAGTCGCTCCTCGCCGCTTTGCTGGCGGGGACGATCGGTGTCACACCCACACAGGCACCGGCATCACAGTCGCCATCCTCACCGGTGAACGGGGTGACGCTGATCACCGGTGACCGGGTGGTGGTCACCGCCCAGGGGCATCGCGTGGAGCCAGGGCGTGGCAGGCAGGTCGACTTCTCCAGCCAGGTGCGCACGGGCCACCTGTATGTGATCCCGTCCGACGCCGCGCCGTTGCTCGCGCAGGGTGTGCTGGACCGGCGGTTGTTCGACGTCACCCAGCTCCTGGCCTGGCGGTACGGCGACGCTGACACCCCCGACATCCCCGTCATCGAACAGGGCATCACCACACCACTGGGTTCCTCGCAGGTGCGGCGGCTGTCCAGTCTGGGCATGAGCGCGGCACGTGTGTCCAAGGCGAACGCCGCGCAGACCTGGCGGACTCTCACGGGAGCTCGCACTCTGGTGGCGGGCCGTACCAAGTTGTGGCTGGACGGCCGCAGGAGCTTCTCGTTGGACGAGAGCGTCAAGCAGATCGGCGCGCCGCAGGCGTGGCAGCAGGGCTTATCGGGCAAGGGCGTCACGGTCGCGGTCCTCGACTCCGGCTACGACCCTGACCATCCGGACCTGAAGGACGCGGTGCCGCATGAGGGGAAATTCAGCGATGAACCGGATATGCGCGACAACAACGGCCACGGCACCCACGTCGCCTCGATCGTGGCCGGCAGAGGCGAGGGGTACCGGGGCGTAGCCCCGGAGGCGAGCCTGGCCATCGGAAAGGTGGGCGAAGGCAATGGCCTGACCGAGTCTGAAGGTCTTGCCGGTATGGAGTGGGCCGCCGTCGAGGTCAAGGCCAAGATCGTCAACATGAGCTGGGGCGGCCCTGACGGCCCGGAGCTGGATCCGCTGGAGCAGGCGGTCAACACCCTGTCGCAACAGACCGGCGCACTGTTCGTCGCGGCGGCGGGAAACGACGGCATCGAGACCAGTGTGCTCACTCCCGGTAGCGCCGAGGCGGCACTCACTGTGGGCGCGGTGGACAAGCAGGGCCGCATGGCCGGCTTCTCCAGCCAAGGGCCGCGCGTGGGCGACCACGCGATCAAACCGGACGTGACCGCGCCCGGGGTCGACATCATGGCCGCCGCCGTCGGGGGCGGCTACCGATCGATGAGCGGCACCTCAATGGCCGCCCCGCACGTGGCGGGAGCGGCGGCGATCCTGGCCCAGCGCCACCCGGACTGGACGGGCGCGCAGATCAAGTCCGCGCTGATCGGCAGCGCCGCCCCGGTCCAGGACGCGACGATCTATCAGCAGGGCGCCGGGACGATCGACCTGGTACGCGCGCTGCGGCAGCAGGTCGTGCCCAAGCAGGCCAACGTGTGGGCGGCCTTCCCCTGGAACGGCACCGGCGGCCGGACCGCGACCAAAACGATCACCTACGCCAACGCGGGCGACACCCCGGTCACCCTCAGCCTGTCGGCGGACAGCGAGGTGCTGAAACTGCCGTCCGACCAGGTCACGGTCCCGGCCAAGGGCGAGGCGTCGGTCACGCTCACCATCGACGCGAGCGGGAAGGCCCCGGACGAGTACCCGGGAACAGTCACCGCAGAGTCGAGCGAGACGGTGATCCGCACGCTGGCCGGCGCGTACGTCGAGCCGGAGTCCTACGACGTCACCATCACCGTCGTCGGCAGGCAGGGCCTGCCGGTCAACCCCCAGGCAGGCGAGATCTACGACGCCGAGACCGGGACCGTCCACGCGCTGTCCTTCCAGAACGGGACGGCCACAGTACGACTGCCCAAGGGCGACTGGAACCTCTACACCAGCATCAGAGAGAAGATCGACGGGCAGCCTGTGCTGACGATCGCCGACTCCCCGCTGAAGGTTGACGGCAGCGACCGGCGGCTCATCGTGGACACGCGCCAAGGCAAGCCGACGAAAACCACCATCGACGACCCGAGCGCCCAACTCCAGCGCGTCTCCTCCCTTGGGCTGGACCACGGCGCGTGGAACCTCTGGAGCCGCATGTTCGGCCTTGACGCCAACTCCCAGGTGTTCGTCATCCCCGCCGCGTCACCAGGTCTGACCTACACCCTGGCGACCACGTGGCTCAGCAAGGACCTCTCGCCCAGCCCGTACGTCTACACCCTGGTCGACCGGCGCAGCGGCGGCCTTCCGGACGACCCCGCCTACCACGCCAGACAGAAGGAACTGGCCAAGGTCACCGCGACCTACCGAGCCTCCGGAGCGGCTGCCACGGGCTCACCCGAGGTCAGCCTGTACGTCGGCGATTCAATGGTCGAGTTCCCGGTCTCGTCGATAGGCGACATCGCGCTGCCCGGCACGCTCGTCCACTATCGGACTCCGGGGCTGGTCTACGACAGCAGCCTCCAGGTCGGCACCGCGCTGACCTCCGACGGCGGCAAGCTCATGAAACGCGGTCACACCAGCGAAGTCTGGAACGCCGCTGTCACCGGGCCGTCGTTCCTGCTGCCGGCCGGCCACCGTACCGGCGACAGCCTGACCTTCGCCGCGACGGCGATGTTCGCCGACGGGCAGCCGGGCAGGACCGGCTCCGACACCGCCGCCACCGGCACCGCCACCCTCGCCAAGGACGGCAAGGTGCTGGCCACCGCCGACCTCGCCGACTGCGACGTCCACCAACCGCAGAGCTGCGAACTGCGCGCCGACCTGCCCGCCGGATCCGGCGCCTACACGCTGACCACGTCGATGCGCCGGCAGGCCACGCTCTCCACGGAGGTGAAATCGGTCTGGATGCTCCAGTCCACGACCGCCGCCAAGCGACAGCCACTGCCCCTGATGGCCGTCCGCTACAGCCCCGAGGGCCTGGACGACTCCAACCGCGCCAAGCCGGGCAGCACAACCCGCATGCCCATGTGGGTCGAGCGCAACCCCGGCTCCACGAAGGCGGAGACGAAATCGATCCGGCTGGAGGTGTCCGCCGACGACGGCGCCACCTGGCGTCCCGTCCCGGTCACCCGCACCGGCTCCGGCTGGACCGCCACGCTGACGAACCCTCCCGCGGCCGGATTCGTCTCCCTCCGCGCGGCAGTCGCCGACGCCGCCGGCGACGGGGTGACCCAGTTGATCACCCGCGCCTACGCAGTCGGCTGATCCGCAACGGTAGTGATCTGGCCGCATGCCGTCCCCCAGCCCCAGCTCGGCTACCCCGCCCGCCCGACCGGATCGCGCCGGGGCCGGGCTCCCCGAGCGGCTCGATCCGGCCGACAGCCTCCCCTCATGGTGGACCACGCCGACGCGGTCGTTGAGCACCGCGCCGCGTTCGACACCAGCGCCGGAACGGTGTCGAACTCGCGCGCCCACCCCAGGCAGGATCAACGGTCTGGACCGAGTCTGGGGTCAGGATCCGGTGTTGACGCGGTTCCGGCAGGTCAGTGACCACGCCTTCGAGGTGATCCGGAAATCGTGAACCTTCTTGGCTTCTCGCCCGACTGTGCAAGGTGACGGGAGGGCGAGATGACCGATGAGCTGCTGATGGTGCGCGCTCAGCTGGGCGAGCGCGCGGCGCTGGCCGAGCTGCTGGCTCGGTGGCGGGTGCCGGTGTGGACGTACGTGCGGCGCATGCTGGATGCCGAGCGGGCCGACGACGTGACCCAGGAGATCTGGCTGGCCGTAGTCCGCGGCCTGCCCCGGCTCAGGGAACCCGGCCGGTTCGCGCCGTGGCTGTTCACGATCGCCCGGCGATCGGTCACCGACCGGCTGCGCGGCGAGTACGCCCAGGCCGAGGAGCTCGCGCTCTTGAGTGACCCGGTCGCCGAGGACCCGGCCGAGGCCATGGTGGACCGCTCCGCGCTTGTGAGCGTGCTGTCAGCTCTGCCGGTGCTGGAGCGGGAGATCCTCGTCCTGTTCTACCTGGAGGACCTACCGGTCGAGGAATGCGCGGACATCTGCCAGATCCCGGCCGGAACGGTCAAGTCCCGGCTCGACCGCGCCCGTCGTCTGCTGCGTGAGCATCTGGAGGAGAAGGGATACCGGCCATGACCGACGAACCGCGTCTGTCGGCGCAGGACATGATCGAACACCTCGCGGCGGTGCTGGCGCCGAGAAACCGGATCCGGGCGGTGGCGGCATTGCCGGCCGGCGTCGCCGGGACGGTGTTCGTGGGCACGTTGTGGTGGACGGAGCCGGGCCCGCTGCCCGGCCGCACGCAGCTGGCGTTCGCGTTGTTCACCGGGTTCTGCGTAGCCTGGGCCGCCTACGGCGGGTGGCTGCTGACGCGTAGAGTTCCGCTGTTCGCCACCGACCAGGTGATCGCCGCCTGGATCGGCCTGGCCGCCTCGCTGGCCACCACGGCGGTCGTGGCCGTCATGGCCGTGCAGCGCGGCACCGGGGCGGGGCTTGCCCTGGCGGTCGGGGGCCTGTTCGTCGCTGTGGCCCTGGCGTTGGCGGTGCGCGCCCATGCCCGGCGCGCGGCGCTGCTGCGCCGCATGCACGAGCTGACCGGCCAGGAGGAGCGGTGAACGCGCTGCGGACCAGCGGGCTGGGCAAGCGCTACCGGCAGCGATGGGCGCTGCGCGAGGCCACCATCACGGTGCCCGCCGGGGCCAGGACCGCGCTGGTCGGGCCTAACGGCGCAGGCAAGTCCACGCTGCTGAACCTGGTGTCAGGCCTGCTGGCGCCCACCACGGGCAGGGCGGAGGTCTTCGGGCGACCTCTGGACATGGCGGCGGTCGCGTTCGTCGCCCAGGACAAGCCGCTGTATCGCCGGTGGAGCGTCGCCGACCTGCTGCGCTTCGGCGCCGCCACCAACCCTCGATGGGATCGCGCGGCTGCGCAGTCGCTGCTGTCCGGGCACGACATCGGCCTGCACGAGCGGGTGGACCGGTTGTCCCGCGGCCAGCGCACGCTGGTCGCGCTCGCGCTGGCCGTCGGCAAGCGCGCCGACCTGGTGGTGCTGGACGAACCGCTCGCCGAGCTCGATCCGCTGGCCCGCATCCAGGTGATGAGCGTGGTACGCGAGCTGGAGGCCACCGTGCTGCTGTCCTCCCACATCCTGGCCGACCTGGCCGAGGTGTGCGATCACCTGATCCTGCTGGGCGCCGGCCGAGTCCGCCTGTGCGGCAGCTTCGCCGACCTGCTGAGCAGCCACCCCGCCACCGATCTGGAGGACCTCGTGCTGCACTACCTGCGCAACCCCGAGGCGGTCCGATGAGCGGGCTGCTGTGGGTGGCCTGGCGCGGACAGCGCGCTCAGGCCGCCGCCATCGCCGCGCTGCTCCTGCTGTACGGTGTCGCGGCCGCGACCGAGTGGCTGGAGCCGGACCTGAGCGGACTCACCTTCCAACTGGCCGGATTCCTGGCCGGCGCAATCTGCCTGATCTGGGGCGCTCCCCTCATCGCCCGGGAGTTCGAGGCCGGCACTCACAAACTCGCCTGGACCCAGAGCCTGTCGCGGGGCCGCTGGCTGACCGCCGTCCTCGCCGTCGCGGCGGCCGGCGCCCTGACCGCGACCGCCGTCCTCGCCGCGATGCTGACCTGGGCCCTGCCGGACACCGAGGGTGACCCGATGGCCTGGCCGTACTACGAAAGCCACGGCCTGGTCCCGTACGCCAGGGCGCTGTGGGCGCTGACACTCGGCGTCGCGCTCGGCGCGGTCACCCGGCACACCCGCATCGCCATGCCGCTGTCGGTGCTCCTGGTCGGTGCCGGCCAACTCGCCGGCCGGGCCCTGCGCGGGCGATTCGATCTGCCCTTCTGGGCCATGCAGTGGACCGAAACGGCCGCCTACCTGGCGCTCACCCTCGCCCTGACCGGGATCGCCTACTTGGCGATACGACGCCGAGCCTGACCATGAAGGGGATCACGATGGCCCACAACCCGAAATTCGTCCGCCGCCGGCTCGGCACGACGGCCCTGATCGTGGTGACCGTGCTCGTCGCCGCGGTGCTCCTGGCCGGCGTGATCACGCTGCTGGGCTGAAGCAGCTGCTCGGCGAGCCGGCATCGCCACCCACCGGCTGCTCCGCCGCGCCCCGCAGCTGCGGCAGACGAACTCGTTGCAGTCATCTCATGACACCGCCTCGAGCCGCTGCGCGCGGGACGGACGTCACCCGTGCCGAGGTCCTCCTCGGCCCGCTGGTAAGAATCGCGTCACACGGCCCAAACGGCGGCATCGTCGCACGTCACCGTGCGCCAGTTTCGGTCCGGGCGTTCGGGGATGAACTCGGCGGACGGCGGCACGATAACGCGGTGTCAGCGCGTTATCGCAGGTCGCGTTGCCCGACAAAGACTCCCGCCGCCTGGCGACGACAGCCCTGTTCGCCTGCACTGTCACAGCCGGCATCCTCCAAGGCCCGACACCCTCATCGCCCGCCGAGCCGTCCCCCGCCCACCCGGTGAAAGGCGCGCGGGCGCGACGCCGGGTGTGACAGGTACGGTGGTCGCCGTGAGCCGGCTCCGTGAGGAGAATCCGCCTGATCATGCAGGTGCACCCGTGACGCTGGACGGACTGGCCCGCCGCCGCGCCGGCGCTGTCGGCCTGGGCAGCGCGCAGCCGGCCGCGTTTGCCGGCGCCGCCGAGGTGGTCGGCTGGTTCGGCGCGCTACAGTCGCAGGATTACCACCCGGCGAAGTGGGCGATCGGCCAGCGGCTCGGCCCCGGCGTCACCGACGCGGACCTTGATCGCGCGTTCGACGACGGCGTCATCCTGCGTACGCACGTGCTGCGCCCGACGTGGCACTTCGTGGCCCCCGCCGACCTGCGCTGGCTGCTGGAGCTGACGGCGCCGCGGGTGCACGCGCTCAACGCCTACGCCTACCGGCGGGGCGAGCTCGACGGCCCGCTGCTGGGCCGTACCACGGACCTGATCGCCGGCGCCGTCGCAGGCGGGAACCACCTGACCCGCGCTGAGATCGCGGAGCTGCTCGCCCAGTACGGCATCATCGCGGAGGGGTTCCGGCTCGGCTACATCCTCATCCACGCCGAACTGGAGCGAGTGATCTGCAGCGGCCCGCTGCGCGGCAGGCATCACACGTACGCGCTGCTCGACGAGCGGGTCCCCCGGGCGGTGAGCCTGGAGCGCGAGGCGGCGCTGGCCGAGCTGGTCCGCCGGTTCTTCACCAGCCACGGTCCGGCGACGGTGAAGGACCTGGCGTGGTGGTCCAGCCTCACGCGCCCCGACATCGTCGCCGGGCTGTCACTTGTTGGCGACGTGCTGGAGAGCACCGAAGTCGACGGCGTCACCTACTGGTCCGCGCCGGGCAAGGTCCTCGCTCCGGCCCCGTCCCCGTCGGTGCGGCTGCTGCAGGCGTACGACGAGTACATCGTCGGCTACCGGCAGAGCAAGCACCTGCTCGACCTCGGCGGCCTGGTGGCGGCGGCGCCGGACAAGCTCGCCCTGCCGAACGGCGTCATCCTGGTCGACACGCAGGTGGCCGGCCGCTGGAGGCGCGTGGTCCGAGCCGACGCCGTCGTGGTCGAGGCGGTGCTGTACCGGCCGTTCGACGCCGCCGAGACCGCCGCGCTGCACGCCGCAGCCGACGAACTGGGCGCGTTCCTGGGCACGCCAACTGTCGTCGCGGTCAGCCTGATGGGTGCCGCACCAGCGGGGGCGACCTGACGAGTGGTCCACCGCAGGCCGGATGGTTGGCCTTGGACCAGAGGTTTTGACGGTGCCCGGCTCAGCCGGAGGCAGTGTCCGGGTTGCCTCCGATGCGCGCGAGCACCTGTTGGCTGAGCACGACGTCATGCGGCAGCTGCCTGAGCGCGGCCGCGTCGACAATGACTCCCTGCCGCTGGGCGATCTGCTGGAGCGAGGCCCAATGGTCTGCTTCCATGTCTTCCTGGGAACGGCCACTGAACGGCTCATCGGGCCCGACCACCATCCGCGTCGTCTCTTCTACGTCTGCTACCGACGTCGCGGCCCAGTCTTGCGATGAGCCCCAACCTCTGTCGTGCAGCAGCAGCACCCGGGTTCCGTCGACGAGCTCTGCCTCGTGACGCGCCGACACCGAGACGGTGTCAGCCGCCTGATCATCGACGTCGACGAACGTCACTAGACGTGCGACAGCAGTCATACACCTCACCCTCGGTGCAAGTATCTACGACTGCAGCGGCGGCCCTCCTCAGCAGCCGTCGTAGTTGCGCACGGTGACGTGCGACGATGCCGCCGTCTTGGGCCGTACGACGCGGTTCTTACCAGCGGCAACGTGCGCTTAGTCGTTCTGCCGGGCATGCCCGGTTCCCCCCCAGCCTGGCTGACCAGGGACGACGTGATCGTGTGTACGGAGCTTCAAAGGTTGGCGCATTGAGGCCGGTCAATGAGGTCTTCGTGGGCCTGAGCGGGCCATGTCAAGGATGCGGCCGTCGGTTCAGGCGGCGCGGTAGCGCGTGGCCAGCTCGGGGCTCTGCGCTCCGAAGGCGGCGAGGTCGGCCTGGAAGACCGCGTCGAGGAGGCCGGTGTCCTCCACGCCCGGGGCGCAGACGGTCTCGCCCAGCTCCAGGCCGCGCAGGCTGGCGGTGACGACGTCGTCGGCCGTCATGCGGGGCACCCTGCTCATGTCGAGGCCCTGGCGCTCGTGGAACTCGGTGGCCACCACGCCTGGGCACACGACCTGCACGTTGACGCCGGTTCCCTCGAGCTCGGCGCTGAGGGTCTGGGAGATGGCGACGAGGTAGGCCAGGCTCCCGCCGTAGACGGCGCGGCGGGGCATCTGGGAGTGCGGGGCGGGGCCGCTGAAGGCGATCATGCCGGCCACGTTGATGATGGTGCCTTCGCCGCGTTCCTGCATGCCCGCGACCACGGCGCGGGTGAGCATGGTGGGGGCGAGGACCTTGACGCTGACGAGTTCTGCGGCCTTGTCGGCGGGGAGCTCGGCGAGCGGCATGTAGTGGGCGACACCGGCGTTGTTGACCAGCATGGTCAGCGGCTCGGTCGCGCAGATCTCGGCGACCGTGGCGATGCCTGCGGCGGTGGACAGGTCGGCGGCCACGGCCTGGACCTTGACCTCGGGGTACGCGGCGGCGAACTCCTCCAGGCGGTCCTCGCGCCGGCCCACGATCACCAGGTCATAGCCGTCGGCAGCCAGACGCTCGGCGAAGGCCTTTCCGATGCCGGAGGTGGCACCGGTGACGAGTACGAGCTTGCTCACTGTTGTTCCTTTCCCTAGCCGGCCGCGGCGGCCGGGGTTCGGCTCCGCCGCCCGCTCCGCGAGAAGTGATCGTTGTTCGTGCTCATCTCAAGCCTGCGCCACGGCCGTGCGACCAGCCAGACGTCTGGTCTTCCTGGGAACGCCGGTACCAGGCAGGCCGGCAACGGGGCAGGCACACTGGCAACCATGGCAACGACGGAATTCGGGCAGGCAGTGCGCCGGTGGCGCGAACGGATCACGCCGGAAGCCGCCGGACTTCCCGTCAGCGGCCAGCGGCGTACCCCAGGACTTCGCCGCGAGGAGCTGTCCCAGCTGGCCGGGATCTCGGTCGACTACATCACCCGCCTCGAACAGGGCCGCGCCACCAGTCCCTCGCAGCAGGTCATCGAAGCCCTCGCCAGGGCCCTGCGGCTGTCGGACCCCGAGCGCGCACACCTCTTCCAGCTGGGCGGGCTGCAGCCACCGGGACCGGACAGCGTGCCCGCCTACCTCACGCCCAGCGTGCAGCGCCTACTCGACCGGCTGACCCACACCCCTGTCGCCGTCTTCGACGCCGCCTGGACGCTCCTGCTGGCCAACCCGCCCTACGCCGCCCTCATGGGCGACCCCACCCGATGGCGCGGCCACCAGCGCAACGCGGTGTGGCGCAACTTCCTCGGCCTCAGCGACCGCGTGCGGCACACCCCACAGTCACGTTACGCCCTGCAGACCGCACTGGTCGCCGACCTGCGCACAGCCACCGCCCGCTACCCGGCCGACCAGCGGCTCAAGCGTCTGATCGCCGAACTGCTCGTACGAAGTGACCTGTTCGCCGAGTTGTGGGCCACCGGCATCGCCGGTCACCACGAGGCAGCCCGCAAGACGATCGACCACCCGCACGTCGGCGCCGTCACCCTCGACTGCGACATCCTCACCGTAGCCGGCAGCGACCTGCGCATCATGGTCTACACCGCCGAGACCGGCACCGAAGACGCCGATCATCTCGCACTGATCACCACCCTCGGCACTCAAGCACTCGTGGGATAGCACCAGCCCGAGACGTACCACAGACACTGACGCATATCTGGGTCACACACCGGGGTTTCAGGACTTTCCGGCCTGGCCTACGCGCGCGCGACAGTCCCGGGTTTCGCGAATTTCACGACATACCTACGCGCACGCGTGCAAGAACCGATCTCGCACGTCCGTAAGCGGTGCTGCTGGACGTGGCCACCGTCATCGAGACCAACGCCACCAGCGCCTGGAACGACCTGCTGGCGGCCTACGACGGCAGCCACTGACGGCGGGGCCCTCAGGGCAAGCGTGTAGGGCCGTGGCCGTCGTTGTTGCCGGGACGGGGTATGCCGGGGCGTGGGCAACGACATGCGCGGCGTCGGCACGTACGCGCACACAAGACAGGGCCACGAACCAGAACCGAAACCGGAAAGCCCAACTACCGGATCCACCAACCGCAAACGATCACGAAGGAATCCATGCAGCAAGATAGGCATTAAGGGCCCCTAATTCGATCACAGAGATCACGAAGATCCATCAGGAATCATGAACTCAAGATCAAACTGAGTGCTAAGGCCTTGACGCCTGACGTCGATACGTCCGGGGCAAAAGCCGCGCCGACTGTCGTCCTGTCCGCGCCTACCTCGCGACGTTCAGACCCGCCCCGCGAACGCCCACACAATGCCTTCGTGGGCCCATTGCCGGCCGCTGAATCCGCAGGGTCCACCCGGGATCCACGAGCGACGCGGCGGTCCCCGAAAACCATGATCATCCCTGCGCAAGTTATAGATTTCGTCGGACTTTACGTTCCGTCCGGGACCAAACACGGACTACTGGTAGATGCGATGACCGACGTCCACGAGGTCGACAGCGTCGAAGTCCGGGACCGGCTGCAGGGCCGCACGTGCGCCTGGTGCGCCACCTACATCCCCTACTCCGGGCGCGGCCGACCGCCGAGTGCCGGCTGCAGCGCGACATCGCCGCTGCGGCCGTGCGCGCCGAGCCGGTACGCGAGGTGCGCACCGAGACCATCACCCGCACCCTGCACGCGCGTGCAAACCCGCTTGGAGCGGCGGCCGCCAAGCACCGCCAAGGATTGGGTCGAGCACCTGGCCGCCCTTGCACCGGCACGCTCGCGCCCGGTTCTGGGGCCACCACAACGCTCTGATGGCGGCTCTCGTGGTGCTGGGAGATGCTCACCCGGGCGGGCTGGACTGGGGGCACGGCGCTGATGCCCTTTCCAAGTGATGTTGTCGGAGCGGACACGTATGACCTGTAGTCCGACATGTTGATGCGGACACATTCGGGTGGAGTCGTTCAGGGCTTGTTGTCGATGAACTGACGATCGGCGTCTCCCCTTTCAAGCCACTTCCCCTGATCGTCCACTACGGTGCTTTTGTGATGTTGCCCGCAGACAGCCACGTGCACAGCGAGTGGTCCTGGGATGCTCCGAATGCCTCGATGGAGCGCGCCTGCGCGCGGGCGGTGGAGCTTGGGCTCCCGGCGATCGCCTTCACCGAACACCTCGACCACACGTCATTGAACATCGGTTCGGCGGATGACGCCCATCTGCTGTCGCTGAGCTCGCCGGATGGGGTGTTGAGCCCTCCGGCGTTCGACGTGGACGAGTATCTGGACTCGATCGAGCGGTGCCGCGAGCGCTTCCCCGGGCTACGGATCCTGAGTGGGCTGGAGGTCGGGGAGCCGCACTGGCACGCCGAGGCCGTGGCGAGGGTCCTCGCGGCCGGGCGGTTCGACCGGATCCTGGGCTCTCTGCACTGCCTGCCCGACGGCGACGGGTTCGCGGAACCGTGGGGGCTGTACGACCACCGGGTTGCGGCCGAGGTCATCCGGGAGTACCTGGCCGAGGTTGCCGAACTGGTGGCGGGGAGCGATGTGTTCTCCGTGCTTGCCCACATCGACTACCCAGTGCGTTCCTGGCCTCCGGAGGTGCCTTTCGATCCGCTGGCCTTCGAGGAGGAGTTCCGCCATGCGCTGCGGGCGACCGCCTCGTCGGGGCGGGCCCTGGAGATCAACACGAGGTTGCCGCTGTCACCGGTGATCCTGCGGTGGTGGCACCAGGAGGGCGGGGCGGCGGTCAGCTTCGGCAGCGACGCCCACGAACCATCGTTCGTCGCTCACAGGTTCCGAGAGGCGGCAGAGATGGCAGAGGCGCATGGATTCCGCCCTGGGCAGGACCCGTACGATTTCTGGGCGCGTGTGGACTGACGATAAGTGTCTGGAACCCTTAAGTACAGCCTCGGGAGCCCCTTGGCATCGTCAGGTCTTGTTGTCGGTGAACCGGCTTGTGGCGCGTTGGCTTTGCCAGATAACGCCGAGCGACAACTCAACCTGAACACCGACAGCTTCATCTGCAACCGACACTGAAAACCCAGTCCGCTTTCGTCCCGGGATATAACGGGCAAGAGCGGAAATGGACAAAGGTTCTCCGAGATGCAGGAGGCAGCCCAAGGTCCGTTGTGCACGTGCACGCATGCACGATCCGCTGTCGCTGTACGCGCGAAGGCCATGCACGTGCACACCGCGCCAGCCCGGACGGCGCCGCGGCGGGGTTCCAGGAAGTGTGGGCAGCGGCGTCGGCACATCCCAGTCGGTTAACTCGCAGGCCAGCGGCCTTGATTTCCTGCTCGCTGACGCCAAGGAGCTGAATCGGGGTCTTGCCGCCGTTGCGTGCAAGCCACACCACCCGCCGCCACTTCTCGGAGTCCGAGATCGCGTTCCAGTCATCGGTGACGACGCCAGCGGCCGCGGCCTGTTCGTCGCTGACCCAGGGGAAGCGGGCCGCCGGACGTTCCCCTGCCTTAGAGGCCACGCGGATTGGTGCGGACGGAGGCTGTCTGCGGGCTGGTCAGGACTTGCCCACTCGGGCCGCTGGGGTTCTCGAACGTGACGCTGCGTAATTGAATACGTCATCGCCTTGTGTAGTTCTACGGATCCCGCCGATCGCTCTTATCGGCCACAATCAGGCACCTACAGTTGGGCCACGCCCACGTAGCCGTACGATCACCCGATCAAGGACCGCGATGTCGATACACGAGAGCCTGGCAATCCTTCACCGCGCCGCCGAATCCGGAACGGTCATCATCACGGCGTCGGAGCCCGCCTCCGCCGAAGCCGTCCGCGACCGCGAGACAGGGCTGAAGCCCCATTTCGGAACCGTCGAGTGGACGGCTCCGCCCAGCTACCGGGTTTTCCTCGCCGAGCACAACACCTTTGCCGGTAAGCGCTGGGACGTCTCATCCAACAGGTATGTCGAGTTCGTCATCGTCGGTGACGATGCCATCGTTGAGCTGAACTCCGATCTCGTGCATATGCCCGAGCATGTGGACCGCGGCGACGGCCGGTGGCTGTCCACCAACCACCTGGTCGGCTTCGCCCTCGCCGACGCAGACAACGAGGCGGTCTGGTGCTTCGATGTCACCCAGCCGGACGCAGACGGCGAATACCCGGTCTACTACCACCACTACGACGATCAGGAAGGGCGCGCACGCTACGTTGAGGGCGGGGACTGGGAGGACCTGGCCAACTCCACCCCAGACTTTCCCACGTTCGCCGCCTGGCTGGACGCGATGGCCAACGCGTTCACCGCGCCTGAGCCACCGAGATGGTTCGAGCAGCTGGGCTCTCCGGGCTTCTACCCGGGGCTGTAGGAGGCCGTACGGGTAGGGGCGCGGTCATGGTCGGCGATTCGGGCGGCCGTCCCCGCGGTGAGTCGTCCATGCCTGCCGGATCAGACTGCGCACGGTGATGATCGTGTCGGCAAGGTCGAAGAATGCGTCGACGATGGTGGCGCGCCGCTCGTAGCAGCGGGCGATCCGGTGGAAGGCGTTCTGTCAGGCGTGGGTGCGTTCGACGTGCCACCTCTGGCTTGCCTGGATGGGCGCCTTCTCGCCCTTGTGTGCGATGCGGCCGTGCAGGCCGCGTTCGTCGAGGAGGGCGCGGGTCTTGTCGGAGTCGTAGCCGGCGTTCAGGTGCACGGTGGTGTCGTCGGGCAGCGGTCCCAGGTCGTCCAGGCGGTCCAGGGTCGGGGCGAGCATCGGGGAGTCGTGACGGTTCGCTCCGGCCAGTACGCGGCCCAGCGGGATTCCATAACCGTCCGTCATGACCGAGCGTTTCAGCCCCTGTTTTCCGCAATCGACTGGCGACCGCCCTGCGACCTCACCGCCGCCTGGTGCTTTGGTGATGGAGCCGTCGACGGCGATCTGGTCGAGGACGAGGCCGACAATCCGGTCGTAGGACTCCAGCGCGATCTGCTTGAGTTTGGCGAAGACGCCGAGCCGGATCCACTCGGGGTAGCACCAGCACGCCTATCTGCGCGACCTCTTAATCAGGATCAAGCCCCACGCTGTGCGATAGTCCAGACTCGCCTCACGGTCCGTCAGCGGCCTGTACGTACGCGCGAGCGGCAAAGCCGGGTTACGTTGCCATCTGCTCAGCTGAAACTGCCGGCCGGTGCTTCCGCGGGGCGGTGGCGGCACCGGCCGGTCAGGGAGGGGCGTCAGGTGGCGAGGGTGGCCACCGGCTCCAGGTCGTAGGTGCGGGCGTAGCCGTTCTCGGTGCCCACGAGCAGGTCCACAACATCGAAGTAGCGGTCCCAGAAGGGGGTTTCGCGCAGCGCGTCGATCAGCAGCCGGTAGGCGTCGTGGTCGTCCGCCTCCCAGACCCAGATGTCGGTGACCCGCGCCGAGTAGAACTCCGTGTCGTAGAAGCGGGAGCGGACGCCGCGGGTGCGGGCCTCGATCACCGGGACGACTTGGGTGGTGAAGGCCTGGACGCGTTCGGCCACGGTCATCGCGAGCCACTCGGGCGTGGTCTTGACCAGCATGAACGCGGTGACCGGCGGCTCGGTTCGGTCAGTGGACATCGACTGCCTCCGGTGTGGCGAGGACGGCGGGCTTGAGAGTCTGCGCGCACCACTGCGCGAATCCGGTGCCCGGACCCGCCTGCGGCGAGCGCTCGACGCCCGAGTCCAGGCCCTGGTCCTTGGCACGCTTCATGTCGACGACGCCCTCGACGAACGCCTCGTTGAGGCCGTAGCCGAGCAGAGTGGACCGCAGCTCGTCGAGCGGCTGGCGCTGGTAACGGACCAGAAGACCCAGCTCCTCGGTCATGATGCGGGCCAGGTCGTTGGGCGACAGGTCCTGCGGGCCGAGCACCGGAACACTGCCGACGCCGCTCCAGGAGCGGTCCAGCAGCAGCCCGGCCGCCGTCGCGGCGATGTCGGCGACGGCCACCAGCGGGGCCGGACGGTCCGCGGCGACGGTGTCGGTGAAGACGCCGTTCTCGCGGATCGAGTCGGCCTCCTCCAGCAGGTTCTCGAAGAAGGACGGGCTGGCCAGGGCGCGGTAGGCGACGCCGGAGCCGGCGATCAGATCGTCCATGGCCAGGGAGGCGGTGACCAGCCCGGCCTGGGCGGCCTGCGGGGTGCCGCGGCCGAGCGCCGAGACGCCGACGACATGGCCGACGCCGTGGGCGGCGAACGCCCGCGCGGCCGGGCGGGTGAATCCGCTGAACGCCTCTTCAGGAGTGGCCGAGGCGTCCGGCGGCACCAGCCAGAAAACGGCGTCGGCCCCGGTGAAGGCGCGCTCGACGGTCGCGGCGTCGCCGTGCGAGCCGGTGACCACCTCGACCCGTCCGCGCACGGCCTCGGGGAGCCGGGCAGGATCGCGGACCACGACGCGCAACTCATCTCCGCGTGCGGGCGCGGCCTCGAGCAGCAGCGACAGCAGCCGCCGGCCGATGTTCCCGGTGGGTGCGGTAATGACGATCATGAAAACCTCTCGGTCTGAGTCGGATCGGTACGGTCCCTCGATCGTGCAGACCCGAACCGCATTGCCACAATGGGAACTTCAGCATCCAATCATTGCCCGAAACGGAATTACGCTGGTGAGCAGCCCAACCCCGAACCTCGACGCCAACCTCGCCGTCGCCCTCGACGCCCTGCTGGCCGAGCAGAGCGTCACCCGTGCCGCCGCGCGGCTGCGCACCTCCCCCGCGGCGATGAGCCGTACCCTGGCCCGGCTGCGCCGGGTGCTCCAGGACCCGCTACTCGTGCGGGCAGGACAGGCGATGGTGCCTACACCCCGCGCCGAGGCGTTGCGGGACGAGGCCGCCGCGGTGGTGCGCCGGCTGGAGGCATTGCTCACCCCGAGCGGCGGGATCGACCCCGCCGCGCTGCGGCGCACCTTCACCGTCCAGGCCTCGGACCTGGTCGGCGCGGCGCTGGCGCCGGGTCTGCTCGGGCTGGCCCGGCGCCGGGCGCCGGGCGTCTCGCTGCGGGTGCTGGCCGAGGAGTGGGAGGCGGGCCCCGCGCTGCGGGAGGGCCGGATCGATCTGGAGATCGGGGCCATCGACCACGTCGACCCGGAGACCCGGGTCGAAGAGCTGGTCACGCTGCGGATGGCGGCCGGCGTCAGGGCCGGGCACCCGCTCGCCGAAGGAACCCTGACGCCCGCCAGGCTGGCCGCGGCCGAGCACGTGGCGGTCAGCCGCCGGGGACACTTCACCGGCCCGCTGGACGCGGCCTTGGCCGAGCAAGGACTCAGCCGGCGGGTCAGCGCCGTCCTGCCCGGACATCTGGCGGCGATGGCGCTGGCCGCAGTCGGCGACGTGGTCTGCCTGGTGCCGACCGCGCTGCCGGGCGAGCCCCCTTCACCACTCGGCGACGCGGCGCACGCGCTGGGACTGCGCCTGCTGGAAATCCCGCTGCCGCTGCCACCACTGACGATCGGCATGGCCTGGCACCCGCGCCACACCGCCGACGGGGCCCACCAGTGGCTGCGTGGCGCCGTGCGCCGAGTACTCCGTCCGGCCCGGGAGGAATAGCCACGGCGCGGGTCCGCGCATACCCGGGCGCCCCGACACAGGCCCGAGCCCGACCGTGGCCGGAAGCCTAGGTGGTCGAAGCCGCGGCAGACGACTTCGACCACCCAGGCCCGGTGCCACTACCGCTCGGAGCCGAAAAATGCGGGCGCTGGACGCGGCCCGGCAGCTGATGGCCGACTCAGCTTCACCTGCATCAGCAGCGCGAACAGGTCCAGCGCGTCGTCGATCGCGGACGCTTCCGGGTTCCGCACCACCGAGGTCAGCAGTGCGGGGCGCTTCCGCTCCGAGGAGCGCTCCAGGATCGGCGCCGTCGACCCCGGCCCCACCAGCGTCGCCAGCGGGTTCGGCGGCAGCCGGTCCACCTTCACTCGGCCCAGTTGGAAGGCGGAGATCTCGTCCACCCTCTCCAGGGCCTTCGCCATGCTGGTGCCCGTCGTCCGGGTCGGCGGCCGGCGCAGGCGCTCCAGCTGTGGGATCCGCCGCCCCTCCGGCGCTGAAGCAGCGTCACCAGGTCCGCGGGCAGCGAGCCGTCCGCCCGCCGGGCGGCATTGGTCATCGTGGCGTACAGCCGCTTCTCCGCCACCTGCCGCGCCGGCACCTACACCCCCGGCAGCAGCATCCCGTTGCGCCGCAGCACCCCACCGCCTGGTTGAACCGTGTCACCGGCCCCTCCTCGTGCGTCCATGCCTGGGCGTGCAGGAAGGTGCGGAATCGCCGGCCCGACTCCGCGTCCTCGAACGGATGGTAGCCGTAGGTGTCCCGGATCTCCCAGGCGTGCTTGTATGCCGTCATCTGCCGCTCGGTGTACCGCTTCACGCACGAGGTGTCCTCCACGCCGAGGTGCTCGGCCACGTACACGACCACCGGCCACGGCACGTCCAGCGGGTCCTCCACGAAGAGCCTCAGGTACCGGACCGTGCACAGCTGCAGCGCGAAACCCAGACGGTTGTGATCACCCGCCGCTTCCCGATCAGCCGCCGGTCCATGTCATCGAGGTAGAAGAACCGCTCCGTCTCCGGGCGCGTCGGCTCCTCAACGAACCGTCCGTACGCTCCGGCCTGCTCATCGGCCGGAAACTCCATCGGCACACGGCGGACGGTATCCGCCAGCCGACCGGCTCATGCGATCTTCGGTCGATGTCCAGCGGCACGGGCGATCACTGTGCTAGCGATCATTCCTTACCGCTAACCGCTGCCCGATTGATCCCCGAGGCCGAACGACTACTCTCGACAGTTACCACTGGGCGACGGGTAGGCAGGCAGTCCCTCCGGATGTCATGATCATGAGCCATGGACGTCGACGGTTTCTGGGACCTGGTCGAGCGCTCCGCCGCGGAGACCGGCACCCGGCAGGCGCGAGTGGAATGGCTCAAGAATCACCTCTCCGGTCTGTCCGCCGATGAGATCGTGGACTACGACGTCTGGTTCACGATCTGCCGCAACCGCGCCTGTTCCTGGGACATGTACGCGGCCTTCTACATCACCACCGGCTACGCATCGTCCGACGGATTCGAGTATTTCGCGGACTGGCTGATCAGTCTGGGCCGAGAGGACTTCGAAAAGGCTGTCGACTGTCCCGATCGCATTCTCGAGCTGTCGGCCATGCAGCAGCTCGACGAGCTGTCGCGTAATTACCGCCACGAGCGGACGAGCACATCAAGGAACGGTCGGATCCGGCTCAAGCGGGTCACGCTTACCAGGCGCTCACGCTGGCCGGAGGAGGTTTATCCGAACTTCGAGTTGTTCGCCTATGTCACCAGGCATGCGTACGAACGGGCGACAGGCCTGGACTCGATCACCTTGAGGGATGCCGTCCAGGCGCGCGGGGTCGAGAGCAAATTTCCCTTCCTGAGCTTCATCGCCCGGCCTGATGGCGAGGAATGGGACTTCGGCGACAAGGTCGAGTTCACGCGCCGGCTCCCGCGGCTCGCCCACCACTACGGCGTCAATGACGACCCGGACAAAAAGGTCTCCACATGGTGGCGGCGATTTCTGCCTCGAAGCGGAGAAACAACCCGCATCTGGTCGTTCGCCCGCGGGGCGGACGGCACGATGCAGGCCCAGATCGAGCCCTTCCTGAGCAAAGCCGATCGTCTCTTCCTCCGCTACGCGACGCCGCCGCCAGACTCCTGTCCCATGCATGGAGGAGAGTGACCGCCATGGAGGGTCGTCTCCATGACCGAAACGCCTGCCGCCGGCTTGCTGCACCACGTCGAGATCTGGGTCCCCGACCTGCGGCGCGCCACGGCGAGTCGGGGCTGAGCATGATCCGCTACGCCGCCGGGAACACAGAACGTCACCCGACGGGAAGAACCACTCACCACAGTTGAATACGCGACTTCACCAGTACCGAGGTCGAGGTAGGGACGCAATCGTTTTCTGGGGTTCTCAAGCGACGTAGCTGGTCAGCTGCTTGAAGGTGGGGGTCCAAGCTGCCAGCAGTGTTCAGAGCCCGTCCTGGCGCTCGCCTTCAGCGCCAGGCCCTGATCCCCCGGCCAGCCCCTTGAGGGACTCGACCGGGTGCTCGACCTCGGTCCACGGCGGCGTGAGGTCGGTGGGCTCGAAGCGGGGGACCAAGTGGAGGTGGAAGACGCTCTGCCAGGCCGTCCCGCCGCCGGCGTGCCGGAGATTCTGACACGTCACAAGTCGGGCACGCGTCATCCGGTCGTGTCGAGGGCGGGACGGAGTTCGGCCCAGGCCCATGCTCCGAGCGTCGTGTCGGTCGTGGTCACGGGGGTCCGCGGCTGCTCGGGGACGAATCCCTCGCGCAGTCCGGTCGACATGCCCATGATGGCCTCGACCTGCGCCGGGGACATGCCGGCGCCGGCCAGCGTGGCGCGCATGTCGTCGTCGGCGACGCGGTGGGCGGTGACCGTGCGACCCAGGACGTCGCCGACCACGGCCAGGGCGTCGTCCCAGGACAGGTCCTGTGGACCGTGCACGGCCTGCACCAGGCGTCCCGACCAGTCGGCGCGCAGCAGCAGGGACGCGGCCACCGCGGCGATGTCGGCCGGAGCGACCCAGGAGAACGGCTTGTCGGTGGGCAGGAGCACGGCCACGGTGCCCGAGCGGATGTTGTCGAGCTCGAACAGCAGGTTGCTGAAGAAGTAGCCGCACCGCAGGTGGGTGACGGCGAGATCGGCGTCCTTGGCGACGACCCGGTCCAGCGCCTCCTCGACGCGGGCCAGCCCGTCGATCTCACCGGCGCCCTCGCGGAGCTCCGATCCGACGCTGCTCTGCAGGACGGTGCGAGGGATGCGGTTCTCGGCGACCGCGGCGGCGACGATCTCGCCGACCTCGGCGTACGCCGCGACGGGGTCGTCGGCCTCGCCGGGCGGCACGACCAGGAACAGCGCGTCAACGCCGCGGGTCGCCTCGGTGACGGCCGCGGCGTCCCGCAGGTCGACCTCACGGGCGTCGACGAGGTCTCCCCAGGTCGCGCGGGGCTGCTCGGGGTGGCGGCTCAGCAGCCGCGGACGGACACCGGCGCGGACCAGGTGACCGACCAGGAAGCGGCCGACGTTGCCGGACGGTGCTGTGATAGCGATCTCCATGACGTCCACCGTACGAGGAGATGTGGTCGGATCCTGTCCGCGATTGTGGCGACACTAGAGCCATGACCGACTTCGCCCCTGCCGACGGCGATCCCGCCGGACGGACCCTCCGGCTGCTGGAGTTGCTGGCCGCCCGGCCGAGCTGGTCGGCTTCCGAGCTCGCCGGGCGTCTCGAGGTCAGCACCCGCACCGTGCGTCGCGACGTGGCCCGCCTGCAGAGCCTCGGCTACGCCGTCGAGAGCCGGCCCGGGCCGGGTGGCCACTACGCGCTGCGCCCGGGGCACCGGATGCCGCCGCTGGTCTTCCAGGACGATGAGGTCGTGGCTCTGGTGGCGGCCCTGCGCATGGTCGAGGGGATCCTTGCCGGGGACGCCGCGCACCGGGCGCTGGCCAAGCTGTCGCAAGTGCTCCCGCGGCGGCTGCGCACCGTCCTGGACACCGCCGTCGCGGGCAGCGAGAACGTCGGCGGCGAGTGCGGGGGCGTGGAACCCTCGACCCTGGCGGTGCTGCTCCGCGCGGCCGATCAGGACCTCGTGCTGCGGTTCGGCTACCGCGACCGGCACGGGGCCGTCAGCCGGCGGCGGGTGGAGGCGGTGCGGTGCCTCTACGCCCGCGGACGCTGGTACGTTCTCGCCCACGACCTCGACGCCGACGGCTGGCGGGTGTTCCGCCTCGACCGCGTGCGGGAGCCGGAGGCGGGGGAAGCGGGGTCCGGCGACCGCGGCCGGCCGGCCGAGGACCTCGCGACCTGGCTCGCCACGGACTTCGGCCGTCGACCCAAGGGCTGAGAGCTCAGGCGGCCGCGGCAATGAGCGCCGGGCCGCCGACACGGACGATGACGGATGTGCCGGCGATCAGGCCTGCGTGTTTCAGGGGCCGGTGAGGGCTTTCAGCGACTCGGGCGGAGGCCTTGAGAGAGAACGGGGTGGAACGCGATGGAACGCAGAAAGGGGAGAAGTATCAGCGACGCCGGGCCGCCCCGGCTGAAGGAGCCGTCCCATGAGCACCATCAACCGTTCCCCGATCCGCAGGCTACTGATTGTCTTATCGGCCGCGGCCACCGCTGCCGTCTTCCTGGCGAATCCCGCCTCGGCCGAGCCGAATCCCGTGAACGTGTGCAACAGCGGCAGCGGCTTCGTCATGTGCTTCAGCCTCGACCGGATACAACTTGGCGGGGACATCAACGTCCACCTCGGCATCGACGTGGCCATGAGCCGCGAGGAGGCCCAGGCCATCATCGATCATCCCGGTGACGAGTTCTCCGCCAAGGTCATCGGCGAGGACCCCGCCTTCGACAACAGCCTGGTGTCGGTGCCGGTCACCTGGAGTGCCGCAGGGGACAACGGACTCTCGGCCGAGTTCGACATGGTGGCGACCTGGAGCCAGCTCAACGAGGACGACGGATTCTTCGACGGCTACATCGACGACCTGTTCGGCCGCATCGTGCTGACCAAGCCTGACGGCCAGAAGCGCACCTTCAACTCCACCACCATCCACGGCTACTACTGATCGCGGCCGCGCCGCCGGAGACCAGGCGTCTTGAGCTCCGAGGCAGTCGGTCAGCATGCGAGCGGCCCGCCACGTCACCAGCAGCGCATGTCCATCCAGGTGTCGTCGTACATGCCGCCCAGGTCGATGATCACTGGCTTCGTGGCGGAGGTGCCATCCACGGGGGTGCCGGGCTCGTCGAATGGCGTCCAGGCCACGACCCCGAAGTCCGTTCCGGGCGGCAGCGGGTACTCGTGGATGCGGTCCACCATGCGCGCCAGGCGGTGGTCATTGATCCACACCGGTGCCATGACGGTCGCCGCGAGCAACAGGAACGGCACTAACGGCAAGGCCAGGCAGCCGATCCGGCGAGCTATTCGTGGATGTCCGGACTCTTGCGGTGGTACGGGGTGCGGGCGGGTCCTCGGGGATCGACCTGGATCACATGATCGCGTACCCGTTCCCACTCGCAGGAAGTCCCGCTCTGCTCGGGCTGGCCGGATGACCGCCGACGACTCGGGCCCGGCCGGAGTGGGGGCGAGGTCGCCAGGCGGCAGTGCTGGGCCTGCCGGGCAGGCCCAGCACTGCGAAGGTGCTACGCGCCGCTGATCGCCTTGTCCGAGCGCAGGGTCTCGGTCCGGGTCTGCAGGAACGTACGCAACGTCCGCGCCTCGGCGTCGACCTTGGCGGTGTCGGCCTTCTCGTTCAGCTTGTACGACGTGACAAGCTCGTCGAGCAGGCCGACCGCGGTGTCGTTGCCCAGCAGCTTGCCGTACAGGACGCGATATTGCTCCTCGTAGATCTTCTTGAACTTGGCGTTCTTGAGGAACTTCTCCTTCAGGGGGTGGCCCATGCGCATCATGCCGCCGCCCTCAGGCGGGGTGGACCCCTGGGAACCTCCACGGCCGAAGCCCATCCCGATCGTGTCGTTGACACCGCTCTTGGCGTCGCCGTTGAAGGCGAAATTGAGGTCCCAGGTGATGACCTTGAACTTCCTGGTGTTCAGGTCGTACCACAGGTAGTAGTTGCGTCCGGGGCCGGCCATGTCGTCGAAGTTGACCATGAGGTTCTGCAGGGCCAGGTAGCGGGCGAACGACTCCACGTCCAGCCGGTCGGCAAGGCCCTCGGCGAACTCGGCGTCGGAGGCTTCGTTCACCCATTTGACCAGGTCGATGACCGGCTGGAGGTCCTTGCCGCCGACCTTGTTGACCTGCTTGAAGTCGCTGGCGTACCCGGTCTGGTCCTCGCCCTTGTAGCTGAAGGAGCCGCTGGCCAGCGACTTGTACAACACGCCGTCGCCGAGGCCTTCGGCGTAGCCCTCGTCGAGGTACTCCACCAGCAGGCGCGGGGTCGAGGAGCGGCCGTTGACGGTGAAGGAGCTGTACGTGGAGCGCTGGGTCGGCTCGCCGGAGGCGCTGACCAGCGAGATGCCCAGTGCCTCGTTCAGCAGCGTCGTCGAGCCCATCGCGGCCGGCCGTACCGCCACCTGACTGTGCCCCTGGTAGCGGCGGCCCTCCACGAACTCGTCGAAGCTGATCAGCCACGGCAGCTTCTCCGGCTCCTCACCCTTGAGGGACGCGCCGAACATGCCGCCCCCAGGCGGCCCCTGCTGCTGCCCGTCGCCGGGCGGTCCAAAGCCTGCGGGCGGTTCGAAGCCCTCCGGCAGTCCTTCGGGCCGCCGGCCGCCACCGGGCATGCTCCGCCGCTTGGACTGTCCTTTCCAGGTCAGCCCCGCCAGGGTGGAGTTGCCCTTGAGCCGGACGCCCACGCTGGGGATGCGGGTGCCGTCGATGGTCAGGTCGGCTTCGACGTACTACTTCTCGCCGTCCTTGAAGTACTCGCCCAGCATGTCCTCGTAGGCCTCGTCGGTGAAGGTGAGCTTCACGTCGTGCGCCACGGAGGCGTCGAACAGGTCTTCGGTGCCGGTCAGGTTCGTGGTGACGGTCTCGGCTTCGGCGGCCTGGGCGGTGGTGACGTACGGGCGGATCGTCCCGCTGCCGAACAGGCCCCAGCAGACGGCCAGGAACGCCGCGCACAGCGCCACCAGCTTCCAGTTGTGCCGGAGTTTGACCGGGATGCGATGCTTGAGCTGCGCCATGTGCCGGGCCTACAGGTCAGTCTGGTCGTACCCGGTCAGGACCGTGACCGACTGGCCGTGGTTGCGCTCGCGCAGACCGCCGATCAGATCGGCCGGCTCGCTGCCCTTCTTGATCTTGACGGTGTACATCAGCTCCGTCAGCGCTCCCCCGCGGATCGACTCCATGCTGACCAGCTCGAACTCGTCGGTGTGCCGGATGAGGACGTCCTGGATCGTGGCGGTGAAGTCCTCGTCCGAGGGGACCTGGACCTTGACCACCTGCCGCCGCACGTTGAGCTGGAACCAGTTGAACCGGTGCATGACCATCACGATCAGCGAGATCGCCACGGCCGCGACGACGGCCAGCAGGTAGAAGCGGGTGCCGACGGCCATGCCGACGCCCATCACGAGGAAGATGAACCCGACGTCGCGGGTCTCCTTGATGGCGTTGCGGAAACGTACCACCGACAAAGCGCCGACCAGGGCGAAGGCGCGGGCGATGTTCGAGCCGACGACCAGCATGATCAGCGAGATCAGCATGCCGAGGATGACCAGCGTCTGCACGTACGACTGGCTGTAGGACACGTTGCGGTGCGTCGCCCGGTACACCCAGCCGATCATCGCGCTGAGCACGAACGACAGCGACATCGCGATAGCGATGTCGGCCACGCTGAACGTGCCGGACAGATCCTGGAAGGAGAAGTCCATGGGGGGTCATGCCTCCGAGAGAACGGTCGGCCGATGGCGGCGGAAGTCGAGCTCGTGGTCAGGAACGTGGAAGACGGAGCGCGGGGCCAGCCCGTAGGCCTCCACGCTCTGGCAGTACTTGGAAACCCGCACCACCTGCAGGTTCCGCTTGGCGGTCAGGTCGGTCAGCCAGTACGGCACCCGCTCGTTGGCCTTGACCTCCACTATCGATTTGCCGGCGGGGACGATGAGCCGGTTCTCGGCGTCGGCGCCGAGGTGGAAGTCCCGGTCGCGGCCGCGGATGCGGTGGTCGAAGGTGACGCGCAGGCCCACGTCGGCGTCGCGGCCCACGTACGCGTGCCGGGTGTAGCCGGTCATCGCGGTGGCCCGCAGGTCCAGTCGGAGGACCAGGTCGAGCACTTCTTCCAGGAAGGCCCGCTGGGAGGGCTCGTGCTCGACCAGCTGCCGTCCGTCGCACAGGCGCAGCGCGTCCCGGTACGGCAGGCGTACCCGGCGCTTCTGGGTGACCCGGTTGACCCGCTGCTTGATCTCGACGAACACCTGCGTGTCGTCCCCCACGGTGAACCGGTCGCCGTAGTGGCGCACCCGCAGCTTCCTGCGGAACTTCAGCCCTTCGATCTTCTCCCAGTAGAAGCGCAGCTGCCGGGTGTCGTAGTAGACACTCCAGATGCCGTAGCCCTGGTCGCCGCTGTGGCGGTCGCGATCCAGCCGCTGCTCGATCTCCTCGCGGAGGCCGGCTGCCTCGGCCGTGTCCACGAGGTACTTGATCTCGTACCGGTTGAAGGCGTGCAGCCTGCTCGGTGCCCGCAGCCGGTGGCCCTGGTCACCGTTCACCCCGGCGGCGGACACTGGCTGATCACTGTCGCGACCTGCGGAGACGGCTGGTTTGCGGAACCTTTCCAGCATGTTCCCCCTTTCGTCAGCACACATCTGACAGCACGAAGCTGGGAATAATGTGTGAACCGAATCTGACGTGAAGGTGAACTCAGTCGTCCTGGGTCTGGTTGAGTGGAAGCAGCACGCGGAAAGCGGTTCCGTGGCCGGGGGTGCTCGTCACCTCTATCCGGCCGTCGTGCGCCTGCACGAGCGCCGCGACGATGGCCAGGCCCAGCCCGCTTCCGCCGCTGTCGCGGGAGCGGCCCGCGTCGGCCCGGTAGAAGCGGTCGAACACGTGCGGCAGGTGCTCGGGATCGATGCCCTGCCCCTCGTCGCGCACCTCGATCAGCGCGGCTGCGGCATGGGGGTCGGGTCCGGACCCGGCGTGCACGACGCCGGGAGCGGGAACGCCGGCGACCGCGCGCCGGCTGACCGTGACGCGTATCTCCTTACCCGAGGCCGTGTGCTGTATGGCGTTGCCGACCAGGTTGGCGATGACCTGATGCAGGCGGTGTTCGTCGCCGAGCACGAACACCGGATCGTCGGAGACGACCAGCCGGATCGGCCGCTCACGATCGCGGGCCCGGGCGGCGTGCACCACGTCCCCGGCCAGCACGTGCAGGTCCGCGATGCCGGGCTCCAGCGCGGGCTCCTGGTCCATTCTGGCCAGCAGCAGCATGTCCTCCACCAGTACGCCCATGCGTGCCGCCTCGGCCTCGATCCTGCGCAGCAGCCGCTCGGCCGCCGGATCTCTGGTGCCCTGGCCGTGGTGGTAGAGCTCGGCGAAGCCCCGGATGGAGGTGAGCGGCGTGCGGAGCTCATGAGAGGCGTCGGCGACGAAATGACGCAATCGCCGTTCGGAGCGCTCGAACTCGCGTAGCGCGGTCGCCAGGCGCTCCAGCATGATGTTGAGCGCTCTGCCGAGCCGTCCCGTCTCGGTGCCCGGGTCGGTGTCACTGACCCTGCGGTCGATGTCTCCGCCTGCGATGGCCTCGGCGGTACGCTCCATGCGGGTGAGCGGGCGCAGCCCCAGCCGTACCACTGTGAGGGAGAGCGTGCCGAGCAGCAGCAGCACCAGGCTGCCCACCACCACCTCGATGACCAGGATCTGGTGCACGGTCGCCTGGTTGGGCTCCAGCGACATCGCCACCGCCAGCCTGGTGCCGTCGGGCAGGCTCCGCACCAGGATGCGCCACTGTCCGGGCCCCGTCTTGGCGGGCACGGTGACGGGGTCTCGCGGGATCGTGGAGATCGCCGTGTCGGGGATGGCCGGCCCGTCGGAGGTCTCGGTGGGTACGTTGCGCAGCAGGGTCCCGGACGGGCCGTACATGGCGATCCGGAACTGCGTCGGGAGCTGCGCGGTCTGGCCCTTGTCGACCGGCGGCGGAGGAGGCAGCGGGCGGCGGCCGAAGGTGGTGGCCACCTCGCTCAGCTGGGCGTCCACCCTGGACAGCAGCGAACGGTCCAGGAGCAGCACGCTTGCCGTGGCGAAGGCCGCCAGGCCGGCCGCGCACAGACCGAGCAGCGCGGCGAGCAGCCGATGCCGCAGAGGCCAGGCCGGTCTCATGAAGGCCCCAGCCGGTAGCCGACGCCACGCAGCGTGTGGATCAGCGGCGGGCCCTCAGCGTCGATCTTCCGCCGCAGGTAGCTGATGTAGGACTCGACGATCCTGCTTTCGCCGTCGAAGTCGTAGTCCCACACCCGGTCGAGGATCTGCGCCTTGCTGACCACCCGTTCGGCGTTGATCATCAGGTACCGCAGCAGGCTGAACTCGGTCGGCGACAAGTGAATCGCGCGCCCGGCCCGACGCACGGTGTGGGCCTGCTCATCGAGTTCCAGATCCGCGTACCGCAGCACGCCGTCGTCGACCTGCTCCTCCGGCGAGCGCATTCTGCGCATGATCGCCCGGAGCCGCAGCACCACCTCTTCCAGGCTGAAGGGCTTGGTCACATAGTCGTCGCCACCGGCGGTCAGCCCGGCGATCCGGTCGGACACCGCGTCCTTGGCGGTCAGGAAGAGCATCATCGGGCAGTCACCGGCTTCGCGCAGCCTGCGCGCGACCGCGAATCCGTCCAGGCCGGGCATCATCACGTCCAGCACGATGATGTCGGGCCGCTCCCTTGCCACCGCCTCCAGCGCCTGGCGGCCGTCCGGCACGGTCCGTACGAGGAAGCCGTTCAGTCCCAGAGCCTCGGACAGCAGCTCACGAATGTTCGGCTCGTCATCGACGACCAGCACTTTCGCGGCGAGTTGTTCGTTCACGACATCGTTCTACCTGCGCACGATGAGAGAAAGGTGTGAGCCCGCGCTTCATACGCGGCGTGCTCCTCCGCCGAGGTGAGCAGTGCCCTCCCGCCAGCATGAGCGGCGCCCTCCCATCATCGTGAGCGGCGCCCTCCCGCCAGTGTGAGCGTCGGTGCTCGTCCGTTCATCGTCGCCCTTGGCCGGCGTGAGCATCGGTGCTCATCCGTTCATCATCGCCCGGCTGTCGTGGCGGCCATGCTGCCTGTCCATCACCCCGTCATCGCTCGTTTCGGGCTCATGACACGTTTCTCACCGGCACGCCGCCCACGGCCAGGCCGCCGGACCTCCCCTAGGACAAGCCACCGCCTACGGTTAGGCCGCCGGACTTCCCCTAGGACAAGCCACCGCCTACGGTTAGGCCGCCGGGACTTCCCTGGGACGAGCGAAGTTCCGCGGCCACCGCCCGTTCCCGCAGCTGCGCCGCCTCCGCCCGTACCGCCTCCAACTCGGCCCGCAGATCCTCCAGCCGCATCCGCTCCAGCCTCAGCTCCGCCAGCAACCCGTCCCGTTCCTTCGCCGCGGCATCAGCCCGGGACTTCTCCCGCGAGGCCAGCTTCCGCTCCCGGGTCAGCGACGCGGACGCCTCCGCCACCTTCCCCTCCAACCGCTCCACCTCGGCCGCCGCCTGCGATGCCTCCTTGAGCGCCACCGCCCGGTCCCGCTCGGCTTCCTTGAGCGCCACGGCCCGATCCCGCTCAGCCTCCTTGAGCGTCATGGCTCGGTCCCGCTCGGCCTCCTTGAGGGCCACGGCCCGGTCCCGCTCAGCTTCCGCCGCTGCCCGTTCGGCCGTGACCGCCCGTTCCACCGCCCGGCCCCGCTCCTGCGCCGCCGCCTCCGCGCGGGCCTGCGCCTCGATCATCTTCCGTTCGGCCTGCTCACGCTCCCGCACGGCCGCCGCCGTCTCGTCCCGGGCCCGGTCGCGTTCCTCCCGTGCCCGGTCGGCCTCCTCTTGAGCCCGTACGACCTGCGTCCGCGCCTCGGCGGTGCGCTGCTCAGCCTCCTCCAGGGCTTCGGCCGCACGCCGCTCGGCCAGCTCCGCCCGATCGGCCAATTCATGAACGGCCTGGTCCCTGGCCTGCTCCGTCAGCTCGCCCCGATGCAGCGCCTCCTCGGCCCGCCGCTCGGCCGTCCTCGCGCGTCGCTTCGCCTCCTCGGCCGTCTGCAGCGCCTGTCGTTCGGTGCTCGCGGCCTCGCGCAACGCGGCCAGCGCCTGCTCCCGCGCCCGCTCGGCATCACCCAGTGCCGTCTCGCGCTCGGCCTCCGCCTCTTCGAGCCGTACCCGCATCTCGGCCGTCTGCCTGCGGGCGTGCTCGGTGGCCTCGCGCGCCAGCCGTACCTGCTCGAACGCCTGCTCTCGCTCGGTGCGCGCGATGGCAACGCGCGTGTGCGCCTCAGCCTGCACCGCGCTCAGCTTCGCCTCGACCCCCGCCGGACTCAGTTCCTCGGCGAGGGCCCGCGCCAGCGGCTCGATGGCGGCGGCCAGCCCGCTCTCCATCCGGTCGTACAACTGCTCGGCCCTGGCCAGCGCCCCTTCCAACCCCGGCGTGGCCCGCCGCAACTCCCGCTCCCGCTTGGCCGCCGCCTGGCAGTCCTTCTCAGGGCAGTAAGCCTTGGGCCGCCCCCTCCCCCGCCGCTGCTCGATCGGCGCCCCACAATGCTTACAAGGCGTTACCACACTGGCCTCCGAAGTCACGGCGGGCAGCCTACCATTTTTGATTTTCCAGAAAATAAAATTAAAAAAACATGACCGCTTGCGCGCCACGCCCGCGCCGGACGACTGCCGACCTCTGCCACCGACGCAAAGCCCAGCCACTCGACCCACAGCCCGGCGCCTCGCGGCCGCCCGCCACGCGCGGACAAGACGCGCCGTCCTGCCACCCGGCACGCGCGGACGAGACGCGCCGTCGCGGCCGCCCGCCACGCACGGAGAAAGCGCGCCCATCGCAGCCGCGGCCCTGGCCGCGGCTGCTGCGGCCCCACGGCGGCCTTGGCGGGCGCGGTGGTGGCGTGCCGGTCCGGAGTGATGCGCAGACCCCTGCAGCTCGGCCGGCCCGCGAGGAGGATCGGACCGGATTTTGGCGGTAGTCCGGCGGAGTCGGGGTTGAGGAACATCGGAACGAAAACCGGCGCCAAGCATCTGTCGGCCCTAGTGGGCGCCTGACGGGACGTCGGGCGCGGGGCGATCTTGAAGTCATCCCACAGATAACGCCCTAGTATCTGCGGTAGCTTGATCCGTCACCTGCGGTGACGTTCTCCGGCCGCTACGTGAAGCGGCCCTGTTATCTGTGGCAAGGGGGAAGCGGTGCCCGCCGTCGTACAACTGCCGGCCGGGAAGGCGTTGACCGTCCGCGCGGCGGCGGACGTGTTTCTCGACTCGCTCGGCAACCCAAACACGGTCCGCAACCACGGGATCGGGGTGGGCAAGACCGCTGAACGGCCCGGCGAGGCCCGGCCGCTGGCGTCGGTCGCGGACGACGAGATCGGCGAGGCCCTCGAACTGCTCTGGGGCACCGCGGCGGTAAACACCTGGAACTCCCGCCGGGCGGGGATGCTGTCCTCGCTCGGCTGGTGCCGTGAGCGCGGCTACGGGGGACCGATGGTCCCGGCCTGGGCGAAGCGGCTGGCGGTGCCGGACTCCGAAACCCCGGCCCGCTCGAAGATGGCGGTCGACCGGCTGATCGCGCGGCGCGAGGTGCACCTGTGGGAGAAGGCGCTGTGGCGGATTCTCTACGAGACCGCCGGGCGGTCCGAGGAGATCCTGGGCGGCAACATCGAGGACCTGGACTTCGCCGTGCGCCGTTGCCTGGTCAAGGCCAAGGACGCCCGGACCAAGGCCCGCCGCCGGGGCCAGTCGCATGGGGACTACGTGCTGGAGCCGGTGTACTGGGATGCCGGCACCGCCCGGCTGCTGCCCCGGCTGCTCAAGGGCCGCACCCGCGGTCCGGTGTTCGTCACCGCCCGCCGTGCGGGGCCGGGGAAGGTCATTGGCCCTCGGGACGTGTGCCCAGACACCGGGGCGGCGCGCCTGTCCTACGGCCAGGCCCGCGCCCTGCTGGACATCCACACCGCCACACAGGCCCCGGGGACGGGCTGGGACCTGCACGAATACCGCCACTCCGCGCTGACACACCTGGGCGAGGCTGGCGCGTCGCTGCTGATGCTGATGGCCGAGTCCCGGCACCGCAAGCCGGAGAACCTGCGCCGCTACTTCAAGCCGTCGCCTGACGCCATCGCCGAACTCACCAGCCTGCTCGCACCCGGCGACACGCGCCGAGGCGGCGGCACGTGACCGAGCTGGCCGACCCGTCGATCCTGATCATCCCGACCGACCCGAAACCACCGAGCCCTGGAGTTGACTTGGCTGACATGATCGTGCCCGACCCCGCCACGCGGGACATTCTCGCGGCCTTCGAACGCGTGCGATCCCGGCTGTTCGGGCGCCTTGAGGGCCTGACCGACGCCGAGTACCACTGGGAGCCGGTCAGCGACTGCATCAGCATCCGCCCCGGCGACGACGGCGTCTTCCGTGTCGACGAGCTGATTCCGCAGTCGGTCCCGGACGTGCCGGACCCCGTCACGACGATCGCCTGGCGCATCTGGCACATCGGCAGCCTCTGCCTGCGCGGCTATGTGATCCACTTCTTCGAGGACGTCCCCGAGTTCGGCGACCGCCACGAGTGGCCGGGCACCGCGAAAGAGGGCGTCCAGGCGCTCGCCGAGGACTGGGAGCACTTCATCTCCCGTATCGCAGCCCTCGGCGACAAGCGCCTGTTGGCGCCGATAGGCATAGGCCCCGGCGGTTGGGCCGATGAGACCTATCTGAAGCTCGCGCTGCACGCTCTGGTCGAGGTCGCGCATCACGGCGGCGAGATCGGCCTGCTGCGCGACCTGTACCTGCGCGAAGGCGTCTGATTTCGGCGGTGGGCGACCTTGTCCGGCGGCCGTGTGCCGCCGGACAACGGCCGGGGTCGGCAGCTGTCTCCTTCCTCCCGGTCTACTCATCGGCCGCGTCTGGGTCACGCAGGGGCCTCATAGCGTCGGGCAGGTCGGGCAGGTCGGGCAGCCGGAAGGAGTAGCGGCCCAGCATGTTGATGTGGTGCCGCACGAACGGCGAGAGACGGGCCACGTCCTCGTCACGGACGTCGAAGCCGTCCGCGCGCACCTGGTTCACCCCGGCATCAGCGAGCTGCCCGAAGCCCTCCGCCAGTTGCCGCCGCTCGTCGAGCTCGACTGACGCGCACCGAAGCCGTGGACCCCGGCGGTCGGCCGCCGGGGTCCACGCATGTCCAGGAGGCCCGACCGACAGCTCAGTCCCGAGGGGCACCGCGACTCAAGAGCAATCTCACCGATAACGGCTGTACCGATGTCCCGAGGCCGCATCAGCTTAGGACCATGGTCGATCTCAGCGCCAACGGCTGTACCGATGCTCCCGGGGCAAGATCAGCGGTTTAGCGTTAACCGCTGTACCGATGTTCCCCAAGGCCGAACGAGGACGTGTGGGACATCCTCGTGGGCGGCGCGACCGTCGCAATCGTCGCCGTGACCGACGATGAGCAGGTGGTTGATTTCTCGCGTGAAAGAGGGCCCCACTCGGCGATCTTCAACGGTGCCGGTTCGCGTGAGAATTGGCCCAACCTAGCGATCGTGGATCCCTTGATCACGCATGAGTTCTGGCCCCACCTCGGGTTCAGCCGAGCTAACAGGAATTCCGGCCTTGGGCGGATCTTGAACTCGCTGACCTGCGAATATCGAGGTGCCGAGCTCTGCCGTGGGACTCGCGCCAGCCGTAGTTCTGAGTCACCCGTGCCCGCCGGCGGCCGCGAGTGACCGGAGCTTTGCGCCGTTGGCGTCGAGCCAGCGGGTCGTGTCCTCCAGCTTGCGGATTCGGTCGACGACCTCGTCGAGCTGTGCCTTCCCGGTCAGCCAGAGGCCCGCCCGCCACAGGACGCTGCCGACCGCCCGGGCGAGGAGCAACCGGGGCAGCGCGTCGGCCTCGGCGGCGTCCAACGGGCGGACCGAGGCGTACCCCCGCAGGAAGGCCGCCGTGCCGGGCTGCCAGTCGGGCATCTCCAGGGCCCCGCTGTAGAACAACGCCGCCATCACCTCCTGGACAAGAAAGCCCACCCCGGCGAACTCGAAGTCAAGCAGCCCGCTCACCTCCCCGTTGTCCTCGTCGACCAGCACGTTCCAGGCCGCCAGGTCACCATGGATGACCTGGGTCGGCAGCGCGCCACCGCCCGCAAGCCACTCCTGCCCGACACGGCGAGTCACGGCGTCGAGGCGGGCGGCCCGCTCCGCGCTGATCCCGGCGGCGCGTAGCTGACGGCAAAGGCCGCCGACGTGCGGTACGGCGGGGTGCGCCAGGAGAGGGTCTCCGCGCCAGTCCCCCAGCCCGTCTTCTGGCGGCACGCCCAGCATCGCCTTGCCGAGCAGCCCGGCCGCCCGGCCGAAGCGCTCGAGTGCCGTCTGGCCCGTGAGGTCGGGACGCACGCCGGGGATCCACCGGCAGACAGTGGCGGGTCCGGCCGTAGTCTCGATCACCGTGTCTCCGCTGAGCGCGGCGACTGGCTCAGGCACCTGGAAGGGAAGTCCGGCTTGCTGTAGCCGCCGCAGGATCCGGTGCTCGGCGTCGACCTGCGCGGCGGACAGGGTCTGGCTGACCCGGAGCACGAATCTGAGGCCCCCCTGGCGGAGCAGGAACGTCTGGTTGTTGGTCCCCTGCTCGGCGCGGGTGATCGTCGTGCCCGGGGGGAAACCCCACGCTGCCGGCAGCCCGGCCATGAACTCCAAGTCGGCGGGCGTGGTCATGCGCCCATTCTGGCGGCGTGCCCAGGCCGGCGCACAACCGGTTATAGGCCCCTCTCAGAGCAAGAGGCAGCAAAGGGCTCCAATTCTGGCCAACCAGCCGGGGCGGCGCTTTCCGACTCGGGTCGAGCCGAGGTACGACCAGAACCGGCCATCAGTCGGACTCGGGACTCCCGTCCCCGAGCCCCTGCATGGCGAGAGCAGGTTGGTGCCGTGCAGTGCGGGCGACACTCTCGCCTCGAACAGGGGGTGCCGGTAAGAAACGTGTCAGTGCGCCATGGAAAGCGCTGTTTGTCCGAACGGAGGTGTAAGACCACCGTCGCCCGGCCGTCGTAGCGGTGGGGTGAAGCAGGAGGCAGC